>NZ_BHVZ01000001.1:0-600000 GCF_003865035.1 Anaerotignum faecicola
CTTCTCCCGTCGGCCTGTGGATTTTCTCCTCATCTACCTGTGTCGGTTTACGGTACGGGTACACATAACGCAATAGCGGCTTTTCTCGGCAGTGTGGATTCGGAAACTTCCTTACTTTTTTTCAGTCCTCATCACGTTTCACTTACAGGAGACGGATTTGCCTATCTCCCACAGCTTTACGCTTGACCGGGTCTTTCCATTCCCCGGTTTCCCTATCCTCCTGCGTCCCCACAGTTCTGATTATGTGTAGTACAGGAATATCAACCTGTTATCCATCGACTACGACTTTCGTCCTCGCCTTAGGCCCCGACTAACCCTGGGAAGATTAGCTTTACCCAGGAATCCTTAGATATTCGGCCTACATGTTTCTCACATGTATCTCGCTACTCATTCCGGCATTCTCTCTCCTGTTTCGTCCACCATCGCTCTCACTTTGGCTTCGTCCTTGCAGGATGCTCCTCTACCACTCCTTACTTTGTAAGGAATCCGTAGCTTCGGTGTCGTGTTTTAGCCCCGTTACATTTTCGGCGCAGGTTTTCTCGACTAGTGAGCTATTACGCACTCTTTAAATGTATGGCTGCTTCTAAGCCAACATCCTAGTTGTCTATGAAATCCCACATCCTTTTCCACTTAACACGTACTTTGGGACCTTAGCTGTCGGTCTGGGCTCTTTCCCTTTTGTCCACGCGACTTATCTCACGCAGACTGACTCCCGAGGGTATCTTGACGGCATTCTTAGTTTGATATGAGTTGGTAACCTTTTTGGGCCCCGCGTCAGTTCAGTGCTTTACCTCCGTTAGACTCCAGCTCGAGGCTAGCCCTAAAGCTATTTCGAGGAGAACCAGCTATCTCCGAGTTCGATTGGAATTTCTCCGCTATCCACACCTCATCACCACGTTTTTCAACACATGTGTGTTCGGTCCTCCAAAACCTTTTACGGTTCCTTCAACCTGGACATGGATAGGTCACCCGGTTTCGGGTCTACTAATACCAACTCTACGCCCTATTCAGACTTGGTTTCCCTTCGGCTCCGATGCTTCTGACATCTTAACCTCGCTGGCATTAGTAACTCGCCGGACCGTTCTACAAAAAGTACGCCATCAGCCCGTAGGCCTTTGACTGTTTGTAAGCACAAGGTTTCAGGTTCTCTTTCACTCCCCTCCCGGGGTCCTTTTCACCTTTCCTTCACAGTACTGCTTCACTATCGGTCACTAGGGAGTATTTAGGCTTGGGGGGTGGTCCCCCCGGCTTCCCACAAGGTTTCTCGTGTCTCGTGGTACTCTGGATCCTGCTCGCTGCTTCAAGATTTCGTCTACCGGGCTTTCACCGTCTACGGCTGGCTTTCCCAAAACCATTCGTCTATCTCTCAGCAATGCTAATTGCAGTCCGCAACCCCGAAGAACCAGGTCCTTCGGTTTGGCCTCTTTCCCGTTCGCTCGCCGCTACTTAGGAAATCGAGTTTTCTTTCTCCTCCTACTGCTACTTAGATGTTTCAGTTCACAGCGTTCCCTTCCATACGCTATGGATTCACATATGGATACTTGAGGTTTGCTCAAGTAGGTTTCCCCATTCAGATATCTCCGGATCGATGGCTGTTTGCGCCTCCCCGAAGCTTTTCGCAGCTTACCACGTCTTTCATCGGCTCCTAGTGCCAAGGCATTCTCCTTGTGCTCTTTCTTGCTTGACCAGTTTAATATAGCTATTTCTCTGGAATGTTTCGTTGTAGCGATACAACTTTTGTTACATTTGAAAATAGAAAATTTTGTTTTCTCGATTGACTCTATTTTTGCTTTACTTGTATTCAGTTTTCAAGGTGCAAGTTGTTTTGAAGGTTTGATCCTTCAAAACCGAACAATGAATATCTTTCACAACCTTGCGTTGAAAAATGTTTACGAAAAACCATTCGTAATGCTTCGCATTACTCATGTATTTGCTCCGCAAACCTACCTAAAACCTCTTTGTCAGCCTGTCTTGCAAGCAATCCATTCTGACAAAAGCTTTTATGCAGCTTTTCTCCGCTTTTCTCCATAGAAAGGAGGTGATCCAGCCGCACCTTCCGATACGGCTACCTTGTTACGACTTCACCCCAGTCACTGGCTTCACCTTCGGCGGCTCCTTCCTTACGGTTAGGTCACCGACTTCGGGTGCTTCCAACTCCCATGGTGTGACGGGCGGTGTGTACAAGGCCCGGGAACGTATTCACCGCGACATTCTGATTCGCGATTACTAGCGATTCCAGCTTCATGTAGTCGAGTTGCAGACTACAATCCGAACTGGGACTGGGTTTTTGTGATTTGCTTAACGTCGCCGTCTCGCTTCACTCTGTTACCAGCCATTGTAGCACGTGTGTAGCCCAAGACATAAGGGGCATGATGATTTGACGTCATCCCCACCTTCCTCCGTGTTATCCACGGCAGTCTCCCTAGAGTGCCCAACTCAATGATGGCTACTAAGGATAAGGGTTGCGCTCGTTGCGGGACTTAACCCAACATCTCACGACACGAGCTGACGACAACCATGCACCACCTGTCACCGATGCTCCGAAGAGAAGCTCTATCTCTAGAGCGGTCATCGGGATGTCAAGCCTTGGTAAGGTTCTTCGCGTTGCTTCGAATTAAACCACATGCTCCACCGCTTGTGCGGGCCCCCGTCAATTCCTTTGAGTTTCAACCTTGCGGTCGTACTCCCCAGGTGGAGTGCTTATTGCGTTAGCTGCGGCACCGAGGATTCCTCCCCGACACCTAGCACTCATCGTTTACGGCGTGGACTACCAGGGTATCTAATCCTGTTTGCTCCCCACGCTTTCGAGCCTCAGCGTCAGTTTCAGTCCAGAAAGCCGCCTTCGCCACTGGTGTTCTTCCTAATATCTACGCATTTCACCGCTACACTAGGAATTCCGCTTTCCTCTCCTGTACTCTAGCTCGCCAGTTCCAAATGCAATCCGCGAGGTTAAGCCTCGGGCTTTCACATCTGGCTTGGCGTGCCGCCTACGCTCCCTTTACACCCAGTAATTCCGGATAACGCTTGCCCCCTACGTATTACCGCGGCTGCTGGCACGTAGTTAGCCGGGGCTTCTTATTCAGGTACCGTCACTTTCTTCGTCCCTGTTGATAGAAGTTTACGATCCGAAAACCTTCTTCCTTCACGCGGCGTTGCTGCATCAGGGTTTCCCCCATTGTGCAATATTCCCCACTGCTGCCTCCCGTAGGAGTTTGGGCCGTGTCTCAGTCCCAATGTGGCCGATCACCCTCTCAGGTCGGCTACTGATCGTCGCCTTGGTGGGCTGTTATCTCACCAACTAGCTAATCAGATGCGGGCCCATCCTATACCGAATTACTCCTTTTCTTACAGAAGGATGCCCTTCCGTGATGACATGCGGTATTAGTCACCGTTTCCAGCGATTATTCCCCAGTATAGGGCAGGTTGCCCACACGTTACTCACCCGTCCGCCACTAAGATAAATAAAAATCCTGCCGAAGCTCTCATTTTAAGTATCTTCGTTCGACTTGCATGTGTTAAGCACGCCGCCAGCGTTCATCCTGAGCCAGGATCAAACTCTTATGTTAAAGTTTTGTTCCTAGCCAGTTCTTCTGGCTAACTCCGGTTTTTCTAAACCGGCAAAATCAAGTTCATTATCTCGTCAGTTCGCGTTGTCTTTTCGCTTCGCGAAAACCGCTCCATTCTTCGCTATTCAGCGCCTCCCGCAACCTTTGGTCACATGGTCGCGCTTCATAATCAGCTCAGAACTACTCTGACAGAATTGACTATGGGTTGTGTTTATTCATATCCATTGTTCAGTTTTCAAGGATCAATCTGCTTTTCAGCAGCGAAGATTATTTTATCAAATCTTCATTTTCTTGTCAAGTATTATTTTCCATACCTGATTCGATTTTGTTTGCTGTTTTTTTCGACAGCGAATGATATTTTATCAAGTATCATTCAGTTTGTCAAGCACTTTTTTATTTATTTTTCTGTGCTTGTTTTCGCTGTTTATGTCAGCGGATATCAGTATATCATCCGTAGTCCCGCTTGTCAATGTTTTTCTTTTCAAACATTCGCTGTTGACCAATGCCTATACTCTTTTTCCGACTGCTCTCGTGCAGCGACATTTATTTATTATACACGCTTAACAGAAAATGTCAACACTTTTTTCACCTTTTTTCGATATTTTTTCCTTTCCCTCAAAATAAGGAAAAGGCAGCCCTTTTCCCCTTGGAATCAAAGCTGCCTTTTTATACCTTCTTCTATGTTATTTCAGCACCGCCAGTATATCCTCCGCAATCTGCTCTGCAGTCAGATGGTTTTCCTTCATAACGTCTTCGGGATTGTATCTGTCAAGAAATTCCTTCCTCAAGCCGAAATTCAGCACTTTTACATCAGATTCTCCATAGAATCTTGCGATTTTTTCACCGAAACCGCCGTCCAGAATTCCATCCTCCAGTGTGACCACAACAGAATGATGCTTTTTCAGTCCTTCCAGCAGCCCTGTATCTACCCCTGTAATATAATAAGGATTGATCACCGTTGCCTGTGTGCCCGTTTTTTCCTGCAACAAATCCGCCGCAGCCTGTCCCAGTCCATAAAACGCACCCAGACCAATCACAGCCACCTTGCTGCCTTCCTGTGTTACTTCATATTTGTTCAGCTTACCAAAGTCCTTTGTCACAGTCTTGCCATCAGAAATCAGCTTGCCGCCCGGCAGCTTGATTGCAACAGGATGCTCTCTCTGCTCCATGCTCCAATCCAGCATAGCCAGATAATCCTCCTTTGTTACAGGCGCAAGGTAAACCAGATTCGGGATGTTCCCCAGCATGGGAATATCCTGCAACCCCAGATGTGTCACGTCATTCATGCCATAAACAGAACCCAAGAAGGTAACAATCGTCGCGGGATTATTGTTGATGCACAGATCCTGCGAAATCTGGTCAAAGGCTCTCTGCACAAATGTGCTGTACACCCCATAAAAAGGCTTGCCGCCGTTTGCCGCAATGCCGGATGCCAATGCAACCGCCGTTTCCTCCGCAATCCCAACATCCACAAACTGCTTCCCTGCTTCTTCGCGTTTGCTCTTGGTAAAGCCCATAACCCCAGGTGTACCGGAGGTAATCGCAACCACGGAAGGGTCTTTTTTCATCTTATCCAGCAAATACTTGCAAGTAATTTCTTCATAACCTTCCTCGCCGCCGGCATATAAGGGCTTCCCTGTTTCAATGTCAAAGGGGCCGCTGAAATGCCAACGCTCCTTGTTTTGCTCCGCAGGCGCGTAGCCCTTCCCTTTCAGTGTATTGATATGCACCACAACAGGCTTTTTGCTGTCCTTCACCTGCTTGAACGCATCAATCAGCGCCGCTGTGTCATTTCCCTTATCTACATAAATATAATCCAGACCAAATGCCTTGAACAAATTGCACTCTGCCTGTCCGCTTGTTTCTCGCAGCAGTTTTAGATTCTGATACAGACCACCATGATTTTCCGCGATGGACATATCATTATCATTTACCACAATAATAAAATTGCTGTCCAGCTCTGCCGCATAATCCAGACCCTCCAGTGCTTCGCCGCCGCTCAGAGAGCCGTCACCGATCACTGCGATTACATTGCCGTCCTCGCCCTTCAGGTCTCTTGCCTTTGCAAGCCCTGCCGCCAGACTAACAGATGTGGACGTATGCCCTACCGTAAAGAAATCATGCTCGCTTTCGTGCGGATTGCTGTAGCCGGATACGTCATCATATTTTTCTTCATACAGATACGCATCCTTTCTGCCTGTCAGCATCTTGTGCGGATAGCTCTGATGAGATACGTCATAAACAATTTTATCCTTCGGGGAATCAAATACATAATGCAGTGCAATCGTTGCCTCTACCATACCAAAGTTAGGGCCAAAATGACCACCATGCTTGCTTGCTCGAATCAAAAGTGCATGGCGCATTTCTTCCGCCAATACAGGTAATTGCTCCAAAGTCAGTTTTTTCACATCCTCCGGTCCTTGCATATTTTCAATATACATCGTTCCTTACACTCCCTTTCTCGTTCTTCCTTTTTACATTTCCTATCATACTCCCTAAAGCTAACTTTAGGTCAATAGGGGAATTCAAATTTTTTTAAAAAATTTTCTATATAAAAAATCAGCCGAAACCTCGTCCCGACTGATTTTATTTTTACCATATTTTATTTTCAAAAACCCGTTTTCGACTTAGGGATGGGCAACCACCCTTATTTCCCCCAAACCTCTTCGGCAATTTCCTTTACCAGCTTCAGCTTTGCCCACTGTTCTTCTTCTGTCAGCTTATTGCCGATTTCGCAGGATGCAAAACCACACTGGGGGCTCAGACACAATCTGTCAAGCGGAATGTATTTCGCCGCTTCATGGATTCTTGCAATAATTCTTTCCTTTTCCTCCAGTTCAGGGGTTTTGGTTGTAATCAGACCAAGCACAACCTTCTTGTCTGCGGAAACCTTTGCAAGCGGTGCAAAACCGCCGGATCTCTCATCATCATATTCCAGAAAAAGCGCATTTACGTTTTCCTTTGCGAATACATAATCTGCCACGGAATCATACGGGCCGCTTGTAAAATATGTAGAATGATAATTCCCTCTGCAGATGTGGGAGTTGATTATCATATCTGCAGGCTTTCCTTCCAGTGCAAGGTTATTCACTGCAAGCAGCTGCGCCTTCACATCATTCAAATCAATGCCAAGCGCCTGATACCTCTGTTCTGCCGCGTCCCCTACGATAGCACCCCATGTGCAGTCATCAAACTGCAGATTGCGGCAGCCTGCATCGTAGAACTGCTGAATCACATCCTGATATGCCTTGCCAATATCCTGAATCAGCTCCTCGTTTGTTGCATAAATCTTTCTTGTTCTTTCGTAGTTTGCAGGCACAATCATCTGTTGGAAGGTCTGCGCAGGTGCGGGAATGGTATATTTGGCAACTGTGTTTTCATCCTCAAACTGTTTCAAAAATTTGAAATATTCCACAAAAGGATGTGCCTTCGCCTTAATCTTTCCTACCAGATAGGTGTCCTCCAGCAATGCCAGCTCAGCGTCAAACTGCACGCCGTTGCCTGTGTCCTCATGTGCAACGCCTTCAAAGCCCCACATGAAATCCAGATGCCAGAAAGCTCTTCTGAACTCCCCGTCTGTAATCACATGGTAGCCCAGCTCCTTCTGCTTTGCCACAACCTTTGCAACCTCTTCCTCCGCAACCCGATCAAATGCCTCCTTGCTGATTTCTCCTGCCTGATATGCCGCCTTTGCGTCCTTCAACGCCTGCGGTCTTAAAAAGCTGCCTACAAAATCATATCTGAAGGGTGTCTGTAAATTGCTCATTCTTCTTCACTCCGTTTCTTTGTCTTTTGTAAGTGTTAAAAAAATTTTTAATGCATTTTTTTGAATACTATAGCAAGCATTGTCCGGTAAGTCAACCCTAATTTTATCTGTTTTCTACTTTATTTTTTAGTTCTTAAAGCTGTGGATGGGTGCAGGGATTCTGCCGCCTCTTGCCACAAATTTTTCACAGCTGAAACGATTTACAGGAATGATAGGTGCATAGCCCAGCAAACCGCCGAATTCCACGCTTTCGCCTTCCTTTCTGCCGATCACGGGAATCAGACGCACCGCCGTTGTCTTGTTGTTCACCATACCAATCGCTGCTTCATCCGCAATAATACCGGAAAGTGTTGCCGCAGAGGTATCTCCGGGCAGAGCAATCATATCCAGACCAACGGAACATACGCAGGTCATCGCTTCGAGCTTTTCCAATGTCAATGCACCCTTTTCGCAGGCATCAATCATCCCATGATCCTCGCTGACGGGAATAAATGCACCGCTCAGACCGCCAACATAAGAGGATGCCATGACGCCGCCCTTTTTCACGTTGTCATTCAGAAGTGCCAGTGCTGCCGTTGTGCCGGGTGCGCCTGCTTCCTCCAGACCCATTTCCTGGAAGATTTCCGCAATGCTGTCCCCAACCGCAGGGGTCGGTGCCAGAGAAAGGTCAATGATACCAAAGGGTGTATCCAATCTCTTTGCCGCTTCCTTCGCAATCAGCTGACCCACACGGGTAATCTTGAAGGCTGTCCGCTTTACGGTTTCGCATACGGTTTCAAAGTCAGCCCCTCTGACCTCCTCCAGCGCACGTTTTACCACGCCGGGGCCGCTGACACCGACATTGATACAGCGGTCTGCCTCCCCAACGCCATGGAATGCGCCTGCCATAAAGGGGTTGTCCTCTACTGCATTGCAAAATACAACTAGCTTCGCACAGCCGATACATTCGTTGTCCTTCGTGCGTTCCGCTGTTTCCACAATAATCTCGCCCATCTTCTTCACTGCGTCCATGTTCAGCCCATTTCTGGAAGTCCCGATGTTCACAGAAGCACAGACTCTTTCTGTCACTGCCAGTGCCTCCGGAATGGAATCAATCAAGATTTTATCACTTTCGGTATAGCCCTTCTGCACCAGCGCGGAAAAACCGCCGATGAAGTTTACGCCAACCTCCTGTGCAGCCTTGTCCAGTGTCTGAGCAATGCTCACATAGGAATCCGCATTTTTGCAGCCTGCCGCCGCAATCGCGATGGGTGTTACGGAAATTCTCTTGTTCACCACGGGCACACCGTATTCCTTCGCCAGCTCATCCCCAACCTTCACCAGATCCTTTGCGTAGGTTGTGATTTTTTTGTATACCTTTTCATTAAATTTATTGATATCTGCATCTGCGCAATCCAACAGACTAATGCCCATCGTAATGGTTCTGACATCCAGATTCATGTCAGAAATCATGCTGTTGGTCTCCAGAATTTCATTCCTTGTAATCATTCTCGCAGCCTCCCTTAAATGCGGTGCATCGCATCAAAAATCTCTGTATGCTGAATTTTGATTTTCATCCCAAGCTCTTCCCCGACTGCATACAGCTTTTCGGCTGTTTCATCAAATGTATCCTTCGCCTCGGTGATATCAACCACCATCACCATATTAAAATACCCCCCAACAATGGTCTGGGAAATATCAAGGATATTGATATTTGTTTCTGCCAGAACACCACAAATCTTTGCTGTAATGCCCACCTTATCCTGACCAAGTACCGTTACCACTGCTTTTTTCATTCTGATTGTCCTCCTTTTTTCTGAGAATGGTTCTTCCATCTTACTGAGAACTCCCCCGAAATTCAATAGACAAATGTCCCTATAAAAGGGACGCATTTCCATTATATTCTTACAATTTGTATGCAAAATTTTCGTATGCTGACCTTTTCTCCAAAGCTTCCCTAAAAAACAAGTTGTTTTTGCAGATTTTGCACAAACCAAACTGTAATTTTTTGCAGAAAACACACTTTTTTTCATGCGTTTTCAACAGTTTTCATTGAAAAAAATACAATTTTCCATTCTATAAGAAAGCTGATTGCCCCCATAAGCAGAAAAAAACACTCATTATGCAAAATCGTGCTATAATAGAAGCGTATGAAACAATAAAGAAGAAGCAAAAGCAACAACACCTTGTTTATTATCCACAAAAGGAGGAGTTCCTGTGAAACAAAAGAAGGATATCAAGAAAGTTCTGATTATCGGCTCCGGCCCCATCATCATCGGGCAGGCGTGTGAATTCGACTACTCCGGCACACAGGCGTGTAAGGCGCTGCGTAAGCTGGGCTACGAAATCGTTCTGGTCAATTCCAACCCCGCAACCATCATGACAGACCCCGAAATCGCCGATGCAACCTATATCGAACCCTTGAATATCAACCGTCTGGAACAGATTATTGCAAAAGAACGTCCCGATGCTCTGCTGCCCAATCTCGGCGGTCAGTCCGGTCTGAATCTTTGCTCTGAGCTTTCCAAGGCCGGTATTTTAGACAAATATAATGTAGAAGTCATCGGTGTACAGGTTGATGCCATCGAGCGTGGCGAAGACCGTATCGAATTCAAAAAAACCATGGACAGCCTTGGCATTGAGATGGCAAGAAGTGAGGTTGCCTATTCCGTAGACGAAGCCCTTGCCATTGCCGATAAGCTGGGCTATCCCGTTGTTCTGCGTCCCGCTTATACCATGGGCGGCACAGGCGGCGGTCTGGTTTATAACGTAGATGAACTGAAAACCGTATGCACACGCGGTCTGCAGGCTTCCCTCGTTGGTCAGGTTCTGGTAGAGGAATCTATTCTCGGCTGGGAAGAGCTGGAATTGGAGGTTGTGCGTGATGCCAAAGGCAATATGATTACCGTATGCTTTATTGAAAATATCGATCCCCTTGGTGTGCATACCGGTGATTCCTTCTGCTCCGCTCCCATGCTGACTATTTCCGAGGAGGTACAGAAGCGTTTGCAGGAAAAATCCTATAAGATTGTCGATTCCGTACAGGTAATCGGCGGCACAAACGTACAGTGGGCGCATGACCCCGAAACAGACAGAGATATCATCATCGAAATCAACCCCAGAACCTCCCGTTCCTCCGCACTGGCTTCCAAGGCAACCGGCTTCCCCATTGCTCTGGTTTCCGCCATGCTTGCAACAGGGCTGACTCTGAAGGATATCCCCTGCGGTAAATACGGCACACTGGATAAATATGTTCCCGATGGCGATTATGTTGTTATCAAATTCGCACGCTGGGCATTTGAAAAATTCAAAGGCGTAGAGGATAAGCTGGGTACCCAGATGCGCGCAGTCGGCGAGGTTATGAGTATCGGTAAGAATTATAAAGAAGCCTTCCAGAAAGCCATCCGTTCTCTGGAAACAGGTCGCTATGGTCTGGGGCATGCAAAGGATTTTGATAAAAAATCCAAGGAAGAACTTTTGAAAATGCTGGTTCCTCCCTCCAGTGAACGCCATTTCATCATGTATGAAGCACTGCGAAAGGGCGCAACCGTAGAAGAAATCCATGAGCTGACAAAGGTAAAGGCATGGTTCATCAATCAGATGAAGGAGCTGGTTGAGGAGGAGGAAGTCCTTCTGGCAAACAAAGGAAAGCTGCCTGCGGATGATGTACTGATTGCCGCAAAGAAGGATGGCTTCTCCGATAAATATCTGAGCCAACTTCTGGAAATCGATGAAGCAGAAATCAGAAACAAGCGCATCGCGTTGGGTCTGGAGGAGGCTTGGGAGCCCGTTCATGTCAGCGGCACACAGGATAAGGCGTATTACTACTCCACCTATAATGCAGAAGACAAAAACCCCGTCAGCACAGAAAAACCCAAGGTTATGATTCTGGGCGGCGGCCCCAACAGAATCGGGCAGGGTATTGAATTTGACTACTGCTGCGTACATGCTTCTCTGGCGTTGAAGCAGCTTGGTTTTGAAACAATTATCGTAAACTGCAACCCCGAAACCGTTTCCACAGACTATGACACCTCCGATAAGCTTTACTTTGAACCTCTGACACTGGAAGATGTGCTGAGCATTTATAAAAAAGAAAAGCCCGTTGGCGTTATCGCGCAGTTCGGCGGTCAGACTCCTCTGAATCTGGCGGCTGATTTGGAAAAGAACGGCGTAAAAATTCTGGGGACTCCTCCTGCTGTGATCGACCTGGCAGAAGACAGAGACCACTTCCGCGCAATGATGGATAAGCTGGGTATTCCCATGCCTGAATCCGGCATGGCAGTTACGGTTGCGGATGCCCTTCATATCGCAGAAAAAATCGGCTATCCCGTTATGGTTCGCCCCTCCTATGTTCTGGGCGGCCGCGGTATGGAAGTCGTGTATGACCCCGAAAATCTGACTAAATACATGGATGCCGCTGTTGGCGTAACCCCCGACAGACCCATTCTGATTGACCGTTTCCTGAATCACGCAATGGAATGTGAAGCAGATGCTATCAGTGACGGCACACATGCCTTCGTTCCTGCCGTTATGGAGCATATCGAGCTTGCAGGCGTACACTCCGGTGACTCCGCATGTATCATTCCTTCCAGACATATTTCTGAAAAGAATGTCAAAACCATCAAGGAATACACCCGAAAAATCGCAGAGGAAATGGGCGTTAAGGGTCTGATGAATATGCAGTATGCCATCGAAAACGATAAGGTATATGTGCTGGAGGCGAACCCCAGAGCATCCCGTACCGTTCCTCTGGTTTCCAAGGTCTGCAACATCCGCATGGTTCCTCTGGCAATCGATATCGTCACAAGCGAGCTGACAGGCAGACCCTCTCCCGTACCCGGTCTGAAGGAAAAGAATATTCCTTACTACGGCGTGAAGGAATCCGTATTCCCCTTCAATATGTTCCAGGAGGTTGACCCTGTTCTGGGACCCGAAATGCGCTCCACAGGCGAGGTGCTTGGGCTTTCCGAATTCTACGGCGAAGCCTTCTTCAAGGCACAGGAGGCAACACAGACAAAGCTGCCCATGAGCGGCACCGTGCTGATTTCCGTCTGCGATAAGGATAAGGCAGAGCTGCCGGAGGTGGCAAAGGGCTTTGCAGATGCAGGCTTCCATATCCTCGCAACAAAAGGCACCCAGAAGGTTCTGGCAGATGCAGGCATTGTTTCCGAGTTCGTCTATAAGCTGAGCGAAGGCAGACCCAACATCTCCGACCTGATTACAAACGGCAAAATCGACCTGATTATCAATACCCCCAGAGGTGCAGACGGCACACTGGATGACAGCTACCTGCGTAAAGCAGCCATCCGTAAGAAAATCCCTTACATCACAACCATGGCTGCCGCAAAGGCAACTGCCTCCGGTATCGAATCCATGAATAAGCCCGGCTGCGGCGTTGTCAGATCCCTGCAGGAGCTGCACAGCACCATCACCGATAAAGAATAAGATTAACCTAAAAAGAACCATATTCTCACGAATATGGTTCTTTTTTTATTCTCCGCAGAGCTCCTGCATCACTTTTTCCACTGTTGAAAGTTTCTCGATTTCATAAGCATTTGCGCCGCAGAAAACAAGTCCCTCTCTCCCCTGCACCGCATCAATCAATGCCTGCGAGATGCAGTATTTCGTTTCCGCCTGCTTGCAGTGGTTCATGCACTGATAGCATCTCTGCACAGGAATCCGCCCCTGCTTCTCTACCTTCTCCAAAAAGGAATTCCGAATGGCGCGCGCTGCCAAGCCGACAGGGCTTTCAATCAGCTGCACATCCTCCTTTCGGCTCCGCAAATACGCCTGCTTAAATGCCGGAGCGGCATCACATTCCTCTGTCGCAACGAATTTAGTGCCGACCTGCACACCGCTCGCGCCAAGTGCCATCAGCCGTTCCACGTCCGCATGGCTGCGCACACCGCCGCCGGCAATCACAGGGATTTTCACGTCGTTTTTCTCCTCCAATTCCCGCACATAATCCACTACGTCCACAAGACTGTCCTCTAAGGTGTCAAAAGTGCCGTCCACAAGGTGTCCATAGGGGTATCCAAGGTGTCCACCTGCAAGCGGTCCCTCCACCACCACTGCATCAGGCAGTCTGTCTGCTCTCTGCCACTGCTTTACAATCAGCTTCAGGGCTCTCGCAGAGGAAACAATCGGCAGGATTGCTGCCCTTGTGCCTGCTGCATATTTCGCCAGATTCACAGGCAGACCTGCCCCCGAAACGATAAAATCCGCCCCTGCGCCAATCGCTTCCTTCACATATTCCTCATAATGATTCATCACTGTCATGAAATTAAAACCAATGATACCGCCATTGGCAATCTCCTTGGCTTTTTCCAGTTCGTTCCCGATGGCTCTCAGATTAGCGCGAAAGGGATTTTCCTTGAAATCCGCCTCTTTGTAGCCGGGATGCACGCCGGAAATCGTGCCGATACCGCCGCATTTCGCCACATTTCCCGCCAGAGAGGAAAGGGATACCCCCACCCCCATTCCGCCCTGCACAATCGGACGTTTTGCGGTTAATCCGCCAAATTTCAATGCTTTTACTTCCATCACAGCTCCTCCTCATTTTTCTCTTGCATTTGAACCGTATCTCTCACTATTTTATGTGGTATTAAAAACCATCTTTACGAGTATAGCAAAAAAGATAGTCTCTGTCAATCGAGGGCAAAGGATTTTGTTTTTTTAACAAAACCTACAAACAAAAAAAGAAGGCAAATCCAAAGACTTACCTTCTTCCTTCCTAATTTGTTCTTTATTTCAGCTTAAAGGAGCTTTTCAGCGGAACAATGCGGTTAAATACCAGATGTTCGTCTGTTGTATCCTTTGTATCCACAATATAATAGCCGTTTCTCATAAACTGGAATCTATCGCCCTTCTTTGCATCCTTAACGGAAGGCTCGATGAAGCATTCCTTTACCTCCAGAGAATTGGGGTTCATAATCATTTCGCCGTTAGGGTCTTCGGGGTTATCCAGCATCATATAGTCATACAGTCTTGCCGTTGCCTGTACGTTATCCTTTGCGCTTACCCAATGCAGGGTGCCCTTTACCTTTCTGCCCTCAAAGCCGCTGCCGCTTCTGGTTTCGGGGTCGTATGTGCAGTGAACCTCTGTGACAACGCCATTTTCATCCTTCACAAAATCTGTGCAGGTCACAAAATATGCACCCTTCAGGCGAACCTCCTTGCCGGGAGCCAAGCGGAAAAATTTCTTCACAGGTTCCTCCATGAAGTCCTCTCTTTCGATATAAAGCTCTCTGGTGAAGGGTGCCAGACGTTTGCCCAATTCCGGTGTTTCGGGGTTATTTTCCAGCTCCATCATTTCCACCTGATCCTCAGGATAATTGGTGATAACCAGCTTCAGGGGATCAAGCACAGCCATAACCACCTTCGCCTTTGCCTTCAAATCATCACGAATACAGTAATCCAGCAAGCCGCTGTCTACCATGCTGTTTGCCTTAGAAACACCAATGCGTTCACAGAAATCACGAATGGATGCAGGGGTATAGCCACGGCGGCGCAGACCGCTGATGGTCGGCATACGGGGGTCATCCCAGCCGTCAACCAGACCGTTTTCTACCAAAGCACGCAGCTTTCTTTTGCTCATCACAGTATTTGTCATCCCCAGACGGGCAAATTCAATCTGTCTGGGCGGATTTTCGGTATAGCCTGCCTCTCTGACTACCCAATCATACAGAGGTCTGTGGTCCTCAAATTCCATCGTACAGATAGAATGGGTGATGCCCTCAATCGCATCCTCCAGGGGATGTGCAAAGTCATACATCGGGTAGATGCACCATTTATCTCCTGTGGTATGGTGGGTAGAATGGGAGATACGGTAAAGCACAGGGTCTCTCATGTTGATATTGGGAGAAGCCATATCAATCTTCGCACGCAGTGTTTTAGAGCCGTCGGGGAATTCGCCTGCCTTCATTCTTTCAAACAAATCCAGATTTTCCTCCACGCTTCTGTTGCGATAAGGGCTTTCCTTCCCGGGTGTGGAAAGGGTGCCGCGGTATTCTCTCATTTCCTCTGCGCTAAGCTCATCCACGAAAGCCTTGCCTTCCTTAATCAGCTTCAGCGCAACCTCATAATATTTATCAAAATAGCTGGACGCATAAAAAAGTCTGTCCTCCCAATCGAAGCCAAGCCATTTTACGTCCTCCTGAATGGATTCTACATACTCCACATCCTCTTTTGTGGGGTTGGTATCATCAAAACGCAGGTTGCATTTGCCGCCGTACAGATTTGCCAAGCCAAAGTTCAGGCAGATGGATTTTGCATGACCGATATGCAGGTAGCCATTTGGTTCGGGCGGAAATCTGGTGTGGATTTTATTCAGTTCTCCCTTTAAGTCCTCCTGGATATAACTGTGGATAAAATTGCCCGTTGCACCCAGACCGCTGTTGTTTTCTGTGTTTTTTTCTTCAGCCATTGGTCGCCCTCCTGTATTTTCATTCTTTTCAGATTTTTTCATAAATGCAGTATGATATTTTATTATAATACATTGAGACTTTGATGGCAAGAAATGCGTAAACTTTTTTTGCGTATATATATAGATTATCTATATATAAAATGCCATTCGTTTTTCTGATTGGACATAGATAGACCATCGATATATAATGCAGATATATAGATACTCGATATATAAGGAGGTGCATCGCATGGCACTGGATAAAACCCTGCTGGCAGGCAGCTCTGCCACTCTTGTGCTTAAGCTTCTGGACGGACGTGATATGTACGGCTATCAGATTATTGAGGAGCTGGCATGCCGTTCCAACAACGTCTTTCAGATGAAGGCAGGCACGCTTTATCCCCTTTTGCACGGCTTGGAAAAGAAGGGACTTCTGGAATCCTATGAGGAACACGCGGATTCCGCACGCGTTCGCAAATATTACCGTCTGACACAAAAGGGAAAAAAATTTTTACAGGAAAAAACAGACGAATGGAAGGAATATTCCTCCGCCGTCAGCAAAATTCTGGAAGGAGGTCTTTACTGTGAATGTTTCTGATGCGTTTCATCGTTATGCCGAAAAGGTCTGTGAGCAGATTCGCTGGAAAAAGGCGCATCCTGCCGTTGCACAGGAAATTGAGGATCATCTGACAGACCAGAAAAACGCCTACCTTGCCGCAGGAGATTCCGAAAGCATTGCCGAAGAAAAGGCACTGCTGCAGATGGGTGACCCTGTATCCGTCGGTGCGGCGTTAGACCAGACACATAAGCCTGCGCCCCAATGGGGGATAATCGGGCTGGTACTGCTGCTGTTTGTGCTGGGAGGCATCATTCAGGTGCTGCTGCTGAAAACGATACCCGTAGGAAATGATGCGTTAGCGACGCGCTCCGCACAGGTGCTTTTCGTCTTTCTGCCACTTAGCTTAGCGACGTTTGTCGGGATGTATTTTCTGGATTTTTCCTTTTTCGGAAAGCATCCCTATGTACTGCCGCTCGGCTTATTGATGGTTGACCTTGCGGCACAGCTGTTCGGGGAATTCTATGGTGGAAAAAGATGGTTCACTCTCGGCTCCTTTGCCCTCAGTCCGCTTGCACTCTCTCTGCTGTTTCCCCTTGCCTTCTGCGGTCTGTTTTATCGGCTCAGAAGTCAGGGCAGAAGGGGCTATCTTATCAGCGGCGTTCTGGCGGTGGTTTTCTGCCTGTTTCTGTCATACTGTCACACCTTCAGCGGCGTTCTGACATTTGTGTTCTCCGCAGGGATTCTCATGCTCATTGCCGCAAAAAAGGAATGGTTCGGCAAGAAAAATCAGACAATTCTGCTGTTGCTTTTTCTGTTAGCGGTGGTCTGCCTGATTGTCCTGCTGATGTTTTATGCACCGTTTCGGTATCGGTATGGCTGGGAACGCCTGTATACGATTTTCGTCCCTTCCGGTGACCCTATGGGCAGCGGCTACCTTTCGACACAGTTGAAAACCATCCTTTCCCACTGCGTTCTTCTGGGCGAAGGTGCAGCCCTTTCGGAAACACAAGCCTTTCTGCTGACAGATGCCTCTATGCTTCGCTCCGATTATCTTCTGGCCTATCTGACCTATCATTATGGCTGGGTTGCCTCGGGCATTGTGGTTCTGCTGTTGGCAGTCTTTCTCGGGCTTGGCTTCCGCAAAGCGCTGAAACAGAAAAGCATTTTCGGGCAGATGGTTTCTCTGACGATTCTCTGCACCTTCACAGCGGAAATCCTGCTTTATATTCCGGCAAATCTGGGTATATGGCTCATCGCACCGATTGCCCTGCCCTTCCTTTCCTATGGGGCAACGGCTTTGCTCATCAATATGGCATTGGCAGGCGTACTGCTTTCTGTATTCCGCACGGGTGAGGTTTATCGGGACACTGCTCCGCATCCGATTTTTTCAGATTCCAAGTTTATTCAATGGGCTGACGGAAAGCTGACCATTACTTTTAAATGAGAAACAAATTGAAAAATCCTCCCAAAGCATGTAAAATAGAAGGACAGAATTGTTTTGGGAGGATTTTTTATGCTTGCTTTTACCGTCAATGATACAAAATCATTTATGAATCTGCTTTTGAAGGGGGATACCTTTGATGCGTTTTCGTTCCGTCAGGGGGAACTGACCACCTTCGCTTCTTTTATCATTGAGGGCAAGCGCAACATGGATTTTTATACTGCCGAGGAGCAGGAGGCAGGGCTTTCCCGTTATGTGCATTGGGAGGAAATGCGTCCCTTTGTATTTCAGGCAATCAAAGGGAATAAGCTGCCGAAAAGCATCAAGCTTGTGTTCTCCCTTGCGGAGGAGAAGCTTGCCAATCTCCCCAATACCAAGGCGGCATTTCTGAATATTCTCTTTAAGGAGCATACCATCCTCTGCACCACCGCCATTTCACAGGAAGCCTTTTCTCTGGATAAATCCTCCGAGCGGCTCTGGGAGGAATATATTTTAAAGTTTTTCAAAAAAAACGCCATTGGCATCCGGAAGCAGGAGAGTTAATCTCCTTCTTTTTCCTCTGAATTTGTTAGCACTCATTTTTATTGAGTGCTAATTTTTTCTTGACTTTTCCGTTTCGGGTGCTACAATATAGAGTGATGAGAGCCAAACACATTGGCTCTGTAAAAAAATTTTAGGAGGTATGCAGTATGCAGGAAAAAGGCAATCTTTCTATTAACAGTGAAAATTTTATGCCAATTATCAAAAAATGGCTCTATACAGATAAGGACATCTTCATTCGTGAACTGGTATCCAATGCGTGTGATGCGGTGACAAAGCTGCAGAAGCTTTCCATGATGGGGGAAGCGGATATTCCCGCAGAGGAAGCATACAAAATTCATGTTGTTCTGGATCAGGACAAGAAAACATTGCAGATTATTGATAACGGTATCGGCATGACGGCGGATGAAATCAAGAAATACATCAACCAGATTGCATTCTCCGGTGCAACCGATTTCCTTTCCAAATTTGAAGGAAAAACCGAGGACGAAGGCAGTGAGATTATCGGACATTTCGGTCTGGGGTTCTATTCTGCTTTTATGGTAGCCGATACGGTCGAGATTGATTCCCTTTCCTATCAGAAGGGTGCAGAGCCTGCAAAATGGCGCTGCAACGGCGGCATTGATTATGAAATGGAGGCCGGTGAAAGAACCGAACGCGGCACAACCATCACCCTCTTTATCGGCGCAGACGGCGAGGAATTTCTGAATGAGGCAACGCTTTACGCCGCTATGAGAAAATACTGCGCCTTCATGCCCGTTCCCATCTTTGTGGATGTGCTGAAGGAAGAAACAGAGGAGGAAAAGGCATCCGCAAAGAAGGCCGAAAACACTGTTCATGTTTCCCCCGAGGAAGCCGCAAAGCTGACCACCGAGGGTGCCATGGATTTATTGCAGGAGCAGCAGGATGCCGCAGAAGAAGCAAAGGCAGAGGAGCCCAAGCCGCTGAATGACACCAACCCCCTCTGGCAGAGAAAGCCCTCCGAATGTACGGATGAGGACTACAAAGCCTTTTATCATCAGGTATTCAATGATTTGAATGACCCTCTGTTCTGGATTCATCTGAATATGGATTACCCCTTCCGTCTGAAAGGGATTCTCTATTTCCCGAAGCTGGTGGAGCAGATGGACATGATGGACGGCGAGGTAAAGCTGTACTGCAATCAGGTTTATATTGCGGATAACGTAAAAGAGGTTGTCCCCGAATTCCTGCTGCTCTTGAAGGGGATTTTGGACTGCCCCGATATGCCTCTGAATGTTTCCAGAAGTGCATTGCAGAATGACGGCTATGTGGAAAAAATGAATGCCTACATTACCAAGAAGGTTGCGGACAAGCTGAACCAGCTGTTCAAAACCGACCGTTCTGCCTTTGAGGGCTTCTGGGATGATATCAATATCTTCATCAAATACGGCTGCATGAAGGAAGAAAAGCTGTATGATAAGGTAAAGGATATCCTTCTGCTGAAAACAACAGACGGTGTTTATGAAACCGTTGCCGAATATCTGGAAAAGAATAAGGAAAAGCACGAAAACGTGATTTATTTTGCAACCGACACCAATCAGCAGGCGCAGTATATCCGCCTGTTCAAGGAGCAGGGTCTGGAGGCTGCCATCATGGATACGCCTGTGGATAAGCCCTTCGTTTCCTTCTTGGAATATAAAAATCAGGACATTAAGCTGAAAGTACAGCGTGTCGATGCGGATATTGATTCCTTGCAGGAAAAAGAGGATGCCGAAATTTCCGAAGCGAAAAAGCAGGCAGACGAATTTGAAGCAAATCAGATGCAGGAGCTGTTCCGCGCGGCGGTTGCAAATGAAAAGCTGCATGTAAAGCTGGAAGCGCTGAAGGCTGAAAAGGTTTCCGCTATGATTCTGCTTTCCGAGGAATCCAGACGTATGATGGAAATGATGGAGGCTTACGCCAACAACGAAGAATTTAAGGCAATGTTTGCCAATATGAAGCCCGATGAAACTCTGGTGCTGAATAAAAATAATAAACTGGTAAAAGCACTGCTTTCCATGGCAGGCAAGGAGGAAAAGAAGGAGGATGCAGCCCTTCTGTGCCATCAGCTGTATGATCTGGCACTGATGAGCCATCGTCCGCTGACCTCCGAGGAAATGACCGCCTTCATCGACAGAAGCAATCTTCTTCTGGAAAAACTGACTGCCTTTGAAGCATAAATTTCCAAAAACCCTTGATAACTCACTACCCCTTATTATATAAAAACCCGAGGATGCTTTTTGTCCCCGGGTTTTTCTTTTCTTGATTTTCTTTTCTTGATTTATTCCTCTTTTTCGCCTTCATTGGCTTCTTCCATGGTCAATTCCTGTGTCGGTAATTGTTCGATAAAGCGTACCTTCACAATCGCCTGCGCCCAATTCAGCGAAACCTGTGCGAATTTTTCTTTTTTCGCTGCTTCTTCCTTGAAAATCCGCAGAAATTCCTGCACGATTTCCCTTGTCATATAGCCGCCGCGCCAATGAAACAGCAGTGGTTTTCCCTTTTTCACCGCCTGCGCCGCGCGCTTTTGCACCTCCTCCGTCTTCGTGAAGGAGAGCTTCTTTTTCTTATAATAAAATCTGTCTGCATCCTCGCAGGCAGGCACACGCCATACCAGTCTCTCATGATCGCGAAAAATCTGCTTATCACTCAGCCGAAAATAATCATAGCGGATTTCCTCCGGATTTCCTAAGGAAAGATCAAAGGTACAGTCCAGATGGTAATATTTTTTATCCAGCCGCACCACGTTCCACGCATGGCGATACTTCACGCCCTTTTCGGGGTTATTTTCCGCCAAGGCAATGATGCACTGGATTTGCAGTGCATCACAGAGGATCTTGACTGCCTTTGCAATGCCCTCACAAACGCCAACGCCATGCCCCAGAACGCCGATGATTTCATGGGAATATTGCTTTTTCAGCTTATCATAGCGTACATTTTTGCAGATAAAATCGTGGATATACAGCAGCTTTTCCTCATCGCCGCACCTTGCCACAGGGCGAACCAGCTTTTCCACGCGTGCCTGCAGCGCCTTCTGATGCTCCTTCAGCTTTCCCTTTTCAAAAAGATACGCAGGAATCAATTCTGCATTTCTGGAATCGGGATAATAGCGATATTGAAATGTCCCTGCATAGAACAGCTGCGGACAATCCAGACGCAGCTTCATGAAAACATCCGTCAACGCTCTGTTTTCCAGCAGCGGCACAGGAAAGGAGGGCGCAAACGCCTGCAGTCCTGCCTGCATCGCCTGATAGCTGCTCTGCTCCGCCTTGGATAAGGTTTGATAATAATACGGTTCCATATTTCTCCTCTTTTACAGATTGATTTCCAGCTCCACAGGGCAATGGTCAGAGCCAAGCACCTCTGTATGAATCTTTGCATCCACCAGCTTATCCTCTAATCGCTTGGATACGACATAATAATCAATCCGCCACCCTGCGTTCTTCTCTCTTGCCTTAAAGCGATAGCTCCACCAGGAATAAATGCCTTCCTGCTCCGGATAAAAATAGCGGAAGGTATCCACAAAGCCTGCACCCAGAAGCTCTGTGAATTTGCCGCGCTCCTCGTCCGTAAAGCCGGCACTTCTGCGGTTTGTTTTGGGATTTTTCAGGTCAATTTCATTATGTGCTACATTCAAATCCCCGCAGATAACAACAGGCTTTTTCGCATCCAGAGCGCTTACATACGCGCGGAACGCATCCTCCCATTCCATGCGGTACGCCAGACGGGCGTTTTCCTGCTGCGAATTGGGGGTATATACCGTCACATAGTAAAATTCGGGAAATTCCAGCGTAATCACACGCCCCTCGTGGTCATGCTCCTCCACGCCAATACCATAGGCAACAGAAAGCGGCTCCTGCTTCGTGAACACCGCTACGCCGGAATAGCCCTTCTTTTCGGCATAATTCCAGTATTGATGATAGCCCTCTGTTTCTAAATCAATCTGCCCTGCCTGTAGCTTTGTTTCCTGCAAGGAAAATATATCCGCATCAGCTTCCTTGAAATATTCCGAAAAGCCTTTGCCTACTGCGGCGCGTAAGCCGTTTACATTCCATGAAATGAATCTCATTTTTCTGCCTCCTTCGCTTGAAAATAACATAAGTATAACAGAATCATTCTCTATTGTCTTGCCCCCACGGAAAAAATATTATAAAATGAGGTATCAAAGAAAGGATGGTTTTCGCATGAATATCCAAATTTACGGCTCCAAGAAAAGCTTTGATACCAAAAAAGCGGAACGTTATTTTAAAGAGAGAAAAATAAAATATCAATATATTGATTTGCACCAATTCGGCATGGCAAAGGCAGTCTTTGAAGCAGCGAAAAAATGTATTCCCGTTGAGGATATGATTGACCGCAAGGCAAAGGCATACACTAGGCTTTACATGGATTATATCGACGAGGCAAAGCGCGAGCAGACGCTGTTTGAAAATCCGGAGCTGTTCGCCACACCGATTGTACGCAACGGTAAAGCGTTTACACTGGGCTATTGCCCCGATATCTGGAAGGATTGGGAATAAAAAATCAGTTTTGCATTTGAGAATAACATTTAAGAATAAAAGGAGGAAAATCCTATGAGAATCGCATTGGGACAGATTGATATGGGCTTTGAAGAAAAGGAAAAGACCATGACACTTTGCAGCAGGCTGCTTGCAGAGGCAAAGGAAAAACAGGTGGATTTTGTCATTTTCCCCGAAATGACGCTGACAGGCTTTACGCTGAACCCCGAAACCTACGGCGAGGACAGAAAAAACAGTCCCTCCATGGCGTTTTTCCGCGAAGAAGCAAAGAAAAACCATGTTGCCATCTGCTATGGCCTGCCCGTATATGAAAACGGAGTTGCCACAAATCACTGCATCATTCTGGACGAGAACGGGAATCAGCTTGCAGATTATGCAAAAATTCATCCCTTCTCCTTCGGCGCAGAGGCAAAGCATTATACCGGCGGTAATGCGCTGCAGCTTTGCGAGGTAAAGGGTGTACCTGTTGCACCGTTAATCTGCTATGATTTACGTTTCCCCGAAATCTTTCAGATTGTATCCGAGCAGGCAAAGGTAATTCCCGTTATCGCAAGCTGGCCCACGGCACGCAGAGAGCATTGGATGACACTCCTAAAGGCACGCGCCATCGAAAACCAGTGCTTCATCCTCGGTGTGAACCGCAGCGGCGAGGGCGGCGGTCTTTCCTATATCGGTGACAGCATGGCAGTTTCCCCGACAGGCGAAGTGCTGGCGCATGTAGAGGGCGGCAACGGGCTGACGATTGTAGATATCGACCTAAGCGAGGCAGACGCATACCGCAATAGCTTTCCTGTCAAGGCGGACAGAAAGCCTGCGCTTTATCATACTCTTTGGGAAGAAAACATCAAACAGAAATGAAACAGGAGTCATTCATCATGAAGCAGCAGACAGCAAGAGATTTTCATATCGACAACATCAAGGGTGTTCTGATTTTTCTGGTGGTTCTGGGACACATGCTTGGCTATTTGCAGGAAACCCATTCTGCCTTTGCCACAGGCGTGAGAACCTTTATCTATTTTTTTCACATGCCGGGGTTTATCTTCATGTCGGGCTATCTGGCAAAGGGCTTTCTCACAAAGGAATATAAGGCGGAAAAGCTGCTCTCCTTCGCATGGCTCTATCTTCTGTTCAAGGATGCCATCGAGCTGGTACATTTCATCTTTGAGCGACCATATTTTGAAACGGCACACCACCCTTCCGTCTGGACTCTCATTGTTCTGCTGTTCTGCGGCGGCATTTGGCTGCTCTCTTTTGCGTACAGTAAATCCGCGCTGTTCCGAAAAGCATTTATTCTGGGCGTTCTGATTTTCTCTCTTCTGAAAATCAATATGCTGACAGTTGGGGCGGCACCGTGGTATCTGCTTTCTTTAATCTGGTGGCATATTTTTCTTTACCTGACAAAAAATATGAAACCGAAATATGTCCTCATTGGAGCAGTCCTTCTGGCGGCAGTCATCCATTATCAGGAGCCGGTCGGGAAATTTTTAAGCCTTTCCCGCACCATTCACTTTCTGCCCTTCTTCCTCATGGGGTATTACATCAAGAAGGAGCAGTTTCAGGCAGTCATCAACAATGCGAAATGCAGAAAAGCATTGCCTGCCGTTCTGCTGCTTTCCGCCTGCATGCTGATTCCCTATGGACGAGGGGTACAGAAATATCTGGGGGTATTCTTCTTCGGGATTGCCCCCTATGCACAGCTGAAAAGTCAGCTGTTTCCCTTTGCACCGCTCATCTGTATCCTGTGGATGGCGGCGGTTGTGCTGATGCTCTTTGGTCTGTTTATCCTTTGCCCGAAAAAGGAAACCTTCCTCTGCCAATTCGGGAAAAATACCATCGGTATTTATATCCTGCACCGCCTGTTTAAGGATTTCCTCATTTACGGCGGCTTTTATGAGCTGCTCAGTGCAAATGGCTATCTTGCCGTTCTGGAGATTATGGTTGTTTCCCTTCTGCTGACCTTCCTGTTCGGGACAGCCTTCTGGGCGGATATCATCAAAAAGCTGAGTCGGGTTTCCGTCCGTAAGCTATATTCCTAAATCTGATTCTTTTGCTGAACAGAAATTTTTCTCTGTTCAGCATTTTTTTGCATAAAAAAGACTGCTGTACAATAAAGTACAACAGCCTTTGTATTTTCTTGTCGTTTATTTCTGCATGGGCATATTCCATGCCTTATGGTCCGTATGCAGCAGATGGTGTGCTGTCTCTCCCAAGGGTTCGCCCAGATATTCATGATACAATGCCTGTACCTCAGGATTTTCATGAGCGAAACGCATCGGATTTTCCGCATCAAGGGTATAAAGCCGTTCCCCTCTCACGCCGTAAAGCTCCTCATCCTCTGCGGAGATAGGCTGACCGCCGCCGCCGACACAGCCGCCGGGACAAGCCATGACCTCTACAAAATCATACTGCACCTTGCCCTCCTTCAGCCGTTCAATCAGCTTACGCGCATTGCCCAGACCACTGACAACCGCACAACGCACAGGAATTCCCGCAACGGTATAGGTTGCCTCTCTCAGTCCGGGGCCTGTCCGCACCTCACTGAAGGCATCCGGATTCGGATTTTCGCCCGTCAGCACATACGCCGCAGTACGCAGAGCCGCTTCCATAACGCCGCCGGTTGCACCGAAGATCACGCCTGCACCGGTATGTGTTCCCATAGGGGAATTCAGTGCTTCCTCCTCGATGAAATGCGGGTCCAGATGGTCTGCACGCATCATACGCACCAGCTCCCTTGTTGTCAGCACGATATCCACATCCGCACCGCTTTCACCACGCATGGTCGGCAAATCTGCTTCCGCCTTCTTCGCTACGCAGGGCATGATGGAAACACAGCAGATTTTTTCGGGTGCCACATCCAGCTTCTTCGCCAGCCATGTTTTCGCAACCGCGCCGAACATCTGCTGGGGAGATTTTGCCGTAGAAAGCTGATTTGTCAATTCAGGATACTGCCCTTTCAGGAAACGCACCCAACCGGGACAGCAGCTTGTGAACATGGGCCAACGTACCAATGCGCCGCTTTTCAGCCGATGCAGAAATTCATTGCCTTCCTCCATAATCGTCAGGTCTGCCGCAAAGTTTGTATCATATACATAATCGAATCCAAGGCGGTGCAGTGCGCCTGCCATGCGCTCCATGGTCGCTTCTTCCCGTTTCAGCCCGAAATACTCGCCCCAAGCGGTACGCACCGCAGGCGCAACCTGTACGACCGTAATTTTTTCTTTATCTGCCAGAGCCGCTCTTGCCTTTGCGGTGTCATCTCTTTCTCTTAAGCCGCCTGTCGGGCAATGCGTGATGCACTGACCGCAAAGCGCACAATCGGAATCCTTGATAACACGGTTGCCCGAAACATCCACCGTTGTGCGGCTGCCTGTCCCTGCCAAATCCCAGATATTCAGCGTCTGCACCTTATCGCAAATCTGGATGCAGCGCATACATTTGATACATTTATTCACATCCCGATAGAGCGGAAATGTTTTTGTCCACGCACTGCGCAGCCCCTTCTGCAGCTGTGTTTCAAAGGGAAGCTCAAGGATACCCAGATCATTCGCAACCTCCTGCAGCTGACAGTTGCCGCTGCGTACACAGGTCGCACATTTGCAGTCATGCTGAGACAAAATCAGTTCTACATTTGTGCGGCGTGTCATTCTGGCACGAGGGGAATTCGTATACACCACCATGCCATCCTTTACAGGGTTGCTGCAGGCTGCAACCATCGCGCGCTCGCCCTCAATTTCCACACAGCAGATACGGCAGGCGGAAATTTCATTGATTCCCTTCAGGTAGCAAAGATGAGGGATTTTTACATTGACCGCCTTCGCCGCCTCCATAATCGTCGTTCCTGCCGGCACCTGCGCAAGCTGTCCATCAATCGTTATTCTTACCATTCTCCTGTCCTCCCTCCTCTGAAGCTGCCAAAGCCGAAGTAATCACAACGCAGGCAGCGTTCGGATTCCTGATCCGCCTCTTTTCTGCTCATGCCTTCCACAACCAGATCAAAGTTGCCCTTGCAGTCCGGTGTGCAGTGGCTTTTCAAGTTTACACGCCCACAGGGAGGTGCATTTGTCAGATGTGCCGGAGGAACCACAACGTCCGTCTTAATCTTATGCTCAAAGCCAAGGTAGGCATCAATATTCGCTGCCGCAACCTTCCCTGCCGCAACGGCACGAATGACCGTAGCAGGGCCGGAAACCGCGTCACCGCCGGCGAATACGTTATCCACATCCGCAACGGAGCTGGTATCCTCTGCCTGAATCATGCCCTTAAAGGTCTTAATGCCAATGGCTTCAAAGGGACGCGCGTCTATCGCCTGCCCGATGGCAACAATTACATAATCACATGCGATACGGAATTCGGGGACATCCGCAGGAATGGGCTTGGGTCTGCCATCCTTGCCGTAAGGCCCGATAATCTGCGGAACTGTCCACAGTGCCGCAACCTTGCCCTCTGCATCCTTTTCAATGCGCGCAGGTGCCTGCAAGGGCAAAATCTGACAGCCCTCTGCCATTGCTTCTTCGATTTCCTCCGCCAGCGCGGTCATATCATCCACACGGCGACGGTATACACAGGTGACGCTTTCCGCTCCCAGACGTTTTGCCGTTCTGGTGGCATCCATAGAAACATTGCCGCCGCCGATAACGCAGATTCTCTTACCCGTGAAATCGGGCGCATTGCCTTCATCAATGCGGCGCAGCAGGCTGACCGCACTGACAACATTTTCTGCGTCCTCGCCTTCAATGCCAATCTTTTTATCATTATGCGCGCCAATGGAAATATAAACTGCATCATAGCTTTTCTGGATATCCTCCATTGTCACATCTCTGCCGATGGAAACATCCGTAATCACGTTAATGCCTGTTGTCAGAATATGTTCGATATCGCGCTCCAGAACCTCCTGCGGCAGACGATAATCAGGGATACCATAGCGAAGCATGCCACCCAGCTTGGGACGCTGCTCATAAACCGTAACCTTATGCCCCATCTGCGCCAGATAATACGCCGCCGTCAGCCCGCCGGGACCACCGCCGATAATGCCGACGGTTTTGCCTGTTTTCTCATACAGGATTTTCGCAGGCTCTGCCTTTGCGTTATCCACCGCAAAGCGTTTCAGACCGCAGATATTGATGGCATCATCCACCATCGCGCGGCGACAGTGTGCTTCACAGGAATGCACGCAGACATACGCACAGGCGGACGGGAAGGGGTTGTCCTTCCGAATCAGCCTTACTGCTTCTTCATATTTTCCCTCATTCACCAGCGCCACATAGCCGGGTACATCCACATGCGCAGGACAGGCGGAAACGCAGGGAACAGGATAGCTCAGCGCAGAGATACAGCGTCCATGCTGCACATGCTCCTCATAATCCTCGCGGAAGCCGCGAATTCCCTTCAAAACCATGTATGCCGCTTCATAGCCAATCGCACAGCCTGCGGAATCGGCAATCACCTTTGCGGTACGCTCAATTATGTTAATGGTTTCCATGGTTGCGGTACGGTCAAGCACCTGCTCAATCAGCACCTCCAACTGTCCAAGACCGATGCGGCAGGGCACACATTTTCCACAGGTCTGCGCATGGCACAGCCGCAGGTAATTCAAAGACATATCCACCGGACACAGTCCGTAGGCACTGGCACCAATGCGGCGCTCCATATCCCGATGCAGACCATCCAAGACATTTTGGGCGCGCCCCGGCGTTTCAATAGATAAACGACTCATAAGCTTCCTCCTTTTTTCTTCTCCCTCTTGTTCTCTAAATTCCTTCTCTTTTTTATCACCGATGCTCCATCCTCCATCGATGCTGTTGTTGTTTGTTTGATTGCTTATTCCGAAATTTTATCCACATCCATATTTTTCGGCAAAACCAGATTCAGAATGATAGACACTACAAATGCCACCGCTACCACGTTTGCGGAAAATACAGACTGCACAATTTCAGGGAAAATATGCCACAAATCAATTTCGCTTGCAGCCGTAAAGCCAACGCCGACTGCCAGAGACAATGCGGCAATGGTCACGTTTCTCTGATTAAAGCCTGCCTTTGCAAGCATCTGCATCCCACTTGTCATAATCGTACCAAACATCATGATGGTGCAGCCACCCAGAACAGATTCGGGCAGGGATGCAAAAAAGTTCCCGACAGGAGGCAGAAGCCCTGCCAGAATCATGCAGCCTGCACCTGTCATAATCGTAAATTTATTGACTACCTTCGTCATTGCCAGCAGCCCGACGTTCTGGGAAAAGGATGTCACAGGAGGACAGCCTACCAAAGAGGACAACGAGGACGCATAGCCATCACACGCCAGAGAGCCGGAAATCTCCTTGCTCTCGATTTCTCTGTTCAGCCCCGTCGCAACCATGGCTGTGGTATCCCCAATCGTTTCCGCTGCGGAAACCAGAAAAATAATACAGACGGAAAGAATCGCACCCGCATGGAATTCCGGCTTATAGGGCATCAGCTTTGGCAGGGAGACAAAGCCGCCTGCAAAAATAACGGACAAATCCACCTTGCCCATAAGGATTGCCACCACATAGCCCACAAGCAGCCCCACCAGAACGGAAAGCTGCTTCAGATAGCCCCTTGCAAAGCAGTTCCAGCCAAGACAGACCACAAGCGTAATCGTCCCCAACAGAAGATTCTGCGCAGAGCCGAAATCCTCTGCATAGCCGCCGCCAAAGGATCTTGCGCCAACAGAAAACAGGGACATCCCAATTGCGATAACAACAGATGCCGCAACCACAGGTGCAATCAGCTTTCGCCAATATTTTGCCAGAAGCCCCAGTGTGCCTTCAAAAAGACCGCCGACAAGCACCGCCCCGACAACCGAGGGATACCCATAATTAGACGCAACCGTACATAAAACCGTTACAAAGGTGAAGCTGACCCCCATAACGATTGGCAGACCCGATCCGACCTTCCAGACAGGATACAGCTGAATCAGCGTTGCAATCCCGGCAATAAACATTGCATTTTGCAGAAGCACCGCAATCTCCGCCTGAGAAAGCCCCCCTGCCGCCGCAATAATAGTAATCGGGGTCAGATTGGCAACGAACATTGCCAGAATATGCTGTAAGCCAAAGGGAATGGCTTTCAGCAAAGGTACCCTGCCCTCTAATTGATAAATGTTGTTTACGCTACAGTCTTTGGAACTCATTTTTCTTTCCTTTCCTCCTCTTTTTCCGTTTCGAAAATCGCTTTGTAAAATCACAAAATAAAGCGCATCTTTAATAAAGTATAATAGGTAATATTATAGCATGAAAAGTCCTCGCCCTGCAAACAAAACCAGACAATTCTCTACATCTGTATATCGAAAACGCAAAAAAGCCGCCAAAAGGCGACTTTCTTTACAATGCTTCCTGTATTCTGTATAACAAAATTTCAACATTTTCATCCGAATATTCAATTTCTGCGGAATATTGCCTTGCAATTTCAATCAAATCCGCCAAAACGACGCTGCCGTGCAATGCAAAATGCACCAATAAAAGCCTGCGAATCATAGCAAAGCTCAGCACAGCAAAGGCGGCTCTGCCCTCATATTCCCCATCATCCAGCGCAAGGGGGGTCTGCCGATAGAGAAAATACACCAGAAGCTGCTCCAACGCAGGCTCCCACGCCATCGCATCCGGCAGGGAAATCCCCGTCAAATCGGTTTCCTTTAGCTCCAGAAGGCGGTCTGCCCAGCTTGGCTCCAGACGCTCCAGCTCCAGATAAATCTCCGCCCATTCTGCCCACGAATGCTGGGAAAGCGTCCGCCCCGCCGTCTGCAAAATTTCCGCGGCACGCAGTTCGATTGGCTTGTCTCTGTCCTGTGCAAGAGCAAAGAGCTCCTCTCGCCACGCAAGCAGGGATTCGTCTGCAATATCCGGCAAATCTGCCGCGCCGTCATCCTCAAGTGTAATAAGCGTCAGCTTCTCCTGCTGCGACAAAATCAGTTCTCCTGCCGCTTCACAGCAAAGCCCCAAGCCGATTTCCGTTCGGTCGGCGTAAAAATTACGAAAACGGGGATGGTCACGGCAAATCTGGCAAAGCGCATCCTCCCCCAAAGCCATAATCATATCGCATAGACCTGTTCGGTTCAGAAAGGGACAGCGCTCCTCCTCATCTAAGATAAACTGCGCCGCATCGTCCGCTTCCGCAATGCCCTTTTGCAGGCGAGCGCCAAACTCTCCCTCAATACTGCGATAATACACAAGCTTGTCGGGATCTATCGCAATCTCCCAGCCAACACAGCAGCTGTGCCTGCATTTATCGGCAATACAGTGAAATTTTGTATAATACTCAGGTGCAATCAGTTTCATGGTAATCCCTCCGTGAGAATCATTGTAACACAGAAGCTTCAAAAATACGATTGCATCTGCAAAAAAATATAGGCTTTCGCCTCTGTGTAAAGAATAAAAAGCAATACTATCCTTGCATGTGTTCCAATAAGAAACCAGGAAGAAGCTGACTTTGCTTTCTGCCCTTTATTCTTCTATCACCTCCTGTAAAATTCCCCCGATTTCCTCCAAAACGCCGCTGCAATCCGCGCCCAGAGCCGAAAGCGTGCAGCAATCCAGACTGCCGAATCGATTCTGTACCCGAAGAAGAAACAGAATCCGTTTCAGCTTCAACTCCTCCTCCTCGCACAAAAGCCCAAGCGCCATCACCCCTGCAACAATCCCACTGCACATCCCATTGATGCCAAAGCCGCCATGGATGCCGCGGCAGGCGCAGAACAGCTCCTCCGACAGGGAAATGCCATATTCCTCTGCCACTGCGCGCAGAATCACCTGTGAGCAGTTATCCCCGTTGCCGCAATCTGTGCGGATGCGTTCCTTCAGCATTCCCCTCGCCCCCTTTTTTCTATATATTATGAAAAACGGGACAAAGTGTGACTGTAAAGCCACAAGACATAAAAAAAGATGCCCTGAATAGAGCATCTCTTTTTCTCGTGTTTATGCGCCGCACATTTCTGGCTCATCTTCCTCCACAATCTTTGTTGCCAGAGGGCGATATTTGCCGCTTTCCCAACGGTGATTCTGGCTGTGAATCCAAAGCATTGCAAGAACAATACCCAGCACGCCCAGAACCAGAGAAGGCAAAACAGGAGAAATATTCGGAATCAGCTTCGGCACACCAAAATACCCCAGCACAATGCCTACGATAAAGCCGATAAAGGGCAGTCCATACATCACGATTACTGCATTAAAAAATGCGTTTTCCTGCAGCTCCAGCTCCACCCAATCGCCTTCCTCTGCATCGCAGAGATTTTTTGCTTCGATATCCATTTCCGTTTTCATCATGCCGGAAAAGCAAGCTCTGCATTCCCCGCAGGCTTCTTTTCTCTGAATTTTTACCATTGCCAGATCGCCTTTTACTTCATGTACGATACCTCTCATACGCGTAACCACCTTTCTATCTCTTTCCCTGCATCCCGCTTTTGCTGAAGGCAGGGCACAGTATATGCTCAAAACTCATTTTATTACTTTTCTAACCTTATCGCATTATACAACAAAATCGTCATAAAAAAAAGTAGTTTTCCGTGGAATTATTGACAAATGTCAGATTTTTTTCTGCGATAGCACCAAAGCACAAAATTTTTGCAAAGCGCACCCAAGGGAACCGCAAACAGCAGCCCCCAGAAGCCGAACATCCGCCCAAAAGCCGCCAGAGAAAGCAGAACCAGAACGGGATGCAACTCCAATTTCTGCCCGACCGCCTTCGGCACAATGAAAATGCTGTCCACCTGCTGTAAGAGAAGAATCAGCACAGACGCATAGACCGCCTTCATGGGCGCGCCGCTGAAAAGTCCTGCAAGCACCGCCAGGAAAAACGCCATCACCGCCCCAAAATACGGAATCAGATTAGAAAAGCCGGAAACCAGACCAATCAGAATTCCATGCGGCAGACCGACAATCGTAAACGCCGCCGAAAACAACACCGCCATAACAGACGCATCCAAAAGCTGCCCACTGAGGTAGCCCGCAAAAACCGTATACACCTCATGAAAAAGATTTTTTGCGTGTTTCGTGATTTTTTCTCCCAGAAGAACCCTGCTCAATTCGCCCGCAATCCCACGAATTTTTTCCTTCTCCATCAGGAGATAAAACGCTACCACTGCCCCAAGCAGAACGTCCAGCAGACTGCCGCCGATATTCGGAATCACATCCGCCAGCCATAGCATCCTCTCCTGCATCCAATGCGTCGCCTGCTCTATCCACCGAGAAAAAATCCACTCCGCATTCCGGAGAATTCCCATTTCCGCCAGCTTCAAATTCAGAAGCACAAGCATATCCCCTGCCTGCCGAATATAGTCACCAATCTGCTCCGTCAGGGCAGACAGATTCGTTTGTCCGATTTTTCTTGCCAGAAAACCGCCTATCAGAAAGAGAATCAGCCCGATGGAAAGATATGTCAGCGTTGCGCCTGCCTTGCGGTTGCGGATGCGGCTGCGGTGATATAATGTACACCGCTTTTCATAAAACCTCTGCCAGAATGCAGTCAGCGGTTCAAGTAGCAGTGTAAAGAAAAACGCCCAGAAAACGGGCGCAAAAACGGCGAGGAATGTCCCCGCCGTCTGTAATATGACATTTTTCGCCACAGAGAGCCGCAGCAGCAGTGCAATCATCCCCACCAGAAGCAAAACGGTAAGAATGACGTGAAAACCGATTTCCATGTATTTTCTATTCCACGGAAGCCGCATACGCCGCCCTCTTTCGCACGAATTTTTTTGATTTTCTTATTTCAGCCTTGCCAGAACCAGCTTCAGATATTCCCAGATACGGATGGTAGAGGAAATACTGAGTCTTTCATCGGGTGTATGCACATCGTACATATTAGGTCCCAGAGAAATCAGATCCAGACCAGGGATTTTTTTCGCAAACAGCCCACATTCCAGACCTGCATGGATGGCAACCACCTTGGGTTCCTCGCCGAATTTTTCCACCCAGACCTCCTTGAAGATGCGCAGCATCTCAGAATTGGGGTTATACTGCCAGCCGGGGTAATCATGCACGCCGACCACCTTTGCACCGCAAAGACTGCCCAGAACCTCAATCTTTTTGCAGATAGCATCCTTTCTGCTTTCCATAGAGCCGCGCACTGCATTATCAATGAAAATATGATCCTCATTTGTTTTCAGAATCCCGATATTACTGGAGGTTTCCACCAATCCATCCATATTGGTATCCATTGTCTGTACACCATAGGGCAGAAGCCGCAGCAATGCAATTACATAATCTCTCGTTTCTGTCGTCAGCACCTCGGCTGCTTCCGGCATCTGCTCCGCTGTCATCAGTATATCGCTTTCGCGGTCTTTATATTCCTCTCGGAACATAGCTTCTGCTTCCTCAATCACAGCCGCTACGGTCTGCACCTGTTCCGGCGCAACTACAACAACCGCCTCTGCTTCCCGACAGATGGCATTATCCATATTGCCGCCATTTGCGCTTACCAGTGCAAAATCTACTCTTTCACGCAGCTCAAAAAGAAATCTGCCCAGAAGCACATTCGCACTTGCCCGCTGCAAATGAATATCCGAACCGGAATGACCGCCCTTCAAGCCGCGAATATGAACGGAAAGGGTTGTGCCTGCCTGCTTTTTCTCTTTTTCAATCGGCAGATACACACGCATCCGTCTGCCGCCGCAGCAGCTTACCATCAGATGCCCTTCCTCCTCGGTATCCATATTTAAAAAGCGTTTGCCTTCCAAATCAAAGGCATCAAAATCTGTTGCACCGCCCATACCGATTTCTTCCTCGACGGTAAAGATACATTCCAGTGGCGGATGTGCGATATCCTCCGCATCCAGAAGTGCCAGCATATACGCCGCCGCAATGCCATTATCCGCACCAAGGGTTGTCCCTCTCGCCTTGATATCGTCCCCGTCAATATAAATTTCGAGGGGCTCTGTCAGAAAATCATGCTCTGTATCCTCGTTTTTATCACAGACCATATCAATATGCCCCTGCATAATCAATACAGGAGAGCTTTCATAGCCTGCTGTGCCGCCCTTTTTAATCAGAACATTCATTTTATTATCCTGACGGCAGTAAAGCCCTCTTTCCTTTGCAAAAGAAACAATATAATCACTCAGAGCTTTTTCGTGAAAGCTTCCATGGGGGATATCGCAGATTTTTTCAAAATAATCAAAAACTTTATCGCAACCCAGATGGCTTAAAACATTCATTTTTCTTTTCCTCCTAAAATTGTCATTCCTATCTATGATATGCCTCAAAAATCCTTCTGTCAATCACGTTTTCGACAAAAAATATCCATAAAAACGGATTTTCTTTTTTCTGCGGCTTCTTCCTGATTTTCGCCAATTTTCATGGCAGGATGTTCCTAACATAAACCGCCGCCTGCCGCACATACTAACCTTGCAACACCAAGCTATACAAAACACAAAAATCAGCAAACAACAAGGAGGTTATAAACATGAGCAACAACAATACAAACAGCAACAAAATCAACGTGCCCGAAGCAAGGGCGGCAATGGAGCAGTTCAAATTTGAGGTGGCAAACGAAATCGGCGTACCCCTGAAAAAGGGCTACAACGGCGACCTGACATCTGCACAGAATGGTTATGTAGGCGGCTATATGGTAAAAAAGATGATTGAAAAGCAGGAACAGATGATGGCTGAAAAAAATCAGGGCTGATTTCTTCTGAAATGACTTGATTTTGAAAGCCTGACACAAAAAGCCCCTTTGCGGATATTCTCTGCAAAAGGGCTTTTTTTCATACATAAAATTCTATCGGCTTTTTATCTGCAAGGGCAAACTGTTTTCTCTCTGACCACTGTTCCTTCTCTCTCATTCATGCTGGAGCGCACCACCAAGGGGATTTCAAATTTTTTTGCCAGTTCTACGCAACGGCTGTGCAGCACCTGCGCGCCATTTAACGCCATGTGCAACATATCATCATAAGAGATTTCGTCCAGCTTTCTTGCCGTCGGTACCTTTCTGGGGTCAGCGGTATACACACCATCGACATCTGTATAAATTTCACAGGCATCTGCCTGCAATGCCGCCGCCAAAGCAACTGCCGTTGTATCAGAACCGCCTCTGCCAAGTGTGGTATAATCATCATTTTCATCGATGCCCTGGAAGCCTGTCACGATAACAATTTTTTTCTGCGCCAGCTCCTCCCGAATTCGTTCTGTTTCGATATGGGTAATTTTTGCATCCCCATGCACAGAAGTGGTGTGGATTTTCGCCTGAAACGCATTGAGAGAAACCGCAGGCACACCAAGGCCTTCCAATGCCATCGCCATCAATGCAACGGACATCTGCTCACCAATCGTAAAGAGCATATCCATTTCTCTCTCAGAGGGGGTTTCGTTGATTTCCTTTGCCTTGTCAATCAGCTGGTCTGTCACATCGCCCATAGCAGAAAGCACAACAACCACATCGTTGCCCTTTTCATATTCCTTTTTGCATCTTTTTGCCACATGCAAAATACGCTCTCTGTTTGCTACGGAGGTGCCGCCGAATTTTTTTACGATTAACATAGCCGATTCCCCTTTCTATCAACCTCTGTTTCTTTACTATTATTTTACGAAGCACAACTTGCAAATAAAATACATTTTATGCTATGATTATTGCAAAAAGTGCGACCAGAGGAGAAATCATATGGAAACGAATTATGAAAAACGGGGCTATCTTTTGGATGATTTCCGTTTATTTCATTTGAAGGATAAAAACGGAACAAATATCGACTATCATTATCACGAATTTTGCAAGCTGCTGCTCCTGCGCAGCGGCTATGGCGGCTATACCGTAGACGGACAGCGGTATGATTTAAAAACCGGTGATGCGGTTTTAATCGGCAGTCAATGTGTCCATCGTCCGGAATTTGAGCCGGGAGTGCTGTATGAGCGTATCATTATCTATATATCGCCGCAGTTCTTGCAGCAGCAATCTACGCCCGATTGTCAGCTGGAGGAAATCTTCAACGGCAAAAAAGGCGCAGTTCTGCATTTGGAAAATCCCGAAGCCATCTGGACATTGGCGGATGGCTTAGAGCAAGAGTTGGAGGGCAACGCCTACGGCAGAGTCATTTTAAGCAACGGTCTTCTTCTGCGCCTTCTGATTGCACTTGCACGCCGAATGCAGAACCCCGATGCCGCCTTTGCAAAGCCCATCGTACCGACCAACAGCCGTATTCTGGATATCCTGCACTATATAGATGCACACCTGACCGAGGACATTCCGATTGAACGTCTGGCAGAGGAATTTTTCATCAGCAAGTATCACATGATGCGCCTTTTTCGGCAGGAAACAGGCTATTCTATCCATGGCTATTTACAGGAACGCCGTCTGCTTCACGCCAGAGAGCTGATTCGGCAGGGCATTTCCGCTACGGAAAGCTGTTTTCGTTCCGGCTTTGGCAGCTATTCCTCCTTCACACGTGCATACGCCAAACGCTTCGGCACCACCCCAACAGGCAGAAAGGGTGCCCCCGCAGAGGAAACCTACGAATGATAACAAAAACCGCCGCCTACTTTCCTCGGAAAATAGGCGGCGGTTTTCTTTATGCCGTTTTTTTATTACTTCAAGTTGAAGAACGCATCAACGCCCAGATATTCTGCCGCATCGTCCAGTTCCTCTTCGATTCTCAGCAGCTGGTTATATTTTGCCACACGGTCTGTTCTTGCAGGTGCGCCGGTTTTAATCTGCCCTGCATTCACAGCAACCACGATATCCGCAATCGTTGCATCCTCTGTTTCGCCACTTCTGTGAGAAACAACTGCTGTCATCTTGTTTCTGTTTGCCAGCTGGATTGCATTGAAGGTTTCTGTCAATGTACCAATCTGGTTCACCTTAATCAGAATGGAGTTGCCTGCCTTCAGGTCAATGCCCTTCTGCAATCTTTCTGTATTTGTAACGAACAGGTCATCGCCAACCAGCTGAATCTGATCGCCCAGTTCCTTTGTCAGAAGCTGCCAGCCTGCCCAGTCCTCCTCAGCCAGACCATCCTCCAAGGAAACCAGAGGATATTTTGCAACCAAAGCCTTCCAGAAATCAACCATTTCTTCAGAGGTTCTTACGATTTCCTTGCCAAGCATCTTGCTTTCGCCGGGGAAGTGATACTTGCCGTCCTTTTCATCATACAGCTCTGTTGCAGCCGCATCCAGAGCAATCTTGATGTCCTCGCCCCATTTATAGCCTGCGGCTACAACTGCTTCCTGAATCAGGTCAATAACAGCGTCTGCTGTCGGCAGGTCGGGTGCGAAGCCGCCTTCGTCACCAACTGCTGTAGAAAGGCCCTTATCCTTCAGCACCTTTTTCAGCTTATGATAAATTTCTGCGCACATTCTCAGTGCTTCCTTGAAGGAGTCTGCACCAACAGGCATAATCATAAATTCCTGTACGTCTACGGTATTATCTGCGTGCTTACCGCCGTTCATAATGTTCATCATGGGAACGGGCATTGTTTTTGCGTTAAAGCCGCCCAGATACTGATACAAAGGCAAATCCAGTGCTTCTGCCGCTGCCTTTGCAACTGCCATGGAAACACCCAAGATTGCGTTTGCGCCCAGCTTGCCCTTATTGGGTGTGCCGTCCAGTGCAATCATCGCCTTATCGATTGCAACCTGATCCAGTGCATTCATACCAATGATAGCATCTGCAATGATATCGTTTACATTATCCACTGCATCCTGCACGCCAACGCCGTTGTATCTGTCGCCGCCGTCACGCAGCTCCACTGCTTCAAATGCACCTGTGGATGCGCCGCTGGGAACAGCCGCACGGCCCAGAATGCAGTCATCCAGAATAACCTCTACCTCAACCGTAGGGTTGCCTCTGGAGTCCAGAATTTCTCTTGCGTATACATCTGTAATTTCGTAATAACCTTTCATTTCGTTTATCCTCCTTATTTTTCGGTGGACGCTGTCCCCCAAATTTTATTTACCAATCAATAAGCTTGTGCCTGTCATTTCCGCAGGCTTGGGCAATCCCATCATTTCCAATAAGGTCGGCGCAATATCAGCCAGCTTGCCGCCCTCGCGCAATCCCACGCCGTCGGTATAATTCACCAGAATGAAGGGAACGGGGTTTGTGGTATGTGCTGTAAAGGGCTGTCCGGTTTCATAATCAATCATCTGGTCACTGTTGCCATGGTCGGCGCAGATAAACATCTGCCCATTCACCGCAAGCAGTGCATCCACCACTCTGCCTACACAGGTATCCACCGTTTCCACCGCCTTAATTGCGGCAGAAAGCACGCCTGTATGCCCTACCATATCAGAGTTTGCGTAGTTTACAATAATCAAATCATATTCTCCGGAGCGAATTGCCTTTACCAGACCATCGGTTACGGCAACTGCGCTCATTTCCGGCTGCAAATCATAGGTTGCAACCTTGGGAGAGGGCACCAGCCAACGATCCTCATTGGGATTGGGTTCCTCCACACCGCCGTTGAAGAAAAACGTAACGTGTGCATATTTTTCTGTTTCCGCCGTTCTGAGCTGCTTCAGCCCCAGAGAGGAAATATATTCCCCTAATGTATTTTTCAGCTTCTGCGGCTTGAATGCAACCTCCTTATTTGGAATCGTCACATCATATTCCGTAAAGCAGATATATTTCAAATCCTGCGGCACACTTTCTCTTTGGAATCCGTCAAAATCGGGATCACAGAGAGAGCGTGTGATTTCTCTTGCCCTGTCCGGACGGAAGTTATAGAAAATCACCGCATCATGGTCACTGATTTTCGCTGTTGCCATGCCGTCCTCTTTTACAATTACCGTAGGCAGAACAAATTCATCCGTCTTGCCTGCTTCATAGGAATCCCTGATTGCCTGCACCGCATCGGTTGCCGTGGTTCCTCTGCCAAGCACCATGGCGTTATATGCCTCCTGCACACGCTCCCAGCGCTTATCTCTGTCCATGGCATAATATCTGCCCATTACGGTTGCAATTTTGCCTACGCCGATTTCGCGCATTTTTTCCTCCAGCTGTGCGGCATATTCCGCACCGGAGGTCGGAGGGGTATCTCTGCCGTCCAGAAAAACATGCACATAAACCTTCTCCAGATCGTTTCTTTTTGCCAGCTGCAGCAAAGCATACAGGTGGGTATTGTGGCTATGCACGCCGCCGTCGGAAAGCAAACCATACAGATGCAGTGCGGAATTGTTTTTCTTACAATGCTCCACTGCCTCCAGCAGTGTGGAGTTTTCAAAGAAATCTCCGTCCTCAATCGCCTTTGTGATGCGTGTCAGCTCCTGATAAACGACACGCCCCGCGCCCATATTCAGATGCCCGACCTCAGAATTGCCCATCTGCCCTGCCGGCAAGCCAACATCTAAGCCGCTGGCATAGCCCTCAACGAAGGGATATTTCTGCACCAGTCCGTCCAGAACAGGGGTCTTTGCCAGCTTCACTGCATTGCCCTCTGCTTTATCATTCAGACCGAAGCCATCCAAAATCATCAAAACTGTTGTTTTTTTCTCCATTTTTTCCTCCATTCTTCGAGGAATCCTTTCCCCGAACCCCAAGGGGTATGATGGTGAGCCTGCTTGCACAGGAAATGCTTTAATAGTGTACGATAGAAACAAATTCCTCTTTCAGGCTTGCGCCGCCGACCAGACCGCCGTCAATATCCTCCATTGCGAACAGCTCTGCCGCATTTTTGCTGTTGACACTGCCGCCGTACTGGATACGGATTTCCTCTGCCGTTTCCCTGCCGTACAGCTCTGCCAGAACGGTACGAATTGCATGGCAGACCTCCTGCGCCTGTGCAGAGGTTGCGGTTTTGCCCGTGCCGATTGCCCAGATAGGCTCATAGGCAACAACAACCTTCTTTGCATCCTCGGCAGAAACACCTGCCAAAGCGCACTTTATCTGGATACGCACCCATTCAATCGTAATGCCTGCTTCTCTCTGCTCCAAGGTTTCCCCACAGCAAAGAATCGGCACAATGCCTGTTTCCAAGGCTTTTTTCACCTTCTGATTGACCATTTCATCTGTTTCACCGAAATACTGTCTGCGCTCGGAATGTCCCAGAATGACATAGCCAACGCCCATTTCCTTCAGCATTTGCACAGAAACCTCGCCGGTATATGCGCCGCTTTCCGCAAAGTGCATATTTTCCGCACCAACGCCGATGCCTGTGCCCTTCAGCTCCTCCAGAACGGGATATAAATCCACAAAAGGCACACAGAATACAACCTCAACCGCATCGGAAACGACCTTTTCCTTCATCAGCTTACAGAACTCTGCCGCTTCCTTCGGTGTTTTATTCATTTTCCAGTTGCCTGCAACGATTTTTTTCCTCATGTCTCGTTTCCTTCTCCTTCCGCAGCAAATGTATTTTCTGCAGTTAATTCAATTTTCCGCACCACGTCCTCACCGCTCATGCCGGATTCAATCGTGATACGCGGAATTGCATCTCTTTTGGTCTTTCTTGTAATCACGCTGTTTTCCACGGTAAACTGCAGCACATAGCCATCCTCATCCAGAAGCTGCTGTGCCGCCTCTGTATAACGCCCATTGGGGTAAGCCATTGCCTTCACATGCTTTGTGCCGAGGTTTTCGGTCAGCGTTTCCTCGCTTCTGCGCATGGAATCAAGGAACGCCTCTTCCTCCCCTGCCACAACAGGCTGATGGTCTGCCGTATGGCTGTAAACCTTCATATAGCCCGATTTTTCCATCGTTGCCGCCTGATTCCATGTGAATTTCTGGATACCAATCCGATTCGTCACATAATCCGTCACTGCAAACACAGACGCAGGCACACGATATTTTTTGAACAGCGGATATGCCAGATCATAATTGCTGAAATAGCCGTCATCCATGGTAATACAGAGATATTTCTTTCCCAAACCAAGTCCAAGACCTTCCGCATGGGTATCCCTTTCCGTCGCCGTAAGCAGGCTGTCCAGTTCCTCTAAGGAAATGATTCTATAGCCCTGCGATTGGAAATAGTGCAGATGATCCTCCAATTCCTTTGTGGTTGTCACAACGCCGTTGCCAACTCCCATATTGCGAATTGCAAAATGGTGGTACATCAGGACGGGGATATATTCCCCCTCCAGCGACTCTGCATCCTCCGCCGCATCAACAACCTTTCCATAAGATAGCTGTTCTGTTGCATCCTCCTGCGGAGGCTCTGCTGTCTCCTGCTCTGTTGGTTCCTGCTCCAAAACCTCCGCCGCTTCCTGCTTTGTCATTTCCTGCTCCGAAAGCTCCTCTGCATACGCCGCAGAAGCCGAAACGAGCGAAAGCACTGCCGCAAGCACAGCCGCGATTGCTTTTCTTCTCTTCATTTTTCTTACACTTTCTTACTTCTTACAAGTTCTATTACAAATTCTTATTTATCATCCACCGCAACAACGCCGGGCAGCTCCTTGCCCTCCAAAAATTCCAGCGATGCGCCGCCGCCTGTGGAAATATGTGTCATTTTATCGCCATAGCCCAGCTGGTTGACTGCCGCCGCAGAATCACCGCCGCCGATGATTGTGGTTGCATCGATAGAGGCCATTGCTTCTGCAACTGCCTTTGTGCCCTTTGCAAAATTTTCAAATTCAAATACGCCCATAGGTCCGTTCCATACAACGGTTTTTGCGCCCTTGATGGCATCCGCAAACTGCTTTCTGGTTTCCTCACCGATATCCAGACCCATCCATCCATCAGGAATTTCGCCTGTCGGTACGGTTTTATATTCTGTGTCATTCTTAAATTCCTTTGCAATCACCGTATCCACGGGAGTTAAGAATTTCACGCCTTTTTCCTCTGCCTTTTTCATCATTTCCTGTGCATAGGGAATCTTATCCTCCTCCAGCAGGGAATTACCAACCTTGCCGCCCTTTGCCGCCGCGAAGGTATATGCCATGCCGCCGCCGATAATCAGTGTATCCACCTTTTCCAGAAGGTTATTGATGACATTGATTTTATCGGAAACCTTGGAGCCGCCCAGAATTGCCACAAAGGGTCTTTCGGGGTTATTTACGGCATTGCCGAGGAATGCGATTTCTTTTTCCATCAGATAGCCCACTGCGGATTCCTGCACGAATTTGGTTACGCCAACTGTGGAGCAGTGCGCTCTGTGGCTTGTGCCAAAGGCATCGTTTACAAAAACATCTGCCAGAGAAGCCAGCTCCTTGCTGAAATTTTCTTCGTTCTTTGTTTCTTCCTTTCTGTAACGGGTGTTTTCCAGAAGCACAACATCGCCGTTCTGCATTGCCGCAACCGCCGCCTTTGCATTTTCGCCGACTACATTGTCATCCTTTGCAAAAACAACCTCCTTGTCCAGTAATTCGGAAAGTCTTTTTGCTACGGGAGCCAAAGAAAGTTCAGGCTTTACCTCGCCCTTGGGCTTGCCCATGTGTGAGCAGAGAATTACCTTTGCGCCCTCGTCAATCAGCTTTTTGATGGTCGGCAAAGCCGCTGTAATTCTGTTTTCGTCCGTAATCACGCCGTCCTTAAGGGGTACGTTAAAGTCACATCTTACCAATACGCGTTTTCCTGTTACCTTAAGATCATCCACTGTTTTCTTATTCAGCATCTGTCCTGCTCCTTTCTTTATCCGATACGGCTGTCGGTGCTTCTGCCGACAAAACTGCTTATTCAGTTTTCCCGAATCTTCCCTCTATTATGAAAGTAATTGCTCTTTAATTGGGACAAAAAACGTCCCTCAAAAGCTATTATACGATAAGATTTACTTTCCCGCAAGCCTTAACATTTCCAAAGCTGCACCTTCATCCGTCACAAAAATGCCGTTGGGGATGCTATGGCTGACTGCAAGCAGGCTTTCTGCCTTCTTTTTGCCGCCTGCCACTAAGATAATGCAGTCCATTTTATCAATATCATTAAAATCAATCCCAATAGAACGGGTTTCATAGACCACCTTGCCTGCGCCGTCAAAATAATAGCCGCACGCCTCGGCAACGGCATTGTCCTTTTCCAGCTGTTTGCGAACAGCTTCATCCAAACGGCGTTTTTCCGCAAGCTCCAAAGCATTCCCTACGCCCAGAAGCAGGATATTCGCCTGCTCCATTTCCGCAATGGTTTCAGAAATATCCGGGTCCTTCTTCATTTCCTCCAGCACTCTTGGGCTTAAATTATCCGGCAGGTGCAGCAAACGATAATCCGCCTGCAGCTTTTCCGCCAGTCTTGCCGCAAGGGTATCCGCCTGCAGCTCCAATCTGCGCCCGATGCTCCCACGCGCCGGCAGTACCATCTTCGCCATCGGCACAGCGGATTCCGGTGCCGCCTGCACCAGCTCCGCCATGGCAGAGCCGCCTGCAATGGCAATCCGCAAATCCTCTGTTGTATTTTCAGAAAGCACGCGCGCCGCAAGCTGTCCCATTTCCTTCTTGGCACGCTCGCTGCTGTCACTGTCCCCCTGCGCAATAAAGACCTTCTGCGCCCCAAGGGCATCCGTCAACCGTTCCTCCAGAATGGAAAGCCCCGTCAAGGCAGAAAAAATTGTCTCCAGTCCCTCCAGAACCTCCATGCCCTCTTCCGTCAGGCTCATGCCGATTTTAGAAATATGAACCAGTGCCTGCGCACTCAACCGTTCAATCTCGCTGCGCACCGTCCGCTCCGTCATGCCAAGAGAAAGCACCACAAGCCGCCTGCCGCAGGGCTGCAGCAGTCTGACCGTTTTCAGAACACGATACCGCTTGATCATTTCCTCTGTCAAATCCGGCGCGATTTTTTTAATCAGTTGCAATTTATGTTCCATTTTTCTTCACACACCTTATTTGGCTATCTTTTATCCCACAAGTTCATTTTATGTCCCATTTGCCTCAAAAAAAGAGGGTGACAGCAAAATTTTACCATACCCTCTTGATTTTCTTACGCCTGTTCTACTTTTACGGAATCATCTACATCCTTATCTGTGCAGCAACATTCGTCATCCTCACAGAATTCATCATCCAGATCATCCCAGTCATAATCCCAATCTTCTTCGTATTCATCATCCATTCTTGTTTTCAGAAGATAAACCACACCTGCCGTTACCGCAATCAGCACAGCTGCTACCAGTGCGATTACAGCAATGAGTGTCTTTCTATCCTCTCCGTCTTTCAGAACGATAATTTTTTCCTTCAAACCGTCAAGGTTGGGTGTAGCTTCAAAATATTTTTTCATAATCGCATCTCTCCTTTTGCCTTTTATGATTTGCTTTCACCGAATTTTCTTCTCAGAAACTCTTTGTTTTTGCGCATTTCACTATATTCATAGTACGCTTTTTTCAAGATCTGGCGTTCATCGTTAAACTTCAGCAGATGATAAGCCTCATGGAATTTATAGAAACCGGCATCGGCAAAATATTCCTCACTCTGCGGTTTGCAGTAAAAGGAATTGGCACTCATCAGATACCAATGTACCGTTTTATTTACAGTATCCTCACTGCCCTTAAAGGTATATTGGGTCTTGCCGACATATTTGATAATCTCGCCATTTGCCCCGCTTTCTTCCTTTACCTCGCGCAAAGCCGTCTGCCGATAGGTTTCGCCTTCCTCCACAGTTCCCTTGGGAAGAACCCAGCCCATATATCTGCCATTCTGATTTTTATACAGCAGAAGGATCTTCCACTTGTATATCACAACGCCACCGCAGCTGACTGCTTCTATCATCGTTTTTCCTCCCGCCTATTCAGTTTTTGCACTGGTTATAGTATATCCTGTTTTTTATCCTTTTTCAAGGTGTTTCCAAAAGATTCTCTCCCTCCGCTAAGACTCTTTTGATACTTTTTCCCGAAACGGCGAGCAGTTTTGCAGCTCTTTGATTCTTTTTAACCCGAAACCCCAGAGCCGCACCTCTAAAACTGAAAAAAATAACCAAAAGACAGGTTCCCTTTTCAGCAGAAAATAATTATACAATGCATGGGCAAGATAAGGACTGAAAAAGGCAAGCGGCAGATATCTTTTCCGATTGCGGTATTTCCCCAGCGCAAAATAATATCCCATCCGGACACCGAACAGCCCATGTCCGGGTACGGAAAGCAGCGCCCTCTCAAGTGCCGTTTCATAGCCGCCAAGAATCGGGTGCGTCACATAAATCACATTCTCCGCCCAGGCAAAGCCGAGCGAAACAAATACGCCGTATACAATCCCGTCAAGCGGCTCATTGAAGTTGCGGTTGCCCCAGATGAGAAAAAACAGAAACAGAAACTTCACAGCCTCCTCCACCCCCGCCGAGCTGAAAAAAGCCGTGTAAAACGGTGTTTCCTCATGCGGAAACCGTTCCTCTAAAAAGCTGCCGAGGGCATATACCACCGCCGCTGTATACAGCCCGAATAGAACACCCAGAAACAGCATTTTCCAAGGCTCCTTTTCATATTTATCCTTGATATAAAGGAAGAATAACCCTGCCGCAACAGGTGTACTCGCCAGCTCCACAAGCATTCCGCTTCTCCTTTCTGCCCGATTTCTCTTAGCTTTCGCAGAAAAAGGGAAACTATCAGAAAAGTTTCTGCCAAAAGCAAAAGGCTGACCTTAGGTATGTCCGAAAGGTCAGCCAAAAAGTTTTTTATTCTGTTTTAATTGCCATCAATGCACTCAGCTTCATTGCACGCTTCGCAGGCAGATATCCGGCAATTACGCCTACCGCCGTAGAAAAGGCAATGCCGCCCAAAGCAAGCCAGATGGGAATTGCCGACTGCATGGTGCTTCCCTGTCGCTGTGCAACGAAATTGACCAGAAACGAAGCTCCATAGCTGACGATAATCCCAATAATACCGCCCGAAAAGCCGATAAAAGCCGCCTCGGTCAGGAAGAGTCCCTTGATATCCTTCAAAGATGCCCCGATAACCTTCATGATACCGATTTCCTTCGTGCGTTCATAAATTGCCATAACCATGGTATTCGTAATGCTGATTGCCGCAACCACCATGGAAATCGCGCCGATTGCCCCAAGAACCAACCGCAGCATTCTGGTGGTTTCCTTCATGGCCTCCAGTTCATCCGTCAGGCTGGTGGCACGAAAGCCCATGTCCTTGATTTTCTGCTGCACCTGCTGCACATGCTCCATTTCGTCCACCTTTACCATCACACGCTGATATTCCTTGGACTTTTGGCGATTGCCGTTGCTGCTTCCGCCATTTTGCTTTTGCTCCCATGCCTGCTTTTCCTTCTGTATCTTCTCCAGCTCTCGAATCGGCATGATGACCGTCCAGCCGTTATTCCCGTCGGCAGACATCTTCCCAACCGCATCCACCTTCACAGGCTTAATGGTTTTGTCTGCGTCCCGTGTGCCGTAACTCCAATCCCATGTCACACCAAGCTTTTCATTCAGCACATCCACCTGCGGCGGCTCGGAGGCATTGCGCATTTCCCAGCTCAGCTTCGGGTTATAAAATTCCACCCCGCCGCCAATCACAATGGCCTTGCTGTCCTCCTCCGATAAGGCACGTCCATCCTCTACCTGATAGCCCAAGGCGGTCATTGCCCCCGGCTCAATGCCGATAAAGCTTGCATCCGCCATGTATTTTCCTGCTGTCAGGTAAAGATAATCCTCAAGCACGGGCGAAACCGCCTGCACATGCTCCATCTGCCGAAAGTTCTCAACCGCCTTTGCATTCAGCTCATCCTGCTTTTTTGTCTGCTTCATGGAATCTGTTTCTTTGTCATATTCCATACCGCCACTGGGATAAACGTCAATCACCTGCAGGCTGCCCCAGTTTTCCAGTTGACTGGCAAAGCCCTTATTCATGCCGATACCAATAGAAACCATAACCACGATAGAAGCCGTCCCGATTACAACGCCAAGCACCGTCAGCGCCGTCCGCAGCCTTCGCTTCCAGAGGTTGCGCAGTGCCATATCAATCATGTCACGTTTGTTCATAAGGACATCCCCTCTTTATCATCCTCGTGGATTACCTCTGTCACTTCCTCTACAAAATCATCCTCCTCGAAATCATCCTCCAAATCCTCTGCACTGCTCACGCTTTCAGCTGTGCTTTTCGGCGGCTCCTTCTGATTTTTCACAAAGAACGCCAATGCCCCTGCCAGAATCACCAGAAGCCCAAGCCCAATCGCAATATGCTTCTTATCCATGGGCGCACTTGCATCCGGATTTTCCGTATCATCGGGCATTGCAGGCTCTGTCACCTGCATAATCATATCCCTGCGCTGTTCGACTGTCTCGCCGCTCGGGTCCTCGTATGTAATCACAATGCTGACAGGCACCTCGCCCGTCTCGTAAGGCGTAAATGTCGTTTCAAAATAATCACTGCTGCCGGATTCCATGTTGCCAACGTAAGTATTCTTATTCTGGCAATCCACGTTTCCTTCCACCTTAATCATCACGTTGTTCAGGGTAACCTTCCCTGTGTTGTAGTAGTTGAAGCCAACCGTTACGGGCATCCCCTGCTCCACTGTTTCGGGAATGGTAAAATCGTCAATCTGCAGCTCTGTAACCTGCTTCACATTGATACCCAAAAGCTCTGTTGCGGTATATTCCGTCCCCTTGGCATCCTCATATTCAAAATTGACCGTCAGGGTATAGGTTTTCGGCTGTGCCTCCGGCACAACATACAGCCGCAGTGCCTTATTGACGGTTCCCTTCGGGCGAATGGAATCAAAATAGAAGGTATTGCTGCTGTTCACAGGGGTAAAGATATTCCCCGATTTTTGCGTCTCGGAAGATGTTTCCTCTGCCAAGGTCAAATACATTTTGATATTCTTGACCGCCTTTTGCTTATGCGTATTCATCAAGGTCAAATTCAAATCAAATTCCTGCCCTGCCATCACAATCAGCGGATCGCAGCTATAATTGCTTACGATGATTTTCGGCTTACTGGTGTTTTCCTCGCCCTCCTTGCTGGGATTGCTGATATTTACCCCTGCGTACTGCTTGAAGGTTGTTTTTGCCGTACCGCCGGAAGTGTATTCCACCGTAAACTGAATCGCCTGATTCTGTGTCGCAGACTGTGATGTACCCGCAAAAGTAAAGCTCAGACTTGCGCTGCTTCCCGGAGCCAAGGACTGAATATTCTTCATGCTTGCGGATTTCGGAACTACCGCTGTGCTGTCCACGCCCTCCGCTGTTACCACGATATCCTTCGCCGCAACCGCACCTGTATTCTTCAGATCAAAGGAAACCGTGAAGTTCTGATTCACGCCGTAGGTACCACCCGGCTCCTGCATGTTCCGAATTTCCAGAATCGCCTTTCTGCCTGCCACACCGCCGACATTCACATAAAACTGATTCGTCTTTTCGTAATTTTTACCGAACTGGTCGCGATATTTCAGCTTAATCGCAACGGGATAATTCCCTGCCGCCATATCCGCCGCCGCAACCAGAGGGAACTGAAAGGCAGTGCTGCCGCCAATGGGAATCTTGGAAACCATCTTGCTGTTAAAGCCACCCGTCAGGCTGATGCCTTCGGTTGTCAGGTTATCCAGAGAAAGCTCCACCTGATACATATCCTGTCCGCCCGTATTCATCAGCCGTCCGCTCAGTCTTGCACTGCTGCCCGGACTCATATCCTCAGGGGAAAGCTTCATATCCCGGAACGCAAACCCCGGCTCTAAATCAAAGCCCTTCATTTTCAAATAAATCGTCATAGAGCCGCTTCTTGCACTGCCGCCGCGGCTGCTGTAGGTATATTCGATGGGCAGGCTGTAGCTGCGCTCCTGCACATCCCCATCCACCGTTACCTGCAATGTCACCTTTTTATAGGCATTTGCGCCCATGTCGCCAAGGTCGCCGTTGCCCTGCATTTTTACGCGAAACGGCGCAACGCCCGAAGACACTCTCGGCTGAAGGTTCACATTTTCCGCCGTCCCCGTTCCTTTGTTTTTCACCTGTAATTCGATTTTCGTTGTTTTTCCTGCCTCTACTTCATATACACCGTCACCACTGATGACGATATTCCCTTCCCCGTCATCCGCATAGCCCGTTACCCACGAGCCTGCTGCAAGAGAAAACACCATTGCCATTGCCAGTATGCGTCGCAGCCATTTCTTATTCATACACATTCTCCTTTTTTTCCCGTATCCGTTTCTGAATCTTCTCAATCTTTCCATCCTGTAGCACCACGATGCGGTCTGCATATTCTGCCAGCTCCTGATCGTGGGTAACAATGACAAGTGTCTGATGGTTTTTCTGTGCCATACCCGTAATCAAATCCATCATCTCATAGGTTGTTTTTGTATCCAGATTGCCTGTCGGCTCATCCGCAAACACCACAGGCGGGCGGTTAACAAATGCTCTTGCAATGCTGACACGCTGCTGCTGACCGCCGCTCATCTCAAATGGCTTGTGATTTGCTCTGTCCGCCAGACCGACCGCCTCAAGCATCTCCATTGCCTGCTCATTTCGCTCCTTTACGGAAACACCCTTGAAAATCAGAGGCAAAGTCACATTTTCCAGTGCTGTCAATGTCGGCAGTAAATGATAGGACTGAAACACAAACCCGACATACTGTCTGCGGAAATCAGCAAGCTGATCCTCATTCATCCGTTCGATGTGCTTATTGTGAAACAAAATCCTTCCTTCTGTCGGCTTTTCCAGCCCTGCAATCAAGTTCAGCAGTGTTGATTTGCCCGAACCGGATTTCCCGAACAGACAGCAGACCTCCTCCTTATGGATATTCAGCGATACATTATCCACCGCATGAATGGACTCACTCCCCATCTGAAATACCTTCGTCACATTTCGGATACGAATGATGTTTTCCGTCACGGACATTCCTCCCCTCTCAAAGGATTTCCCTATCCTTTTAATCGAATTTTAATGTAAATTTATAGTACCATAGAGTTGTTACAAAAAAAATACCCCTTTTCTTACAATTTTCTTAATCTATTCTAAAAAAAGAAAAAACTCCGTACATTTTGTACGGAGCCGTTTCTATTATTCATTCACTTTAAATTTTTCCAGTCTGTTGGCAGATTCCTCATCCACATAAACCTCCAGCAGAACACCCTCGCCTGTGTGTTCCTCGCGGATAATTTCGCATCTGCCGTGAATCCACCCGATTAAGCTGCCCTCTGTGTAAGGCACAAGCGCCGTAATGGATTTGCGGAAGCTTTGCAGCAGCTTTTCCACCCGCTCCAAAAGCACATCCATGCCGTCCCCATTCTGTGCAGAAACCTGCACGATATCTCTCGCCATGGTATCCATCGGCAAGGGCAGCTCCACCTCTCTGTCCATCTTATTAAAGACCGTAATCACAGGAGTATCCTCACACCCAAGCGACCGCAGCGTATCATATACCACCTCGATATGCTCCGCCCGGTTTGCATCCGAAGCATCTACAACATGCAGCAGAATATCTGCATACTGCAATTCCTCCAGTGTTGCACGGAACGCCTGCACCAGATGATGCGGCAGCTTCTGAATAAAGCCTACCGTATCCGTCAGAAAAACCTCCGAGCCGCCCGGCAGTTCAATTTTTCTTGTGGTTGTATCCAGCGTGGCAAAAAGCTTATCCTCCGCCAGAACGCCTGCATCGGAAAGTCGGTTCAGAATCGTGGATTTCCCTGCGTTCGTATAGCCCACCAGAGAAATCACAGGTGTCCCCTTTTTGCTTCTCTGCGCACGAAGCAGCTCTCTGTGTGTGCGAATTTCCTGCGCATCCTTATTCAGCTCCGCAATTCGCTCCTTGATGTAGCGTCTGTCTGTTTCCAGCTTCTTTTCCCCGGGGCCTCTTGTACCAATGCCGCCGCCCAGACGGGACATAGACGCACCCATTCCTGTCAGTCGGGAAAGGCGATATTTCAGCTGTGCCAGTTCCACCTGAATCTTCCCTTCGCCCGATAAGGCTCTTGCCGCAAAAATATCCAGAATCACAATCGTTCTGTCCATCACCTTTGTACCGAGCATCTGCTCCAGATTCCGCAGCTGTGCGGGAGAAAGCTCATCATCGCAGACAATCCCTGTTGCATCATACGCCAAAAGCATTGCCTTCAGCTCCTCAATTTTCCCTGTGCCAAGGTAATGACCGGGGTGAATCCTTTCCCTTTTCTGCACAGAGCGTGCCACCGCCGTCGCTCCTGCGGTTTTTACCAGCTCCTCCAGCTCATCCAGACACGCATCCGTATCCATTGCAGATCGGCTGCTTCTCTCGTCCATCTCCACCGCAACCAGAATGACTCTCTCCTCAAGCTCATTCAGCTCGTGTAACTCCTTCGCCATCTTATACCTCCCGCAGCCATTCCCCATCGAAGGAAAACTCCGCAGGCCCCGTCATATAAACATGGTTGTCCTCTGCATTCCATTCAATGGTCAATGTGCCGCCAATCAATTCTACATCTACTTTTCTGTCTGTTTTGCCGTTCAGCACGCAGGCTACCGCCGTTGCGCTCGCTCCTGTGCCGCATGCCCATGTTTCGCCGCTGCCGCGCTCCCAGACACGCATCTTCACATGGCTGTCATCCACGATTTCCACAAATTCCGTATTCACCCTGTCGGGGAAAATGGGATGGCATTCGGATACTCTGCCGTATTTCTCAATGGGGTATTCCATCACGTTTTCCACAAAGGTAACCGCATGAGGATTTCCCATGGAAACGCAGGTAAAATCAAATTTCCGATCCAGAATTTCCACTGTTTCACCGATAACAGGATGCTTGTCGCTCAGAACGGGGATTTCTGCCGCCTCCAGCACAGGCTCACCCATGTCCACAGTTACGCTTTCCACAATGCCATCCTTTACATGCAGCTGCAAAATCTTGATGCCGCCCAATGTTTCCAGTGCCACCGTTGTTTTCTCCGTCAGTCCTCTTTCGTAAACATATTTGCCGACACAACGAGAAGCGTTGCCGCACATTTTCCCCTCCGAGCCATCCAGATTAAACATTCTCATGCGGAAATCCGCAGCTTCGGAAGGCATAATCAGCACCAGCCCGTCAGAACCAACCCCAAAATGGCGCTCACTCATGGCGATTGCCAGCTTTTCGGGATTTTCCACCTTTTCTTTGAAGCAGTTTATGTAAATATAGTCATTCCCACAGCCCTGCATTTTTGTAAAACGCATATTCCTTCACTCCTTTTCTTCTTTCCCTTTTGTATGTACCGCGGGCAGAACTGCCCGCTTTTTCCTTTGTTGCTTTTATTGCTTTGTCATTTTCATCTGCGGCTCCTGCCCAACATTATGATACAGCGTCAGGCACCACAGACCGGACAAGCCGACCAGCGCAAAAATCACTCTTGCCAGCCAGAACAGGCTTCCATGGAACAGGGTTGTGACTAAATCGAAGCCAAAAAATCCAATCAATCCCCAGTTCAGCGCACCGATAACCACTAAGGTCAGCGCAATTATATTTGTTGCTTTCATGATAATTCCTCCTTAATACAAAAAATTCGGGATAAATCCGTACCTATAGTATTTCTAAGGAGTGCCTTTTTTATTTAAAAAACTTTTCCACCAGCGCGCCGAAGTCATTTCCCTTCAGGTTGCCCACTGCGGAATAGCTGATTTTCTCAGTGTCGAGCACTGCTCTCGCCGTCGCAAGCACATCCGCCGCCGTCACTGCCTCGATTTTTGCAATCACTTCCTCTGTTTCCTGCACCTCTCCGCGCAGAAGCAGAGATGCCCCCGCCGAGGTCATGCGGTTCAGCGTGCTTTCCGTCCCGATGATGAAATTGGAAATCATTTGCTCCTTCGTCACCGCAATCAGCTGTTCCGGGAAGGCTTCCGCTGTCACCTCCTTCAGCTCCTCTGCAATCAGCTCAAACACCCGCTCCGTCTGATTGGGGTTCATGCTCGCGCAAATCGTGAAAACGCCCGTATCCGCAAAGGCAGTCGTATAGCTGTAGATGGAATAGGTCAGCCCGTTTTCCTCTCGAATTTTCTGAAACAGGCGCGAGCTCATGCCGCCGCCGAAAAGCGTATTGAAAATTGCCAGTGCATATTTCTGCGGATGCTCTCTGGTCAGTCCGGGAAAGGCAAGGCAGACATGCACCTGCTCAATGTCCTTTTCCTTCTCCACGCAGGAAATCTGATACGCCGCATGGGTATCATGCTGCACAAAGGGCGTTTCCCGTTTCCATCCGCCCAGCTTTTCATTCAGCTTCCCAAGCATTTCCTCCTCCTCGAAATTTCCTGCCACAGAAAGCACGATATTTTCCTGATGATAATTCCGTTCATAATACGCCCGAATGAAATCCGCATCAAAGGCAGCAATTGTTTCCTCCGTCCCCAGAATCGGCATCCCCAGGGAGGTATCACGCCAGATGGCATCCTGCAAGGCATCATGCACCAGCTCCTCCGGCGCATCGTCGTACATATAAATTTCCTCTGTAATGACATTGCGCTCCTTCTGCACCTCCTCCTGTGCAATCAAGGGATGCAGCAGCATATCACTCATCACATCCAGTGCGCGGTCAATATGCTTATCCAGCACACGGGTATGATAGCAGGTATATTCCTTCGTGGTATATGCGTTAATCTGCCCGCCGAGCGCATCCATTTCCTCCGCAATCTGCCTTGCCGTGCGGCTTTTCGTCCCCTTGAACATCATATGCTCAATATAATGCGACACGCCGTTTTCCTGCGGCAGTTCATTTCGGGAGCCGTTTTTCACCCAAATCCCGAAGGAAATGCTGCGGACATAGGAAATGGATTCCAGTGCGACCTTTATGCCGTTGTCCAGTGTTCTGATTGTAACCATACCATCTCTCCTAAATCAGCTTTCTGTTTCTATCATGAGAAAAAATTCTGTTTTTATGCAGTCTTTTCCATCCTCTTTCCGATAAAATTTCTCTCTGCGCCTGATAAAAAAGGCAGGAGGTTTACAGGCTTACACCTGCAAACAGCCCCTGCCTGCGTTTTACTGCTATTTTATTTCAAATCTTATTTGTTTTCTTCTGCTTCCATGGCATCCTTCATGGAGAAGTTCAGTCTGCCCTGCTTGTCAATTTCCATCAGCTTCACAGAAACCTTATCGCCAACAGCCAGAACATCCTCAACCTTTGCCACACGCTTGTTGGAAATCTTGGAAATATGAATCAACCCTTCCTTGCCGGGTGCGATTTCCACAAATGCGCCGAAGGCCATCAATCTTGTGATAGTCCCCTGATAAATCGTGCCGGGTTCGGGATCGGAAACGATTGCGGTAATCATATCCTTTGCCATCTGGATACCTGCGGGGTCAATGCCCTTGATGTAGATGATGCCGTCATCCTCTGTATCGATTTCACAGCCGGATTCCTCCACAATCTTCTTGATAACCTTACCTCTTGCGCCGATAACCTCAGCAATTTTTTCCACATCAATCTGCATCTGTGCAATCTTCGGTGCATAAGGAGAAAGCTCTTTTCTGGGCTCTGCGATTGCCTTCAGCATAACCTCATTCAGAATATAATCTCTTGCTCTGCCTGTCTGCGCAAATGCCTGCTCAATCATAGGGAAGGTCAAGCCATGAATCTTCATATCCATCTGGATGGCTGTGATACCCTCGCTTGTCCCTGCAACCTTAAAGTCCATATCGCCAAAGAAGTCCTCAACGCCCTGAATATCTGTGATTTCGATGAAATCATCATCGTTTTCGCCCGTTACCAGACCTACGGAAATACCTGCAACGGGACGTTTGATGGGAACACCTGCCGCCATCAGGGACAGTGTGGAGCCGCAGATGGATGCCTGAGAGGTAGAACCGTTGGAGCTTAAAATATCGGAAACCAGACGGATTGCGTAAGGGAATTCCTCCTCACTGGGGATAACGGGCAGCAATGCTCTTTCGCCCAGTGCGCCATGCCCGATTTCACGTCTGCCGGGACCTCTGGAGGTTTTTGCTTCGCCTACGGAGAAGCCGGGGAAGTTATAGTGATGGATGTATCTCTTGCCTGTTTCGTTTGTATCCAGACCATCCAATCTCTGTCCTTCGCTGATTGCCCCCAATGTGGTTACGGTCAATGCCTGTGTCTGTCCTCTGGAGAACAGCGCGGAGCCATGCACACGAGGCAGAACGTCTACCTCTGCGGACAGCTTTCTGATTTCTTCAATGCCACGACCGTCGGGGCGCTTGTGGTCTCTCAGAATCATTCTTCTTACCGTCATTTTCTGGAATTTATAAATAATATCGCCAATCAGTGCGTCGATATCCGTTTCTTCGCCAACCATTGCTGTCAGCTGCTCTGTCAGTGCTTCTGTAACCTCCTCGGTCAGCGCCTTAATCTTTGCATCTCTGTCCTGCTTCAGCTCCGCAAAAACGGCATCCTCCATTCTTGCGTCTGTGATAAAGCCTGTTACCAACTGATATGCGTCTTCGGGAATTACATATTCTGTGTAGGGTGCTTTTTCCTTACCCTCTTTTGCTGTGATTTCCTGAATGAATTTCACAACCTGCAGGTTGGTATCAAATGCAAGATGAATTGCCTCCATCATCAGTGCATCGGGAATTTCGTCCGCGCCTGCTTCAATCATCATAACCTTATCTTCCTTGGAGGAAACGGTCAGGTTCAGTCTGGTTGTTTCTCTCTGTGCCGCAGTGGGGTTTACCACCAGTGCGCCGTCACAGTAGCCGATATTGACGGAGGATACGGGATCTGTAAAGGGAATATCGGAAATATTCAGCGCAAGGGATGCACCAATCATTGCCAGCACCTCAGGTGCGCAGTCCTGATCTACGGACATAACGGTTGCAACGATAGCAACGTCATTTCTGTAATCCTTGGGGAACAGCGGACGCAGAGGTCTGTCGATACATCTTGCTGTCAGAACCGCCTTTTCGGAGGGTCTGCCCTCTCTTTTGATAAAGCCGCCGGGAATTTTACCAACGGAATACAGTCTTTCTTCGTAATCAATGCTCAAAGGGAAGAAATCAATCCCTTCTCTGGGCTTATCGGATGCAGTTGCCGTTACCAGAACGGTTGTATCGCCGTAACGCATCAGGCATGCGCCGTTTGCCTGCTCTGCCACTCTGCCGATTTCAGCTGTCAGTGTTCTGCCTGCCAGTTCCATGGAATAGCTTCTAAACATAATCATTCTCCTTTTCTTGAATGTCGTTTTTTCGCACCATAGATCTTCAACTTCGCCTGCAAGCCTGTCCCTTCTTGCAAAAAAAGTTGGAAATCTATAGTGCCTCCTGCTCGTTTCTTGCTTTTTAAAAAGAAAGGGAGGATTGGCTCCTCCCTTTTTCTGTCATCTGTAAATTACTTTCTCAGACCCAGTTCTGCAATGATTGCACGGTATCTTTCGATATCGATTTCCTTCAGGTAGTTCAGCAGACCTCTTCTCTGACCAACCATTTTCAGCAGACCACGTCTGGAGTGGTGATCCTTCTTGTGCATTTTCAGGTGGTCTGTCAGCAGAGAGATTCTTGCTGTCAGCAGTGCGATCTGAACTTCGGGAGAACCTGTGTCGTTAGGTGTTCTGCCATATTTTGCGATGATTTCCTGTTTGTTGATTGTTGCTGCCATTGTTGTTTTCCTCCTTAAAAACCTTATGTTTTTTTATTTCTGTATCCCCAAAGACTAAGTAATGGTCGGAGTGTCCGGAAACTGAGTCTCGGTTTTACAACATTAGTATCTTACCATACGAAGCCCATCTTTGCAAGGAAAATTCAAGGAAATTACGCAAGTTTCCCAAGAAAAGCAGGCTTTTTTTCGATTTTCACGCCTTTATTTTTCCTGCTCGCTTCTCCAATGTGCATACTCCGCAGAGTGAAAATAGGCTCTCGCCTGCTCCGCATTGATCGCAATTTGCCTTTGCAGCTCCTCCACACTGGGAAATTTCTGTTCACTGCGCAGGAATTTATAGAAAAATGTCTGTAGCTGTTCGCCGTAAATCATTTCATTGAAATCCAGTAAATACGTTTCCACAATCTTCACTGTGCCGTTTACGGTAGGGTTTTTGCCGATATTTGTCACACCGTAATAATATTTCCCCTTATATAAGGTTTTTGTTGCATAGACCCCATTGGGCGGGAACAGCTTGAGCGGATGCGCCTCGATATTTACCGTAGGGAAGCCGATGGTTCTGCCCAGCTTTTTCCCTTCCTTTACTGTACCAAGGATAAAATAAGGCACCGTCAGCATCTGGTTTGCTTCTTCCAGATTCTTTTCCAGAAGGCATCTGCGGATACGGGAGGAGCTGACTCTCTCATCCCCATGCAGCACCTTCGGCACACCGATGACCTTAATGCCGCGTTCTGCACCAAGGCGCTTCAGCATTTCATAATTGCCTGCCGCGCCCTTGCCAAAGCGGTAATCCTCCCCGACCACCAGCACCTGGCATTTCAGCTTTTCAAAAATCAGCTTCACTGCAAAGTCCTCAGGGTCCATTGCCGCAAAGTTCATATCAAAGGGATATTCAATATAAATATCAATGCCCATCTGCTCCATCTGGAATTTCTTTTCCGAAGGGTCAACGATTAAGGCAAAATCTTCTTTTCTTTGAAAGACAAACATCGGGTGGGGAGAGAAGGTAAACACCACGCTTTTCAGCCCCTCCTCCTCCGCAAATTGTTTTGTCAGATTGATCAGCGAACGATGCCCCTGATGCAGACCATCAAAGTTCCCCAGAGTCACAGCCGTCGGCTCGCTCTGCTCAATTCGCGTGTCAGTAATATGTTCCATTTTTTTACTCCTTTTACAAGTATAAAAATCCTTGCTTTATACCAGCATTTTAAACGGTTTGATGTAAAAATTCGTTTCTTCTTTTTTCAGTGTATACAGTCCAACAAGGTGATTCTCAAAATCGTAAACCGCTGCGATTTCATCCTCCTGCAATGCCTTCGGCTGCTTCGTAAAATATTTTTCCTGTATTTTTCCGCCGTTATAGAGCAGCTTGGTCGAGCCCTCCGCAATTTTTATCACGGGAAAGTCTCTCAGCGCCTCCTGCATCGTCAGCAGGGCATCCTCTGCTCTCTCCTGCTCCGCCAGTGCCTTCAAATCATCCAGCTTTATGGCGTTTTCCAGAGAAAAGCTGCCTGTTGCTGTCCGCAGCAATTCCGCCATGTGTCCGCCGCAGCCCAGTGCCTTGCCGATATCGGCACAAAGCGTGCGGATATATGTCCCCTTCGAGCAGTCAATGTCCATCTCCACTCTGTCGGGCGGCAGAAATCTGCGAATCCGAATATCATACACCTCAATGGTGCGCGCCTTTCGTGCAATCTCCTTGCCCTCTCTGGCAAGCTCATACAGCTTTTTCCCATTCACCTTCACTGCGGAATACATCGGCGGCACCTGCTCCAGTCTGCCGATAAAGGCTGCCACAGCCGCGCGGATTTTTCCCTCATCAAACACAACCGCCTTTGTCTCCAGAACCTCGCCCGAAGCGTCCTCCGTCGTTGTGGTCACGCCTAAGCGGAGCATGGCGCGGTAGCTTTTTCTGCCATCCATAATGACATCCGAAAGCTTGGTTGCCTTGCCCACGCAAACCGGCAGAACGCCCTCCGCATCGGGGTCAAGCGTGCCGGTATGCCCCACCTTTTTCATGTGAATGGTTCTGCGAACAATCGCAACCACATCATGGGAGGTGAATCCCTTTTCTTTGTAAATATTGAAAATACCGTCCAAAAAACAGTACCTCCTTAAATTCTTTTTTACAGCATTTTTTCCACCTCTGCCAGAACCATTTCCTTGGCTTTGGCAATGGGTGCGGAAATGGTACAGCCTGCCGCCTTCACATGACCGCCGCCACCGAATTTCTGCGCCAATGCGCATACATCATAGCCGTCATTGCCGCGGAAACTGCCCTTTACATCCGTTTCCGTCTTTTCGTAGAAGAAGCAGGCCACCTTTGCGCCCAATACGCCCTTCAGATAATTGATGATGGCATCCAGCTCCTTACTGCTGCCGCCCAGCTCCGCAATCTCCGCCGCCGTAATCTGAGAGCAGACCACATCGCCGCCAAACAGCAGCTCTGCATTGCTCAGGGCTCTGCCCATCAGCTTTAATTCCGAAAAGCTGCGGCTGTCGAAAAAGCGGTTATAAATCTCCGTAAAGGGAATCCCGTACCCCATTAGGGCCCCTGCAATCTGCATGGTTTCAGGGGATGTAGAGGAATGACGGAAGCCGCCTGTGTCATAAATCAGTCCGGCATAAAGCCCAGCCGCCTCTGCCGCCGTCATGGGCAGTCTGTTTTCCAAAAGCTGAAACACAATCTCACTGGTCGAGGAGGCCTTCGCCGCCACATAATTCAGCTCTGCGAAATAGGTGTTGCTTTCGTGGTGGTCAATATTGATTTTCTTCGCTGCTTTTTGGAAAATTTCCGCCGCATCCCCCAAGCGTCCCTCGTCACCGCAGTCCAGTACGAGAAACAGCTCAGGAAGCCTTGCATCCTCTGCCGCACAGACCAGATGTCCATTCGGAATCAGCTGATATTTATCCGCATATTTTTCCAGAATGACCTGCACCTGCTTCCCTGCCTTTTCCAGTGCGCCGCCGAGTGCCAGACAGGCGCCGATGGCATCCCCATCGGGGTTGGTGTGTCCTGCCAGCGCAATCGTTTCCGCCGACAGAACCCATTCCATGATTTCATCAAAAGAGTTGTTTGCTTTTTTCATTCTGCATCTCTTTCCTTGCGTTCCTTATCAATTTTGCTGAACAATTCATCCATGTGGATGGCATATTCTGCGGATTCGTCCAGCTTAAAGCGCAGCTCAGGGGTATAGCGCAGGTTAATTCTCTGCGCAATCAGTCGGCGAATAAAGCCGCCTGCGTTCTGCAGCCCCTTCATTACATTTTCCTTATCCTTTTCGTCACCCAGTACAGAAACATAAACCTTGCAGTATTTCAAATCCTGCGTCGTTTCCACACGGATCACGCTTGTCATCACACCAATGCGAGGGTCCTTCAGCTCTGCCCGGATAATCTGGGAAAGCTCCTTCATAATCTCGTCATTGATGCGAGAAAGTCTGTTATTTGTTTTCATAATCTCTCACCTTTTATTTCAAAATTAGCGAGGTACCTCTACCATAGTGAAGGCTTCGATCCAGTCGCCCTCCTTCACGTCATTGAATTTCTTGAACACCAGACCACATTCATAGCCTGCTGCAACCTCTTTTACGTCATCCTTGAAGCGTCTCAGGCTTTCCAGATCGCCTTCATACACAACGATACCGTCACGCACGATACGAACCTGACAATTTCGCACGAATTTACCATCCTTTACATAGCTGCCGGCAATCGTACCAACGCCGGATGCCTTAAAGATCTGGCGTACCTCTGCATGACCCAGAACCTTTTCTTCGTAAATGGGGTCAAGCATACCCTTCATGGCAGCCTGAATATCCTCGATTGCGTTATAGATAACACGATACAGACGGATATCCACCTTTTCCTCATCCGCAAATGCCTTTGCCGCAGGCTCAGGACGCACGTTGAAGCCGATAATAATCGCATTGGATGCGGATGCCAGAAGCACGTCGCTTTCCGTAACCGCACCAACGCCGCCATGGATCACGCGCACGCGTACCTCCTCGTTTGTCAGCTTTTCCAAAGACTGACGCACTGCCTCTACAGAGCCCTGTACGTCCGCCTTTACAATAATCCCCAGCTCCTTCATGTTACCACTCTGAATCTGGTTGAACAGGTCATCCAGAGATACCTTCTGGGGTGTCTGGCTAATCAGTGTTTCTCTGTTCTTTGCGATAACGCTTTCCGCAAGCTGTCTTGCCTGCTTTTCGTTTGCCGCTACATAGAAGCTGTCACCTGCTGCAGGAACCTCAGAAAGCCCCAGAATCTCAACAGGAGTGGAGGGGCCTGCGGATTTCACGCGTCTGCCCTTATCATCTGTCATCGCTCTGATTCTCCCGTATGCAGGGCCTGCAACCACAGGATCGCCCACACGCAGGGTGCCGCTCTGTACCAGTACGGTTGCAACAGGGCCGCGTCCCTTATCCAGCTGTGCTTCGATGATAGCACCTCTTGCCTTCTTGTTGGGGTTTGCCTTCAGCTCCTTCATTTCTGCTGTCAGAATAATCATTTCCAGCAGGTTATCAATGCCTTCCTTCGTGTGTGCAGATACAGGAACGCAAACGGTTGTGCCGCCCCAGTCCTCTGCCAGAAGACCGTATTCTGTCAGCTCCTGCTTTACGCGGTCGGGGTTTGCGGAGGGCTTATCCATCTTGTTGATGGCAACGATAATTTCAACGCCTGCTGCCTTCGCATGGTTGATTGCTTCTACTGTCTGGGGCATTACGCCGTCATCTGCCGCAACAACCAGAATCGCGATATCTGTAATCTGCGCGCCGCGCATACGCATTGCCGTAAATGCCTCGTGACCGGGTGTGTCCAGGAAGGTAATGGGCTTGCCGTCAATCTGAACGGTGTATGCACCGATATGCTGTGTAATGCCGCCTGCTTCGCCCTTTGTTACGCTGGAATGACGGATGGCATCCAGCAGAGAGGTTTTGCCGTGGTCAACATGCCCCATTACAACAACAACGGGAGGTCTTTCCTCCAGCTTGGATTCATCCTCTTCCTCCTCTGCGCCAAAGGCTTCCTCCATGATATCCTTTTCTTCCTCCTGCTCCAGAATCACGTTGTATTCCTCTGCGATGGAAGCCGCGGTATCAAAATCCAATGTTGCATTGATGGCAAGCATTTTGCCCTTTTTCATCAGATTCATAACCAGATCGGAGCCTTTTTTGCCCAGAACCTCAGCCAGATCCTTTACGGTAATGCTTTCGGGAATATATTTGATAACGGGATCTGCGTTTGCTTCCTCCGCCTCCAGTGCCGCCAGCTCTGCCATCAGCGCTGCTTCCTCCTCCATTTCACGTCTTCTGCGCTCCATGGGGTTTTCTCTTACCTTCTGACCGTTCTTGTTGCCCTTTTTGTCTTTTTTGTCCTTGCCTTTATTGTTGTCCTTCTTGCCCTGCTGCTGTGCGCCCTTGTTATTCTGACCGCCCTGCTTGTTATTATTATTATTGTTATTATTATTGCCCTTTCCCTGCTTGCTTTCGTTTCTGTTTTCGTTGCTTCTGCCTTCGTTTCTGTTGTCCTTTTTCTGTGCAGGTCTGTTGCCGTCCTGTCTGCGGTCATTTTCCTTTTTCTGCCCATCCTGCTTCGGCTGATTCTGCTTGGGCTGGTTCTGCTTGGGTGCATCCTTTTTCGGTGCATCCTTTTTGGGTTCCTCCTTCTTCGGCTGATATAACGCCGTCACCTTTGCGGCTTCTTCCTCTGTCAGCATTGCCATGTGGCTTTTTGCTTCAATGCCGATGCTGTTGATTTTTGCTACTAAGTCTTTATTGGCAACGCCAAGCTGCTTTGCCAGTTCATAAATTCTGATTTTGGACATTCCACAACACCTCGTCTTTCTCGAAAATCAGCCTTCACCGACCTTCGTTCTATTCTCTATATTATCATCCGCAAGCTCTTTCAGTTTTTTTGCAAAGCCCTTTTCTGTAATCGCAATAATGGAGCGCATTTCTGCGCCAATGGCTCTGCCCAGTTCTTCCTTGGTTCCGATTTCTGCCAAGGGCAGTTCATAATACACTGCGGAATTTGTAAATTTCTTTTTTGTATTCTTCGATGCATCCTGCGCTAAAATGAGCAGATATGCCTGTTTTTTGCGCACCGCCTGTTCTGCGGCCACCTCGCCTGCAACAAGCTTTCCCGCCCGCTTGCAAAGCCCCAGAAGGGAAAAAAATTTATTCATTGGTCTGTTTCTCCAATTCTTGAAGCAGCTGCTCATACACTTCCTTCGGCACAGCCACCTTAAAGGAGCGCTCCAGCCCCTTGGATTTCTGCGCCTTCGCCAGACATTCCGCATTGGGACAGATATATGCACCGCGTCCGGGCAGCTTTCCCGTACGGTCTAAGGCAAATTCGCCTGCATCATTTCGTACAATGCGAATCAGTTCCTTTTTATTTTTCATTTCCTGACAGCCGGTACATTTTCTGAGAGGTACTTTTCTTTGCTTCATATACTCTCCTCCCTCTTACGCTTCTGCTTCGCCTTCTGCCGTTTCCTCTGTCGCTGTTACATCTTCCTCTGCTGCTTCTTCTACAGCCTCATCTACTGTTTCTTCTGCCGTTGTTTCCTCCGCCGCTTCTTCCGTTACGGGGTCTTCTGCTAAGAAGTTTGTTTCTCTTGCCTGTGTTTCACTCTTGATATCGATTCTCCAGCCTGTCAGCTTTGCGGAAAGTCTTGCATTCTGCCCTTCCTTGCCGATTGCCAGAGAAAGCTGATGGTCGGGCACCACGATTTTCGCGCTCTGCTCTGCTTCGTTCAGTGCAACCTCCAGAACCTTAGAGGGGCTGAGTGCTGCCGCAATAAATTCCTTGGGGTCCTCGCTCCAGTTGATCACATCAATCTTTTCGCCGCCCAGCTCGCTTACGATTACATTGACACGGTAGCCATTCTGCCCAACACAGGCACCCAGTGCATCCACGTTTTCATTCTTGGAATAAACGGCAATCTTTGTTCTGCTTCCGGCTTCTCTTGCAATGCTCTTGATTTCCACTGTACCGTCATGTACTTCGGGCACCTCCTGTTCAAACAGACGCTTTACCAACTCAGGATGTGTTCTGGAAACAAAAATCTGAGGGCCCTTTGTGGTCTGCTTTACCTCAAGCACATACACCTTGATGCGATCCATGAAGTTATACTGTTCGCCGGGAATCTGCTCGTTTGCGGAAAGAATCGCATCAATCTTGCCCATCTGCACGATAACATTTCTGCGTTCCTTTCTCTGTACGATGGCAGTTACAACCTCTCTTTCCTTTGTAATGTACTGGTTAAAGAGAATTTCTCTTTCTGCCTCGCGGAATTTCTGTACCACCACCTGCTTTGCGGTCTGTGCGGAAATTCTGCCGAAGTCCTTCGGTGTTACCTCCAGATCCACCACATCGCCAACCACATAGTTGGGGTTCAGCACTCTTGCCATTTCCAGAGAGATTTCCAGCTGCGGATCTTCCACAGGGCTTGCAACGGTTTTCTGCGCATAGCAGGCAACATTGCCGGATTCTCTGTCGATAACCACCTTAATATTCTGGCTTGTGCCGAAGTTTTTCTTGCATGCAGAAACCAGGGATGCCTCGATTGCCTCAAATACAACTTCCTTATCAATGCCCTTTTCCTTTGCAACCAGATTCAGCGCATCCAAAAATTCTTTACTGTCCATTTTCCAAATTCCTCCCTTAGCTTAAAAAATAACTGCCAATCTCACGCTGGCGATATCCTTCTGTTCAAATTTCACTACGTTTCCGTTTTCCTCCTCGATGGAAAGCACACCATTCTCCAGACCCAGCAGCCTGCCCTGATACTGCTTGCTGCCGTCCTGCGCCTTATACAGCTTCACATCAATGATTTCTCCCTGATATTTCACAAAATCCGCATCCTTTTTCAGCGGTCTGTCGATACCGGGGGAGCTTACCTCCAAAATATAGGCCTGCTCGATGGGATCTTTTTCATCCAGCTTCACCTCAAGCGCACGGCTGACCGCTTCGCAGTCATCAATATTTACACCGCCGTCCTTATCAATATAAACACGCAGATACCAGTTTACGCCTTCCTTTACAAATTCCAAATCTACCAGCTCCAGCCCCTTTTCTGCAATAATCGGCTCCAGAATGGGCAGCACCTTTGCTTCTGTATTGTTTGGTTTCGCCATTTTTACACCTCTTTTTCGTTTTTCTTTTTCCGTCTTACAAAAATCCGATGGGGCTTTCCCCCTACAATAACAAAGAGCGGGTTGTTCTACCCACTCTTTTCACCAACGTTTATAATCATTACTTTGTATTACTATACCACTTCTTTCCTTTGTTTGCAAGGCTTTTTCAGAAAATTCCCTCGCAGCGCTTCGGAACCGTGCAAGAAATTCCCTTTAGCCCAAATACATGCTCAGCTCCCGAAATCTTTCACTGTCATTCTTAACAGCTTCCTCCTTCTTCTCGCCGTTGGCATATTCCACCAGAAACCGCGTTTCCGCTTCCGTGCCGTCCAACAGCCTTACACTGACGATGGTCGCGCTCAATTCCGCCTGCATGGTAAAGCCCTGCATTCTTTCGGATTTTCGCACACGCTCCGCCGTTCTCTTTTCCTGCAATTTCTTAAAAAGGGACATCTCTTTCTCCTTCCGACCCGTCACTGGCTTACTGATAGCTTTTTGCGGTGTTGATGCCGATGGTAGCCGAGCCTTCCTCCCATGTCACGCCCATATCCAGCAGCTTCGCCAAATCGCGCAGCTTGTAATAGGTATAATCGTTGATGGTATAGGCACTCACACTCTTTCTTTCCCCGTCGCAGTATAGCTTTGCAGTAGAGGTTGTGCCATAGGTATCGCCATATCTGCCTGCCGCGCCGCTCACAGAGGAGGAATACGGCACACCACGGAACAGCTCAATCGCCTGCTTGCTTTCGTCCCAGTAGGTCTGAAACTGCTTCGCTGTCCCATTTACCGCACCTGCAACATCGCGCAGCTTAAAATAGGTATAATCGTCAATCGTGTATGTCTGGAAATCCACCGCCTTGCCGTTCACCGTTACCTTTGCCCTGCCTGCGTAGGCATATTTCTTTTCAATCGTAACAGGTGCTTCCGGTTCGGTCGGGGTGGTCGGTTCTGTCGGGGTGGTCGGTTCTGTCGGTGTTGTTGGCTCTGTCGGTTTTGTCGCTGTCTGATAATATGCCTTCACCGCATCCGCACAGCCCTGTCTGTTGTTCAGCAAATCCCGCAGACTGAAGAACATACTGCCGTCCACGTTGTATTTTTCATTGACCTGCATTTCCTGTGCAATCTCCTTCGCAACGGAATCCTTGTAAATCCCCTGTCCAATATAAAGCTTTACGTCAGTCCCTTCAACCACGTCGCTCCACCATTTCACCAGTGTCTCATAATCAGCATAGGCATTACCCTGCTCCCAGTAAATCTGCGGTGTAATGTAATCTACCCAGCCTTTTTCTACCCATTTTTTCGCATCTCCGTAAACCGTATAATAGCCTTCGGAGCCGCGTGTTGCAGAGCCTGCCTCGTCAGAGGTGCTGTTTTTCCAGATTCCCATCGGGCTGATGCCGAATTCCACAGAGGCTTTTGTATTTTTAATCGTCTGATATACCTTTTTGATTAACGTATCCACATTGTCGCGGCGCTCCTGCGCCACTGCGCCTTCCCTTGTTTCGCCCTCAGGCAGGGGATAATTGGAAGGATAGAAATAATCATCAAAATGGATGGCATCCACATCATATTTTTCCACAACCTCTTTTACCGTATCGCAGATATACTGCTGTACCTCCTCATTCGCAGGGTCATAATACATTGCCCCGTTGTAGGTCAGAATCCAGTCCGGATGCTTTCTTGCCATGTTGTCCGCAGAAAGTGCGGATACATCCGTTCCGGATGTCGTAATGCGATAAGGGTTCATCCATGCGTGAAATTCCATGCCGCGCTTGTGTGCTTCCGCAATCATGAACGCCATCGGGTCATAGCCGGGGTTTGTCCCCTGCGCCCCTGTCAGCACAGCACTCCATGGATTCAGCTCGGACTGATACAGCGCATCCCCCTTCGGGCGCACCTGCACCACAACCGTATTCAAGCCCAACGCCTGTGCCTGCTCCAGCTTCTGAATAAATTCATTCTTCTGCGCTTCTGCATTATTCGTTGTGGAAGGGTAATCCGCACTGTATACCGTTGAAATCCAGACAGCACGCATCTCCTTCGCATCTGCCGCAAAGGTCTCCTGCGCCCCGATGCTTACCACGCCAAGCACACCGCATAAAATGCCGGTGCATATTTTTTTCAAAAATCGATTCATTTTTTCACCTGATTCCTTTGTTTTCCCATTTGGTTTTTATTTTATATTGTACCACAAAAATACAATGAAAAATATTACAAAAACTTTAATCTTTTCTTTTGCAAAAGAGATTGCATAAATCCTTTATTTGCATTAAGATAGAGAGAAACTATTGTTCCATAGAAAATACAAAAGATACGAGGTGACTTTCTAATGAGATACGGACTAATCGGAGAAAAACTGGGACACAGCTTTTCTAAAATCATTCATGAACAGCTGGCGGATTATACCTATGATCTGATTCCCTTAACAAGAGATGAATTGGATGCTTTCCTGCGAGAAAAACAGTTTTCTGCCTTGAATGTAACCATTCCCTATAAGGAAACGGTTATCCCTTATCTGGATGAGGTAGATAGCCGCGCGCAGAAAATCGGCGCAGTCAATACGGTTGTCAATAGAAACGGCAGGCTTTGCGGCTATAATACGGATTTTTACGGTTTCCGTTATCTGCTCCAGAAAAACGGCATTGATGTTGCCGGCAAAAAAGCATTGGTTCTGGGCAAGGGCGGCGCGTCCAAGGCTGTCATTGCCGTTCTGGAAGAATTGGGTGCATCCGAAATTATCACCGTATATTATAAGGAATATCCGGAAACCGTCACCTATGCAGAATGTTATAAAAATCATGCCGATGCAAAAATCATCGTGAATACCACTCCTGTCGGAATGTATCCGAACTCCGATGACTGCCCCATTGATTTAGACCGCTTCACCGCGCTCGAAGGCGTTGCGGATGTTGTCTATAACCCCCTGCGTACCCAGCTTGTTCTGGAGGCGGAAAAGCGCGGGATTCGTGCCGCAGGCGGTCTGGAAATGCTCGTTGCACAGGCAAAATATGCCGTAGAAATCTTTCTGGATACCCATCTGGAGGATGCCCGCATTGCCGAAATCAATACGCCCCTCTTAAAGGAACGCTCCAATCTTGTTCTGGTTGGCATGAGCGGCGGCGGCAAAAGCACGATTGGCAAAAGGGCGGCAGAAAAGCTGGGCAAAGGCTTTGTCGATACCGATGAGTTGATCATTGAGCGCATCAAAATGCCCATTGCCGAATTCTTCGCAAAGGAAGGAGAGCCTGCCTTCCGCGAAATCGAAACAAAGGTCATCCATGAGGTTTCCGCACAGAATAACCTCGTCATTGCCACAGGCGGCGGCATCATCAAAAACCCCCTGAATGTCGAATATCTCAAGCGCAACGGCAGACTCATCTGGCTGAAACGCGATGCAGACCTGCTCCAGACGGGCAACGGCAGACCCCTTGCCCCCGATCAGGCGGCGGCGCAGAAGCTCTATCATGAACGCCTGCCCCTTTATAGCGCGGCGGCAGAAGCCATTGCAGAAAATAACGGCACCCTTGAAGAAGGTCTCTCAGCTGTCCTGCATAGCTATGAGTCCCTTTTGAAATAAGGAACTTCTACATAAAAACGCCCCCTCTTCCGAATGGAAAAGGGGGCATTTTATTGGTTTAGAGGGGTGTAATAAAATGAGTTTTTGAGAGTTTTTTGAAAATTTCTGAGTTTTTATGAGTTTTATCTTCTGTGTCCTGTTTCGTTTCCTTTTTCTTTGGTGCTTCTATCATTCAGCCTGATGATGTCTTTCGTCAACGTCATTTACGGGAGGTTCCAGTCCGTCAATGACGATATTGTTCTTTTGTGCATAATCCCACAGAGCGGCACGCAATGCCTCCTCTGCCAGACAGGAACAGTGTACCTTTACGGGAGGCAGACCATCCAGTGCTTCCATAACCGCTTTATTGGTTACCTCCAATGCTTCCTGAATACTCTTGCCCTTTACAAGTTCTGTCGCCATGGAGCTTGTCGCAACTGCGGCACCGCAGCCAAAGGTTTTGAATTTTGCATCAACGATTTTGCCATCCTCAATCTGCAAATATACCTTCATGATATCGCCGCATTTCATATTGCCGACCTGTCCAACGCCGCTTGCGTTTTCAATTTCGCCTACATTTCTTGGGTTCATAAAATGATCCATTACCTTTTCGCTATATTCCATTTCAAAACTCCTCCTTAGTGTTCTGATTTATATAAATGTCTAAAGTAAATGTCTGATTTTCTTCTATCAAGCCTTTTTGCCGGGATAAACGGGAGACATATCTCTCAGCCGCTGTACCAGACCGGGCAATTTTTCCAGAATAAAGTCTACCTGCTCCTCCGTGTTTTCTCTGTCTATTGTCAGTCTCAGAGAGCCATGTGCAATCTCATGAGGCAAACCAATCGCCATCAGCACATGAGAAGGGTCCAGAGAGCCGGATGTACATGCAGAACCGCTGGAAGCTGCAATGCCCAGTGCATCCAGCAGCAGCAGCAGGGATTCGCCTTCAATATAGGAGAAGGAAATGTTGCAGTTGCCGGGCAGACGATCTGTCGGGTGTCCGTTCAGGCGGCTATCGGGAATGCTTTCCAAAATCCCATGAATCAGCTTATCCCGCAGTGCAGTCAGCTTCTTTGTTGTTTCCTCCATTTCAGCCACTGCCAGCTCCGCAGCCTTGCCCAGACCAACAATACCCGCAATATTTTCTGTGCCCGCACGCAGCTTCTTTTCCTGTGCACCGCCGAAAATCAGCGGAGAAATCCTTGTTCCCTTGCGGATATAAATCGCACCGATGCCCTTCGGTGCGCCCAGCTTATGCCCACTCATGGACAGCAAATCAACCTGCAGCTTTTCTACATCAATGGGTACATGACCGACAGCCTGTACCGCATCTGTGTGGAACAAAACGCCGTGCTTTTTCGCAATTTCGCCAATCTCTGCGATAGGCTGAATCGTACCGATTTCGTTATTCGCAAACATAACGGAAATCAGAACGGTTTCCGGACGGATGACATTTTCCAGCTCCTCCAAAGAAATCTTCCCGAATTCGTCTACGTTCAGATAAGTCACATCCACACCCTTTGTTTCCAGAAATTCTGCGGTATGCAGAATCGCATGATGTTCAATTTTTGTTGTAATAATATGTTTTTTCTCTTTCTTGCTTGCGTTTACCACGCCACGCAGTGCCATATTGTCGCTTTCGGAGCCGCCTGCTGTGAAATAAATTTCATCGGGTGTCGCACCAATCGCAGCCGCCACCTTTGCCCTTGCTGCCTCCAGTGCCTTTTTGCTTTCCTTCGCAATGCTGTAAATGCTGGATGCATTGCCGTAATATTCTCTAAAGTAAGGAAGAATCTCCTGCAATACCTCCTCCCTTACGGGTGTTGTTGCTGCGTTATCAAAATAATATTTTGTCGGCATAAGAATACTCCTCTCAATCTCTTTATATATCATAGTATTTTTATATGTTTTATGTGATTTGAATATAACACCATTTCTGATATATGTCAATAAATTTCTTCATATTTTTCCAAAAAAATAAAAATTTTTTGCATTTTTTGAGAAAAACCACTCAACTTCACGCATCGCAAATTTTTATCAAGATTTTCATTGCATCTGTGGTTCAGCCTTTTCCCCGTGAAAATTTATCCGTATAATAAATATTGTTATTTGGGGGATACTTTATACATTTCCAAAACCGACCAAAAGCGCAAACTTTTTCGGCTTTGTCTATAAAAGAAATAAAAGGAGAGGTGTATGACATGGAATTTAAAGACCGCTTGAAAGCATTGAGAAAAGAAAAAAAGCTGACACAGGTCAAGTTAGGCGAAATGCTCAACTATGGCTATACAGCGATTGCAAACTATGAATCCGGTCGAAACCAACCCTCCATTTCCGATTTAAAAAAAATTGCCTCCATCTTCAATGTCTCTATGGATTATCTTTTGGGTGTCAATGATATCCGCTATCCCTATGTGATTGATGACGAAACCGCTACGTTCAACGAATTTCGTCGATATTACACCCTGCTGGAGGAGGACAGTAAGGCGGATTTACTGCTGTATATGGAATTTCTGGTTGAACGGCAAAACCGCATGAAGGCAATTCCCGACCTGAAATATGAGGATTACGAATTAAAAAACACCATCCAAAAGGCAGCACAGAAGCCTGTGGCATACCGCAAGGAATGACATCTAAATCACACCGGTGATAAAACCGGTCTATATTTGAAAGGCGTACAGAAACTTTGAACCGAGTCATTTTGTGCAGACAGCACAAAACAGCTCGGTTCAAATCTTTCCATACGCCTTTTTCTTTTATTCTTCCTCTGCGCAGACATTCGGTCTGTCAGGAAATACAATCATCCCATACCCATTCAGTACAGAAAGCTTCTGCATCAACGCCTCTGTGCCCGCAGCTTTCTGGTACTCCATTTCCTCTTTATACAGCGGAATCACGCAGTACATGTTAATCTGCGTATCATCCTCCGTACGGAACATGCTGATATTTTCCTGCAATGCTCCGAGCATCGCGCCGCAAAGCTTCGTACTTTCGTCATACGGCACACAATCGGCTGAATTCGGCAGTGTATGCCCCCAGCCCAGCCATGTTTTGAATTCGTGCGGAAATCTTGCCAAATATTTCATCAGCCGTACAGGCCACCAAAGGCGGTCAGGCACATCCGCATCTGTTTCGTATCCTGTCAGAATATCCCATTCCGCCGGCAGAAACAGCAGCAGCTCCGCGCGCTCCAAATCCTTATATTTCGGCAGAAATTCCTGCGGCAGCTTCATCGGCATCGCGCTCATCCCTGTGGTATACAGCACATGAAAATCCTTCTTCGTGGGTGCTTTCATCACGAAAACATTCACGCTCAGAAATTCGGAATCTATCTCCCGATACACTCTCGTCACACGATGCGGAAACAGCCCCTCCATGTGCTGACAGATTTCCCGTTCATAGGGGGTCACTGTCGCCGGACGGCGTTCCGTTCTTTCCTCTAATACATCATATTCATAAACGGCATTTTCGATTTTCTTTTCCTCTGCCATCTCTTATGCCTCCCTTCCGAACAATGCACCTGCAAATTCAGCCGCATCAAATTTCTGCAAATCGTGAATCCCTTCCCCGACCCCGATATAGCGTACAGGGATCTGCAATTCGCTCTTGATTGCAACCACAATGCCGCCCTTGGCTGTGCCGTCCAGCTTTGTCAGCACAATTCCTGTGATATCCGTCACTTCCTTGAACAGCTTTGCCTGCTGCAGTGCGTTCTGTCCCGTTGTGGCATCCAGCACCAGATATACCTCTCTGTGTGCCGCAGGGTATTCTCTCTCGATGACACGCGCAATCTTCTTCAATTCCTCCATCAGGTTTTTCTTGTTGTGCAAACGCCCTGCCGTATCGCAGATTAAAAGGTCGGTATTCTGCTTTCTTGCCTCATGCACTGCGTCATATACCACCGCCGCAGGGTCGGAATTTTCCTCATGCTTGATCACAGGAATCTCGGAGCGTTCCCCCCAGATTTCCAGCTGATCGATTGCCGCTGCACGGAAGGTATCCGCCGCCGCCAGAAGCACGGATTTCCCGTCCTCCTTGAAATTATGCGCCAGCTTGCCGATGGTCGTTGTCTTGCCGACACCATTCACACCAATGACCAGCAGAACGGAAGGAGAGGGCAGATTTTCGTCCTCCTGCGCACCCTCCTGCAAAATCGCCGTAATCTCATCAATCAGCATATCCTTGATTACCGCAGGGTCGGTCGCATGCTCTCTCTTAACCCTTTTTCGCAGGTTTTCCACGATATCCATTGTCGTCTGCACGCCCATATCTGCCATGATGAGTGCTTCCTCCAGCTCCTCAAACAAATCCTCGTCAATCTTCGTAAACGCGCCCAGAACGCCGTCCACACCGCCAAGGATGTTCTTTCTTGTCTTATCCAAGCCCGCCTTCAGCTTCGCAAAAAAGCCCATCTTCGCAGGCTTTTCCTCCTCTGCGCTTTCCTCCGCAGGCGTTTCCTGTGCTTCCTCTGTCGGTTTCTCCTGATTCAGCTCCTCTGCAACCTCGTCCGCCAGCTCCTCTACAAAGGCTTTGCCGTCCGCATCATTGTCCGCCGTAAAAATCTCGCCGCCCTCTGTCGCAACGATGACCTCATCCTCCGCAAGGGGCTTTTCCGCAAGAATTTCCCCTGCAATCTCCGTCAGCTCATCCAGAACTGCTTCGGCCTCCGCCGCGTCCTCCGCCGTCAGGATTTCCTCTCCGTCCGCGTCCTCGAAGGTAATCTCGATTTCCGCTTCCGCAGGCGCTTCCTCTGCATCCTCCCGATACAGAATATCCTCTCCTGCGCGGTCAATCTGGATTTCCTCCTCATCCATCACTGCATGGACAGCCCGGTTCATATCCTGCCCATCCTCCACATCCAGAACAATATCCGCCTCCTGCGCGTCTGTTTCCACTTCCACGCCGTCCAGCTCCAGAACACCTTCCTGCTGCTCCTCCGTCTGCGGCTGCTCCTCCGTGGCTTTCTTCTTAAAAAAATCAAATAAACCCATATTCGGTCTCCTTTTCTTTCTTACGCTGTAATACTTTTTTCCGCCTCCGAAAAGTCAACGGAAATCAATTTGGAAATGCCCTTCTCCTGCATCGTCACGCCATAAAGCACATCTGCATGCTCCATCGTGCCCTTTCTGTGGGTAATGACAATAAACTGCGTTTCCTCTGCAAATTTTTTCAGATACTGTGCATATCTGCTGACATTCGCATCGTCCAACGCCGCCTCAATCTCGTCCAGAATACAGAAGGGAGAGGGCTTCATTTTCAGAATGGAAAATAAAATCGCAATCGCGGTCAATGCACGCTCCCCGCCGGAAAGCAGCTGCATGTTCTGCAAATTTTTCCCGGGCGGCTGTGCCACAATCTCAATCGGGGATTCCAGAACGTGCGCCGCATCGGTCAGCCTGAGCTGTGCCCTGCCGCCGCCAAACATTTCGCGGAATACCTCGCTGAAATTCTCGGAAATCACCTTGAACTGCTCGCGGAACTGCTGCTCCATCAAAATCGAAAGCTCCTCAATGATCTGCTGCAGCTTTTCCTCCGCCGCAAGAATATCCTCTCTCTGCGCCGTCAGAAATTCAAACCGCTCCTTTACTTCCTTATACTGCTCAATCGCGCCGACATTCACATCCCCCAGTGCGCGGATTTTCCCTTTCCATTCCCTCACGGAAAGCTGCTCCTGCTCCTGTGGCAGTCCTGCCGTATATTCCTGCGCCATCCGCAGCGTCATTTCGTATTCCTCCCACATCTGGGCGGTAATGCGCTGCTTTTCTTCTTCCAGCTTTTCCTTTTTCGCCAAAATGCGCAGCTGTTCATTCTCCAGCTTGTTTGCCGTTTCCTTCCATTCTGCCGCCGTTTCCTCGGCTTTTGCGGCTTTTTCCGCAGTTTCCTGCTTCTCTGCCGCCGTTTCATTCAGGCAGCTTTGTGCGGTCTGCGCCTGCTGCTCCAGCTCCGCCGCCCTCTGCTGTAGGGCTTCCTGCTGCTCCTGCCGCAGACCCGTATTTTTTTCATACAGTGCCGCCTGCTCCTCTGCTTTTTTCTGCTCTGTCCGGAGGGCTTTCTGCTCCTCCTGCAAACGCAGCAGCTTTTCCTCCATGCTGTATACATTCTGCCCGATGGAAGAAAGCGCAATTTTCCTCTGCGTAATCTTCTCCATCAGCATGTCCTTTTCTTCCTTGCCGCCCGTCAGGCTGTCCTGAAAGGCAGTCAGCTGTGCATTTGCCGCTTCCATTGCCGTTTCCGAGCAAGCCGCCCTTTCGCGCAGTGCCACAATTTCCTTCTCGGCATTTTCCGTCTGCTCCGCCAGCTGCTTTTCCTCCAGCTCCAGAAGGGAAAGCCTTTCGGCAGCCTCCTGCTTCTCCGCCAGTGTTTTTTCCTTTTCGCCGCTGTCACTGCTTTGCGTCACCATGACCCTTTGCAGCTCCATTTTTTTCTCAACGGTTTCCTGCTCAATCTCCTGCAAATCCTCATTTGCAAGCGCAAGCCTGTCACGCATCTCTGTGATGGTTCGGTTTGCCGTCTGCAAGGCCTCCTGTAGGCTGCGGATTTCTCTGCTTCTGCCGAAAACATGCAGTGCCTTTTTCTGCTGTGAGCCACCCGTCATTGCGCCGCCGGGGTTCAGAATGTCCCCTTCCAGCGTAACCAGCTTATACTGATGGCGATATTTTTTCGCCAGCTGTACCGCTTTGTCCAGATTTTCCACAACCAGAATCCGCCCTAAGAGATACATTGCAAGCTGTCTGAATTTCTCCTCAAACGAAACCAGCTCATACGCCGTACCAATCACGCCGACCTCCGCCAGAATCGCCTGTCTGCCCTCAAGCGGTCTGCCCTTGATGGCGGTCACAGGCAGAAAGGTCGCCCTGCCGAGGTTCCGCCTTTTCAGATAGCCAATGGCATCCCTTGCGTCCTCCTCTGTTTCGGTAACAATGTTCTGTAATGCGCCGCCTAACGCCGCTTCAATAGCAGTTTCGTAGGTCTCCTCCACCTTCAAAAGCTGTCCGACTGCGCCGCAGATGCCTCTTTCCTTCGCATCCGGCAAATTCAGCAGGCTTTTTACGCTGTTGTAATAGCCCTCATGCTCCCGTTCCATTTCAGAAAGCAGTGCTAATCGCGATTGCAGCTCAGAGCCGCGTCTTTCCTGTACGGAAAGGCTTGTCTCCGCCTTCTGCTTTTCCTGCAGCGCATGCCTTTTGTCCTGCTCCAAGGCAGTCAGCTCCTGCTCCAGATAGCGAATCTGCTCCTTTCGGTCATTTTCCTGCTTTTCCAATGCCTGCAAATGCACCGTAAATTGATGCAGTCTGCTTTCCGTATGCTCCTTTTCGCCCAGAAGCTGCGCCCTTCTGGCAAGAAACTGCTCCTGCATGGCCTCCCGCTTGGAGATTTCCCCCTTCGCCTCTGTGCCAATCCGAATCTGCTCAAAAATTTCATCCTTAAAGGACTCCACCTTCGTTTCATCCTGACTCAGCACAGTGCTCAGAGATGCATATTCTTCCTGCAGCGCATCCAGTTCCTCCTGTCTTGCGTCCATTTCCAGTTTCAGTCCTGCCATTTTGCTGCGGCAAAGCTCCTGCTCCGCTTCATTTTCCGTCTGCTTTTTCGCCTTTTCCGCCATTTCTCCGGCAATACGGGTGCGGTTTGCCTCGTCATTGGCACGCTGCTCCTCGCGCAGGCGAATCTCGCCCTCTGTCTTTTCCAATTCGGCACGCAGCTCTGTCATTTTGTCATTCTGCTGCTGCAAAAGGGCATCCAGCTCCTCGTTTTTCTCTCGGAAGAAAGCCGCCTGCGCCTTTTCCAGATTGCTTTTTGCAAGGCTTTCCGCAAGCTGCTCCGCCGCAGTCTCCTCCGCCTGCAAAAGCATTTCCGTTTCTTTTGCAATCCGCGCCGCATCCCTGCAAAAGGCAGTCATTTCCGCCTGCTTCAGCCGCTCCTTCAGGCGAAGGTATTCCCTCGCCTTCTCGCTCTGCTTCTCCAGCGGCTCCACCTGCACCTCTAATTCGCTGATGATATCATCCACACGCAGCAGATTCTGCTGTTCCTTTTCCAGCTTATTGACCGCTTCGTTTTTCCTTGTTTTATATTTTACAATGCCTGCCGCTTCCTCAAAAATCCGGCGGCGTTCCTCTCCCTTTGCACTCAGAATTTCATCAATACGTCCCTGTCCGATGATGGAATAGCCCTCTCGGCCCACGCCCGTATCCATAAATAATTCCTGAATATCCTTTAGGCGGCACGCCGTTCCGTTAATGCGGTATTCGCTCTCACCCGAGCGAAACACACGCCGCGTCACCTGCACCTCGCTGTATGCCAAAGGCAGTCTGCCATCCTGATTATCAATCAGAATGGAAACCTCAGCAAAGCCAAGGGGCTTTCTGTTCTCCGTTCCGGCGAATATAATATCCTCCATCTTATCGCCGCGCAGACTTCTGGCTCTCTGCTCCCCAAGCACCCAACGCACCGCATCGGAAACATTGCTCTTGCCGCTCCCGTTCGGGCCGACAACCGCCGTCACCCCCGGGTTAAATTCCAGCTTCACTTTTTCGGGAAAGGATTTGAAACCCTGTAAATCCAATCGTTTCAAATACATTCATTTACACCTCATTTATTCATTTAGGTCAGCAGTCTGCCGCCAACCATGGTATAAAGCACCTTGCCGCGCACCTCCTCCGCCGCAAAGGGAGAAAATTTCGCCTTGGATGCAAAATGCTCCGGGTCAATGCGGTGGGTTTCCAGAAAATCTACCACGATAATATCGGCATCCTTTCCCTCTGCCAGGCTTCCCTTATTATATAATTTCAAAATCTCCGCCGGCTTCGCGGACATCAGCCGAATCAGATGCTCCACCGTAATATATCCCGTCTCCACCAGATGCGTATAGCTCAGAGAAAGCGCCGTTTCCAGTGCAGAAATGCCATACGCCGCAACATCAAATTCCCGTTCCTTTTCTGTCATATTTGTAGGGCTGTGACCCGATGCGATAACATCAATCGTCCCATCCATAATTCCCTCAATAATGGCGTAAACATCCTCCTTTGCCCTGAGCGGCGGATTCACCTTCGCAAATGTATCATAATCCCCGATGGCGTCCTCCGTCAGAATAAAATAATGTGGGCACGTTTCGCAGGTCACAGGAACCCCTCTGCCCTTCGCTTCACGAATCAGCTGCACAGAGCCCTTCGTGCTGATGTGCGATAAATGCAGATGCACACCTGTCCGCTCCGCAAGGTTCAGATTTCTTGCAACAATCACTTCCTCCGCCTCTCGCGGCATCCCCGTCAGGCCAAGGCATGCCGCCGTATAGCCCTCATTCATGACACCCACGCCCGAAAGCGACCGATCCTCGCAATGTGTCAGCACGGGCAAATCAAACATCTTCGTATAAATCATTACATTTCTCAGGAATGCGGCAGAATCCGTAAATTCATCCCCATCGGAAATACCGACAATCCCTGCATCGTACATTTCCCCGATTTCCGCAATCTCCTGCCCCTTACAGCCGATAGACATGCTACCGTAGGGATAAATATTTACCAAAGATTTTTCCTTCGATTTGGAAACAATATATTCCACAACCGTTTTATTATCAATGACAGGGTCTGTATTCGGTTCGCAGGTAATCGTTGTAAAGCCGCCGCGCAGTGCCGCACGGGAAGCCGTTGCGATATCCTCGATATATTCATGTCCGGGGTCGCAGATGTTGCAGTGCATGTCAATCAATCCGGACATCACCGTATGTCCGCCGACATCAATCTGCTTCGCCCCCTCAACCTCAAGATTCAGACCGATTTTTTCAATAATCCCATTCTCCACATAAATATCATGGAGCATATCCTTATCATGGGTTGTTCCAAGCACTCTGCAATTTTTCAGAACTGTCTTCATCTGAACGCACCTCCCACCTGAGAAAGGATATAGAACATTGCCATACGCACCGCAACAGAGTTCCCGATTTGGTCATTGATGATACACTGCTTGCTGTCAATCACTCCGGAGGAAATCTCAATCCCCCTCTGAATCGGGCCGGGATGCATCACAATGGCATCCTTCTTTGCATAGCGCAAAAGGTTTTCATCAATACGGAACAGGCGTTTATATTCATCCAGAGAAGGCAGGGATTTCTTATCCTGCTTCTCCATCCGCATGCGTGTTGTCAGGATAACATCCGCATTATTGACTGCCTCTCTGGCATCATAATATACCTCCACCCCGAAATTCTCGATGGCAGGCAGCATCAGCGTCGGCGGTCCCGAAACGCAGACCTCCGCGCCCAGCTTCGTCAGACCCCAGATGTTGCTTTTGGAAACGCGGCTATGCAGCAAATCCCCAATGATGGCAACCTTCAGCCCCTCAAAGCCGCCCTTTTGCTCCCGAATCGTCAGAAGGTCAAGCAGAGACTGTCCGGGGTTTTCATTAAAGCCATCCCCCGCATTGATGACAGAAGCCTCCACACAGCTTGCCAGCAGTCTCGGCGCGCCCGCCATGGAATGACGCAGAATAATAAAATCCGCCCCCATCTGATCCATCAGCTGTCCGATATCCTGCAAACTTTCCTTCTCAATGGAATGTACCGTATTTGTCATATCAATCACATTTGCGCTGAGGTACTGCGCCGCAAGCTCATACGCCAGCTTCGCTCTGGCACTCTGCTCATAAAAAAGCATGATAACAGATTTTCCCTGCAAATGCGGTGTTTTCTTATCCTTCTGGTTCAAAATATATTTCATCGTTTCGGCAGTCCCAAGAATATAGCGGATATCATCCGCAGACATTCCCCGTAAGCCGAAAAAATCCTTCTTATGCAGCGGCATGTTACTCCCTCCTACTTATTTCCGCAGTCGTTCCAGCAATGCTTCAAAATAAGGCGGCAAAGGTGCCTCAAATTCCAGATATTCCCCTGTGCGCGGGTGAATAAAGCCCAGCACACGGGCATGCAGTGCCTGTCCCTCTAAGTGAATCGGCTGCTTCTTCGGGCCGTATACCATGTCACCCAGAAGCGGATGCCCGATATAGGTCATGTGTACGCGAATCTGGTGTGTCCGCCCCGTTTCCAGCTGCGCCTCAATCAGTGTAAATTTTTCCATTCTTTCGATCACGCGATAATGCGTCACCGCATGGCGGCTGTGCTTCTGCGTCACCGCCATTTTCTTTCTGTCCTGTGGATTTCTGCCGATAGGCTCGTCCACCGTCCCCTCGTCCTCCGTAAAACCGTTGTAGACCACCGCATTATATTTTCTCGTAATGCTGTGCTCTGCAAGCTGTGCCGCCAGAGACTGATGCGCCATATCGTTTTTCGCAACCATCAGCACCCCGGAGGTATCCTTATCAATGCGATGCACGATTCCGGGGCGTTTCTCCCCGTTAATGCCGCTCAGCTCGTCTCCGCAGTGAAACATCAGCGCATTGACCAATGTGCCGCTCGTATGTCCGGGAGCCGGATGCACCACCATCCCCTGTGGCTTATTCACCACGATGACATCCGCATCCTCATATAAAATATCCAGCGGGATATCCTCCGGCAGAATTTCAACCTCCTTCACCTCAGGCACCTCTACATCAATGATGTCCCTCTCCCGCAGCTTATAATTTGCTTTTGTCCTTCCGCCATTCAGCGTGATATGCCCTTCCTCAATCAGCTTCTGCACACCGCTGCGCGAAAGATTTTCCATGGCATCCGCAAGAAAAACGTCAATTCTTGTCCCAACGTCCTCCTGCTCCGCCCCAAAGGTAAAATATTCCATTTCATTCATCCTTTTTCTTCTTCAAATCCAAATCCTCATCCTTCAGCACAAATACAATCAGAAGCACCATCAGGATGACCCCTGCGACAACATAAATATCTGCCACATTAAACACAGGCCAGTCAAAGAAGGTGAATTCAAAAAAATCCACCACATAGCCGCGGCATACGCGGTCAATAATATTGCCGACCGCGCCCGAAAGCACCAATAAAAGTGCCGCGCGCAGGGGAAGATATGCCTTCTTTTTCGGCAGTGTGCGGTAAAAATAAATCAGCGCACCGGCGATTACGCCTGTCAGCACCAAAATCAGCCACCTCTGCCCGGAGAGCATCCCGAAGGCAACCCCTCTGTTTTCCACAAACGTCAAATCCAGAAAGCCGTCCACCACCGTCATGCTGTGAATCGGCTTCAGGCTTCCCAATGCCCAGAGCTTTGTCCCCTGGTCTAATAAAATCAGTAGTATCGTTATCAAAATCGGTATCATATTCAATCACCCTTTCGGAAGATTTTTGCATTATACAAAACGAGCCACGGCAAGAAGACCCCGCCGCAGCTTGTCTGTTTTTTATTTTGTTTCCTGTGCCTTTGCTTCTTTTTCTGCCAGAACCTCGCCCTTGTCCAGCAGCTCGATTTCTGCATAAAGCAGCAGCTTGATTCTTGTTTTCATCAGTTCGTAACGGCTTTCCAGTCCGGAAATCTTCTGTTCCAGCTCATACGCCTTTGTTCTTGCGGATGCCAGAATATCCTCTGCCTGCTGCTTCGCACTGTTGATGATGGCATCGCCATCTGCTTTTGCCGCCGCCTTTGTTTCCTCCGCAGCCGCCTCCGCAAGGCTTAATGTACGTTCAATGGATTTTTCGAGATGCTTCAACCGGTCGGTATCCTCAGCCACAGCCTCTGTCTTTGATTTTTCCTTCTGGCTTTCCTTATACAGCTTCTCATAGTCCTCATAGATGTCATCCAAAAAGGTATCTACTTCTTCGGGGGAATAGCCTACAGCTACCTTCTTAAAGTCCTTGGTTGCGATATCGTTCGGTGTGATCACGAAAAAACCTCCTTATACATATTTTTCAATTTCCAATCCGATTCTGTCTTTTTTGGTTCTGCCGCCGATTTCCTTCACGCGAAACCGCCCGAAGCCGCGCAGGCTCACCAAATCCCCTTCCTTTAACAGATGGGATGTGCTTGTTACAATATTCCAGTTCACCTGTGCCTTTTCCGCATGGATGAGCGTCTGCGTTTTCCCTCTTGCCAGATGAAATGCCTCACTTGCCACCGCATCTAGCCGCATGGATGCCACCGTTAAGCGTCTTGCCTCCGTCTGCCTTTGGGGAATGTCCTCCGCCTGCTCCGTTTCCTCCGCCACTACCGCGGTTCTGGAAACCTGCTCCAGCACAGCCGTTATGTATGGCGAAATTTCCTCCGCCACAAAGCAGACCGCCGTATCCTCCGCCACCAGAATATCGCCCACCTTGCCGCGGTCAATGCCCAGCCCAAGGAGGGAGCCGAGATAATCTCTGTGGCTCAGATCCGTCTGTCCGAATTTTTTACTTTTTCTTCTGATTTTTACAATTTTAATCGGGAATTCCTCTGCCGCAAGCGGTTCTGTAAAAAAGCCCATCATCTGCCGCTCGCAGTCCTCCGTTCCGCCGAAAAGCGTAATCTCCAGCTCCCGAAGTCCCTGCAGCCGTTCCCGAAATCTTGCACATTTTGCCCGATCCATGAAATCCGTGAACGCAGGCTCTCTGCGCTTCATCGCAAAAATCGCCTGATCCAGCGCCTTTGCAAACAGCAGCCGCTCCTCGCCCTCCGGTACGCTTTTCAATAATGCCTGTCTGTCCATGGCATCAGAACATCCGAATGGCTGCAACCAGAAGGGTCTGCACCAATCTCATCAGGATTAACGCAAAAATAGGGGAAAAATCAAGCCCCATGCCGCCGCCGAGCGGGGATTTATCTACCATATTTCTCACAGGCCCCAGAATCGGCTCTGTCAGCTGATACAGCAAACGCCCAATGCTGCTGTTATAGCCAACGCCGAAGGGCAGCCAGGAAAACAGGATACGCACGAAGATGAGAATTTCCAATACATAGAAAAATACACCAATCGCACTAATCAGCAATGCCTGTATACTATTCAATCCGCAAAACCACCTTTATCTGGCATTTGTCCCATTCATCCAAGGGAGCAGAACGCCTTTTGTTTTTAATTCTTCTTTAAAATCACCGGAAATATCCACATTTTCTGGCGCAATAATAAAAATATTATTGGCTACGCGCTGAATGGAGCCCTCCAGAGAATAGCAGGTGCCGCTCAAAAAGTCCATAATGCGCTGCGCAATGGGGTATTCCACCTTTTCCAGATTGACTACAACAGGACGTTTGGTTTTAATCTGGTCACAGATTTCCTGTGCATCCTCGTAACATTCAGGCTTGATGATAACTACCTGCATCTGTACGCTTGTGTTCACGCTGTAAATCTGGGGATTTGCCGCGTTCTTCGGAGCCGCCTTACGGGGCGCAGGTGCGCTGTATTCCGTCTCTCTTGCGTCACGCAGACCATAATTCTCTCTTACGGGTGCAGGGGCAGGTGCCGCTGTATCGTAATCATCCTCATAGTAATCATCATCGTCTTCATATTCGCCAAACATTAAGTCTTTCATTCTGTCAAAAATCTTCGCCACAATACGTTCCTCCTAAGCTGTTTCTATTGCTCATCCTTTGTTGGGATAATATCTTTCTCCGAAAATACCTGTGCCCACGCGGACAATGGTCGCACCCTCTTCGATGGCAACCTCGTAATCGCCCGTCATCCCCATGGATAAGGTATCCATCTTTATATTATCAATTTTTTTCCCGTTCATGTCAACCAGTAATTCTCTCATTTGACGAAAAACTTCTCTGTTTTCCTCCTGATTTTCAACAAAAGGCGCAACCGTCATCAGCCCACGCACGCGAATATGCTGCATTTTCGCAATCTCTCTGAGCAGCGCTTCGGTATCCTCCGGCTTCACGCCGAATTTGCTTTCCTCCGCTGCCATGTTCACCTCAATCAGAATATCCATCACAATATCCTTCTGTGCCGCGCGCTTTTCAATTTCCTCCGCCAGCTTCAGGCTTTCCACAGAATGAATCATATCCACCTTATCAATGATATATTTCACCTTGTTTGTCTGCAAATGCCCAATTAAGTGCCAGTGGATTCTCTCTCCCTCCGGCGCATATTCCATCATCGGCTCATATTTTTCCATGATTTCCTGCACCTTGTTTTCGCCCAGAGAAAGACACCCTGCCTGCACCGCCTCGCCAATCAGCTCCACAGGCTTTGTCTTGCTGACTGCCAACAGAAGTACGTCCTCCGCCGTTCTGCCGCTTTTTTCTGCGGCTGCCGCAATTTTTGCTCTCACATTCTGAATATTTTCAACTACGCTCATATTTCTGCCTTCTTTCTATCTCTTTATCCATCCGGACGCTTAAAAAACGCTGTCGCCCTCCTTGATATTTTTTGCATCGGAAACAATCGTATCGTATGGCTGCAGCCCCGTTGTGCTGCCTGCCTGCACAATGGCGTATTCCTGATTCTGTTCCACAACATCAATTACAACAAACTTCGCGATGGAGCTGTTTGCCACATAAACCCCTGCGTGCGGCAGCAGCTCGGAAAGCGTTACCTGTGCGGCATCCTCGCCTGTACCCTGCAGCACAACGTCGCCTGTTTTCAGTCCGCTGTCCTCCAATTCAATGTAAACCGCATCCTCATCGCTCGTCACAGCGGTAATGTCGGTAAATTTCGTGCTGCTTCCCTTCACAAGCAAAACACCCGTATTGCCCATGCTTTCCGTCAGACAGCTTCTGGGGATTTTCAGCAGGGATTTTTCCACAATCGCATCATTGGGAATCTTCAGACCCTCTGTCACAGTCCCCTCTAAGCTGAAGGAAATCGTGCGGCTTTCCATGAAGTCCTCCATGTGCTCATAGCTTGAGAAAACAACCTTTGTCTGCTTATCTCCTGCGGTGAGGCTTTCCACATCTGCGCTGATTTTGTAGGTTTCTTCCTCCGTCATCATATTCAGGGTACGGCTTGTTTTGCCTGCCTCCCAGCCTGCTACGGCGTTGTTCGGCAGATATGCAACCACATACCACTTGTTATCCGTAATAATCTTAAAGAGCGGATCGCCCTTGGCAACGCTTTTCGCCTTGGAGATATACTGTGTCTTTGCATCCCCGATCTGCTTTTCCGTTACCTGCTCCGCCTTGTCGGGTGTCAGCTTTTTCTCCATCCCGTCATAGCTCAGACAAAGCACACCTGCCTCCGATGCCGTCAGCGCACTTTGGTTCTGCGCCAGCTGCTGCTCGTACACATTTCTTTCCTCTGTCAGCTGTGAAAGGCTATCCACATTCTCTGTCAGCCAAATTTCGTTTCTCTGATCCATAAAGGAGGTCACTTGGCTTTTCAGCGTATACATATAGGAAAGGCTCGACCGCATGGAACGCCCTGCATAGGCATCCACCGTCCGGCTCACGTTATCCTCCAAACGGGAAATATCCTCCGAAAAGGCAGATAAATCCGTTCTTGCCTTCTGGCTTTTCAGAATATCCTTATCAATCTGGTTCAGCTTGCTTTCCAGCGCATCCGTTGAATCCGTATCCTTTACCGTGCAGACCACTGCGCCCTTCGGCACATAGTCCCCCTGCGAATACTGATAATACGGCTGCCCGTCTCTGGTGCTGTCCACCACATATTCCTCCCGAAGGATCAGCCCCGTATAAACCTCAGGCGTATCAATCGTGCCGTATGCCACCGTTTCCACATCAATATCAGAGCCCTTTATCGCAAGGCTGCCAATCTGCCCCACCAGATACAGCGCAATGATTGCAAATACAAGCAAAGGCATCATCATGTGGCTGCCTCTTCTTCTCTGCCTGTGCTTCTTCCTCTTTGCAGGATGCGGTGTCTGCGCATAGCCCATCTGCGCCTGCTGCCATTCGCGTGCCTGTCTCTCCGCCTGCGCCTGTCGTCTCTGCCGTTCTCTTTGCAGATTGTAGACATTGTCCCTTGTGGGATAACGGTTCACAGGTGCCTCCGGTCGGGGCGGTCTTCTTTTTTTTCTATTCCCTGAGGAACCTTTTTTCATGGGAATCCCCCTGTTCCTTTTCTTCACTCGCCCCATATTGCGGGCATAATACCATAAGTAATTTTGATTATAATACAAAAAAAAGAAAAGGTAAACCTCCCTAATCGAACTCTAAGAAAAATCTTTTCAAAAGACGGCTGGCAAATGCGTTCCTTCTTTGTTATAATGTATAAACAGAAAAACAAATAGGTGGTGATTGCATGAAACCCATTGAAGCATTAAAATCCGCAAGAAATACTTATATCTGCCATCAGGTGAATCGCGTCCGATTGCCCGATTTTGAAGAAAACCGCTTTGTCCGCCGCCATATCACCTTCCACGGACGTGTACAAAAGGTCGGCTTTCGCATCGAGCTGGCGCAGATGGCAGAAAGACTGGAGCTGACCGGCTGGGTAAAAAATGCCGAAAATGGGGAGGTTATCGCAGAGGTGCAGGGCTTTGAAAGCCGCATCCGCTTCCTGCTGAAATTCATGAATTCCCTCAAACGCATCAAAATCAGAAAAATGGATAATAAACCCCATTCCATACGGGAAGATGAAACAACCTTTAAAATTCTATAAACAATCAAAAAGCTGAGGAAAAATTCCCCAGCTTCAGACTGTAGACAAAGTAATTTTGAGGCAGCGGAAGGGCTTGGGAAACGAACTGTTCATTACTTTGCTACGCAAAGCAGGCTTCGCCTGCCGCCCCTTCTTGGGCGGTAAGTATTTTCCCGAATAGTATCCGCAGTCGGAATTCATTTCCGGCGAGGAAAACAGCGAGTTTCAAGGCTTTTTAGCCGATGGAACTCGTCTGTTTATTCTTCTGTCCAAACAAGTCGAAATCCTGATTTCGACTTATTCTTTACAAAATAATACAAATCAATCCGCCGCTGCCCTCGTTCACAATCTTTTGCAGCGTCTCCTGCAGCTTCATCTGTGCATCCTCCGGCATCCGATAAATTTTATTCTGCATCCCGTCACTGACCATAGAGCTCAGCGTCCGCCCGAAAATATTCAAATCCCAGATTTTCTCCGGCTCCGATTCGTAATCCGCAATCAGTCGGTCGATAAACTCCCGCGACTGCTCCTCGTTCCCGATGATTGGCGAAACCTCCGTTTCTACGTCTGCCTTGATTAAATGAATAGATTCTCCCTTTGCGCGCAGCTTAATGCCGTAGCGGCTTCCCTGCTTAAATACCTCAGGCTTCTCCAGCGTAATTTCCTCAAACACCGGTGTCACCACACCGTAGCCCTTCCGCCGCACATCGTTCAGCGCCGTCGCAATCTTGTCATATTCCTGCTTCGTTTCCGAAAGCATTTTTATCGTAGAAATAAGCGCATAGTCATTTTCAATCGGCATCTCCACCGTTTCGCTCAGAATCTGATAGAATAACCCATCCGCAAAATTAAGCGCAATCTCCGCCGCGCCCTCTCCCGGCAAAATTCGGTCGGTATATGCCTTTTTCAGAAAATCCGTTTCCCCAAGCGTCCCGATTGCCTGCTCCACATCCGCAAGCTTCTCCACCTGCGCCATCACGCCCTTCAGCGCATCCGTCAAGCCCTGCTTCAGCCAATGTCCCTGCTCCAGTGTTTCCACCCATCCGGGGAAAAAGAACCGAAGCTCGCGCAATGGGAACTGATACAGCATCCGCTCCAAAATCCTCCGAATGTCCTCCGCCTTCAGCTGCGCCGCATTGACCGCCAACACAGGCACGCCGTATTTTTTCTCCAACTCGCTCCGCAGGCTCTCTGTGCTGTCGCTGTAGGGTGCGGCGGTGTTCAGCAGAATCAAAAACGGCTTGCCCAATTCCTGCAGCTCTGCAACCACCCGTTCCTCTGCCTCCTCATAATTTTCCCGCGGCAGCTCGGTCACGCTCCCGTCCGTTGTCACTACCATCCCTATGGTGGAATGGTCGGTAATGACCTTTTTCGTCCCCAGCTCCGCCGCTTCGCGAAAGGGCATCGCATTCTCCGCCCATGGCGTATGTACCATTCTGGGGCTGTCCCCGTCCATGTCGCCCTCTGCCCCCGGCACCAGATACCCCACGCAGTCAATCATCCGCACGCGCACATCTGCATTGTCTCCCAAGGAAATTTCCACCGCTTCATTCGGCACAAATTTCGGCTCTGTCGTCATGATTGTCCTTCCGCTTGCCGATTGCGGCAGTTCGTCCTTCGCCCGCTCCCTCGTGTAGGTGTTTGCAATGTGCGGCAGCACCAGCAAATCCATAAACCGCTTGATAAAGGTCGATTTCCCTGTTCTCACAGGTCCCACCACGCCGATATAAATGTCTCCGCCCGTCCGCTCCGCAATGTCCTGATAAATATTGAATGTTTCCATGCCTTTTCCTCCGTTTCTTTCGCAACTGTATCCATACAATGCAATTTATGGAAAATCAAACAGGAATATGCCAATTCTTTTGCAGACAGCGAAAAACCCCTGCCTTCGCAGGGGTTCCAGACTGTAGACAAAGTAGTTTTGAGGCAGCAGAAGGGCTTGGGAAACAAATTGTTCATTACTTTGCTACGCAAAGCAGGCTTCGCCTGCCGCCCCTTCTTGGGCGGTAAGTAGTTTCCCAAATGGAATCCGCAGTCGGAATTCATTTCCGACGAGGAAAACAGCGAGTTTCGAGGCTTTTAAGCTGATGGAACTCGTCTGTTTATTCTTCTGTCTTAGCAAGTCGAAATCCTGATTTCGACTTAGGGTGTCGACAAAGTCGACACCCTAAAACCCCTGCCTTCGCAGGGGTTCAAACATCCTTTATTCATCGTAGGTTGGCGTAATGTCAATAAATTTACTGATTTTTTTGATATTCTTCTCCTCCATATAGGAGTCAAAATAAATCGGCAGCTCCACTCCGCCATAATTTGCCTTCATATAATAAATCATATTCTGCCACAGCAGCATCTGACAGGCATCGCTATCATAGGAAATCATCTTTTTCGCCAGTGCATTGTCTCCGTCGCACATCTTCTTGATGGAATCCGCATAATAGCTGCCGTCCTCCGCCTGTGTCCAGTCCGTCAGAATCCATTTGCCATTCCGCTTTTCAAAATCCAGTCTGCTCGGCACCACAGAACCGCCCCGCTCAAAGAGCGCATAGCCCTTCTTCGTACGGCTCATGGTGTAGCTGGAATCGAAAATCACCGCAAACACCTGCATCCTATTTCCGTTTTCCTTTATTCCCTCAATCAGCGGTGCATAAATCGTTGTGGTATATCCGGCGTTGCTGTATTTGTTAAATCTGTCACTCAACGCCGTATAAACCGCACGCAGGCGTTCATCCTTTCCTGCCGCCACAACGCTGTATTGATCCGCGCCGCCCATGGAATATTTCTTCGCCAAATCCTCCGTATAAAGCGTTGTATCCGTATCACCATAGGTAAAGAACGCACAATACGTCGAATCCGTTGCAGTATAATTCCGATACCATTCCGTCGGTGTCGGCAGAACATCCTTATCTCTGTGCTCGCCCAGAATATCCTGACATGCGCTCGTCTTGATGTAGCCCTCTAAGTCGTCCCTGATACTTCCCTCCGCAAATTCGGAAAGAAACGCTCTGAGCGCAGGCTCTCCCAGCTTGACCAGCTCATCATACTGTGTACATTTCAGATAATCCGCATAATTGGAGGAGGTCAGCTTCTGCGCCGCAATCTCACTTGCCAGACTGTCCGCCAGAATCATCTGATAGGATAGGCTTTGATCTTCCTTCGTTTCTTCGAGAAAATCTCCGGAGGCCATCTCCTGCATCCGTTCCTGTGCCGCCGCAGCATCCATCTGAGACAGTGCAAGAATCTGCTCGGGTGTCGAAATCCCTTCATAGAAATATCGGTTTATCGTCAGCACAAAATTACGGAAGGTTCCCTCGTCGCTCGCAAAATCACGCAAATCCTGCTCCCCGAAGTATTTCTTCGCCTGCTCTCTGTTAAAGCTAAAGGACGTTACCACCTGTCCGTCCGCCGCATCCGCATGGTGCAGAGAAAGATTATAATCTCCCGCATTCTCCACCAGTACAAGGAAAATCATCCCCTGAATCTGCATCCAGCGGTCATCCGTATAGCTTTCCCCGCCAACGGTATACGCGGTTTCCTCGTTGCTTTGCCATTGCAGATGCCTTCTCACGCCGTAAGGCTCCTTGTCTGTATAAAGTTCAATTCCCTCGCTGTCATTCGTCACCCCTTCGGGCAGTGGCAGTAACCCCAGAATTTTTCCAACGCCGATATGGTCGCCGATATATTGCAGCTTCGCGCCATAAAGCTCATGCACTGTTTCCTCTGTGTAGTCTCCGTAAACCGTACCAGAAAGTGTCTTTTCCGTCGTTTCGCTTTCCGCACAGCCGACAAACGCCGTACCGCCGCAGACCACCAACGCTGCCGCAAGGAATAAAGCAATGCCGCGCTTTTTCTGCGTCATATCGAAAATATTTTCAAACCGCATCTTCAATTCCTCCTTTCCGCCCGAAAAAGCCGTACTCATCTGCATATTTTTGCTTTTCGCCTCGCGCACTGTCTGCAGGATTGCCATGCTGTATGCCTCGCGCTCCGCCATGCCGCAGTCCGCCATCACCACAAGGTCGCAGGAAAGCTCCATGTCCTTTTCCGCAAGGTGTGCCATCCAATGCACAAAGGGGTTGAAAAAATGCAGTGCTCTTGCCCACAGCAGAAGCCCCTTGAACCAGAGATCCTTCCGCTTGCAGTGCGTCAGCTCATGCTTCAGAATCAGCCGCATTTCCGCAGGCTCCCGCTCCTCGGAATTCAGATACACCGCCGTTCTGAAAAGCCCGACACAAAGCGGACTCGGCAACGCCTCACAGAAATAAATCGCAGGTCGCTTTTCCATCCCCGTTTCCCTGCAAAGTGTATAATAGGTATCCAGAACAGACGCATCCATGATTTTTCTTCTGTTTCGCTTCAACATTCTCCGAAAATCATAATATTTCCATCCCTGCCAAGCCAGAAACCCAAGCACACCGCCAAGCCACAGCACATAAGGATATGCAAGAAGAAAATCAAAGGCATCCCTCTTTTCCGCGCTTTCCTCCTGTGTCTGCTCCGCAGGGGCAATCGGCGTTGCCGGCTCTGTCGGCTCTGCCGTATCCCTCTGCACAAAATAATCCGGTGTTCTCTGCGCCAGTACCTCTCGTGTGCTGCTCTGCACCGAAGGCACCTGTACCTGCATTATCTCCATTCGCCCCGGCAGGCTCAGCTGTATCGGCACGCAAAGCCGTATCGCCACCACAAGCCACACCAGATACCGCCATCTTGCCCCATAGCGTTTCCCCAGAAGATTTGAGCAAATTGCCAGAATCAGAATCACAGGAACGGCAAACAGGCTCATTTCCCAGATTGTCTGAAAAATTTTCTCCATTTTTATGCACCTCCCGTTTTCGAGCGAATGAATGCCGCCAGTTCATCTAAATCCTCCTCGGTAATGGAATGGCTGTCATATAGGCTTGCCACCAGCTTCGTCACAGAATGGTTATTCACCTTTTCCAGAAATGCCTTATTTTCCACCGCCAGATACTCCTTCTCCGCCACCAGCGGGGTATAAAATCGGTTCTTTCCTTCCTTATAGCTTTCCAGAAAGCCGCGGTCAATCAAACGGTTCAGCAAGGTCTGCAAAGCAGAAACATTCCAGGGGCGTTGTTCCTCCAGACTCGCCTTCACCTCCGAGGTAGAAAGTGTTCTGCCACTCTCCCAGATGACCTTCATAATTTCCAGCTCCGTATCCGGCAATCGCATCAGCTCCGCCATGTGTCTCCCTCCAATCTCTTACAAATGTAGGATTTATACTTTTCTATATCATACAACTGTAGGAGTTCTTTGTCAAGCCTTTTCCTATACCCCCTATCCGTTTTTCTGATGGAAACTTCCCTTGACAAAATCTGCTTCTGTGTTATCCTAAATGGTATGGATAAGCTTTTATCAATAATATTTTATGAAAAAATATGAGAAACAGCAGAAAAGAGGTGCTTGCGATGAGCAAAACATATATTCCGGAAGGCTATCATTCCGAACTAACCTTATATGAAACACAGAATGCCATCGGCGTGATCCACCACGCTTTTGAAGAACATCTGGGACAGACACTGAATCTGAAACGTGTTTCCGCCCCTCTGTTCGTTGACCCCCATACAGGTCTGAACGATAATCTCAGCGGCGTAGAACGCCCCGTAAGCTTTGAAATTCCCGCAACAGGCACAACCGCAGAGGTTGTTCATTCTCTGGCAAAGTGGAAACGCATGGCACTGTATCGTTATGATTTCCGCCCCGGCAAGGGTCTGTTTACCAATATGAACGCCATCCGCAGAGATGAAACACTGGATAACCTGCACTCCATCTATGTAGACCAGTGGGATTGGGAAAGAGTTATCACTCCCGAAAAGAGAAATGTCGAAGAGCTGAAATTCACTGTGCAGGGCATCGTTCTTGCAATCTGCGATACGCTCGAAGTCGTAAAGAAAAAATACCCCCGCATCACAACCGAGCTGTGCCGCGAGGTAACCTTTATCACCTCTCAGGAGCTGGAAGATAAATACCCCGACCTGACCCCCAAGGAAAGAGAAAATGCCATTGTCAAGGAGCATAAAACCGTATTCATCATGCAGATTGGCGATAAGCTGCGTTCCGGCGAGCCCCATGACAGCCGTTCTCCGGATTATGATGACTGGCAGTTAAACGGCGACCTGCTGTTCTATAACGCTGTTCTGGATAACGCTCTGGAAATTTCCTCCATGGGTATCCGTGTTGATGCAGCCGCTCTGGATGAACAGCTGAGAAAGGCAGGCTGTGATAACCGCAGAAACCTGCCCTACCATAGAATGCTTCTGGAAGGCAAGCTGCCCTGCACCATCGGCGGCGGTATCGGTCAATCCAGACTGTGCATGCTGCTTCTTGGCAAGGCGCATATCGGCGAGGTGCAGTCCTCCATCTGGGATCAGGAAACCATTGATACCTGTAAGGCAGCAGGTGTTGCACTGCTGTAAATTTAAGTCGAAATCTATAAACGACCGCGAAATCGCGGTCGTTTTTTATACCTGTTTTTTTCCAATCTTCCTCTGATTTTAATTTACATCCAAAAATTTTTGTGCTATCATAAAACCAATTTTGAAGGAGCCTCACATACGAAAGAGAAAGAGGGATTTTTATGGAAGTACGAAATTTAATCACATTTCTGAAAATCATTGAAACAGGCAGTTTTTCCAAGGCAGCGGAGCAGCTGACCTATTCCCAGTCCACAGTTACCGTACAGATTCAGCAGCTGGAGGAAGAAATCGGCGTGCAGCTGTTCGACCGCATCGGCAAAAAAATCTACGTCACGGAAAAAGGGCATGAGCTGGAAGCCTATGCACAGCAGATTATCGCTCTGACCCAGCAGGCGGCTGCCATCGGCGGCGAGGAGCAGGAGCTGCAGGGAACACTGCGCCTTGCCTGTCTCGATTCCCCCTTTACCGCTGTCCTCCCCGATATCCTGCGGGAATATCACTGCGCGCACCCCAAGGTAGATATCATCGTAAAAACAGCCGATAATGTTTTTTTCGCGGAGCGCATGCTTTCCCAGAATGAGGTCGATCTTGCCTTCGTTGTCCATGATCAGCGAAGGACAAAAAATTTCATCAAAACCATCCTGAAAGAAGCGCATTATGTCTTTGTGGCTGCCCCCACTCGCCCTCTGACGAAAAAGCCCGTAGTCACTCTGGCGGAAATCGCGGAAAATGATGTGATTATCACAAATCAGCAGTTCTATTTCTCCGATATGTCCAATGAGTACACCAAAAACACCCTCGCCTATCTCATCAAGCCGCGGTTTGATCTCTGGAATCCCATCGCCGCCATGGAGCTGGCAAAGCTGGATTGCGGCATTGCCCTGCTCGCCTCTTATCTCGTTGAGGATGCCGTTAAAAAAGGTGAGTTGTGTACCCTTAATGTGCCGGAACTGGATTTCACCGTATGGCTGCAGGTGCTCCGTCATGAGCAGAAAGCAGTCACCCCACAGATGTCCGCCTTTTATAAGCTCCTGCGGGAATACTACAAAAAGTGAAATTATCTGGGTTGAAAGTAAGCCCCCTTATTACTTTTTTTAATAGAAATCTTTAAATCTATCAATTTCACATTTCTTTTTGGATGTGTTACAATGACCTTGTACCCTAAAAGAGAAAACTTCCATCATATACAAATCTCACCATACGGCTCATGATGAGATTTCCTTCCTTCTTCCTCCGGGTACTTTCACATGCTTGCAGTCGTAATCTTCCTTGCGGCTGCTTTTTTTATGCTCTTTTCGCAAGATACTCCCGATTCTGCCGCACCGATGCATCCTCCGGTCGGAATACCCCTGCCATTTCATTATACATCTTCGCCATCTCCCATTCCCCCAGCCTGCCATAGCAGACACAAAGCCGAATACAGGGCAGAAATCCATAGCATTCCTCCTGCACAAACGCCCCCTGCTCCGTGCGTCTTTCTGCATGCAGCGCATTTTCATACCAGAAAATTGCCTGCTCCCACCGCCCTTTTTCATAAAAATATTCCCCGATTTCACAGCAATGCTCCCCTGTCGGCGGCGCAAATTGCAAACCCTCCAAAAGCAACGAAATTCCTTCCTCCTCTTTTCCCGCCGCCTGCAAACAATGCGCCAGCATCTGCACCGCCTCTGCTTTATTTTCCGCCCCTCCCTCCGGATTTTCCAGAAACGCACGAAGCACCTCTGCCGCCTGCTCCTGTTTTTCATGTGCAAATAATTCCCGTCCGTAATAAAACCATTCCCGCGCGCTCAGCTTCTCCCCCTCCGCAAGCATTTTTTTATAAATCCGCAGACTGCAGTCAGAATATTTCTGCTTTTCCTTCCGCCGCATAAAATGAATTTCCTCATACCGCACGCTTCCGAAGGGCGGAATCCTCTCATTTGCACGCCCCTGCCACCGCGCCTGCGGACAACGGCGCACCAGTCGCTCTCTGTAGCAGGAAAATTTCGTCCGTCCGCCCTCGTCAACGCCCCTGTCAAAAAGCATCATTACCATATCACAGGGATTTTCCAGCAAATCCGCCTTCAAAGCAAGCAGCTTTTCCTTCTCCCCTGATGGCAGAATATCCTCCGCATCCATCCACAGCAGATACTCTCCCGTCCCCTTGGAAAACGCAAAATTTCTTGCCGCCGCAAAATCATCCATCCAAGGAAAATCATAAATTTTATCCGTGAATTGCCGTGCAATCTCCTTTGTTCTGTCCGTAGAACCCATATCCACAATGACGATTTCCTCTACCGCATCCGCTATGCCTTCCAAGCACCGCGCCAGTGCTTTCTCCTCCTGCCGCACAATCATGCAAAGACTCATTCTCATCCTGCCACGCTCCTTTCCCTTCTGCCAGCTTATGCAAAAAAGAAAAGAGCGTGCAAATCCGCATACAAAAAAGGCACCCCAAATTTTAGGATGCCTTTTTTCTTATTCTCCGAAGGCTGCTGCCTCCTGCTTTCTTTTTGTTTCGATTGCTTTTTTCGCAACCATATCCTTTACCTTCATCAGCCGCGTTGTGTTTGCACGTTCGTTTTCTTCCAATTTCATTGTGATATATTTAATTGTTTCCTGATAATTTGGAATCATAACATTTTCCAGTGCATTTACACGGCGGCGGGTACGTTCAATTTCCTGTGCCAGAAGCTGTGCCGTTTTTTCGCTTTCCGCCAGACGGAGCAAAGGCTCCATCGCATCGGAGAAGGAAAGCATCGCACTATCCAGCTCACCCGAGGTAAACGCCATGCCGTAAGGGAAAATATTCCCGTCACCGCCGCCCTCCTTCTGGAAGTCAAACACAGGTACGTTTACACTCATAATATTTTTTTTCGTAACCTTTACGGATACAGACTGCTGGGGAATCATCAGTGCTTCCCCTAAGCTTGCCTCACTGAGAACTGCTCTGGCAATGATGAAGTTTTTATAAGCATTTTCCAGTGCAGTCTCTGCTTCCTCTCTCAAACGCTTATTTTCCCGCACAATTTCCATGAACTGCTTCATCAGCTCATCTAGCTTATCCTTCAGCAGCTTATGCCCTCTGGTTGCAGTTTTCAGCTGTCCCTTCAGACGGGTCATTTCCATACGGGTGGGGTTGACATTCAATCTAGCCACACTTCATCACTCCCCGCTGTTCAAATATTTTTCCAGATATTCGTCACGAATACGCTTCAATTCACTTCTCGGCAGCATACGCAGCAAATCCCATCCTGTTTCCAGTGTCTGCTCAATGGTTCTGTCTGTCTGGAAGCCCTGAGAAACATATCTCTTCTCAAATTCATCCGCAAATTTTGCATAAATCAGGTCAACCTCGGACAAAGCGGATTCGCCCAGAATTGCCATCAGCTCCTTCGCATCTTTACCACGAGAATATGCCGCAAACAGCTGGTTCATCGTATCCGCATGATCCTCTCTCGTCTTGCCCTTACCGATACCTTTATCCTTCAGACGGGACAGGGAAGGCAGTACATTGATGGGAGGCTGAACCCCCTTCTTATCCAGCTCACGGCTCAGAATAATCTGTCCCTCTGTGATGTAGCCTGTCAAGTCGGGGATGGGGTGTGTCTTATCCTCCTCCGGCATGGTCAGAATGGGAATCATTGTGATAGAACCGGGGTGTCCCTTCATTCTGCCTGCACGTTCATACATCGTTGCAAGGTCTGTATACAGATAACCGGGATACCCACGACGACCGGGAACCTCCTTCTTCGCCGCAGAAACCTCACGCAGCGCCTCTGCATAGTTTGTAATATCCGTCAGAATAACCAGAACGTGCATATCCTGCTCAAATGCCAGATATTCCGCTGCGGTCAGTGCCATTTTAGGCGTACAGATACGCTCTACCGCAGGGTCATTTGCAAGGTTTACAAAGACAACAGAACGGTCAATCGCACCTGTCTGCTTGAAGTCATTGATAAAGAACTCCGCATCCTCAAAGGTGATACCGATTGCCGCGAAAACTACCGCAAATTTAGAATCCGTACCACGAACCTTCGCCTGTCTTGCAATCTGAACCGCCAGATTTGCGTGCGGCAGACCGGATGCAGAGAAGATAGGCAGCTTCTGCCCACGAACCAGTGTATTCAGCCCGTCAATCGCGGATACACCTGTCTGGATAAATTCCGCAGGATATTCACGCGCCGCAGGGTTGATGGGTGCACCGTTGATGTCCAGTCTTTTTTCGGGAATGATAGCCGGGCCGCCGTCAATGGGGTTGCCCATACCATCAAATACACGCCCCAGAATATCAGGGGAAACACCAAAGTCCAAGCTTTTGCCAAGGAAACGAACCTTGCTTTCCGCCAGGTTGATACCTGTTGCACTTTCAAACAGCTGTACCAGAGCCGTGTCGCCGTTTACCTCCAGAACCTTGCATTTTCTGATCTCGCCGTTTGCCAGCTCGATTTCGCCCAGCTCATCATAGGTAACGCCTTCTACACCAGAAACCACCATCAGAGGGCCGGCTACTTCCTGAATCGAACGATATTCCTTTATCATAATTCATCTGCCCCCTTTCTGATCAGCTCTGCTACCTCTGTTTTGATTTCTCTTTCAATTTCATCGTAGCTCTTGTCTACGTTCATTTCTTCCACATATTTTGCACGGCCGATACGCTCGATCACATCCATTTTTGTCAGCTTCTGAATCGTAACGCCCTGCTTGATTGCTTCATTTGCCTCTTTATAGAAGGTCAGAATCAGCTTCATCATACGATACTGCTTATGCAGGGAGGTGTAGGTATCCACCTCATGGAAGGAGTTCTGATGCAGGAAGTCCTCACGAATGGAGCGTGCCGTTTCCAGAATCAGTCTGTCCCCGTGGCTCAGTGCATCCACGCCGACCAGCTGTACGATTTCGTTCAGCTCTGCCTCTGTCTGCAACAGACGCATTGCCTCTGTTCTCTGCGCAGAGAAGTTCGGCTCTACGTTTTCATCCGCCCATGCGTCAACCTTTGCCTGATACAGAGAGTAGCTTGTCAGCCAGTTGATCGCAGGGAAGTGACGCTTATATGCCAGAGAGGAATCCAATCCCCAGAATACCTTTACAATACGCAGTGTTGCCTGCGATACAGGCTCGGAAATATCGCCGCCGGGAGGAGATACCGCACCGATAGCCGTCAGCGTGCCGATTCTGTCATCATTGCCCAAGCAGACTACGCGCCCTGCACGTTCATAGAACTGCGCCAAACGGGAGCCAAGGTAAGCGGGATAGCCTTCTTCACCGGGCATTTCCTCCAGACGACCGGACATTTCACGCAGCGCCTCTGCCCAACGAGAGGTGGAGTCCGCCATCAGCGCAACGCTGTAGCCCATGTCACGGAAGAATTCCGCAATCGTAATCCCTGTATAAATAGATGCTTCACGCGCCGCAACGGGCATATCGGAGGTATTTGCAATCAGAACGGTTCTCTGCATCAGAGATTCTCCTGTACGGGGGTCCTTCAGCTCAGGGAACTCGTTCAGTACGTCTGTCATTTCATTCCCACGCTCGCCGCAGCCGATGTAAACAACGATATCCGCATCCGCCCATTTTGCAAGCTGATGCTGTGTTACTGTTTTACCGGAGCCGAAGGGGCCGGGGATTGCCGCAACGCCGCCCTTTGTAATAGGGAAGAATGTATCAATGACACGCTGCCCTGTAATCAGAGGCGCATCGGGAGATTCCTTTTTCTTATAGGGTCTTTCTCGACGTACAGGCCATTTCTGCATCATGGTTACATTCACGTCATTGCCCTTTTCATCTGTGATGATACAAACGGTTTCCTCAATGGTGAAATCGCCGATAAAAATTTCCTTAATAACGCCCTTGAGGCCATAGGGAACCATGATTTTACACTGCACCACAGCCGTTTCCTGCACAAAACCGATTTCATCCCCTGCAACTACTGCATCGCCGGGCTGCTTTGTGGGTTCAAATTTCCATTTCTTTTCTCTGTCCAGAGAGGGCACCTCAACACCTCTGCGGATGTTTGTGCCGCCCACCTCGTACATTTTTTCCAATGGACGCTGGATACCGTCATAGATGGTAGAAATCAGCCCGGGGCCAAGCTCTACGCTCATAGGCATCCCAACGGATACAACCTCTTCTCCGGGGCCAAGCCCTGCCGTTTCCTCATAAACCTGAATAGAGGCTTTATCTCCGTGCATTTCGATGATTTCACCGATCAAATGCTTATCAGATACACGAACCACGTCAAACATATTGGCATCTCTCATGCCCTCCGCAATGACCAGTGGACCGGATACCTTTACGATCGTGCCTGTTTTCATATCTTCATTCACCTACAATCATTCATTATTCGCTAAACAATATATCTGCGCCGATGGCACGCTTTGCCGATTCACGCACCTCATTCATGCCCAGCCCCATGCTGCCGCCGATACCGGGGATCACAATAATAGCGGGCAATTCCATATCCTTATATTTTGCAAGGCTTTCCTTCGCCTTCAGGCTGGCTCCCTCTGTGATGTAAATAATCGCATATTCCTTTTCTGCCAGCTTATGGATTGTTTTTTTAATTTCCTCCGCGGAATAGGCAGGGAAAATATCAATCCCAAGAGCAAGGAAGCCCATAACGGTGTCTTTGTCGCCAATGATACCAACCTTAGACATACGCTTCTCTCACCCTTTCTTTAATTGTATCTGCATCAATATTATGCAGCTTGCAGGTCATAATAATCCGCACGCATTTTGCCTCTGTCTCTTTTGCAAGGATATAAGCCGCAACGGGTTCGGGGGTCAAGGTTTTATATTTTGCCTCCTTCACATATTCCGTCAGGTAATCATCGCAGGCCTTTTCAAAGGCAGTAAAGCCAAGCTCCATGCTGTCGCAGAGTCTGCCATAGCTCGTTTCCTTCAGCGCCGCCGCTACGTTGTCGCTCTTAAAGGCATGCAGCAATGCTTCCGTGCTGATTTCGCCGCCGGGCACCAAGCCTTCTGTCAGCTCCTGCTCCGTCCGCTTCAGTGTATAAATGCGGTACAGCGTTTTCAGATTAGTGATATCTGCCAGCTTTCGCACATAGGTTGCAACATAAGGAATGCCAAGCTTTTCTGCCGCATCACTCATCACGCGAAAGCATGCCCGATCCAAAGTCGTGTCGATGTATCGTCCGTTCTTTGTCTTTGCATAAAGCTCAATGGCTTCTTCCACAGCCTTCGCATCAATGCAGGGCATTTCCATATAGTTTCTTTCACGGAAGAATTTCCGCAAATCCTCTACGGGAATCGAACCGCCCTGAATCAGGAATTTCCTGCCGTTTACCTTGGAAATTTCCTCCTTGATGAGCACCTTCACATTGTGATAATCGTTTTTGAATCGGAAAATATCCATGAAAACCTCATTGGGAATCAGCTTACCCATTGCCTGATATGCTTCCTCCAGATTCGCCTGAATCATGGTTTCAAATTCATGGACATCCCCAATCTGCGTTTTCCCGTAATCACTATCCTGCAAGAAGCGCAGTGCTTCCTCTGCATCCTTAGCCTCTGCCATCTGCAGCAGCTTTTGCTTTGTCAGCAGCTTATTTTCCATGGAGCGCACGCTGGCTACGGCGAAAGGGTAAATTCGTTCTTTTGCCATTTTCTACCCCTCCTTAAAACAAAATTTTTGCTGCGATTTGCTGGATTTCTTCTTTTTCTACTGTAATAATTGATTCAAAAGAATAGTTATATTCAATATCTCCGTTTTTCACGATAAAACCGCCGCTGATGTCCGCCGTCTGCGCGGAAAGGGTAAATTCGTTTTCCTTTACAACGTCCGCCAGTCTTGCCGCATCCTTCTTGGAAACCAGAATTTCCGTCCCCAGAGAACGGTCAAGCTTTTTCAGCATACCGCCGATGACCTTCGCATATGCCGCATCGTCCAGAGAAAGCAGTCTTTTTTCTGCCTCCGCAATCGTTTCCGCAAGAATTTCCTGCTTCGTTTCCAGAATGGCCTTTTTCGCCTGCATCTGTGCGCCGGAAATCTCCTTTGCGGCAGCCTTTTCCGCCTCTGCCTGTGCGTTTCTGTCGAATACGTCCAGCTCCTTATTCACCTTTTCCTGTGCGGCCTTCAGAACAGCATCTGCCTCCTTCTGCCCCTTGGCAAGGGATGCCTTTGCTACCTCTTCTGCCTCCGCAATGATTTTATCAATGATAATCTTACCATCATTCATAGGAGTTACTCCTCCTTTTCCGTTTTATTGATTACAGCTGGATGCTGTTGAGCATCAGGAAGGAAACCAACAGAGCCAAAACGGCGTATGTTTCTACCATCGCTGCAAACAGCATACCCTTTGCCAGCTCGCTGGGTCTTTTCCCTACCAGCATAACGCCTGCTGCGGCTGCCTTACCCTGAGAAATACCGGAAATCAGACCTACGAATGCAATAGGCAGACATGCTGCAAAAATTTCAGCACCCTGCACCACTGTCAGTTCCATCATACCGTCGCCGCCCAGCAGACCAACCTTAACCATTACGATAAAGGCAATCAGCAGACCGTAGATACCCTGTGTACCGGGCAGAGCCTGCAGCAGCAGAACCTGACCGAATTTATTAGGGTCTTCGGAAACAACCCCCGCAGCCGCTTCACCGGCAATACCAACACCCTTGGCGCTGCCGATGCCGGCAAACAAAGATGCCAGAGCCGCGCCGCCTAATGCCAAAAATTCACCGCTTAATAAATTATTTAACATTGTCATTACCCTCCTTGAGAATCTTGATATATTTTGTTTTTCTTTCAAATGGAGCGAAAGGTCTTCCGCCGCCCGTATAGAATTTACCGAAAAATTCAACATACTGCAATCTGCACGAATGAACGAAAGCACCCAGCGCGTTAATTGCAATATTGAATACCGTACCAAAGGCGAATACCACAATCAGCAGGACAGAACCCGCGATGCCGCCGCCTGCCAGAGAGCCCAGTGTGTTGAATACCTGTGCAACAACGCCTGTTGCAAGCCCCAACGCCAGCAATCTGGAATAGGAAAGCACATCAGACAGATAGCTTGTGATGCCGTAAAGGCTGCCAAGTCCGCCTGTCAGCTTGCCGAAAATGCCTTTTTTCTTTCTGCCGCCTGTCAGCAGAATACCAACCGCACCGATGATTGCCATAATCTTGCCGATGCCGACCGCTCCTGCGCCCAGCTTTCCGCCGAATGCAAACAGAACAATGCCAATCAGCAGCAGATACCATAAGCCGATATCAAACAGTGCATCCAACGGACGACCGTCCTTAATATCCATGTAGGCCTGAACCCCCATGCCGACAAACAGGTGAATGGCCCCCAGAATCAGAGACACCACCAAAAGCTTCATAGGCTCGCTCAGAGGGTCAAACCACAAGGGCTTGATAACAAACTCCTTCCCGAAAAAGGTCTTTGCCGCCACGGTAAAGAAGTTCCCGAACCAGCCGCCGAATAATGCGCCCCACATAAAGGTAGACAAACCACAGAACATAAACATCTTAATCATGCGGTGGGTCGTGCCCTCCGGCTTGTATTTCTTTAGAATGATTGCACATAGAGTTGTCAGGATGAGCCCGTAGGCAGCATCACTGAGCATCAGCCCGAAGAACAGGAAATAGAAGGGTGCCAGAATTGCCGTAGGGTCGATATCATGCCGTCCCGGCAGGCTGTACATCCCCGTAACCGCCTCAAAGGGAGTCACGATGGAATTGTTCTGCAGCAGAACAGGCACACTCTCATCATCGGGGTCAGGCTCTTCAATATTATAGTAGAATTCATATTCCTTTAACAGTGCTTCTACCTCAGGCTGTGCCTTTGCCGGCATCCAGCCATCGAAATAGAATACCATTTCCGTGCTGACCATATCCCCGACAACCCTTGCTCTGTCTCTGCGCATCATCAGGCTGTCATACAGAAATTCGATATGCTCTCTGTAAGCCGCCAGCTTTTTCAGTATTTCTTCGTCTTCCGCAATATTTTTTTCATTTTTTTCAATTTCTTTTTCATAGCGATGCATCGCTTCTGTTGCAGTCCCCTTCTGGTCTGCCAGCGTGACTGCCGAGAAGTTGTATGGACGCAGTGCCTCAAGCAGCTGCTCCTTTTCTTCCTTCAAACAAATGAACGCATAATACTTCTGCTGCTTATCCTTGCTGACCTCCTGTACAATCACAGAAGGTGCTGCCGCCTGCACATCTGCCGTCATCTGCACCGTATCGGTCTTTACGGGTGCTGCGCCAAGCTGCACCAGAGCATGCTCCGTTTCATTCATTTCCAGCGGAATATCCAGCGTTTCCCAAGGCTTCAGCCCTGCAATCAGTCCACGCAGCCGGTTGATTTCTGTCCGCCTGTCGGCAATATCCTTATAGGTCTCGACAGCCTTATCCACATTCAGCTCCGTTTCCGTTTTAATGGAATCCATCAGCTTCGCAAAATCGCCTCTGTCCAGCTTTATTCTTGAGGGGAACAGCGGCTTCTTTGCAGTGTCATACTTCCCAATGGCCTCCAATGCAGTGCTTACACGGCTGATATCCGCCTCCAGACGCGAAACATCGGCACTGTTACTGGTTCGGAAAATGTCGGGCATCCATTCCTCATCGTTAATTGCACCCTCGTTCGAGTCGATTTCCACAACCCCAAGGTGCATCAGCTCATGGATGAAGGGTGTCCGGCTGCTGTTCAAACCAATGACAGTAAGCTTTCGCATCTCAACAACTGCCATATTCTCCCACAACCTTTCCGATTACCGCCAGAACGGCTTCTTCCTTCCTTTGCGCTGCCTGCTCTCTAATCTGAGAACAAGCCTCCTCCGCTTCCTTTAAAATCTTTTGGATTGCCTCCTGGCTCTCCGCTACAGCGTTTTCTACGGCTTGGTGCATTTCCTTTGCCCCTTGCAGTTTTGCCTCCTCCAGCAGGATTTCCTGCTGCTTCAGTGCATCGGCCTTCCTTTCTTCAGCCTGTGCAACAGCCTGCTTTTTGATTTCCACAGCACGCGCTTCCGCCTCTACAATGCTTTTCAGGATCTCATAAGCCACAATACTCACCTCACTTGCTGTATTTTTTTATTGAACAAATTGCACAGGTACTTTAAAACTCCCGTTAAAATTTTCTTGTTAAAGATATAACAGTATTATTTTCTAATTTAAATAGAGATTCGTCCCTGTCCCACTCGTTCCTTCCCCTTCGGTTTCCGAAGGTATGGTTGAAATTTTCATGAATTTTCAAGAAAATTCCAAGGATATATGAAATATGAAACACATCCTTACCGTAAATAATACGGGATTTTTATGAATCTGTCAATCCTCTTACATTTTCTGTCCAATTCTCAAACCTTTTTCTTTCTCGGATATGTTTGTTAAAAATACATCATAGTCCTTTCGTCGAAAAAGCAAATCTCTTTATTTTTCAAGGTTTGCGAACGGTCTTTCGCATGCAATTTATTTGTATTCCAATTTTTGCAGATTGTTTTTCCCTCTCCTCCCCTTGATGTTTTGTATAAAACAAACAGTTTTTTGCAGCTAATTTTTGTCAGTTTCCCATTAGGAAAATATTTTTTTCACTGAACAAAACTTTTTTAAGTGAAATATTATTCATTTGAAACAGCTGTTTCCTGTTTTTACGCGTTTTTCTCCTCTCCTTAGTCATTCCTTTATGCAAATTCAACAAATTAAAAAAGAGTACAGAATCCATTCAATAAATTGAATAGATTCCGTACTCCGAAAGGTTTATCCCTCCTGCTTTTTCCGCAGAGATGCAAATGCCGCACGAATGTCGCGCTTCATCCAGTGGGGCAATTCGCTTTCTTCCATTTCCTCCTCTGTCATCCAGAAGAAGGCCTCATGCTCAGGGCTGAGCCTTACCTCGCCCCCCGTCCATGTGCAGGCGTATGTAAAAATACAAAGGTGGATGTGGTGCTTGATGGCATCAAATAAGGACAACGGCGGTCCGATGGAAACATGTAAATCCGTTTCCTCGCGGATTTCTCTGCGCAGTCCCTCCTCTGCCTTCTCAAAGAAATGCAGTCCGCCTCCCGGCAGATCCCATTTCTGATGGCTGTTCATATAGCTGCACTCCATTTCATGCTTGGAACGGCAAAGCACCAGTGCTTTATTCTCTTTTATAATGACAGCCTTCACAGCCACCGCAAAATCCCTTTTCAAAAGGAACGCCCCCTTTGGCTCTTTCGTTCTTGCTTACTCTCTCATTTCGCATCTTCCAGAAGCTTTTTCAGTTCTTCTTCCGTAAAATCGTATTCCTTGCCGCAGAAATGACAGTGCAGGTTTGCCTTCTTGTCCTCTCTGATGATTTTTTCCAGTTCCTCTCTGCCAATGCTGATGAGTGCCTTTTCCACACGCTCTCGTGTGCAGTTGCAGTAAAATTCCGTCGGAACGGTATCCATGATTTTCAGCTCCATATCTCCCAGAATCATCTGCAAAATATCCTCCGGTGTTTTCCCCATATCCAGTAAATCCGAAACATAAGGAAGCGTTGCCAGCTTCTTTTCCAGCTTCTCAATCATTTCATCCGTTGCATCGGGAAGCAGCTGAATGATAAAGCCGCCGGCTCTGCGGATAGAGGTATCCGTTTCCACCAGCACCCCCAGACCAACCGCGGAGGGGGTCTGCTCAGACTGTGCGAAATAATAGGTCAGGTCATCTGCGATTTCCCCTGTCACCAGTTCAATCCGTCCGGCATAAGGCTCTCTCATGCCGATATCCTTGATTACGCTCATGTAGCCGTTGCCGATTGCGCCGCCGACATTCAGCTTGCCGGGATATAAATCCGGAATTTCCACATTGGGGTTGAATACATAGCCCTTCACTCTCGCATGGCTGTCGCTCGTTACCACAAGCCCCTGCAAGGGGCCCTCGCCGCGAATCTGCAGGGTTACAATATCCTTTTCGCCCTTCAGCATACTGCCCATCATCGCTGCCGCCGTCAACATTCTGCCCAGTGCCGCAGATGCAACGGGAGAGGTATGATGAATCTCTCTTGCATGCTGCACCAAATCCCTCGTTGTTGCGGCAAAAGCACGAATACTGCCGTTACCCGCCGTCGCTCTTACAATATAATCACTCATGTTTTTTCCTCCGGTTGTTCTTTATTTCAATCGAGCCGCAAACAGCAAGCGCTCACTTTTCTCATGCGGCTTTGCAAAGCTATAGCCATCCGTAACCTCCAGCAGCTCCATCCCTGCCGCCTGCAAGGCCTGTGCCACTTCCTCTGTTGTATAGGCTCTTTCGTAGTGGTATTCCTCCACACGCTCATATAATCCGTTTTCCTGCTCAATAAAAAAGCTTACATAATATTCATTGATTTTTTCTTCCTCGTCGTAATCATTCTCCCAGATATACGCCGCTGCTTCCTCTGCCGAGCCAAACGCCCTCTGCCCCAGTACCTCTCGAAATTTATATTCCGTATTCATATCAAATAAAAAGAGGCTCTCCTTTTTCATGTGAGCGGCAATGCTTTGGAAGGCACTCTCCAACTGCCCGTCTTCAATCAAATAATTCATGCAGTCGCAAAGGCTCAGAATACAATCTGCCTGCTCGCCCAGATCCAGCTCCGTCATATCCTGACAGGCAAGCCGCACCGAAACACCCGCCTCCATCGCCTTGTGGTCTGCCTCTGTTAGCATTTCGGGGGAAAGGTCAACGCCAATCACATCGAAGCCCTCCTGCGCCAGAGGAAGCAGAATACTGCCTGTCCCACAGCCTAAATCCAGAATCGTTTTCGGCGCGATGCCGTATTTTTTCCAAACCGCATGGATGTGGTCGAGCCATTCGTCATATTCCACTTGTTCCATAAAAAGATCATATACCGATGCAAAGGTTTCGTATGCGCTCATAAAGCCCTCCTCCATGCCCTTCTACAGAGAGATATTCGTTCACAATTTTATATTATAGCTCTATCCGTTTTTAAATGCAAGCAGGAATCCTTATAGACAGGAAATGTCTTTCTGCTGTCCATACCCCTGTCCACTCCCTGTCCTTTTAGGTGTCCACTCTGTCCACTTTGTCCGCTTCTGTCCGCTTTCGCTCCGCCGTTTTTCTTGTCCCCATAATGCCGCCGATGCGTCCGCTTTCTCTCGATGTCAGCCCCCTCCAGCCGTACCGCTCCACCTTCTCCAGAAGCCCCAGCTCCTCGGCAACCTCGTATTTCATCGCCAAATCACGCTTTTCCGCCTCGGTCAGTTCCTTCTTTTTTCGCAATCAAATCACCCTTTCTGTCCTTTTCCTTCCACTCAGTATGCACATTTTCCGCCAAAACATGTATTTTGTGCGCAGACGAATGACTCTTTAAAAAATACAATATTTTTTCGTAAATTTATTTGACAGAATACCTATCTGGTGTTAGACTATGAGACAAATACATATTTTTCTAAAGTAGAGGTGCGTTTTTCAAGAGTATCCGGGCAAATGTCATAAGGGATAGAGGAAGCCCGCAGAAAGGGGAAAACGCCGAAGAAGGGATAAGCCTTATCTTTCCCCTTCTGGTTGTGCAGCTAATATCTGTACGACTGTCATTGGAAAACCCAATGGAGCGCTACAAAGAACAATCAAACTGCGGCATTCAAGGATACCACAGTTTCCTTGGAGGTCGGCGCGTGCGTCGGCTGTTTTTGTTTATAGCAAGAAAAACTATTCCAAAGCACAGCCCATCGACCTTTTATCATCGAAAACATTAACGCAAAAGAAAGAAGGATTTTAAAATGAAGAAAATCAATCTCGCCGTAGTCGGCGCAACAGGCATGGTAGGCAGAACTTTCCTGAAGGTTCTGGAGGAAAGACAGCTGCCCATCGAAAACTTCTATGTTATGGCATCTGCCCGTTCCGCAGGCTCCACGTTGAAATTCAATGGCAAGGACTATGTTGTGGAAGAGCTGAATGAGCATTCCTTTGATAAGCCCATTGATATCGCACTGTTCTCCGCAGGCGGCGGCACAAGCGAAAAATTCGCACCCATCGCAGCCGCTCATGGCTGCATCGTCATCGACAACAGCTCCCAGTGGAGAATGGATCCCGCGGTTCCCCTGATTGTTCCCGAGGTAAACCCTGAGGATATCAGCTGGCACAAAAACATCATTGCCAACCCCAACTGCTCCACCATTCAGGCAATGGTTGCGCTGAAGCCTCTGGATGATAAATATAAAATCAAACGTGTGGTTTATTCCACCTATCAGGCAGTATCCGGCGCAGGTGTTGCAGGCTGGAAGGATTTGGAAAACGGCATGAAGGGCGAGGCTCCCAAGAAATTTCCTCACCCCATTGCAAGCAACTGCCTGCCCCACATTGATTCCTTCCTGGATAACGGCTATACAAAGGAAGAAATGAAGATGGTAAACGAAACCAGAAAGATTCTGCATAACGATGCTATGCGCGTGACGGCAACAACGGTTCGTGTACCTGTTTTCGATTCTCACAGCGAATCCATCAACGTGGAATTTGAAAAGCCCTTCGATCTGGATGAGCTGATTGAGGTTCTGAAAAATGCACCCGGTGTTGTTGTGCAGAATGACAGCGCACACAACGAATACCCTATGGCTGTTACCGCAGCAGGCAAGGACGAGGTATTCATCGGACGTATCCGTCGCGACGAAAGCGTAGAAAACGGTGTAAATCTTTGGGTAGTCGCTGACAACATCCGTAAGGGTGCGGCAACAAATGCAGTACAGATTGCGGAAGAAATCATAAAAGCAATGAACGAATAAGTCATTCATACTATATAAGAGAGTTCAATATTCGAAGGAGGTCATACATATGTCTATTTTCACAGGCGCAGGCGTAGCCCTCGTAACACCCATGCATGCTGACGGCAGCGTAAACTTTGATAAAATGAAGGAACTGATTGAATTTCAGATTGCAAATGATACAGATGCGCTGATCATCTGTGGCACAACAGGGGAAGCATCTACCATGTCAGATGAGGTACAGATTGAATGTATCCGCTTCGCAAAAGAGGCTGCAGCAGGTCGTGTTCCCGTTATCGCAGGTGCAGGCAGCAATGATACCGCACACTGTATCGCACTGGCACAGGGCTGCGAAAAGGCAGGCGCTGATGCCGTTCTGCTGGTAACCCCCTACTACAACAAGGCAACACAGAAGGGGCTGATTCTGCACTACACAGCAGTTGCAAACAGCATCAATATTCCCATCATTCTTTACAATGTACCCGGCAGAACCGGTTGCAACATTGCACCCAAGACAGTTGCGGAGCTGGCAAAGGTAAAGAACATCGTTGCAGTGAAGGAAGCAAGCGGCAATCTGTCTCAGGTGGCTGAAATTGCGGCTCTGGTTGGCCCCGATTTCGATATTTACAGCGGCAATGATGACCAGATTCTGCCTGTTTTGTCTCTGGGCGGCAAGGGCGTTATCTCCGTTCTGTCCAACGTAGCACCCAAGCAGACACACGACATGGTTATGCATTATCTGAATGGGGATACAAAGGCGGCTACAAAGCTGCAGCTGGATGCGATTGAATTGATTTCCGCACTGTTCTGCGAAGTAAACCCCATCCCCGTAAAGACTGCGCTGAATGAAATGGGCTATGCGGTTGGGCCTTGTGTAGCACCTCTGTGCGAGATGGAGCCCAAGAATCTGGAAACATTGAGAACCGCACTGAAGAACTACGGTCTGATTTAAGGACTTACTTTTCTTGAGGGGATGTTTTTTGAGGGCTTTGCCCTCAAACTCCCACCAAGGGGATCATCCCCTTGGAACCCGATACTGCAACACCATATACATGGTGTTGCGAAGGGGAGTCAAGGGGTATGAGCACCGCCAAGAACAAGGCGGCGGCACAGCCGTCTTCCTGAATGGAAGATGCTTGATAAATTCCCCTTGCAGGGTTTGGGACAGCGTCCCAAAGAAAGGAGCAATAAAAATTATGGTAAATGTAATCATTCATGGCTGCGGTGGCAAAATGGGTCACGTTGTAGCCGAATTAGTGAAAAACGAACCGGATTGTCAGGTTGTGGCAGGCATCGACCCCACCACCCCTGCGTTGGATTTCCCTGTATTCCCCAGCTGCGAAGCCTGCGATGTTGCAGGGGATGTCATCATCGACTTCTCCACAGCAAAGGCAGTTCCTGCCCTTCTGGCATTTTCCAAGGCAAAAAAAATCCCTGTTGTGCTCTGCACCACAGCATTATCCGAGGAAACCACCGCGCTGATGCAGGAAACAAGCAAGGAGGTTGCGATTCTGAAATCCGCGAATATGTCTGTTGGCGTAAATCTGTTACTGGATTTGGTACAGCGTGCGGCAGTCATTCTGGCAGAAAGCGGCTTCGATATTGAAATCGTGGAAAAACACCACAATCAGAAGATTGATGCCCCCAGTGGCACCGCAATGGCTCTGGCAGATGCCATCAATCAGGCAATGGAGGAACGGTATCATTATGTATATGATCGTTCTCAGGTGCATGAAAAAAGAGAAAAAACCGAAATCGGGATTCATGCAGTGCGCGGCGGCAATATCGTCGGCGAGCATGATGTCATTTTTGCAGGCAGAGATGAAGTCATTGAGCTGACCCATCGTGCAACCTCTCGCGAGGTTTTCGCCGTTGGCGCAGTGAAGGCGGCAAAATTCCTGGCAGGCAAGCCTGCCGGTCTATACACTATGAAGGAAGTTCTGCAATAAGCACAAAAAATCCTCTGAGATGGAATCTCAGAGGATTTTCTTTTTTATTCTTTTTCCTTTTCCGCTACAAGCTGATAGATATTTTCTGCTTCCTCTGCAATGCCTGTCGGAAGAATCGTCCCCGTCAGAATGATATCCATAAAATCGGGGCGCTTTCCAATAATCTCATGCAAATCAGATTCCTGTAGATATCCTTTTTCCACACATTCCAGAATTCCATCCAGCAGAAGCATTTCACATTCACCCGTATCCACGATTTTCTTTGCGAAATTAAACGCATTGCGGATTTCGTTGAATATTTCCTTGTGCAGTGCTTCATCATTTTCAGCCCCCTGCACATCCTCTGCCGCACGATCCTTCTCGAAGCGGAAAATACGGAAATCAGGCTCCAGCTTCTTCAGCAGTGCAATTTCCTTGCTGTTATGATAATCCAAGAATTGAATCATAACAACACGCTGTTCCTCGCCGATGGCGCGCATGCCACGCCCAACGGCTACGGCTGTTTTCCCCTTCCCCATACCATAATAAATTGAAATCTGACCTTGTCTCACGTTATCTTCACTCCTGTTTTTCTTGCTTCAGACCATCTCGTCCGCGCCCTTTTCTTCCGCTTCGCGCTCCGCCTTGTGCGGCAACTCGATTTTTGCAACAGAAACCTCATAAGCGACTCTTTCCTCTACCTCCTCGCCAATGCGTTTCTGATAGATTCTGCTTTGCATCCTACCCCAGATATGGATATTGGCACCCACCTCCAGATTTGCGATATATCTGGCGTTTCTGCCCCATGCAATGCAGGGAATATAATCCGATTTATTATAGGCGCGGTTGACCGCTACCAGAATATCGGATATTTCTCTTCCAAAAGGCGTTTTACGATAAATCGGGGGCTTACAGATAAAACCATTCAGATAGACCTGATTGATATTCTTTCCCTCTTCCTCCTCCGGCAGGGAAATCTCCCTCGCGAAGATGGTCAGCACCAGACGATTTTTTTTACTGTTGTAGTTATTGTAGCTCCTTAACTGTCCAACAATATCAACTTTTATCCCTACCTGCAATAAATTCATATCTATCAGCCGTTCGGAAACGGTGACAGGCAGGATATCCTCCTTATCACTGAGGCGTTCAGAAGAAATCTGAAATGTATAGAAACCTTCGCCATATACCTCATGACTAAAGACACAGCCTTTTACGATCTTACCGGCAATCAGAACAGTATTGTTTTCCGGCAATCCTTCCATTTGCATCTCTTTCTCCCCTTTGCTTTGCCAAAGATTTTCCCTTAGCAATGATCCTTTCAATAAATCAGTTTATGCGGATAGACAGCCGTTCAGACCTGCCAAAAAATCCGCATCCCGTTTTCACTGCTGTGTCTGATTTTTTCCGTTGCGGAAGATAAAGCCGATCTTCACGCAGTCGATGGCGACTACCATGGTGTAGTCCTTCGTTTTGTAAATCATAGGTGTACCGCTTTTTTTTACTACAACGGCATCTATCTTTTTCCCCTCAGTTGTCCAATAGCAAAGGAAGGTAAAATCCTCATCCTCTCTGACTGCCCATTCAAAATCGAGCAGCGGATGAATGAAGAAATCCCCCTCGCAGCCGAAATAATCATTGATACGCTTTCTCGTCTGCACAAAGTCTGCTACCGGTCCTTTTTCTTTTGCCATAGCTTCCTCCAAAAATTACATAATACTCATTATTCTTATGGTACTTAGTTTTTCACAAAATGTCAATAAGAACCTATATACGCTTATGCTTATGCTCAGTCGAAATCAGGCTTTCGACTTGTTTCGGCTTTTGCATCAAGCAACGGCTTCAGATATTTTCCCGTATAGGAGGCAGGTACCCGACAGATTTCTTCAGGGGTGCCGACTGCAACGATTGTGCCGCCGCCATCGCCGCCCTCAGGGCCAAGGTCGATGATATAATCCGCCGTTTTAATCACATCCAGATTATGCTCAATGACGATAACCGTATTACCGCCCTCGGTCAGCCTTTGCAGAATCTGCACCAGCTTATGCACATCCGCTGTATGCAGACCCGTTGTGGGCTCGTCCAGAATATAGACCGTTTTGCCTGTGCTTTTGCGGCTCAGCTCCGTTGCCAGCTTCACGCGCTGCGCTTCACCGCCGGAAAGCGTTGTGGAGGACTGCCCAAGCTGCACATAGGAAAGACCGACATCATATAAGGTTTGCAGCTTATTTTTGATACGGGGAATATTTTCAAAGAACTGCAATGCTTCCTCGACCGTCATATCCAGTACATCGGAAATGGTTTTCCCTTTATATTTTACCTCTAGGGTTTCGCGGTTATAGCGTTTGCCATGGCAAACCTCACAGGGCACATAAATATCAGGCAGGAAGTGCATTTCAATCTTGACGATACCATCCCCACTGCACGCTTCACATCTGCCGCCCTTTACATTAAAGCTGAATCTGCCCTTCTGATATCCTCTAACCTTCGCCTCTGTTGTCTGCGCGAACACATCCCGAATCATATCAAACAGACCGGTATAGGTTGCAGGGTTGCTTCTGGGGGTGCGCCCGATGGGAGACTGGTCAATGTTGATGACCTTATCCAACTTCTCCAGCCCAAGCATTTCCTCATGCCTGCCGGCTCTGGTTTTGGCTCTGTTCAGCTCCTTCGCCAGACGTTTATACAGAATTTCATTGATGAGGGAGCTTTTGCCGCTGCCACTGACACCCGTCACGCAGGTAAACACGCCAAGCGGAATTTCCACATTGATGTTTTTCAGATTGTTTTCCGCCGCACCCCTGATGACTAATTTATGGTCTTGTACGAAGGGTCTGCGTTCCTTTGGCACTTCGATTTTTTTGCGCCCGCTGAGATATGCACCCGTCACAGAGCGCTCCACCGCCATAATTTCCTCTACACTGCCTGCCGCAACGATTTCACCGCCGCCGCGCCCTGCACCGGGACCGATATCCACAACAAAATCCGCCGCGCGCATGGTATCCTCGTCATGCTCCACCACAATCAGGGAGTTGCCGATATCACGCAGGTGCTTTAATGTTGCAAGCAGCTTATCATTATCACGCTGATGCAGACCGATACTCGGTTCATCCAGAATATAAACCACGCCGACCAGACCGGAACCAATCTGCGTTGCCAGACGGATGCGCTGCGATTCCCCACCGGAAAGCGTACCCGCCGTTCTGGAAAGCGTCAGATATTCCAGACCGACATCAATCAAAAAGCCAACTCTGGCGTGGATTTCCTTCAGAATACGTTCCGCAATCATATTTTCCCGTTCCGTCAGCGTCAGGCTTTGGAAGAATTCCTGCATTTTGCCAATGGAAAGCTCCGTCACCTCGGAAATATTCTTCCCGTTGACAGTAATGGCAAGCACCTCCGGACGCAGGCGTTTCCCATGGCAATCGGGACACTCGATATTCGTCATATATTCCTCAAATTCCGCGCGCATGGCTTCGGAGGTTTCGTTATATCTGCGCCGGAGAGTATTGATGACCCCTTCAAAGGCATAATCATAGGTGCCTGTGCCACGCACATTGCTGTAGGTAATGCGCAGCTTTTCCTTCGTGCCATAGAAAATAATATCCTTGATTTTTCGGGGCAAATCCTTAAAGGGCGTTTCCAGAGAAAAGCCGTATTTCGCCGCCAGTGCATCAAAGAGAACCTTACTCATGCTCCCCTTCGCATTGACGGAATTATAGCCGGGTGCAGTAATTGCACCCTGCATGATGCTGAGCTCCTCATTCGGCACAATCAGCTGTTCATCAAACTTCATCTGCATCCCCAGACCCGTACAGGTCGGGCAGGCCCCGCTTGGGTTATTAAAGGAGAACATGCGCGGTTCAATTTCCATCAAATCCACGCCGCAGTCGGGGCAGGAAAAGCTCTGGCTGAACAGCAGCTCATCCTCTCCCTGATTTACATCCACAATCAGAAGACCACCGCTGAGTGCCGATGCCGTTTCGATAGATTCGGTCAGACGCATCTGCATGCCTTCCTTTACCATCGGACGGTCTACCACGATTTCAATGTTATGCTTTTTATTTTTTTCTAATTCGATTTTTTCGGAAAGGTCATACAGAATTCCGTCCACGCGCACACGCACATAGCCGCTCTTTTTTGCATCCTCCAGCAGCTTGACATGCTCGCCCTTTCTGCCGCGCACCACGGGTGCCAGCAGTTGTAGCTTCGTCCGCTCGGGCAGCTCCATAATGCGATCTACAATCTGGTCAATGGTTTGTTTTTTGATTTCCTTGCCGCATTTCGGGCAATGGGGAATCCCGATTCTTGCGTAGAGCAGACGCAGATAATCATAAATCTCCGTTACCGTACCGACGGTGGAACGGGGGTTATGGCTCGTTGTTTTCTGGTCGATGGAGATGGCAGGAGAAAGTCCCTCGATGAGGTCTACATCCGGCTTTTCCATCTGCCCCAGAAACTGCCTTGCATAGGATGAGAGCGACTCCACATAGCGTCTTTGTCCCTCTGCATATATCGTATCGAAAGCAAGAGAGCTTTTGCCGCTGCCGCTCACCCCCGTAAAGACAACCAGCTGATCTCTGGGGATGGTGAGGTCAACATTTTTCAGATTATGCGCTCTCGCACCCTTTATTACAATCTTATCCTTCATAGCGTCTCCTTTTCTTGGAATATCCCTTTTCAGAGGATTGCCCAAGCTTTTACAATAATTTCTTGATTTCCAAAATTTTATCTCTCAGCTCTGCCGCACGTTCAAACTGCAATTCCAGTGCAGCGTGCTTCATTTCCTTATCCAGCTTTGCAATCAGCTGCTTCAATTCCTTTTCACTCATGGATTCGGGGTCCTTTTCCAAGCCGAATTTCTGCTTTTCCGTTGCCGTTTTTGTAATCTGGATGACATCATGCACCTTCTTTTGAATGGTTTGCGGAATGATGCCATGCTCCTCATTATATGCCTGCTGAAGACAGCGGCGGCGGTTGGTTTCCGTAATCGCCCTATCCATGCTTTCTGTCATGACATCGGCATACATAATGACGCGCCCCTTGGCATTTCTTGCCGCACGCCCAATGGTCTGAATCAGCGAGGTTTCGGAACGCAGAAAGCCCTCCTTATCTGCATCCAAGATGGCAACCAGACTGACCTCGGGGATATCCAGACCCTCACGCAAAAGGTTGATGCCGACCAGCACATCAAACACATCCATACGCAGATCACGAATGATTTCCAGACGCTCCAGGGTATCAATATCCGAATGGAGATAGCGCACGCGCACCCCTGCTTCGCGCAGGTAATCCGTCAGGCGTTCTGCCATTTTCTTCGTCAGGGTTGTGACAAGAACCTTATCACCTGTCTCTGTGGTCTTTCTGACCTCGGCAAGCAAATCATCAATCTGCCCATGAATGGGGCGAACGGAAATTTCAGGGTCCAACAAGCCTGTCGGGCGAATAATCTGCTCTGCCGTCTGCTGAGAATGCTCCTTTTCATAAACAGAGGGGGTTGCGGAAACGAATAGCATTTGATTGATTTTGCTTTCAAATTCCGCAAATTTCAATGGGCGGTTGTCCAAGGCAGAGGGCAGACGAAAGCCAAAGTCCACCAGTGTTGTTTTTCTGGAGCGGTCTCCCTCATACATGGCTCGAATCTGCGGAATAGAAACGTGGGATTCATCCGCAATGATAAGAAAATCATCCGGAAAGAAATCAATCAGCGTAAAGGGCGTGCTGCCTGCTTCGCGCAGGGAAAGATGACGGGAATAGTTTTCGATGCCCGTACAGAAGCCCATTTCTCTGAGCATTTCCAAATCATAATTCGTGCGCTGCTCCAATCGCTGTGCTTCCAGAAGCTTGTCCTCTCGTTTAAGCTCTTCCAAACGCTCCTCCAGCTCCTTTTCAATCCGCTGAATGGCAAGCTGCATTTTTTCGGGCGCGGTGACATAATGCGATGCAGGGAAAATCGAGATATGGTTTCTTGTTCCGATGATTTCGCCTGTCAGCACATCTATTTCCGTAATACGGTCGATTTCATCCCCGAAAAATTCCACACGAATGGCATGCTCCGAGGAGCCGATCGGGAAAATTTCGACCACATCCCCACGGACACGAAACGTACCTCGTTCAAAATTCAGATCATTGCGGTCATACTGCATTTCCACCAGAGCGCGCAGGACTTCATCCCTGTCCTTCTCCATGCCGGGGCGCAGGGAAAGCATCATGCCGTAGTATTCCTCAGGGTCACCCAAGCCATAAATACAGGAAACGCTGGCAACAACAATAACATCCTCTCGCTCCACCAGCGCCGCCGTGGCGGAATGGCGCAGCTTATCAATTTCATCATTGACAGAGGAATCCTTTTCGATATAGGTATCCGTACTGGGTACATACGCCTCAGGCTGATAATAGTCATAATAGCTGACGAAATACTCCACCGCATTTTCGGGGAAAAACTCCTTCAGCTCGTTATAAAGCTGTGCCGCAAGGGTTTTATTGTGCGCAATGACCAAGGTCGGCTTCTGGATTTTCTCAATGATATTTGCCATGGTAAAGGTTTTGCCCGAACCCGTAACCCCCAGCAGAGTCTGGAATTTCAAGCCCTTCTGGAAGCCCTCCGCAATTTTTTCAATCGCCTGTGGCTGGTCACCTGTCGGTTTATATTTCGATACCACTTTGAATTTGTTCTCCATTATTGAACCTCCTGCCGACCTCAAATTTACCATCATACCATGCGCAAAATTCGAATTCTACAGCTATGACATATTCCGAATTTACTCTGATTTCAGGCAACTTCGAATTTCGGTCACTCACTCATTTTTTCACAACGAAATAATACAAGATACCACATCATAACATACAAAACAGCCGTATTGCTTGTATATCTTTCACATGGAAATTATAGCACAAATAAAAGGTGCTGTATAGCGAACACGGAAAATTCCCAAACATTTGTTCTATCATAAATCCTCCGGATTTACACAAACGGAATCAAAAAATTTGTCCTCTGCCATTGGCATTTCTATCTGTTTCAGATGCAGTTCATTTATAAACATATCAATTTCTCTTGTACAATCAACCGCCATTACTTTATTATCACCATAAACATCTATCGTGATAATCTCTTTTGCATGTCCCATTAAATTTGAAACTGCTTTCGGATTAAATTCATTTTTCAACAACAGTGTGCAGTAAGAGCTCCTTAGGTCATGCCATCTTATATCCGGCAATCCATTTCCCCTTAAAATCCGTTTATAATACTGATAATGAAAATTTTTATTCCTCGCCGCGCCTGTCTCAGAACAAAAAATAAACCCGAAATCATGAAATTGTTCTCCCGCCTCCTTTTTTCTTTCTTCATATCTCTCACGCTCTTTTATAATTGCATCAAACACATAATCAGGTATTGGCAATACACGATAGCTTGAACTGGTCTTCAAAGGAATCTCCTGTGCATCCAAAATAATCGGTTTATCCTCTCCTTCCTTTTCTACAAAAGCCTTTCCAATCTGCCGCTGCACATGCAATTCCTGATTCACATAATCAACATCCGAATATTTCAGACCAACAATTTCTCCCCTTCTTAGTCCCATCAAAATATTAAATAAAACTGCAATATAAATAGGCGTTTGTTGGCTTGCCTGTATCAGAATCTTAATCTGCTCCAGATTTAAGGTCTTTGCAGAATTGATGCTTCTCGTATGATATTCTTTACTATTTTCAGTTTTCGGTATTACTACGCCCACAGCCGGATTCCTGGCAATGAACTTCTTTGCCTTTGCATATTTCATCGCTAACCCCATAACGGTTTTAGTGCGACTTGCCGAAGCCCTGGAGGACAGAGCAATCGTCTGATACAGCGTCTGAATGTGACTGCTATTTAAATCTGCTATTTTTTTCGTCCCCAGATAAGGTACAATTTGATTCTGAATCACATTCCGAAAGGATAGATATGTATTAACCGGATTTCCAACCTTCCGGTACTCCGCATCTAGCCAGAACTCCAAAAACTCCTTCACCAAAATATTTTCGTAGACAATATAATCTCCAGAATATAACTCCCCGACCGTCTGATCTCTGGCAACATTTGCCTCTCTTTCTGTTGTAAAACCAGATTTCTGCTGCACCTTCTTCGGCAAATCCAGATAATACAGTGTCACCCGAAAACCAAATTTTCCCTTTATAGGAATTACCTTTCCTACCTTCCACTCTATATATTGCTGTAATCTGAAATCAATCATTACAGAACACCCGCTCACACATTTCATTTTGCAGAGGCAGAAAGGTACTGTTCATAAAATCCTGAATATTCCGTCCATCCTCCATAACATCACAATAAATCTCAAAGGTGGTATGAATGGACTCATGACCCATCAATGCCGAAATCTTAATTAACGGCACCTTCTTTTCTATCAAAAGCGTTGCATAAATATGTCTCAGACTATGTACGGAAATTCTGGGCAGTCCATTTCTGTCACATAGCTTATTTAAGGCAAGATTCATAGAAGCCTGTGTATGATACAGACCATTATCTCTACAACTGATATAATCATTATCAATATAGCTTTCTTTTAATCTGCTCTTATCAGCCAATGTTCTTAACCTTCGCGCCTCCAGCTCATCAAGAATAATCTTTGGAACCTTCAATGTCCTATAGCTTTTTTCCGTTTTTGGCGGCTTTTCGATACAGGCATATGTTCCTTCCAGACTCTCAGCATTTTTAAATACAGGATTACTGCCAAGCTGCCGCATAACAGATACCGTTTCATTTTCCAAGTCAAAATCTGCAAATTTCAGTCCTAAAATCTCGCCTTTTCTCAGACCGCAAAACATCCCCAACAGAATCTCTAAATACCAACGCCCTTTTTCAGCTGCCTGCAGCAGTATTTTTATTTGTTGCTTGGATAAAATTTTTATCTCCGGCTTGCGTCTTGGATAATGCTCCGTTTCCAGAATCGGATTTGAACTGATATGCCCTGCTACAAAGGCATCTCTCATCGCAATGTTCAAGACCTCTCTCCCTTTATTTCCCGCACTCGGGCAAATCCCTGCTACTCTCTTTAACAGCGCATTAAAATACTCCGTATTCGCATATCTCAGCTTAATCTTTTTTTCTAGCTGTGGAAAAATCAGATAATACAATGTGTATTGCCCAAGCATTCTTGCTGTCGCTTCTACTCTGGAAGAATAAATCTCATCATACCAATAAATCAGATAATCTTTTAATGTAATGTCAAAATCAATTTTATTCTTCAAATGAAATTTTCTCAGGTCCTCCTTAAACCGTTCCTCATAGGAAACCGCACTTTGCAATGCTTCTTCGGATGTTTGAAACCCAGCTCTTTTGCTGTATTTTATTTTTCCATCATCGGACAGGAGCTTTATATTATGACACCATGATTTCCCATTAAAATGGATGTCTGCTTTCTGATAATCCATCGAAGTTACCCCCTTTTTGCAGCTTATTTATTCTCCATTCAGCCACTGATCAAATCCCTTCTTTGGAACTCTGTACATTTTTCCAACCTTAAGCACTTTAAACGGCTTCTGCTCGGAAAATGTTTTTTCCAAAAATGTATATGTCACACTCCTTCCAAGTCCCAATATCTTTTGAATATCCTCAGCTGTATATACCATTCTATCAACCATTTGATCGTCCATCATTCCACCTCCGGATACTGTAGTGGCTACCTATATCATTACAGATTTCTGCATTTTCTGCCACTCTGCGAATTTGCACATTTTTTATATAAAAGCAAATGAACGGTTTACACCCATAGGACTTTCACCTACCCTCTTCCAGACGGCCTGTTCCCCTTGCCTTAGACGCTTTTAACGCTCTGACTGAGGCTAAACAGAAGTTTCATTATATGTTATTCATCTGCTGTTTTATTCAATTATCAAGGTGCTGTTTTTAACGCTGTCATTTACATATACGGATTAAACTTCATTACAGATGCAATTAAAGTGATTTCCAGCGTCCGCTTTACAGTTTCATCAACATACTCTATCGTGTTACCATCTTTATCAATTGCTTTACGCTTTGCAAGCTTTTTAATATAGGGCTGATATGCGTCAACCACTTGCATCAGTGCTATTGTATCGCCGGATACCGCAAGAAGAATTGTCTTTTCATCTATTTTTTTACCCTTTCCAAAAATCCCATTTCTCATATTTTCCATATATTTATTTCTTGATTTTCCCCTATTTTTCATTCTTTGGTATACTCCTCCATCATCTTTCTCATCTGCTGCAATGCAACATTACGATTGTACTGAACGCTACTTTTCGGTATGCTCATTATTTTGCCGATCTCCTTATCTGTCAGTTCTACAAAATAGCTAAGTAGAATGATTTCCAGCCTTTTCCCTGATAACATATCTAATGCCTGATATAAAATCTCATTTTCAATAATTACTTTTATGCTTTCCACACTAATGCTGAACTTAGAACAGGGGTATGTATCATAAACCCAAAAATCTTGTTTCCTCACCCCTTTTACCATAGTTTGTAACCTCCTCCTTTCATCCTTATATCTCTGTTCCTCCATATAAAGTTTATAATTCTTAAACTTCATGTTTTTCTTGCAATAAGTGTCAAAACGCATATATAGGCTGCATTCAGAAGGGCGGTAATTCATCGGTTCCATCCCCTTTCCCTGAAATTATGAAAAAAATTCCCCTCCTATCTAATAAAGAATAAGAAGAACAACAAAAAACCAAAAAATATCAAAAAAAATATATTTTTTTACAAAAATTATTTATATCGACACAACGCTACACGAACAAAAACCTTAATTATTCTCAGACAAAAGAAAAAAGCTGCCAAAATCGGCAGCCTTTTTAAAACTCTTATTTCCTTTGACTCGTATATTTCAACCAATCGTCAATCCCTTTATACCGTGCATCCCAACGTAAGCGATGTACCTGAAAGCCAAATTTATCCGCCATCTGCATCATCTGCATACAGCTCTGTTCCACATGCACATTCGTATCCTTATCCATATCATAAGCCTCTACAATATTTTTTGTGCCATTTTGCTTGAGTTGTGCAAAAATCGATTCCAATGATTTATAATGACTTACCCCCGCCAATGCAACAAATGTTTTACCGCAAAAGGAATGGGCAATGTTCGCTTTCAGTGCACCCTCTGTCACATAAACCGTTTTATCAGCCGGATTCCCGATAAAATGCACCGGCCCACCGACAGAGGTCCCACGAAACTGATTGGAACTGGAAAACCAGATATACTTCTTATCCTCTATCGGTCTATCCAAACGAATCTGAAACCCCTCAATTCTGCCATCCATAGAACAAACAGGAATCAGAATACCGGATGCATTTTTATGAAAGTTAATGCCATAGGTATTATTCTTTTTTGTATAAAACCCCGGTACACCATCTAACACGCATTCCTTCGACATAATAGCAGATACTATTCGATTAAAGCCAAAAGCCGGCGTACTTTTATAGCCATACTTAAGGATTTGCTCCTTATTCAGCCCTCTGTGCATTAGATTCTGCTGATGGTCCTTAGATAGAATCAACTGTGCAAGCATCATGGAATACGTCTGATGTCTTGTTTCCAAATCTGCTTTCGGTAGCTGCTCCATATCAGGTGTATAGAGTTGCTTTGGTTTCGGTAGCTCTCCCGGTTCCTTCCCGCAATGGAGAATCTCACAAATCTCTGCATAGCCTTGGACATTGCTAATCTGAAAAACCTTGCTATATAGCTCTATCATCCCGCCACTTTCGCCACAGTAATTACAACGAAATACATTTTTCGTAAGGTTGATGTTCATTTTCCCCTTCTTATGTCCGCAAAAAGGGCAGTCTACATCTATATTCGTCGGTTGACGGCGGCGGATTTTCAGGTTTAATATCCCTGCAATATCTAAAATTGTAAATGGGTAACCATTCATTACTCCGCCTCCTTATTATTGTGCTGCTGCCAATAGGATTTTTGCCGCAGCACGCAGCATATTTTTATTACCGTTATAGGAATCCACATACCAGTTGATTGCCCCCGGCTTTTCCACACATAACTCGCCTAACGTCTTACCCTTATATGCTCCTATCGGAATCACATAATTCTTCGCTTCCTTTAGGCTCATCACTCGCATCAGTTCCTCTACCGACATGGATTCATCCGGCTCCTTTCCTTTCGCCCTTGTAGCCTTCTGCACCGTATTCTCCTTCTCTATCGTTTTTTCTTCCGGCAATTCTTCATCAGCCTCATCCGGAATACTTGCAGACGCTGCTTCCGGTATTGTAACAGGCGCATCAACTAAGCTGGTGTCTCGCTCCTCACCGGGTTCAGAAAACTGAATACCAAAGCCTGCATCCGCTAATGCCCTGCCTACCGCAGCCGTTTCAGCGGTTTCTACATATTTCAATCCATAAGCATCCTCATCCTTCCGCCAACGCTGTGCAAAAGCACAGGATACATACGCATCCTCCGGATCATTCCGATGAAGATAAACCTTACTTTCGATAATCGCAAAATCATTCTCCAACCTTATAATACGCTTGGTAATTTTCCCTTCCGGGTGCAGTAAACGAAACCAGAGCTTTCTGTATTTTACATCCAAATAAAACTGCTCCTCTCCGTTCTCTCCCGCCAAACGTCTTAAAAAAGCCGCCGGCTCAAAGCCTTCCACTTTATTTAGACTGTTTATGACTGTCATATTACTTGTCATTGCTTCATTCATCGTTTTGCTCTCCCTTCCGTTTTAAAAACCGGAGCGGCTGATTTCAGCCACTCCTATCATTCTTATAATGTCATCTGCTCTCCTTCTTCTTTTTTCCGCTTCACAGTTTTTTTACCTTTCTTCTGCTTTAACTTAACAACCTCATTCTGAATCCGCATACCAAGCACTGTATTCCGCTTAATTGCATCATTCCGATGAATTGCAGTAAATAATGCTCTTTTTTGTCCAACTAAAATCACCTTTTTCTTCGCTCTGGTAATCGCTGTATAAATCAGTGCCCGTTGTAGCATCACATAAAACATGGATAGTACCGGAATAATGACACATCCAAACTCACCACCCTGACTTTTATGTATTGTCATTGCATAGGCAAGGTCAATACAGTTTAATTCGTCTGTACCATACGTCTTAACACGGTTATCCGAAAAAGTAATCGTTACAGGGCACTCATCCTCTTGGTCAATCATAGAGACAAAACCAATATCTCCATTGCTGACTTCATTCATGTTTTTTGTCTGCATGACCTTATCCTTATATCGTATCCTTCGGTTACCAAGGCTCGCCTCCAACCGTTTGTCTACACAAGGATTTACGATTTCACGCAAGGATTGGTTTAACATAACCGCCCCCGCCTCACTTTTCACACGAAACGGTGTCAACACCTGCGTTTGCTCTAAACCAAACTCCGCCACCTGCTTCCGATACTCGTTTTTAATGATATTTGCAGCGTCTTCTGCATTCTCCGCAGGCAGAAAAATAAAATCCTCGCCGTACAACAGCTTTGTTTCGCCCGCTTGGATACTATGTGCATTCAGTGGAATGCGACTGGTATCCTTTTGCCGAAATACCATATCCAATACAGTTGTAGGCACAATGCCACTGGCAATGACTTCGTTCAAAACATTCCCTGCACCTACTGATGGCAACTGGTTCACATCACCGACAAATAACAGCTTTGCCCCTGTCCCCAGACTATTTAATAAATAATAGGCAAGCTGCATATCCATCATGGAGGTTTCATCCACAATTATAAAATCAGCTCGCATTACGGTCTCTTCGTCATAGTTCATTTCCTCTGACATCAGGCCTAATGCTGAATGTAGGGTTGAGGCAGACGGAAAACCGGTACTTTCAGCCATCCTTCTTGCTACTCTACCTGTAGGTGCTGTCAAAAGGATTTCTTTCCCGGGCTGTAGCTTTTCATAGACAGCCAGAATCGTCTTTAATACAGTGGTTTTCCCTGTACCCGGACCACCCGTAATCACAGAAAAGCTATTTTCCATACACATCCTGACTGCCTCAGCCTGTTTCTCAGACAGTAAAATACGACTGTCCCTCTGCGCCTCCTGCAAAAACTCATCCAACTGCGGATAGCTTTCCGGCTTCCGTATCAATAGCTTTGCAATACACTTTGCCGCTTGTTCTTCATAATGAAAAAGCTGCGGGAGATAAATACGCTCCTGATCGGCATATAGCTTTCCAAAGCTACACATCTCAGAAAGCGTTTTCTGTATCATTTTTTCAGTTACACTGCCTTGCGGTATACGCTCCGTCAATAGCTCTGTTGCTCTCTCAAGTAGCCCAGCCCTTTGCAAGAATAAATCTCCGCTGTCTTTCGCTTCTTCTAATACAAAGCTGATACCGCCCTCTAAGCGTAATGGATCCGACGGCTTAAAATTGATATTTCTGGCTATTTCGTCTACCGTCCTAAATCCAAAACCGGAAATCTCACAGAGCAGATATGGCGAGTTGCGAATCACATCAATAGATCTGCTACCGAAACGCTCCTGAATTTTCTTGGCTTTATTCGGTGTAACACCATAAGGTGCTAAAAATGTCATTATTTCTTGTAATCCCTTGCTGCTTTCGTAGGAATCCATAATTTGCTTTAACTTTTTCTCTGAGATACGCTTAATCTCTAATAACCGCTTTGGTTCCTTTTCAATAATATCCAACGTATCCATGCCGAATTTAGCTACAATCAAATCCGCTGTTGCCTTTCCTATCCCTTTGATTAAACCAGAGGAGAGATACGCAGCAATCCCATTTTTCGTTTTTGGTATCACTTCCGAAAAGCTGTCTACCGAAAACTGTAGGCCGTATTTACTCTTCTCCCATGCACCTGCCAGTTCCAGCATTACATCATGAACTGTTGGTAAATAGTATCCTTTAACTGAAAAATGGATTTTGTTATCCTTGTAATAACCATTCCGTGCTTCTTCCGGTATCTCTTCATCCTCACTGGTCATTCCTAAGATACAAAATCCATTCCCATCATTTCGATATATCGTTTTTTCGTATAAAGCGAGCAAAACATTCTTCGGCGATGTGATACATGCCTCCTTATTTTGTCCGTTCCATACCATTACTTTATCATTCACTGTTCTATCACACTCCTACTTTACAATCTTCTTTAACTGGAAGGTTCTGCTTTCTGTAGTCGTTGTATATTTTTCATAGACCTCCGGCTCATTCAGCTTCAAGCGCTGCAGGTTATCCTTATTCACACCGATACGCTGTATCGGCTTATAAGTGATATGATACTCACTGCCGTCTGCCGCAACACAAAGACCTTTTGTTGCATTACCAAGTAGCTCTGCAAACCTTGCATAAGCAGTCTTAATCCGTTGCTCCAACTTTCTGGAATCACTGTCCATCGTTGCTTTTTCGCTCTTCATACGATAGATTTCCTCCAATGCAGCACAATAGTCGCTTTCAATCAGCACCTCATCCAAATGATTCTTTTGTGCTTGATACCGTTTTAAGCTTGCCAATACTAAATCACCGTCACCATTTAATATCGGCTCAATACGACTTTCTACATTCTCTGTCCAAAAAGCCTCTTCTTGCAGGATTAAATCCTCCTCCATCTCTAAATCACGCTCAATCCGGCGATATACAAAATCATTCTCAGAATTACTGAATAAACAAACACAATAAGCAATCGGCAGGTTCTTTACCGCCATGTAGTGCCTGCACTGGAGCTCGTAATGATACGGCACAGCGTCATTCTCCCATTTCTCTTTCGCATACGGATTTGCTGTTTTACACTCCAGTACGCCAACGGTTCCATCGGACATTTCAAAGAAATAATCCACATCCGCCAGCATAAAGGGGTATAAGGGATGTCGATACATTACCTTTTCCTGCCAGATACGGAAACCTGTTTTCTTTGCAAAGATAGCCGCTACCAAATCCTCCAAGCGCTTGCCTACTTCCATCGCAACCCAGCCATCTTCATTTTTATTATCCGGCTCTCTGCCTATTTTTTCAAAATAAACATCTCTTGCTGTTTTATACGGCGAAATACCGATAACAGCTGCTGCATCACTGCCGCCAATGCCTTTTCTCCGATAGTCCAGCCAAGTTTGCTCATCCATGTCATCTGTCCGAACAAACACCTCTGCTTTATAATCCAGTTCTAATGCCATTCCTTTTCCCTCTCCTTTCTTACCAATGATACTCTCCTGCGAAATCATAATCCTTCCAACGTAAATGCACAGCTCTTGCGATATTCTCCTCCATCATTACAATTTTAGAGCCTTCTGCACCGTCACACTGCATCAGATAAATGACCTCTGAAATCTGCAAATACGCCTCATACGCACTGCACGCTGTATCCCCACGCTTTAATCTATAGTCCTCAGCAATAAGCGTTGCGTATTTCTTTGGTATCCCAATACGCTTCATTACACCTAACATTGCATTGATCGGGTGCAATACATACACATCCATCATGCTCTGCATATTGCCTAACGCCTTACTATACTGTGCGTATAAAAGATTCAGCTGCTCATCAAATCTTGCGAGATCCGCTTTATTCTTGTGATGTAATTTCAACGGACTGCCTAAAGGAATATTCCTTAGCTCAGAGCCAAAGAAAATCATCGGATATAAATTCGCACCGCTTTGCCCTGTATCAGATGTTGTCAGGCGAAGGCCTAACTGAATTTCATCACAAGGCAAGCCATGTGTTTGCAGGCTTTCCTTATACTCCTTTAATAAGGCCTCCTCGTTATCCAACGACCATACCGCTGTTACAATGGAATGGTCATAGGACGCACCGGCAAAGGTATACCCCGAAAAGTTATCCTGTAGATATTCCACAGTTCGTCTAAAGAGCTCCGGTGTTTTCAGAACAGCATAGTCCGATGCATCACCGCCGTGCACCGCTGAAATCTTATCCTCGCAAAATCGCAAAAGTGCATCGCCGCCGGCAACCTTCATACAATAATTCAGGATTTGCGCCAATTCTGTTTTCTGAACCTTATTCAATGCATTTCCGGATACTCTCGCCCGCTCCAGAATAGTCTTAATCGCACAACTGCGTATCGGATACAGCTCATCCCTTACCTTTAAAATTAACCGTGTGTGTTCCATCGTGTCTTTAAATACACACTCCTTTCCTTTCTCCCGCAATTTTTCCTCCAGCATAGATGAAGCACGGTGTCCGTCTGCAATCGGATAAAACCGCAGCTCGCTGCTTTTAACCTTTTCCCAATCAGAGTTTTCCTCTCGTTCCTCGATAAACGCAAGAAAATCCCCCTCTCGAAAAAAACCTTTGTAAAACTCATCTGCAAATACTCTTTCACTCATTGTTCTCGCTTCCTTTCTTAAACATTTTTTATTGATTTGATAGACGCAAAACCTTTTATAAGTCCTCGCAAATGTTTATAAAACCTTGCGAAAATGGCTTAAAATCAAGGTTTTCCGCATATCGTCATTTATCTTGCCGTATCTCCACATAATCTCGTTTTGTAAGCGCGGGCGGCAAAAAAGCGTCAAGCGCAGCACCGAAAATGAAGGAGGACGACATGAAAAACGTACTTTTAGACAAGGGTATTATACTCCCGTCCGGCGAAATCAACAAGGATAAAATCAACCTTGTAGCCGGAGCAATCACGCAGCCGTTCGCGGAAATGGTATGGGTAACGACAGGCGGCGACATGGAAACCATTAACCGCTTGACGGACGTATTTGTAACCATGAACACCCCCGCAGACAGGGAAAAACTTTTTAAGGTTGTCAAGCTGCTGTACGGGCTTATGGGCTTGCCCTTTTCTGAGGAAGCCGAGCCTATGGGCGCAGACCCCGACGTATTGGAATACTTCCTGTTTTCCCTTACGGCTGACTTTGGCGAAGTCATGCAGGACATAATCGCCGACGACAATTAAATACAGACCCGCACAGGCGGCGTTTCTTACTCCCACACCGGGAGAACAGGAACGCCGCTATTTTTATGCCCTCATGTTACGCAGTAGGAGCAGAAAAAGCCTTGATTTATGCGGTTTTGCGGGCGCGTTTTTCGTGCGGTAAGGGATTTATACCTTTTCCCTCAAAATCGCCGTTCTACTGCGTAACAAATCCACAGCAAAGGAGTGATGAAGCTATGGCAGTTTTCCGCGTGGAAAGGACAACGGGCTACACCGTAATGAGCAACCACCACTTACGCAACAAGGAGCTTACCCTAAAGGCAAAGGGGCTGCTTTCTCAAATGCTGTCACTTCCCGAAAATTGGGACTATACCCTTGCGGGGCTGTCCTACATCAACCGGGAAAGTATCGACGCTATCCGTACCGCCATTTGGGAGCTTGAAAAAGCCGGATATATCACAAGGCGGCAGGGGCGCGACGAGAAAGGAAAAATGACCGCTATCGAGTACACCATTTACGAGCAGCCGCAGCCGCCGGGATTGGATTATCCGATATTGGAAAATCCAACAGCGGCTAACCCGATATTGGAAAATCCGACAACGGATAATCCGACGTCGGAAAATCCAACGCAAATAAATAAAGATATATCAAGAACTAACTTACCAAAAAAAGAAAAATCAAATACGGATTTATCAATTACCCATTCCATTCCTATCCATTCCGGGCGTTTGGAACAAACGCCTATCCCTCTGCCTTATGGCGAGGACGAAACGGCACAGCCGCAGGAAAGGAAAAGAACGGAAAGGAACGACGCTTATAGAGTGTATGAGGAAATCATCAAGGACAATATCGAGTATGACATTCTCTTGCAGGATATGAAGTTTGACCATGACCGTCTGAATGAGATTGTTGACATTATCCTTGAAACACTCTGTACGTCAAGAAAGAAAATCCGTATTGCCGGGGACGATTACCCCGCCGAACTTGTGAAGTCAAAGTTTATGAAGCTGAACAGCGAACATATCCGCTTTGTGCTTGACTGTATGCAGGAGAACACCACCAAAATCCGCAACATCAAGCAGTACCTAAAGGCGGTGCTTTTCAATGCCCCGTCTACCATTGACAGCTACTATACTTCCCTTGTCGCTCACGATATGGCAAGCGGCGCACTTGCACCGAGAAAGCCGAAGTACGGCGACCCGGACTATTACACCTACAATGAGGGCGAAAGCCTGTAAACGAAAAAAGGAGGATTTACCACATGACACAGAAAACAGGAGCTTTGATTTTTGATGAAACCGCTGACCGCTACGACATTCGCTTTGATATTGCCGACTATTACGGCGGCTTGCATTGCGGCGAGTGCATGGACGTATTCACAGGCGGCAAATGGAAGCCTACCCGCATTGAGTACGGGGACAACTGGTATCTTGTAGGTATCCGCGCCGAGGATTTGAACGGGCTGCGGGTACGGATTTAACAGGGCGGCGTGAAGAACGGACGCCCTTTTTTCACGCCCAAAAGAACACTATCACTATCGGGAAAGGAGGAACGGTAAACATTGCAAGATGAAATCAACGAAAAAGTGGTTGCGCTCTCTGTCAAGGGAGCAAAGCTGACCGCTGAAATGCTGCAAAAGGCAATCAAAGCCATGCTTGCACAGGCAAAAAAGCAGCAGGAAAAACAGCCCCACGGGAAGCAGACCCTAAAGCAGCTTGCGAAGCAGAACGCGGGGCTTTCCAACATTGAGATAACCGAGGGCAATATCAAAGCCTTTGAGCAGACGGCAAAAAAATACGGTATCGACTTTGCCCTAAAGAAAGACAGCACCGAAACGCCGCCCCGTTATCTTGTATTTTTCAAGGGGCGGGACGCGGACGCTCTGACCGCAGCCTTTAAGGAGTTTTCCGCAAAGAAGCTGACACAGGAGCAAAAGCCCTCTATCCGAAAGGCACTTGCCACATTCCGGGACGCAGCAAAGCAGCTTAATGCGAACCGTCAAAAGACAAAACACAAGGACAGGGAGGTATCGCTATGAAGCCGAATATCAAGAAGCTGCTTATCCTAAACGCCCCCTATCTGCTCTTTGTGTATCTCTTTGATAAAGTCGGACAGGCGGTGCGGCTCTCTCCGGGGGCTGACCTCTCCGGCAAGCTGCTTTCCATTGGCAGCGGCTTTTCTGCCGCCTTTTCAAATGCCCTGCCGAGTTTCGCCCCTATGGACTTGCTTATCGGCATTGTCGGGGCTGTCGTTATCCGGCTTGCGGTCTATGTGAAAGGCAAGAACGCAAAGAAATACCGTAAGGGCATGGAGTACGGCTCTGCACGTTGGGGCAATGCCGAGGATATAAAGCCGTATATCGACCCCATTTTTGAAAATAACGTGCTGCTGACGCAGACCGAACGGCTGATGATGTCAAGCCGCCCGAAGCACCCGAAATATGCACGAAACAAAAATGTACTTGTCATCGGCGGCTCCGGCAGCGGCAAAACGAGGTTTTTTGTAAAGCCCAACTTAATGCAAATGCACAGCAGCTATGTAGTCACTGACCCGAAAGGAACGGTTTTAATCGAGTGCGGGAAGCTCTTGCAGCGGGGCGGGTACAAAATCAAAGTGCTAAACACCATCAATTTCAAGAAATCCATGCGGTACAATCCCTTCGCCTATCTGCGCAGCGAAAAGGATATTTTGAAACTGGTAAATACCATTATCGCCAACACCAAAGGCGACGGGGAAAAATCCGGCGAGGATTTTTGGGTGAAATCGGAACGGCTTTTTTACTGCGCCCTTATCGGCTACATCTGGTACGAAGCCCCGGAGAATGAGAAAAACTTTACGACGCTGCTTGAAATGATAAATGCGTCGGAAGCCCGCGAGGACGACCCGGAATTTCAATCCCCCGTTGACCTCATGTTTGAACGCTTGGAGGAAAAAGACCCGGAACATTTTGCGGTGCGCCAGTACAAGAAGTTTTTGCTGTCTGCCGGAAAAACAAGAAGCTCTATCCTCATTTCCTGCGGTGCGCGTCTTGCCCCCTTTGACATTCGGGAACTGCGCGAGCTGATGGAAACCGACGAAATGGAGCTTGACACCTTAGGCGACCGAAAGACCGCGCTTTTTGTTATTATCTCCGACACCGACGACACCTTTAACTTTGTTGTATCAATCCTTTACACACAGCTTTTCAATCTGCTTTGTGACAAGGCAGATGATGTGTACGGCGGGCGGCTACCTGTTCATGTGCGCTGTCTGCTTGACGAGTTTGCAAATATCGGGCAGATACCGAAGTTTGAAAAACTCATTGCCACGATAAGGAGCCGCGAAATCTCCGCGTCCATCATCTTGCAGAGCCAGTCGCAGCTAAAGGCTATCTACAAGGACAACGCCGATACCATTGTCGGCAACTGCGATACGACCCTGTTCTTGGGCGGCAAGGAGAAAACGACCCTTAAAGAAATGTCGGAAATCTTGGGGAAAGAAACCATTGACAGCTTCAACACTTCCGAAACAAGAGGACGGGAGCTTTCCCACGGGCTGAACTATCAGAAGTTAGGCAAGCAGCTTATGAGCGAAGATGAAATTGCGGTCATGGACGGCGGGAAATGTATCTTGCAACTACGCGGGGTGCGTCCGTTCTTCTCCGAAAAATACGATATTACCAAACACCCGAAGTACAAGTACCTTTCCGACTTTGACAAGAAAAATGCCTTTGACATGGAAAAGCACTTGCGCCGCCGTCCTGCAATCGTAAAGCCGGACGAGGTATTTGACTATTACGAAGTTGACGAAGCAGATTTGCAGGAGGACACAGAAAATGAATAAGCGTATCAGAAAGAAAAAGGCAAAACAGCAGCTAATCCGGGCTATCAGCGGGCTTGTGGAAGCTGCCGAGGAAATGCAGCGGGAACAGGAACGCAGGACAAGACAGGCAGGTATTTCCTATATCAAGTATATCGAAGCTGTCCGGGAACGGCAGTACGGCATTATGCCTGTCTACACACCACTTTTTGAAAAGGAGGGAGCTTAAAGTAAAAATAATAAACACGGGCTACATGGTACGCGCCCCTACTCCTTGCGCGTATCGCGGCAGGAAGCCGCACCCTTACAACTGAATACCGCCGCGCCGCAGCAACAAACGCAGCGCGGGGACTTATGACCGCGGCAGTTATCGAAAACTGACCGCCGTTTTTTATGCCCTTTTTCGGGCAGCCGCACAGCGGCAGAAAGGAGTTATATTATGGCATTTTTCAACAGCGCAGTAGGCGTTTTACAGACACTCGTTATCGCTCTCGGAGCAGGTCTTGGCATTTGGGGCGTTATCAACCTCTTGGAGGGCTACGGAAATGACAACCCAGGTGCAAAAAGCCAGGGCATGAAGCAGCTCATGGCGGGCGGCGGCGTTGCCCTTATCGGTGGCACCCTTGTACCTCTGCTTTCCGGCCTGTTCGGTTAAGCGGCGGGGTTAGCCTATGCAGAGCATACTTGACGCGATTAACGAATGGATAAAGGAAATCCTCATTGGAGCCATTAACGGTAATCTGTCAACTATGTTCGGGGACGTAAACGAAAAAGTCGGAACTATCGCCGCAGAGGTAGGACAAACCCCGCAGGGGTGGAACGCAGGCATATTTTCCATGATACAGAGTTTGTCGGAAAATGTGATTGTACCCATTGCGGGGCTTGTCATTACCTACGTTCTATGCGTGGAGCTTATCAGCATGGTAACGGAAAAGAACAATATGCACGATATTGACACGTTCATGTTCTTTAAGTGGTTTTTCAAGGCGTGGGTAGCGGTGTATCTCGTTACCCACACCTTTACTATCACTATGGCGGTGTTCGATATGGCGCAGCACGTTGTTTCCGGCGCAGCGGGCGTGATCGGCGGCAATACGAATATCGACGTTGACGCCGCCCTCTCGTCCATGCAAGCCGGACTTGACGCTATGGAAATCCCCGAACTGCTTTTGCTCGTTATGGAAACAAGCCTTGTGAGCCTTTGCATGAAAATCATGTCGGTGCTTATCACGGTTATCCTGTACGGCAGAATGATAGAAATTTACCTTTACTGTTCGGTATCGCCTATCCCGTTTGCAACTATGACCAACAGAGAGTGGGGGCAGATAGGCAACAACTACTTAAAAGCCCTGTTCGCCCTCGGTTTTCAAGGCTTCCTCATAATGATATGCGTCGGCATTTATGCGGTTTTGGTTGGCAGCATGATTGTAGCGGACAACCTGCACAGCGCGATTTTCTCCCTTGCAGCCTACACCGTGATTTTGTGCTTCTCCCTATTCAAAACAGGCGCACTTGCGAAGTCAATATTTAACGCCCATTAAAGACCGAAAGGAGGAGGTTTTCACTTGGCGTATGTACCCGTACCCAAAGACTTATCAAAAATCAAAACGAAAGTCGCTTTTAATCTGACAAAGCGGCAGATTATATGTTTTGCGGCAGCCCTCGCTATGGGACTACCGCTTTTCTTTTTGCTCAAAGACAGCGCGGGAACAAGCATGGCGGCATTTGCAATGATTGTCGTTATGCTTCCCTGCTTCCTCTTGGCAATGTATGAAAAACACGGGCAGCCCCTTGAAATCGTGATAAAGAACGTCATTCAGACAAAGTTTATCCGACCAAAGGAACGCCCCTATCAGACGGAAAATTTTTATGCCGTCATAGAAAAACAACGAAAACTGGAAAAGGAGGTATCGGCTATTGTCAATGGCAGAACGAAAAACCATGACCCGCGCGGTAAAAAATCCCGTGAAGCGTAAGCTGACCCGCGCAGAAAAGAAAGAAATCGCCGCCGTGATACAGGCGGCAAAGGGCGACGGGAAGCCCCACACCGCACAACAGACCATTCCCTACTTGCAGATGTACCCGGACGGGATTTGCAGGGTAACGGAAAAGAAATACAGTAAAAGCCTTGTCTTTGAAGATATTAACTATCAGCTTGCACAGGCAGATGATAAGACCGCCATTTTTGAAAACTGGTGCGATTTTCTCAACTACTTTGACGCTTCCGTTTTGGTGCAGCTCTCTTTCATCAATCAGGGCGCAAGAAAGGAAAAGGCACAGGCGGCTATCGAAATTCCGGCGCAGGACGACGCTTTTAACTCTATCCGCAGGGAGTACGCGGATATGCTGAAAAACCAGCTTGAAAAAGGCAACAACGGACTGGAAAAATGCAAGTACATTACCTTTTCCATTGAAGCGGACAATCTTGCGGCGGCAAAAGCACGTCTTTCCCGTATCGAAACCGACGTACTCAATAATTTTAAGGTGCTTGGCGTAACAGCCCGCCCCATGAACGGACAGGAACGCTTGAACGTACTGCATGGGATTTTCCACCCGGAGGGCGAGCCGTTCCGCTTCTCTTGGGACTGGCTTGTACCGTCGGGGCTTACCACAAAGGACTTTATCGCCCCGTCCTCGTTCCGTTTTGGCGACGGGCGCACATTCCGCATGGGGCGTAAGCTCGGTGCGGTTAGTTTCCTTGAAATCCTCGCGCCGGAGCTGAATGACCGTATGCTTTCGGACATTCTCGACCTTGAAAACGGGATAATCGTCAATCTGCATATCCGCAGTATCGACCAGAGCGAAGCAATCAAGACTATCAAGCGCAAGATAACCGACCTCGACAAGATGAAGATTGAGGAACAGAAAAAAGCGGTACGCAGCGGGTATGACATGGATATAATTCCGTCCGACCTTGCTACTTTCGGCAGCGAAGCAAAAAATCTGTTGCAGGATTTACAGAGCCGCAACGAGCGAATGTTTCTGCTGACGTTCCTTGTGGTAAACATGGCAGACACAAAACGGAAACTGGATAATGACATCTTTGCTACGGCGGGCTTTGCACAGAAAAATAACTGCGCTCTGACCCGCCTTGACTATTTGCAGGAAGCGGGCTTTATGTCCTCTATCCCTCTTGGAGAGAACCTTATCCCCATTCAAAGAGGGCTTACCACATCAAGCACCGCTATTTTTATCCCGTTCATCACACAGGAGCTTTTTCAGCGGGGCGCAGCCCTTTACTACGGCTTAAATGCGCTGTCAAATAACATGATACTCTGCGACCGCAAGCAACTGAAAAATCCCAACGGGCTTATCCTCGGAACGCCGGGAAGCGGTAAATCCTTTGCGGCAAAGCGGGAAATGACAAACGCCTTTCTCATTACTGACGACGATATTATTATCTGCGACCCGGAAGCAGAATATTTTTCCCTTGTGCAGCGATTGGGCGGGCAAGTGATACGCCTGTCGCCTGCCGGAAAAGGCATGGACGGTAAGCCCCAGTATGTGAACCCTATGGATATTAACTTAAACTACTCCGAGGACGACAACCCGCTTGCCTTGAAATCCGACTTTATCCTTTCCCTCTGTGAGCTTGTTATCGGCGGCAAAGAGGGCTTGCAGCCCGTGGAAAAGACCGTCATTGACCGCGCCGTTAGGAATGTGTACCGACCTTTCCTTGCTGACCCCGACCCGGCAAAAATGCCTATCTTGGGCGACCTCTACAACGAACTGCTGAAACAGCCGGAGCCGGAAGCTGCCCGCATTGCGGCGGCATTGGAGCTTTATGTTTCGGGAAGTCTGAACGTCTTTAACCACAGAACGAATGTAGAGCTTTCTAACCGCCTTGTCTGCTTTGATATTAAGCAGCTTGGAAAGCAGCTCAAGAAATTAGGTATGCTCATTGTGCAAGACCAGGTGTGGAACCGCGTTACCGTAAACCGCGCCGAGAAAAAGGCAACCCGTTACTATATGGACGAATTTCATTTGCTTTTGAAAGAGGAACAGACCGCAGCCTATTCCGTGGAGATTTGGAAGCGTTTTCGTAAATGGGGCGGCATACCGACGGCAATCACACAGAACGTCAAAGACCTTTTAAGCAGCCGCGAAGTCGAGAATATCTTTGAAAACTCCGATTTTGTCCTCATGCTCAATCAAGCCGCAGGCGACCGGGCTATCCTTGCAAAGCAGCTTAACATCTCCCCGCAGCAGATGAAGTATGTAACCCACACCGAAGCAGGCGAGGGGCTTATCTTTTACGGGAATGTGGTGCTGCCGTTCATTGACCGCTTCCCAACCGACACCGAGCTTTACCGTCTGCTTACGACAAAGCCGGAGGAAGTGAGCAAGCCATGAAAACGGACGTAATCATCAACCGCGACGCCCTCTATGCCCTGCGGGAGCTGCCGAGTGAAAGCGTGAACTGCTGCGTCACAAGCCCGCCCTACTATGGACTTAGGGACTACGGGCTTGACGCACAGATTGGACGGGAGGACACGCCGGAGCAGTACATTGACAGGCTTGTAGAAGTATTCCGGGAGCTGCGCCGGGTACTCAAAGACGACGGGACGTTTTGGCTGAATATCGCAGACACTTACTGCGGCACAGGCATGAAAGCGGGCTGCAAGCAAAAGGATTTAATCGGTATTCCGTGGCAGCTTGCTTTTGCCCTGCGCTCTGACGGGTGGTATTTACGCAGCGATATTATCTGGCTGAAAGAAAATCCTATGCCGGAGAGCTGCCGCGACCGACCGAGCCGCTGCTATGAGCATATCTTTTTACTGACGAAATCAAAGAAATATTACTATGACGCTGCCGCCATTGCAGAGCCGATTGCGCCGGGAACGGCTGCGCGGTACCGGCAGGGGCGCGGCGCAGGACACAAATATGCCGAGGAAATACCCGGACAGGGCAAGGTACAGGGTATCAATAAAACCCGCAGCGGCGGCTATTATGACGACGCTCTTATGCCGACCACAAGGAACAAGCGGGACGTTTGGCTTATCAATACCGTACCGTATAAGGGCGGGCATTTTGCCGCCTATCCCCCGAAGCTCGCGGAAACGTGCATACTGGCGGGCTGTCCGGCAGGCGGCGTTGTCCTTGACCCTTTCTTTGGAAGCGGCACCACCGGGCTTGCAGCGAAAAGCCTTGACCGCCGCTATATCGGCATTGAACTGAACGCCGAGTATTGCGCCCTTGCAGGGGCGCGGATTGGAGGTGCAGAACCATAAAGCAATACAAACCTCGTGATAAAATCACGCAGAAAATGACCCGCGACGGGGCTATCGCAGAAAATCAGACCACGGGAGACACGGAACGTATCAGCAAGCGGACGCAGGACGCGGATTTTCAGAAATCCCCGGAGCAACAGGCAGCACAGCTACAAGGTGCAGCTTCCCCGACTTCTCCCTTGCCCCATGTGCCGGGAGCTGCCCCCAAAGCGGACACAGGCAAAACGGAGCGCGTCATGGAGCATATCGAAGCCGCCCATACCCGCAAAGCGTCTAAAAAAGCGGTACGAAAGGCACAGGCGGAAGCTACCGCCGGGACGAAATCTTCCCGGCTGCAATTTACCGACGAGGAACGCGCTGCCCCGGAGCTTGAAAAGTATATCAAGAAATCCGACAAAGCCGCCGACCGCTTGGATAAGGCAAAGGCAGCTATCCCCAAAGAAAAGAAACTGGTAAAAGAGCGCACCTTTGACGAAACCACCGGGAAAGGCAAGACCCGCCTGCACTTTGAGGAAAAGGACAAGCCGCCCGGATTTAAGGAGAAGCACAACCCGCTATCCCGCCCCACACAGGAAGCCGGGATTTTGGTACATAACAAAATCCATTCTGTCGAAAAGGATAATTCCGGCGTGGAGGGCGCACACAAGAGCGAGGAAGCCGCAGAACGGGGATTGAAGTACGGGGCGCGGAAAATCAAGCAGGGCTACCGCAACCATAAGCTGAAACCCTACCGGGAAGCGGCAAAGGCTGAAAAAGCTGCTTTCAAGGCAAACGTGGATTTTCAGTATCATAAGACCCTGCATGATAACCCACAGCTTACCTCTAACCCTATTTCCCGTTTTTGGCAGAAACAGCAGATTAAAAAGCAGTATGCAAAGGAAGCCCGCAATACTGCAAAGGGTATCAAGGGCGCAGCGGAACGCACCCGCAAAGCGGCAGCCAAAGCCGCCGAGAAAACGAAGCAGACAGCGGCGTTTGTGGCAAGACACCCGGCGGGCGTGGCAATCGCTGTCGGGGCGCTGCTACTTTTCATTATGCTTCTGTCCGGGCTGTCCTCTTGTGGTGCAATGTTTTCCGGCACGTTAAACGGCGTGCTTGGAACGTCTTATACCTCCGAGGACAGCGACCTTGTGGAAGTGGAAAATGCCTATGCCGGACTGGAAAGCGGGCTGCAAAACGAGATTGACGCTATCGAAAGCACCCACCCCGGCTATGACGAGTACCGCTATGACCTTGCAAATATCGGGCATAACCCCCACGAATTAGCGTCCTATCTGACCGCAAAATACCAAAGCTACACCCGCGCCGAGGTACAGAGCGAATTACAACGGATTTTCAATCAGCAATACAAGCTGACGCTGACCGAGGAAGTGGAAATACGCTACCGGGAGGAAGAACGCACCGACACATGGACAGACGAGGACGGCAACGAGCATACGGACACCTATACGGTACAAGTGCCTTATGAGTATTACATCTTAAACGTCAAGATGACGAACACCCCGCTATCCACCATTGCGGAAAATAATCTGCCCCCGGAACAACTGGAAATGTACCGGGTGTACTTGCAGACAAGCGGGAACAAGCCCCTTATCTTTGGCGGCGGCTCTCCCGACACTTCCGCGTCCGAGGATTTAAGCGGCGTGGACTTTGTAAACGGAACGCGCCCCGGTAATACCGCTATCGTTGACCTTGCAAAGCAGCAAGTCGGAAATGTGGGCGGCTATCCGTATTGGAGCTGGTACGGCTTCAACTCCCGCGTGGAATGGTGCGCCTGTTTCGTGTCCTGGTGCTACGGGCAAATGGGACTTTCCGAGCCGCGCTTTGCCGCCTGCCAGTCGCAGGGTATTCCGTGGTTTACCTCTCACGGGCAATGGGGCGCGCGGGGCTATGAGAACATTGCCCCCGGTGACGCTATCTTTTTTGACTGGGATTTAGACGGAAGCGCAGACCATGTAGGGCTTGTTATCGGCAGGGACGCAAACCGCGTTTATACCGTGGAGGGCAATTCCGGCGACGCCTGCAAGATTAAGAGCTATCCCCTTGACTATGCCTGTATCAAAGGGTACGGGCTGATGAACTGGAACTGACACATTTTTGAAAATCGAAAGGAGAAAAAATTTATGGCAATGAGTAAAATCGAAAGAATTGAAAAGGAAATCCAAAAGACCCGTGAGAAAATCACGGAGTATCAGAACAAGCTGCGCGGACTGGAAGCACAGAAAACCGAAGCGGAAAACCTTGAAATCGTGCAGCTTGTACGCGCTATGCGTCTGACCCCGCAGGAGCTTACCGCTATGCTTTCCGGCAACGGTATTCCGGGCATTGCCCCTATGCCCACAGACTATGACGAACAGGAGGACAATGCAGATGAAGAATAAAATCCTTGCAAGCATTACCGCACTTTGCGCCGCCCTTGTCCTTGTGGGCGGCTTTTCCGTTACTGCCTACGCGCAGACCCCGACAGAGGAAACCGACGACAGCGGCGTAATCGTGGAAACCGAACCGCAGCCCCTTACCCCGGAGGGCAACATGACCCTTGTGGACGACATCGACGGGGACGCTGCCGAGGATAAGCAGTTTATCGTCGTGAAAAGCAAAGGCGGCAACTATTTTTACATTATCGTTGACCGGGCAGCCGAGGGCGAAAATTCCGTCCACTTCCTAAATCAAGTAGACGAAAGCGACCTTATGGCGATTATCGGGGAGGAACAGACCGAGCAGCCCCCGGCTGTCTGCAACTGTACCGAGAAATGCAAGGCGGGCGAAGTAAACACCGCCTGCCCCGTCTGCTCCGCAGCCATGAATAACTGCACAGGCAAGGAAGCCGAGCCGGAAGCACCCGCAGAGCCGGAGAAACCCAAAAACAGCATGGGCGGGCTTCTCATTTTCCTTGTTGTGGGACTTCTTGGCGGCGGCGCAGCCCTCTACTACGTTAAGTTTATGAAACCGAAGCAGAGCGTAAAAGGCGGCACCGACCTTGACGAATTTGATTTTGACGAATACGACGAGGACGAGCCGGAGGAAGAAGCTGACAGCGCAGATACCGAACAGGAGGACGAGGAAGCATGAAACTTGTGATTTGTGAGAAGCCCAGCGTCGGGGCGGCGGTTGCCGCCGCCCTTGGCGTTACGGGCAGAAAAGACGGATATATCGAGGGAAACGGCTACCTCATTTCTTGGTGTATCGGGCATTTGGTACAGCTTTCCGAAGCTGCCGCCTATGGGGAACAGTACAAGAAATGGAGCTATGACAGCTTACCCATTCTGCCGCAGGAATGGCAGTACACCGTAGCTGCCGACAAGGGAAAACAATTCAAAATCTTAAAAGACCTCATGCACCGCGCCGACGTTTCGGAAGTCGTGAACGCCTGCGACGCAGGACGCGAGGGCGAGTTGATTTTCCGATTTGTCTATCATCAAGCGGGCTGCAAGAAGCCCTTTACCCGTCTTTGGATTTCCTCAATGGAAAACGAAGCAATCCGAAGTGGCTTTGACAATCTGAAGGACGGGCGGGAATACGACGCCCTCTACCATTCCGCACTATGCAGGGCAAAGGCTGACTGGCTTATCGGCATTAACGCGACCCGCCTTTTCTCCTGCCTGTATGGAAAGACCTTGAACGTGGGGCGTGTGCAGACCCCGACCCTCAAAATGCTTGTAGACCGGGACGCTGCGATTACAGGCTTTCAGAAAGAAACCTACTACCATGTGCGCCTTACTCTCCCCGGCGCAGAAGCGGCAAGCGCGAAGATCTGCGCCGCTGATGAAGCGGGCAAACTGAAAGCAGCCTGCGAAGCGTCGGCGGCTGTCTGTACTTCCCTTGTGAAAGAAAAGAAAACCATTGCCCCGCCGAAGCTCTTTGACCTTACCAGTTTACAGCGGGAAGCAAACCGTATTTACGGGTACACCGCGAAGCAGACCCTTGACCTGGCGCAAGCCCTCTATGAAAAGAAGCTCTTGACCTATCCGAGAACGGACAGCGCATTTCTGACCGACGACATGGGAGAAACAGCGACGGGCATTATCAAGGTGCTTTGTGAGAAACTTTCCTTTATGGAGGGCGCGGATTTTTCGCCGGAGATTGCAAAGGTGCTGAACAGTAAAAAGGTATCAGACCACCACGCAATCATTCCCACTATGGAGCTTGCAAAGGCTGACCTTACCGCGCTGCCGGAAAGCGAGCGCAATATCCTGACCCTTGCCGGGGCGCGTCTGCTTATGGCAACCGCAGAGCCGCACGTTTACGAAGCGGTAACGGCGGTTTTCTCCTGCGCCGACCATGAATTTACGGCAAAGGGAAAGGCGGTAATCGCTGCCGGGTGGAAAGAGATTGAACGGCTTTACCGGGCGACCCTCAAAAAGAAGCCGGACAGCGACGACGAAAACGAGCTTGTGTTAGATGTGCCGGACTTTTCCGAGGGGCAGACCTTTGAAAATCCGGCGGCAAAAGTGACAGAGCATGCCACCACGCCCCCGAAGCCCCACAATGAAGCAAGTCTTTTGTCGGCTATGGAACGCGCCGGGAATGAGGACACCGACCCGGACGCAGAACGCCGGGGGCTTGGTACGCCTGCCACCCGCGCCGCCGTCATTGAAAAGTTAGTCAAAGGCGGCTTTGTGGAGCGCAAGGGCAAGCAGCTATTTCCCACCAAAGACGGCACAAACCTTGTCTGCGTCCTGCCGGATAGTCTGACCTCTCCGCAGCTTACGGCTGCATGGGAAAACAATCTGACGCAGATTGCAAAGGGCAACGCCGACCCTGCCGCTTTCATGCAGGGAATTGAAGCAATGGCACAGGGGCTTGTAAAAACCTACGCTTCCGTGTTGGGTGAGAAACAAGAGCTTTTCAAGACAGAAAAAACAGAGATTGGGAAGTGTCCCCGCTGCAAGTCCCCGGTCTATGAGGGAAAGAAAAACTACTACTGTTCCAACAAAGAGTGCGGCTTTACCATGTGGAAAAATGACCGCTTCTTTGAGGAACGTAAAACCGTCTTTACCCGGTCGATTGCCGCAGCACTCTTAAAATCCGGCAAGGTAAAAGTCAAAAAGCTGTACTCTCCGAAAACAGGCAAAACCTATGACGGAACGGTACTTTTAGCTGATACGGGCGGCAAGTATGTGAATTACAAAGTAACCATTTCAAAGGACAAAGAACTGGAATAGCAAGCATAGGAAGCGGGTACCCACTTCCGTAAAATCCCTGCCACTCTAACCGAGCTTGGCGGGGATTTTGCTTGTTGGGAAGTTTCCCAACCCCTCTAAAAATCCTCAAAAATCTTTGGCAGAAATGCGGGCGCACCGTAGTAGGACTATGTAACCACAAACGCAGCGTCCGCGCTGCCATACGCGAAAGGAGGTTTTACACATGGCAAGTTTGCGCGACAGCGTAAAGGACTATCAAGAGGAACTTAGGGACGGTATTGCATGGGTAGCATTTTGGAAAGAGGGACGTTCATGGAACGCCGAGCTGTTTCATCTTGAAGTGGACGGTACTTTAGAACCGTTTGACAGGAGCCGGTTAGAGGAAATCAAGGCGGCTGACCCCGCCGCCGTTATTCTAAACGGCTACTACTGCGGGCATTTAGGCGAGAATATGAGCCTTGACGAGCTGACCGCCGGAGTGCGCCACCACTACAAAAACGGCACAAATGACGTTGCCGGATTTATCGAAGCCCACGACGACAGACTTCCCCCGGAGCTTATCGAGGAAGCAAGAGCCGCCGCCCATGCAGCGGGGCTTCCCTTTTCCGAAAAGCCATACCGGGACGGGGAAGATTTTGACCCTTATATATTTGACGGAAGCATGAGCATTGAGGACTACGAGCTTATGCACCGCATGATTGAAAAAGAAAGGAGCGAGCAAATGGACGAATGGAAAACAGGTTATTCCTCATACGACCGCGACAGACTGGAAGCCGCCGACAAGATGAAGATTGAGCGCGGTATCTATTTTGACACGAAAAACGCGGACATTTCCCCGCTGACCGCCTTACCTCTTGCCGAGCTTGTGAAGCTGCGGGAGGAAAGCGCGGTTGCGGAACAGACTGTTTTTGAAAATCTGAAAGTACAGGCTTCCGCATGGGAGGAACAGGCAGGAAAGACCCTGCTATTTGACAAAGCGATTGAGTATGCGAGAATACCCGAAGTGAAGCATACGGCGAACAAGTGGCAGGACGAGGACAACGACCGCCACACCATCAGCAACCGGGTATATAAAATGAGCTACCATGTGTATGAAAATACCCGCTACGACAGAAAAGCAGAGAAATCTATCCCGTACTCCTATACGTTATCTTGGAACATCTACACCAACAGCCCCCACGGGTACGGACAGGCAAAAATTGCCGGACAGGACAGAAAGGTATTTGCTGACCGGGCAGCTATGGAAAAATATCTGAACGGGCGTATCAAGGCGTATGAAAAACTTTTTACGGAAATCTCCCCGGCTATCCCGCCGGAATACGCGGAACAGTTTAGGGTAAACGGACAGCTCTTACCAGGCTACACCGTAGAGGGCGAGGAAATCAAGCAGCCCGCCGCCGACATTTCCGCCGCTGCACCGAGAACCGAACCGGGACAGGAAACGGAACAGTTTGCAATCCTGATTGACAGCCGCACCCGCTTTGAAACGGGAGAACCGGGTGGCTACTGGCTTTCCATGCCCGCCACAAAGGAAGAACTTCACAAAGCTATGCGAAGCGTCGGCATTACCGCTGACAATCCGCAGGATTTTTTCATTCATGGGTATTCTGACCGGGAGGACAGACACATTGCCCTGCCGTATGACATGGTATGCGCGGCACAGGTGGACGAGCTGAACTTCCTTGCGGCAAGACTGGAAACCCTTGACGCTTCCGGGATTGCCGCGCTGAACGCAGCCACGCAGCGCAGGAATGGTTTTGAGAATATCGGGCAGCTCATTGACTTTACCTATAACGAGGACTTTTTCGTGCATATCCCCGAAGTCCACACGCCCCGCGAATTGGGCGATTATTACCTTAACAAATCCGGCATGGTGCAAATGCCCGCTGAATGGAAAAACAGCATTGACCCTATCGCCTTTGGACGAAACGCCGCCGCGCAGGAAAAAGGCAGCTTTACGGAATACGGCTACCTTGTGGAAAGCGGCGACGAATGGGAGAAACACTTTGAGGGACGGGACGTGCCGGAGGAATACCGCATTATGAGCTACCCGCAGCCGACCATCGAACTGGACGCAGCCCCGGCAGTACAGGCGACTGTTCCCGAAGCAACGCCGCAGGAGCCGCGCCCGGTTATCCCCATTGTCTTAACTTCCGAGAAGCCCGCCGAAAAGCTCAAAGAGATAACCGACCGCTTGGAGCAAGGCATTACGGAACTGTTCGACAGCGAGCGTTACAAGGAATATCTGCGCGTCATGTCAAAGTTTCATAATTACAGCTTTAACAATACGCTGCTGATCGCCATGCAAAAGCCCGACGCTTCCCTTATCGCCGGATTTTCCGCATGGAAAAATAACTTTGGACGAAACGTGATGAAAGGACAAAAGGGTATCAAAATCCTTGCCCCGTCGCCGTTCAAGATTAAAAAAGAAATGGAGAAAATCGACCCGCAGACACAGAAAGCCATTATCGGCAAAGACGGAAAGCCCGTAACCGAGGAAAAGGAAATCACAATCCCCGCCTTTAAGGTGGTATCGGTCTTTGACGTATCGCAGACCGAGGGCAGGGAAATCCCCGATATTGCCGTAAATATGCTGACCGGGGACGTGGAGCATTACAAGGAGGTTTTCGCTGCCCTTGAAAAGACTTCTCCTGTTCCTGTCGGCTTTGAAAAAATCGAGGGCGGCGCACATGGTTACTACCACTTGGAGGACAAGCGTATTGCCCTTGATGAGGGCATGAGCGAGCTGCAAACCTTAAAGACCCTTATCCATGAAATCGCCCATGCGAAGCTGCACGACATTGACCTAAACGCCCCTTTGGAGGACTTGGAGAACAGACCCGACCGCCGCACCCGTGAGGTGCAGGCAGAAAGTATTGCCTATACCGTGTGCCAGCATTACGGGCTTGATACTTCCGATTATTCCTTTGGGTATGTTGCCGGGTGGAGTGCCGGACGGGACCTTGCCGAACTGAAAAGCTCCCTTGAAACAATCCGCAGCACCGCAGCGGAAATCATCAACAGCATTGATGAACATATCGCAGAGCTGCAAAAGGAACAGGCGCAGGACGCTCCGAGGGAGAAAGCCGCCATGCAGGAGTACATTTACAAGATTGAAGCCAACCCCCGCACAACGGGCGACAACGACCGCTTTTTCCTGCAAGCCTATCTCCCGCAGGAAAACGGCAGGGCAAAAATCGGGGACGTGCTGTATATCGGCAGCCTTGCAAAATGCCGGGAACTCATGGGCGGGCTGAACGCCGGAGAGCTGACGCAGGGAGAAGTAAAGGAGCTATATGCAAAGGCGCAGGAAGCCGAAGCCGACAAAGACACCTTTTCCATTTATCAGCTAAAGCAAGGGGACGAAACGCGGGACTTCCGCTTTGAGCCTTACGACCGCCTGCAGGCGGCGGGAAATGTGGTTGATAAGACAAACTATGAGCTTGTCTATTCCGCAGAGCTTACGCCGGGTACTTCCCTTGAAGATATTTACACCCGTTTCAATATCGACCACCCGAAAGATTTTAAGGGACACAGCCTTTCCGTTTCCGACGTGGTAGTGCTTCATCAGAACGGACAGGACGCGGCGCATTATGTAGATAGTTTCGGCTACAAGGAAGTGCCGGAGTTTTTGCAGGAGCAGACACAACAGCCGGAAAAGATAAACCCGCTAAAGCACGTCGAGGACACAATCGAGCAGAACGACAACAACTTTGACGGTATCATCAACAACACCCCTACGGTTGACGAACTGGAAGCAAAGGTAAAAGCCGGGGAACAGATTTCCCTTGTTGACCTTGCAGAAGCGATTAAGGCAGACAAAGAACGCGGCAAAGAAAAGCCCTCTATCCGGGCGCAGCTTAAAGCTGACAAAGAACGGACGGGGAAAAAGAAGAACGCAAAGCAGAAGTCGCAGGACTTGGAAAGGAGCTGACACATGAGCAAATTAAATAAATTTGAAGATGTAGACGTGTTCGCTTCCCTCGATGCGATTATGAAGCAGAATACAGGCTTTTACCAAAGCGATTTTGATATTGACAGGGAGATTATCGCAAAAACGGCGGCAAGCGCAAGTAAAGAGGATAAGACCCTCTTATGGTTTTGCCGCCCGTCCGGGACGCATTGCTTCCGGGAGCGTGACGTTTTCCTAAAGGACACCGCGCCCCATAATACCTGGCGTTTTTACATGGAGCAGACAAGCGACCGTATTCTTGCCTATGCAATCGAGCTGACAGGCAAGGAGCATGGAAAAATCAAGGGCAATCTGTATGAACTTGACTATTCCCGCCATTATGAGCGCGTCAAAGAAAAAGGGCTGCCCGCCGATACGGTAAAGCTGATTTATGAGCGCGGGGAGCAGATGATACCCGCCGGACAGTATTTCAACGGAAGCCCAGACCCGCAGTTTGGGAAGTTTGAACGCTTTGAAGCCATACCCAACGACCCGGACGCTCTTAAATGGCTCTTACGGGAGGAACACCGCAACAGGGAGCAGCTTCCACCGGGAGATTTTAAGGCCCATATCGCCGCATTGCATGACGGACTGATTGAAACGGAAGCACGGCGCATTGTGCGGGAAATGAAGCGGCATGACACGCCGAACAGCCCGAACAAGACCCATTTCATGGTGGAGCTTTCCCCAGCGTTCATGCAGCTTGCGAACACAAAGGACATTGACCGCCTTTTCTCCATGCTGCCTTACAAGACCCTTTCCTTTTCCAAAATCGAGGGCAGACATGGAACGTATGCGCTGATTGACAAGGGAGAGAACCGGGACAAAGAGATTAAAAAGCCCCGCCCCTCTGTCCGGGCGCAGCTTGCCGCAGACAAGAAAACAGCCGCCCCGAAAAAGTCAGCGGCAAAAAGAAAAAATCACGATTTGGAGGTATGAGCATGAATAGATTTACTGTTGAGGAAACAAACCTTTTGAGCATTTACCATGAGGGAAGCAAGGCGCAGCTTATTGAGAACATGACCGCTGCGCTGCCTTACATGGACGCGGGATTACGGGAGCTTGCAGAGCGCACCATTTCCAAAGTGAACGCGCTGACCGACGCCGAGTACAAAGAGCTTTCCGTTTATCCTGCTGATGAAGTATGACCGGGATTAAGCGGCTGACGCCGCGACAAAGCCGCAAGGTAAACACCCTTGTGAAAAAGGAGTGCTGCAACTGCGAGAATGGCAACTGTATTTTACTGGACGACGGGGACACTTGCGTATGCCCGCAGCTCATTTCCTATTCCCTGCTCTGTAAGTGGTTTCGGATTGCCGTACTTCCTCTTGATAAGCTGCTCTATGCGGAACTCTATCAGACCGAGGACAGAAAGAAATGTACCGTGTGCGGCGCGTTCTTTGCGTCCACCTCTAACAGCGTCAAATACTGCCCGGACTGTCGGAAGCGGATTACCCGCAGACAGGCAGCCGAGCGCATGAGAAAACGGCGCGCTCTTGTTACGCGGTAAGGGCGAAAAAAGCCTTGTTTTACAGGCTTCTGACAACCGTTTCCTCATAGGGCAAGGGCTTTATACCTTTTCCCTTAAAAACGGCGTTCTACTGCGTAACATTTCAGAACTGCACCCATAAGAAAACCGGGGCGCGGATAGTCTTTACTGACTGTCTGCGTCCCGGTTTTTCCTTTGCTATTTTTCCATGTTGATTTGAGGGGTTGCGCCCTTATCTGTGGTAAGTAAACGGTATATCGTAAGGGGGATATACCATGCAGCCACGACGAGCCGCCATATCAAAATGACCCCACCGATAATGCCGCCCAAAATGAAGTTGAGGGCAATGATACCCACCGTTCCGGCTATGTCATACCCATGCGGTACAAGCCATACGAACATACGGCGAATACCAAAGGGAATACCGCAGCACAGCCACACATAAAAGTAATTGGTCTGCCCGTCCTCTGTAAAGACGTTCTTAAACATGAAGAATAAAAACAATGCGATAACGGCGGGCAAAACGGTTCTCTTAAAAAAGTCTTTCCAAATTTCCCCGCGTGTCATGGTATCACTCCTTTTCTATTGGGAATTGTGGGATAGCTTCTAACAGTTTCAGTATGAGCGTTTGCCGTAAATCGTCGTCGATTTCCTCTTTTACGCTTCCGTCCGGCTGACGCTTTTTTACCATTGCAAGGCGGTTGATTTCGTCACCGTAACAAGCAAGCACTTTTTCCAACGCCCATTTTTCGCCCGCAACGGCGGCGCGTATCGTTTCATAGTCCGGCATTTCCTGTTCCATTCTCTGACACTTCCTTTGCTGAAAATGTATCACTTTGGTATGTAACTACTGTTTTTGATAGGAACTATTATATCATACAAGTATGAACAAAGCTACTCCCCGCGTTCTTTTCCTTTTTCCCGTTCCGGTTCTCTTGGCTGCCGTAAAATGCTGTCTATGTTCTGTTTGATAACGTCGTACTCTTTGACCTGTTTTTTCAGTCTGCCATAGTCGGCGTAAAGGGCTTCTTTCTGTTCCTGGAGCTTTTCATATTCCGATTGCAGCGCGGTGAGGTTCGGGAGCTTGGAAACGCCCGCCGCCTTTAATGCCTTTGCCGCTGCTTCATGCAAGATGATTTCGCGCTCATGGGCTGCCCGGTAACTGTCCTTATTTCTTGCTTTGCGGTATGCGTCATAGGCGGGTTTTGTCTTTTGGAACGTGGAAACATTCTTGATAAGCACCGCCATATCTACAAGCCGTTTTTCCGCGCTCTTTAATGCGTCTGCCGCCTGTTCGCTCTCTGTCTGTATCTCTGCGATTTTTGCGGTCAAGTCGGTGTATTGTTCAATCTTGTGTTCCGTAATAAAATTCATGGTCTTAGCTGCCTGTTTCAGATTGTGGATTTTCGCCCATTGTTCATAACCCCGGCTCTGCGCCGCCTTGATACTGTTTTCAATATCAATGAGCAGGGACACGCCGCGTTCTGTCTTGGGAGCTTTGGCGGTGCGGGTACGCTTGCCCTCTATCCGTTCCCGGATTGCTTCCTCTGTATAATCTGCGCCGAGGGTTTTCAAACGGGTAAACCGTTCCTGTCCCGGAACCAAACAGGACACATATTTTCCCCGTTTGATTGTGAAGCCTTCTGCCTGTAACCGCGCGAGCAATTCTTCAAAGTCGGACACTTGGGGGATAAGGGTATCGACGGCAAGTTTCAATTTTGCTTTGGCGGTTTTCTCTTTCTTATACACCGCATAATTCTTTCCCTTGCCGCCTTTCTCCGGCACAAGGACGGACAAGCCGTTTTCCCGGCACAGCCTGTCGCTGATGTTGCGTATTCCGTAATAGGTGCGCTTGTTGGAAACATACTTGTGGTAGTCTACAAAGTTTACCGCACAAAAAATGATGTGGTTATGGATATGCCCTTTATCTATGTGAGTGGTAAGGACGTATTCATATTGCCCCTTTGTTACCGCGTCGGCAAGCTGTTTTCCGATTTCATGGGCTTTCTCATAATCGACTTCCCCCGGCTCAAAAGATTGTATCAAATGGTGTGCGAGGTTGTTTCCTCTGTCAAGAGCTTGCGACAATGTAAATCCGAACTCAATATCTGCCGTTTCATAGCTGCACCCGAACGAGGACACCAGCATTTTCCCGTCCGTCTTGTTCGGGTTTTGGATATAGTCAAGGGCTTTTTTTAACGTGCTTTTAATAGGCTTAATCTTTGTAACCGCCATATCTCCGCAAGCACCTCCTTGATTTCTTCTATATCCTCTTGGTAGACGCTGCCCGTCGCATTGACGCGCTTTGCAATCTGATTGACATTGACCCCGATTTTCTGTATCTCCGCTGTCATAGCTTTTATGTCGGCATGGTCTATCTGAATGATATACCCGTCGATTGCCATTTTCCGCAAGTAGGCTTCCATGTTCCGGGTAGGGACGAGCTGCATTTTCTGTTCAATGAACGCCCGTTCTTCCTCTGTTACTCTGAATTTAATTTGTACTGTCCGTTTCCTGCCGTTCATCGGCTCACACTCCTTTCCATTCCGAGGGTTTGGGACACTTCCCAACAAGCAATTTTCAACCGACGCGCCGCAGCGCAGGAGGGCGAAAATACGGAAAGGGTACCCCTTTCCTATGCTTGCTAAGAAACTTTCTCCCTTTATCCCTACTACATGGAAAATCTGATTTTGCCAAAGCAGGACAAAAGAAAAACGCCGCAAACTGCGACGTTTCAAACTGCTTTTTCTATGAAGAAACGAGGGAACTTTATTCCCCCGTTGTTTCGTTGTTGGCTTCCTCAATCCCTTTTGCGGTAGCTGACAGGATTTTCAAATCCTTTTCACTCATGCCGTCGAGCATGGTATCAAGCTGACGGCGGCGTGTGGACTTTTCCTGTTCCCGTTCCGGGAAAAAGAACTGGTCTACCGATACGTCAAGCAGGGTTACAAGCTCATACAAAATCTGCAAACTTGGGTGCTGCCCGCTGTTTTCAATGGACGCGATATATCGCGGCGCAATGTTCAGCTTATCCGCTAACTGGTTGCGGGAAATTCCCTTTGCTTTTCTTGCCGCTTTGATAGCCTGTCCGAAAGCCTTAAAATCAAACTTTTCTTTGCTCTGCTTCATAATCATTTCACCCAACTACATTGTATATTTCATCTCTCTTTCAAGATATGATTACACGCATCATAGTATGGATAGAAATAGAGCATATCATGTACTTGCTATTATTCGGTTATCCGAGTATAATTATATTGATAATGTTTGAAGAAAGGACGGTTACGATATGGAATATATGTCTTGTCCCGAAGCAGCGGAAAAATGGGGTATTTCTGAACGGCGTGTGCAGATACTTTGTAAAGAAAATCGAATACCTGGTGTTTCAAAAATCGGTTATATGTGGTTGATACCCAAGAGCGCAGTAAAACCATTTGATAAAAGGATAAAAAGGAGTGTAGACAATGAATGAAAAAATTTTAGTTGTAGATGATGAAAAAGAGATAGCAGATTTACTTGAAGTTTATCTTAAAAACGATAATTATATAGTACACAAATATTACAATGGAATTGAAGCATTGGAATGTATTCAGAAAACGGAAATTGATTTGGCGATATTGGACGTTATGCTTCCTGATATAGACGGATTCCGTATTTGCCAAAAAATTAGAGAAAATTTTTATTTCCCTGTTATTATGCTTACAGCTAAAATTGATGATGGCGATAAAATAATGGGGCTAACAATAGGTGCCGATGATTATATAACAAAACCTTTTAATCCCCTTGAAGTCATTGCAAGAGTGAAAACACAGTTAAGACGCTATCAGAAGTACAACAATCCAACAAAAAAGCAGTTTTTTCCAAAAAGTGAATATGACATTAGAGGATTGATTATCAATAAGGACACGCATAAATGCTTTTTGTTCGGAAAAGAAATATCTTTAACTCCTATCGAGTTTTCAATCCTTTGGTATTTATGTGAACATCAAGGCAAAGTTGTTTCAACTGAGGAACTATTTGAAAATATCTGGAAAGAAAAATATTTAGATAATAACAACACCGTAATGGCACATATAGGGCGGCTTAGAGAAAAATTAAATGAACCCGCCAAAAATCCAAAATTTATCAAAACAGTTTGGGGGGTAGGTTATGAAATTGAATAAAAATGAACAAAATTATCTGCTTACAATCCTGTTTAAAAGTTATATCTTACAGAGTGTAATTTGTTCGGGAATTATCTTAGTGTGTACGGTTTCGTTAGATATGGGACTTACTTGGGTACTGGATAGATATGTGGAACATTACTACCTGATATATAGGGGACTTTATGTTTATATGGTAGGGCTTATATTATGGGTAGTTTGCATTATGTATTTGACTTATAAACTTTTGAAAAAGGTTGTTAATTATGTCTACGAGTTACAAGCTGCAACAGGAAAACTATTTGATAAATCAGTAGATTATATTGAACTCTCACCGGAACTAAGCGAAATTGCTATCAACATAAATCGCTTAAAGCAAGAAGCAGAAAACAATGCGCGACTTGCACAGGAAAATGAACAGCGCAAGAATGATTTGATTATGTACCTTGCACATGATTTGAAAACGCCGCTTTCTTCCGTCATTGGCTATCTAACACTACTGCATGATGATGAACAACAAATATCACAGGAGTTAAGAGAAAAGTATCTTTCTATTTCTCTTGATAAAGCAGAACGTCTTGAAGATTTGATAAACGAGTTTTTTGAAATCACACGATTTAACTTATCTAACATAACATTACAATACAGCAACATAAATTTGACCCGTTTATTAGAACAACTTATCTATGAATTTAAGCCCATATTAAAGGAAAAAAATTTGAAATGTACTCTCAATAGTACAAGCGACATTATGCTACATTGCGACGCAAACAAAATACAACGTGTGTTCGATAATCTCTTGCGTAATGCGGTAATTTACAGTTATACAGATACAGAAGTTGCAATAACCACAGAACTTCAAGAGAACACTATTGTAATTACTTTTGAAAATTTTGGGAATCCTATCGCAGAAGAAAAACTAAAACTAATATTTGAGCAGTTTTACCGAGTTGACACATCAAGAAATACTACAAGTGGTGGTGCCGGATTGGGACTTGCGATTGCGAAACATATTGTAGAACTACATAAGGGGACTATTGTTGCTCATAGTAAAGACGAGTGTATAAAATTTATAGTTACACTTCCACTTTCGTAGGAAAATCGTAAGAAATTCCGTAGCAAAAAAGAGGATTTTCTTGCGAACAATCATCAAAATTAAGGCTTTTATTTTGATACAATTATTGTATCAAGGTGAAAGCCTTTTATCTTTAAACGAAATATAATATACAATAACAAGGAGGTATGTTGGTGAAATACCAAAATCGAATTATGGCGTTACCTATGCTATGTATGATAATAATTGTGTTATCTGCCTGTTGTTTTGACGAGCAGAAAAATGAAACCAGTAACGTAAATCCAAAAGTACAATCCGTTGAAACGGTATCCGTTACTCGCGGTAATCTTACTCCAACGGTATCTGCTCACACAACTATTATTCCGGCTTTGGATTTTGTTTTATGTTCTTCTGTTGAGGGTACTTTTGAAGCCTGTTCCTCAGCCGGCAACAAAATTACTGAGGGTGGTGTGATTGGGAAAGTATCTGAAGAAGAAATAAAATCCCCAGTTGACGCAACGATTCTTTCTATTATCTCATCTAATGAGAGTGTTCCCAAAAATTATCCCTTAGCAACAGCTAAGTACACAGGTTTTGCTCTCAATATTGAAGCTGAAAATTTTTTGAAAATATTGCCGGAAAATGCAGCATTAAAAGCAAAGTTTCAAGTAGTTGATGGTGTGGGACCTATGGAAGCGATTGCAGTTGTAGTACCAGTATCAGAAAATGCAGAAAGCACATTGCAATGTTTAATTGGAAAAGATATTGATGTAAAACCCGGACAAAGTGCTACCGTTGTCATAACAGCCGAAACTAGAAAAGATGTGCTTTTGTTACCACTTTCAGTCATTGCGGGCAGACAAGGTAAGGGAATGGTAACCGTAATAAATGACGGAAAACAAATTCAAACAGAAGTTATGCTGGGTGCAACTGATGGTGCATATATAGAAATATTGTCGGGTGTAAATGAGGGCGATACAATTTCTTCTATTCCCCCAAACCTTGACCCAAGGAGTAAGGAGTAATTTGTAACATGGAAAAAACGAATGGAGGAAATTTAATTCAAATAAAAAACTTGGTAGCGACTGTTAATTTGAATAATGGTGATACCTTAGTAACTGTAAACAAAGCAAATATGGAACTAAAGCGAGGAAACAGCTATGCTATTGTAGGCAAATCGGGTTCAGGAAAAACAAGCCTTATATCAATTATAGGTTTACTCAACCACTCATATCAAGGCGAATTTCTTTATAATGGTATGTCTGTTTCCACTTTAACAGATAGCCAGCTATCTATGCTTCGAGCAAGTAATATCGGTTTTGTTTTTCAAAACTATTCTTTAATTAAACATTTAAGAGTTTGGGAAAATATTGAGCTTCCTTTACTTTATTCCAAAAAGAAAATGAATACAAGACAGCGGAAAGAAGCAATACGAAATCTTTTGCAAAGTGTTGGATTAGAAGGAAAAGAAAATGATTATCCATCTAATTTATCAGGAGGCGAACAACAAAGAGTGGCGATTGCCCGCGCACTTGCAGTATCGCCGGAAGCCATTTTATGTGATGAACCTACTGGTGCTTTAGATAAAAAAACCGGAAAACAAATTATGGACCTTTTACATCAAGTTGTGCTTAAAAATGGCATTATGCTTTTAATAGTAACTCATGACCTCGATATTGCAAAGACTTGTAATACAATTTTTGAAATGGACGGAGGGAGGCTTCAATGTGTTAAATATGATTCTTAAAGACCTTCGTATTTCTCCTCTAAGAAATATCTTAACAGGTATATCGATGTTTGTAGGAATTATTGCAATGATTAGTTCTGTCTTGGTGGGAACGCTTGGTAAAGAATATTTGATTTCTGTCAATGCACAGATGTATGGATGGAGTCCTACATATTCTTTTTCAATTACAGGATCAGATTTTCAAGATACCATTAAAATGGAGAATTTTTTTCGAGAAATTTACAATACTGATCATTTTGTGGCTGTTACCTTTTCCATGCTGGAAGAGATAACAGTTGCTCCAGTAGCGTCTGTCTCTTCTCTACAAGACATAAGTGACACTGTTTACAAAAAGACTGTACCCGTAGATGTTGTTTTTACTACAAGCACATATAACAAAATCTATAATTTGCCTATGTCATCAGGGGATTGGTTTGATTCTTCGGAAATAAATAAAACTCTGTGCATGGTAGTAAATAAAGCAGCACAGAATTATTTTGATACTTCATATGCTGTTGGAAATGTAGAAAGTAGTCTTTCATTAACACCATTTAATGTGGTAGGTACTGTGAATGACGGGACAGATATACCAACTGTATATCTTGACGCCCATTCAATAGAACTACTTGTTCCGAATATGTGGAAAGTAAAAAATGCAACTGTTCATTGGCATTCAGAAGCGGGAATTACCATGAGACAGATGTATTCGTCATTACATGACATTTTAGAAGATACAATAGGAGGAAATTTGGATATCATAGGGAAAAGTGATATTGGAGATACTTATAATTCCGTACTTTCTGTACTTCAATTAGGACTTTTGGTAACATCATTTTTATTGTTATTTGTTTCTGTATTAGGACAAATTAACATAGGGTTATCATCCTTGGAACAACGTACTCACGAATTACTAATTAGACGGGCGATTGGCGCTTCTCGTGCGAATATTGTTACTTTAGTGTTAGGCGCACAATTAACTATATCAGTGTTTGTTTGTATTGTTTCAATCCTGATATCCTTTTTCTTGGTTCAAGGCATGGGGTTATTTCTGCCTGTGGATTCTCCCGTAGCGGCACTGGAATATCCTATTCTTTCGGCAGTGGTAGCTGTTATAACATCCGTTGTTGTAGCGTTGCTTGGAGGACTATTGCCAGCGTTAAAAGCTGCAAAGCTTGAACCTGCATTGGCGCTTAGATAAAATAAATTTTATAAAATTGGAGGAAAAACATGAAAATATTATCTATGAAAACAACGATTTTTTTAGGAGCAATGCTTTCTTTATTGGTATGTCTGATGTTTACAGGTTGTTCAAATTCTGAAACAAATTCTACTTCAAGAGGACTCACGGATTTTGCACACATTGAAGAAGAATATCTTGCAACCATTGACAGTTTGAATTGGCCTGATGGCATTGCACTTCCTGATAAACTGGAAGATGAAGATACAGGAGCTTCCTTTCAGGTTGGTTATGGAGAAACGAGAGCTTCTTATTTGTGGGAATATTCATGGATGAAAGAATGGCTTGATACTTATAATACAGATCCAGAGCGAGCCGAAAAAGCATTAGAAGAATTGGAAAAAGCCTTCGACATGCCATATATGGGAATAGACCGGTGTGATGACGCAACTCGTAATTATTTGCGCGAAAATATAGATAAAGCAAAATTAGGTGACCCCTCTGGATTTACAGAAAGTATAAGAGCAAATTATGCCAATTAGATTTACCTATTAAATCTGACTGATTACTGTCGGAGGTGCAATTTATGAAAAGAAAATACAAGAGAAGGACGTCTCGTTTCGGAATATTTTTTGTTTTCCTTACTGCTGTAACGATAGCAGGTGTATTTTTCATACCGTGGGCAATGAAACCTGACAATTTTCGCAATGAGAAGAATAAAATCAACTCTTGGCTGAATGGAATTTTCTTTCAAGATTTTTATAATGCAAAATCCCTCATATTAGTTGACCTTTCTAATGACAATATATTTATTTCAAAGCGAGAAAACGAGCAACAGCTTCCTGCCAGCTTAGCCAAATTATTTGTCATTGAATACGCAGCAACACTTGCGGATTTAGATAGTATTGTTCCTGCAAATTATGAAGCAATCCAATTAACTAAACCTGGTTCATCTGTTGCGAATATAGACGCGAAAAAATATTTTCTCCACAATTTGTTTGCTGCCATGTTGGTTCCATCTGGAAATGACGCTGCTTATGTAGTCGCGGATTATTGTGGTTCTATTCTTTCACCACAAGCTAAGAATAGTCAAGAACGTATTAATGTTTTTATGGAACATCTAAATAATTACTTACAAAATCAAGGGTATGAAAACACAATTTTATATGACCCAAGCGGATATGATGTCAATGCTCTCACTACCGTTTCAGACCTAAAATCAGTATCTACTCACCTTTTAGAGAAGCAATGGTTTAGAGATATTGTTTCAAAGAGTAATTATACAGCTACTTTACCTGACGGAAGTACGCAGACATGGAGGAATACTAATACTTTTCTTGACCAAACATCAGAATATTACAATGAAAATGTTAAAGGTATCAAGACAGGTTCCTTATCTAATGACTATAATTTAGTTGTTCTTTATCAACAACATGGAAAGGAATTTTTAATATGTAGTTTAGGCTCTCAATCGGATTCTTCAAGATATGATGATGTGAATTATATTCTTAAAACAATAGATGAATCTGACTATTTAACTAAATGATTTCATCTGCCGGACGACGGCAAAAGAAAAAAAGCCGTCGCAGAGCAGACACATTTTCACGCGCCTACTCTATTTCGGCGGCTTTGATTATCAGAGCCGCCGTTTCTTTTTATCCATCTAAATTCCAACGACGACCCTCTACCATGTAAAGGCATGGCGGCTTTAGGAGGTAGCCGCCATGCACTTATCAACTTATCGACACAAATCGACATTCCCCCAATTATCAAAAAAAGTCTATCCCCTGCAACGGGGTATTTCGGGCATAAAGATGAACAATCACATCATCTAAATACTTTTTATGTTTCCTTTGCGTCTGTCTGCGCCTTGCAGATGGGCGCATTTTGCATTTTACAGAACTTTTTTCAAAGAAATTTTTGCTTTCGTCCGGCGTTTGAAAAAGTCGTCTGTATTATCACGCGAAAAGGGGAGGTACTACCACCTTTCGACAGAAAGGAGGTGAGAACATGGAACCTAATCGCAGAGAATTTCAAAAGCAATGTGCCTTTCAAAGTTTCTGTAAACGGGTGCTGCACAACGAAGCGTGCAACGCCCACGACGAAATCCGGCGACGCAGGAAACGGGAAGTATCGTTTTGCGACCTTGCCTTGCATGAGGAACGGCAGCTTTACACCGTTGACAAGTATTTTCAAGACGAAGAAGCTGAACCGCGTTATCAAATGGCAGGAAAAGAGATAACCCCGAAACTGCTGCTTGAAGCAATCCGCACTTTGCCGGAGGAAAAAAGGACTGCTATCCTGCTGTACTATTTCGAGGGCATGACCGACGTGGAAATCGGAAAGATGTTCAATACGTCGCGCAGCACGATACAGTACAGACGGACAAGCTCTTTTGAACTGTTAAAGAAATATTTGGAGGGACACGCTGATGAATGGGAAGAATGGTAAACAATCCGACTACCCGGAAATCGCCCTTGTTCCCTATCCCGTCATTGTGGCGGCGAGCAAAGGCGACCCGGACGCTATGAAAATAGTCTTGCAGCATTTCAGCGGCTACATAGCGAGCCTGTCCATGCGGAAGCTCTACGACGAGCGCGGCAACGTCTACTATGGCGTTGACGAGGACATACGGGAACGGCTGCAAGCAAGACTGATGAGGGCTATCCTCACATTTCGGGCTGATGAATAGTTGAGCATGACCGTAAAACGTCTTGTAACCCCTTTTCCGTTTTACGGCAAGCAGAACAGTCATCTTGTTCTTTGAAAAAGAAAGCGGCGCAAGAGAACGGCGACGCAGTATAGGGCAAATCGGATACGTTCCTTTTGTGCCGAGCCATACAGCGGGTGCGCCATGACTTCCCTTTCGGGAACGAGCGAACAACACTACACCGCAAAGCAAGTCAGCAGCTTGCGGGCGACGACACACAAGAGGGATAATGATACTCCCTTACAGCCACAGTCCGAGCGTTAGAAGCGTCGCAGGCAATGGGTAGGGCTGCGTGAGAACCACGCAGGAGTGAAATTCTCGTGGAGCTATGCTAATAGCCGTTCGATTAAAGCCCCTTTTATTCAAAAACATACCTTTGAGCCATTTTGAAAGGGGGTATTCCTATGGCTAAAAAGGAAACTACAAACCATGCCGCCCCTGTTTTGCCTATGCTGAAAACAGTAGAGCAAATGAGCAAGGTTAGCGGTATTGGAGAAAATAAATTACGCGAGCTTATGGATAACGGCGAACTGGAATACGTTCAAAACGGAAACCGCCGCTTGATTGCCGATACCGCTATATGGGATTGGTACGAGCGAGCGAAAACCGCCGTAAAGCCCCCGGCAGAGCAAGGGGGTTAAGTTATGGCAATCTCAACAAGACAGGTAAAAAACAAACGCGACAGCAACGGCGTACTGACCGGACGACCAGGCACAGTCTACGACGTAAACATAAAGTACACCGCCCCGGACGGAAAAAAGAAGTCGTATGCAAAAAAGGGCTTTGCCACCAAAAAGGAAGCAGCACAGCATGAAGCGGAAATGAAAACGAAGCTCCAAAATCCGGGGCAAGTTGCTTCTATTACTTCACAGAGGAAACAGACTGTCGCTGCCTATCTCAATGACTGGGTGGAAAGCTATGCAAGAGTGAACTTGCGCCCCTCTACTTATGACGGGTATAAAAAGACGATTGCAAACTATATCAATCCGTATATCGGCGGCGTTACCCTCAATCAGCTTACCCCTGCTATGGTAGACAAGATGTTTCAGCAGATTATAGACAAAGGCTTGAAGCCGTCCACCGCAGCCGGGGCAAAACGTGTTTTGAGTGTGGCGTTGAGCCATGCCCGCAAATACCGCTATATCGAAACCAACGCGGCAAAAGATACCCTTACGAAGTTTGGGAAAGGCGACAAGACCCCTGACCCTTACACGCCGGAACAGGTGAAAGCCTTAATGCAGCGCGTCGAGGGTACTGTTTGGGAAATGCCTGTTATCTTGGGCGGGCTTTACGGTATGCGCCGTTCTGAAATCTTAGGCTTGCGTTGGCGCAATGTGGATTTGGAGAACAACACCTTTGATGTTACCGAGCAGCTACCTTTCAAGGTACCGCCAAAAACAAAAGTCATTGAAGAAATGGCACCGCCGAAATCCAACGGCAGAAAGCTACCCATTACGGAGCTTGCCCGCCCGTTCTTCCTCAAACAGCTTGCCATGCAGGAAGTACAGAAAGAACAGGCAGCAAAAGACGGAAAGCCTTACTATGACAATGACCTTGTTGTAGCAAAGCCGGACGGCGCACCTATCGCCGCGTCGTGGGTGTCCTCTCAATTTGGAAAGCTGCTTGAAGATTTGGATATGCCGCACATTCGTTTTCACGATTTACGACATACGGCAGCGACCAATATGCACCAACTGACAGGCGACTTCTATACGGTTGGCGAAGTCTTGGGACATACGCTTGCGGGTATCGGCGCGTCGCTTGGGCTTTCCATGAACTTTGAAGCTGTTACCGCCCGTTATGTGGACGTGCGGCTTGAACGAAAAAAAGAAGTTTTGGACGCTTACCATAGCGCGGTGGAAAAAGCAGCCCCGGAGAAACCAAAGGAAGCCGAGCCGAAAAAAGGAAAACGGGCAGCAAAGAAAAAACACAGCGAAATAGACCTTTAACCGCTGTATCTCTTTACTGCTCTTTACAACCTTTTATATGCCCGCGTGGAATTTGGGCACCATTTGGGCACCATTTACGGAAAAAGCACCATGAAAACAGAGGGTAAAAGAAACGCCGACAACTCACAAAAACGTAGTGTTCATGCGGGTTTTCGGCGTTTTCCTATCCCTTAACGGGCTTCTATTCATCTTGTGCGAGAGAGAAAAATTCTACTATTTTTTATATCAAAGGTTATCCCGCCCTTTGACCAAAAATAAAAAAAGCAGGAAGACACAGCTCTTGAAATATCTGAAGTCCATCCTGCTATTAAAAAATACAATAAAAAAAGCGCTATTACATTTATGCCTTTTAGACACAAAAATAATAACGCTTTCCTATCCTTAAACCATTTATCTCGGTCAAACGCCTTGATACCTAATCATCTTTCTCCTTTAGAGTATCACAGGAAATTTACTATGTCAACGCTTATTCATTCTTACCCAATCCATTATAAATGACACCCTATTTGATATCTCTACACATCATAAAACACTGCGTATCCCAGTCAAAGCTCATATCGCTCAAAAATCTCACTCTCCATACAAGCAATATCCCCTACCCATATCCTCTTGCCGTCCATGAATACAATGGCTGCGGGAACATCCTCAATCCTCCTTACCCTACCGGCATAGATCGCATAAGCACCGCCCTTTTCATTTTCAGTGAAATAGGTTACTTCTATTTCCGGATGAACACTCATCTGTTTCTGCAGTATCTGCATTTTTCGGTCTAAACCTCTCTTCTCATCCTCCGACAGCATTCTCCGTCTATCCGCCAAGAGAACACCCTCTGTTTCCTGCACCATCTGCTCATAGCCGACCAATGCCGCAAAGGGTGCAAACTGCGCCGCTCTATCTCGCACTGACATTTTCGGCCTGCACTCCGATTGATGATGCGGCAGATGGATAATATCCTCATACCTATTGTCATTCATTGTTTTCCCCCTCCCATTATGCTCGATGGCCGCCCACTTGGTTATTCCGTTCCTTCATGGTTGCACCTTCCAAGAAATTTGTTCCTTTTAATACTGCGTTTTTTCCGTATTTCTTTTGAATCTGCAAAATGGCTTTTTGCAGCTGCTTTTCTTTTTGGCGTGCATCTTCCTTTTTTCTCTGCTTTTCCGATTCTTCGGTATCCGCAAATAAATCCAACTGCTTCGGCTCCTTCTTCACTGCCTCCTGAGAAATCACATGACACGCCGCAATCGTTACCCTTCGCACAAGAAGCTCTTGATTCACAATGCAGTCATACAGCTGCAGCACCGCCTCTGCTATTTCCTCGGAAGAACTGCTATGTCCCTCCAGATTCGCTGTGCCATGTGCGTGCTTCGGTATTTCCCTGCCGTAAGCATCCCGCACCACCTCTCCCGTATATCTTATCTCCGGGTTCTCCAGACTTTCCTTATCATATCCAATCGTCAGCACAAGCTGATTTGTGACAACCCCCTTATTTACCAAATCAAGCACAAGCCGATCCACCATTTCCCTCACAATGATTTTCGCTTTTTCTGCCGTATAGGGAGATTGCAGCACTTGTCCGGAGCTTATGCTGTTGCTCATCGGCTGATAGGACTTTACATCCGCGATCGCACACGGCTCCCAGCCCCACGCATGATCAATCAACAGCTCTGCATTGATGCCAAAAAGCTGATATAGCTTATCCTCTCCTCTTTTGCTGAGGGAATATCTTGCGATATCCCCCATGGTGTATAAGCCTGCGGCATGAAGCTTTTTCGTGTAGCCTCTGCCCACACGCCAAAAGTCCTGAATCGGCTCATGCGCCCACATTTCATAGCGGTATGACATTTCATCCAGCTCCGCAATCCGCATCCCCTTCTCATCTGCGGGCATTTTTTTTGCCAAAATATCCATAGCAATCTTCGCCAGATACAGATTTGTGCCAATGCCGACTGTGGCTGTGATTCCCGTTGTTTGAAACACCGCATTTACCACCCTTTCCGCCAGTGCGTGCGCCGAAAGCCGATAAAACGGAAGATATGCCGTTAAATCGACAAAGACCTCATCAATGCTATAAACATGAATATCCTCTGCCGAAAAATACTTTAGAAAAATACCGTGTATCTTCGCACTCACTTCCATGTACCGTCTCATTCTGGGCGGAGCAATGATATAATCCAGCTCCAAGGTTGGATCGTTCTGCAGCTCCCGCAAATCACAGGACTTATCCCAAAACGCCTTTGACGGAAGCCTCATCCGCCTTTCGTAGTTAATGTCACGCACTCTCTGCTTGACCTTAAACAGCCTCGGTCTGCCGGATATGCCAAAGGACTTTAAGGCAGGCGATACCGCAAGGCAAATCGTTTTATCCGTGCGTGCCGCATCAGCCACCACAAGATTGATTGCCATCGGATCAAACCCCCGGTCAATGCACTCGACAGAAGCATAGTAGCTTTTTAAATCACAGCATAAATACGTTCTTTCCATACACCCACCTCCAAGAGCAAACATATATTCTTTACAATAACGAATATTTGTTCTCTTTTTTTGTTATAGCACATCATGCTGCTATTGACAAGGCGAACACTGAAAAATCTTTTCGGAAATATCCGGAAATAAAAAAATCCCGATACCATTTCTCAATAACACCGGAATTTTTTTGACACGCAATGCTTTATTTTAGAATCTCCAACACAGCATGCTCCACTCTATGTTCTTTTATTTTGTCGATGGTTGTACGAAGGTTATCTACTTCCAGCTCTATATTCACATCCCCATCCTTTGGCACTATGCCCAATTTTTGAAATACAAAACCGATAAATGTTTCGCAATCCTCTGCGGTTATCGCCACTCCGGTCGCATCCTCAATGTCACTTAATCGCAAATTGCCTTTGATCTCCCACTTGCCGTCATGGTCGCTTCTATTGTCTCTCCCTCAAGCGATGTTGATTCAACATCATTGAGATTTCCGACAAGCTCTTCCAAAAGGTCAAAATAACATTCTTTTAAAAATCTGATGTGATTCTCCAATCTCCCACCATATTCGTCTGTCCTATGATTATAATAAGGAGACAAAAACTGGTTCAATAAGTAAAAATGTGCTGCATGTAATTCTATTGCATCAAAACCAGATTCCTTAACACGTTTAGCCGCCTGTCCATGAGCTTTCACCACAGAATAAATATCCTCCTGTGTCATAGATATACCTTGTGTACCAGTAGTTTTTCCTGGAATATCAGAAGGAGCAAATATTCTTCAATTTTCTGTTTTATAAGTTGTTTTTTGTACCACCATATGCAATCTGCATCATGATTTTGCGCCATAGCCATGCACCATCTGTGTCAAATGCTTGTACTCTTCTATAAAACTATCAGCATAGATTCCCAGCATTTTTTCATTTGCACATTCTTCCTCTGTAGTTCTGGTCATTCCCGTACAAATGAATCTAACCTCATTTTTTGCCAAATTTTCATAGACTTCATATAAAGCGGAAGTCATATTTCCATCTTCAGTCGCCTTTGCTTCCCATGTTGCACTTCTCATAAAACGATTTTTACAGTATAAAAATTTGATTTTACACGATGTAAAAGCAAGATCCATATTAGCCCCCCTGATTTTCATTCATTTATTCCCTTAAGGTCAATCCAAATTCTTGTTGTATCCTACCCTAACAATGGTGCCCCTTTTCTGATTTCTGCAGGTGTTTTACTTAATTTCATACTAAAGTCAATCTAATTTTCCTCTTTTTATTACACATCCACTTGTTCGTGAGGAGAAAGTACCTATATTTAGCCATAAAAATACCAACCCCCAATCATTAGACTTTTAGGTCTATCTTTTGGGGGTCGGTACAAAGCCTGAGAGTTTTTTCAGAGCAGTTTCTCACTGCACTTATGCATTATTTTAGGGAAATACACAATTCCATAGGATTTGCGATTCAATAAGAGTTTCTGAGTGATTATTTTATATCGGTTTATTTTGAGTATTTTCGCTTTTATGGGTCCTCGTTTATATTCTCTTTGTTTTATCCTTAGCCTTCTCTGCACATTGCTTCAAATGCTTCTTTGTCAACACCTTCCAAGCCAAGGTTCTTTCTTGTTCTGCCTTCATCCATTTCAGGAATAATTGCACGAGCAACTGTGATCACAGCGCTGATGCAAGGAGTAGGTACACCTGCTACCTGACCCATTGTCTGCAGTGCAACTAGAGAATAGGGAATATCTTCCATTAGATAACGTGTACGCATTGTTTTCTGACCTTTGATACCTGTATAAGCAGAAATTGCATTTGTGATAACTTCATACATATTGTTACCAGAGGTTTCATATGTATTTTTATACTCATCTACCAGTGTTCTCAGTTCCAAACCATACGCTTTGCCCAAAGCCATTCTTTCTGCATCCAGTGCTTCAACCAATGCACCCTGGCTAGGTGTAAAGTCCAGATAATACTGAAAATCTTCTTCATGCTCAATTTTTGCTGTGTACAGCAGTGTAGGTGCGGGATGCATCATTGCATTCAGGTTATCTAGGCTAACACGCAGAATATCATCTCTGAAGTTAAACTGAGGCAGAATATCCGCAAATTTTTCAGCTACCAGATCGTTATATTTGGAAGGGTATGCTGCTGCAGAAAGGCTTGCCTTCTGACCGGAAACCTCAACTCTACCTACTTCTATTGCACGGCAAGCGAACAGCAGTGTGGATGTGCCAGCAATGATAATATCTGCTGTGCAACCACATTCTTTCAGTGTATTCTTAAATTCAACAGGACCCAAAGAAGCATTAGGGTTCAGTACAACAATCTGACCATCCTTCAGATGAGGTGCCATTTTCTTTGCCATATCTTTATGGTAGATAGAGGGCAGTACAACCAGAATAATTTCGCACCCCTCCATAACCTTTCCAATATCTGTACTTGCTAATTCAATTTTACCAAAGCCTGTTACATCAGAATGACCTTCCAATACAACACCACCCAGCTTTGTTAATTTATCTACTGTATTCTGAACTACATCAAAGATTTTTACTGTTCTGCCATGCAGAGAAAGATACCCAGCAAAGGCCTGTCCGCCATTACCGGCACCAATAATTGCCATCGGTTTTCCCATGATGATACTCCTTTCCATTGTGTACCATTTTATTTTTTAAGTTGTAATTTTCAATGACGTCACTTGATGGTTTAATTGTACTACAACTAAACAGGTATTGCAATAGGTTTTTTTGTTTTTTATTCCTTTTATTCAATTCGTTTATTTTTCATACTCAAATTTATGAAAAACAACCAAATTCTTCTCCTGTCTTTTATCTGCCCTTTCCGTCAAAGCTCCTCAAATTTTTCAAAGCCCATTCATATCATGATTTCTCTTAGATTATTATATATCCCCCTCATTACCCCACAGCTTCCTCCTATATCCATGTACTTCACAAACATTAAAAAGTGTACAAGCCCTGAAAAAATTCAGGGCTCGCACACTTTTTAATGTTAGAAAATGAGGCACAAATTATGGTACGTCACAAAAGTATTCATTTTATATAAAATCTCTTCTACCAATTATTCTTCATTTTTTGTCGCTTTCCCTTTTGTCAGCGCACTCACTACCATCAATGCAACGAAAGATGCTGCAATACCCATAACTGCATAGTTAATTGTTGTTTTCAGAACCATTGCTACTGCACAACCAACGCAACCTGCAATCATACTTGCAATAAGACCCTGTGTAGTGATAAACTTTTTATTTCTATAAATATATCCCACATAAATCGGGCAAAGAAGTGTTGCTGCAGAGAACGCATAAGTTGCAACCAACCATGTCAGTGTATCTGTGAATACCAAGCACATCAGAACTGCAACAACCATAGTTACCAGAGAGAGCGTTCTGGAAAGCTTCAGCATTTTATCAGAAGAAATATCAGGCTTAATAACAGCCAGAATATCTCTTGTGATATTTACTACTACAGACTGCGCACCACTGGAAACTGTAGACATCATAACTGCAAAAACCAATGCTGCAAAAGCTGCCAGCAAAGGCAGAGGCAACTGAGACATGAACCAACCTGTTGCTGTATTCTGCGCCAGTTCTGTATTCATTGTACTGATGCTCATGCCCATATATACTGCCCATACAAAGCTCAGGAATGCCAAAAATGCGGAAATCGCCAAAGAAGCAGGAATTTCTTTTTCTTCTTTAATCGCACAAACACGCTGGAAATACAGCTGGTTTGTTACGCCGCCGGGCATTACGGAGAATACCCAGAGCAGCACTGTGCCTGCACCTAATTTCTTGATGGAGCCGCTCATAGAAATCATATCAGGATCAATATTATTCAGAATATTCTGCAGGCCGCCACCCATATTTGTTACATAAATAACAGAAACAATGCACATCAGAATCATGAAGCAAGCGAAAATAAAGTCTGTCCATGCTACTGTTTTCAGACCGGCAGGCATTACAAACAGCAAGCTTACAAATGTAAACACGATGCAAAGCAGATTGTAATTGACACCGGTAATTGTGGAATAAATGCTCCCGAATGCTGTAATCTGAGAAGTAATCCAACCAAAGGGTACGAAAATTGTCATAATTGCAGCCAGAATACCTACAAATTTACTATTATTGGAAAAATGTCTTAAAATTTCGGGTACTGTTGTAAAATTATTCTGACGCAACCATTTTGCCGGAATCATAACAAAGAAAAACGGTAATGCCGTCAAGAAACCATAAATTAAGATTGCCACACCATTCAAATAAGCATTCCCCAGATGACCTACCAAAATACCGCCGCCCATAGCACTGGCAAACTGTGTACCAATAACAACATAAATGGGAAGGCTTCTATCCGCTACTGCCCAGTCATCCTCGGATACCGCAGAGCGTTTGCTGATAATATAGGTTGGAATAAGCGTTGCTAAGACAACTAATGTCGTTGCGAAAAAAATTGCCATTGTTTGAGTCATATCCTTCTCCTCCTTAATGATAATTGCTTTCTTAATGATAATTGCTTTGCAGACAACTTATATTAAAAGATAAACAACTTTTTTCATATGCTCTTAATTATAAATTGTCTTTTTCTGAAATGAAATAAAAACTTTGGTCTCTATTTCCCCCTTCTCTTAATTAGAACTTTTATAAAACTTGTTTAATTGTAGTACTACTGGACAATTAGATTATACTTGAGTAGTTTCTAAAATGCAACTCCATTTTTGCAATATTCCTATAAAATCCAGATTTTCATGGAATTACTACAAAAACTTTTTTGAAAAACCTCGTTTTTTGTCCTTAGATTTATGAAAAATTCATCAAAAAATAAAGAAAGGCATTACCCTTTTTTCATTGCATTTCTATAACTTTTATTGTATGATTGTAGTGCTGCTGGATTTCATATTTAAAAATATGCTTTATAAGAGAAATACTTATAAACAAAACCTGACAAAGGAGGTTATTTTTATGGATAAAAAAAAGGGGGTTCTCTGTATCATTGCTTCTGTGCTGCTATTTGCATTTATGCAGCTTTTCATCAGCATGACCAGCCCTGCATCCAGTGTATTTTCTCAAATTTTCTTCAGAAACCTGCTTGGAATGATTTTATGCGCTTATTTTATTCGAAGAGACCATTTACCCTATTTCGGTGATTTGAAATCGCAACCTTATCTTCTTGGGCGTTCCTTTTTTGGGTTTCTGGGATTGCTTTGCTTGTTCTACGCTACACGCCATGCTTCTCTTGCGGATGTAACAATCATAACCCATACAGCCCCTTTTTTCACAACCTTGGTGGCTGTCTTATTTCTGCATGAAAAGCTGTCTCCCGTCCAAATCCCGGCATTATTGATTATCTTCCTTGGTGGATGTTTAGTAACAAATCCACGGTTTGATTCATCCCTTATTCCCTTGGGCATAGCTTTCCTCGCTGCGATTTCCAATGGTATTTGCTATCCCCTCCTGCGGTATTCCAGGGAACGAGAACACGCCATGACAGTAATTATGCATTTCTCCACTTTTTGTGTTGTTGCGTGCATCCCCTTCCTTGCTAGAAATTTTTCTATCCCGCATGGCATGGATATTGTCTACCTGGCATTGATTGCACTGACCGGCGCACTTGGTCAAATCTTTTTGACCTACGCCTACCGTCTATGCCCCGCCTCCGAAATTTCTCTTTATGAGCAATTTTCTATTGTAGCTTCCATTATATTAGGGTATTTCTTCCTGAATCAAATCCCTTCTATACGCGCTATTGCAGGCGGCACTCTCATCTTAGGTACTTCTATATTCGTTTATTTTTATAACCTCAAAAGAACAGCACAATCTTGATAACAAAAAAATCTCCTATAAAAGGAGATTTTTTTGTATTATCAAGATATAGGATTACCAAATACAGTTCGTGGGGAGGGGGATGTATTGGCTCCTTTCTGTATTTCTTAACCCAAGCAGAGCTTTAAGAATTCCTGTTTGCTCATACCGGCAATTCCAAGATTTTTTGCATTTCTGCCTTCTGCAATATCATCCACAACTGCTCTTGCAAGGCATACAACGGAATCAATAATAGGTGTCTTTATACCTGCCACCTGTGCCATTGCACGGAATGCTTCCAATGCGTACGGAATATCCTCCTGAAAATATCTTGTATTCATAGACTTTTGTCCTCCAATATCTCCATAAGCATCGCAGTTTGTAATAACCTCATAAGCTGTCTTGCCTTCTGTTGGATACATTCCTTTGAATTCATCTACGAAGCTTCTAACTTCGATACCAAACGCATTGGCAATCGCAACTCTTTCCTCATCCATTTTATCCATCAATCTGCCCTGTGTAGGTGTCAAATCAAGATAGTATCTGAAATCAAGCCCTCTTTCAATTACATTTGTATAAAGCAGTGTAGGGCCAGCGGATGTGCAATCGCATTTAAGTTATCCAATGTAACACGAATAACATCAAGGAGAAGTCAATCTCTGGTATAATATCCGCAAACAGCTCTGCAAACTCTTTATTAGCACTGGCAGGCAATGCTGCTGCAGAGAAATTTTGTCTTCTGTCCGGAAACCTTCACTTTGCCCACCTCAACCATTCTGCAGCAAACAACAATGTTGAAGTGCAGGCCAGCTTTACATTTGCTTTACAACCGTTTCATCAAATGCCTTCTTTGTTTCCAAAATGCCCAAACCAGCTGCCGGGTTCAGTACAACATACTGACCATCCTGCAAATGAGGTGCTATTTTTTCTGCTGTACTCTTGTGATAAATAGAAGGCAATGTTACCAAAACAATTTCTGCATCCTGCAATGCAACCTTCATATCTGTTGTTGCCAAAGCAATTTTGCCAAAGCCAGTTACATCAGAATGACCTTCCAATATAATACCACCCAAATATTTAGCTTATTTACGGTATCTTCTGCCACATCAAAATTTTTACTGTGTGCCCTTTTAAGGATAAATATGCCGCAAAAGCTTGTCCACCGTTACCAGCACCGATAATTGTAATTTTTTTCATAAAAATCAGAACCTTTCTGTATTCTTCATTTCAAGCTCAGTTGTGATTGTCTATTTGTACTACAATTAAACTTATTTATATTATATATATGTACGGTAATAAGTCAAGAACATTTTTAATCAACTTATTTTTCTGTCAATCTTTTCACATTCGCTTGCCTTTCCCCCTCAAACCTGTATAATAAAAGAGACTTGACATAAAAACTAGAACGAAAAGGACGAAAATATGATACCAAAAATCAAAAAAGTAAACCTAAGCACACAACTTGTCGATACCATGACCACTCTCATTGAAGATGGTAGTTGGAAACTGGGGGATAACTTCCCAATGAAGTTGAATTAGCAGCCTCTTTTGAAGTAAGCAGAAATGTTATGAGAGAGTCCATGAAAATTTTGGAAAATTTGGCATTTTAGAATCTAAAACAGGTATTGGCACGTTTATTTCTCAGACAGCTCTGAGTGCAATCCATAATATGCGTTTTTTCGATGAACTAAAAAATAATACAACTGTAGAAATGATTATGGAAACACGTATTATTATCGAGCCTGAACTGGCATACTATGCAACATTGCGTGCAACAGAAGATGACATTTCTTTCTTAAAAGATATTTTTATGGAAAATACTTCCGGAAATCGTGAAAAATTCTTCAAAGAGCGTCATGATTTTAATTTTCATCTCTTCCTTGCAAAATGCAGCAAAAATACAATTTTAGAAAATTTGCTTTTTTCCATGCTGGATCAATTAAAAGGAAGCGATTATTTAAAATTTAACCAACACGTTGAATTAGAGGCTTCTACCAATTCCTATGAAAATCACAAAGAAATTGCAAATGCAATCTTTCATAAGGATGCCCTTCTGGCAAAAGAGTTGATGTCTCAGCATTTAGCTGTTAGAATGGATACAATTAATTTTCCTACAACAAAGATCTTGCAACATCTAAAAAAATTAGAAAAACACGTGAAAAAAAATAAATCTATTTTTTTCATGGCATAAAATTTAAAATCTATCTGAATTTGTTGATAGATTATTAGATATTGGTTAATATCCTAATCATCTATCAATATATTTTGATTTATCTTTAGCTTTTACTTAAAAACTCCTTCCGAATCATAATCCATTCAGAAGGAGTTTTCTTAATTACAGTATAAATTTATGTATCTTATGCTCGGCACATCTTAATAAATTCTTCCTTAGATACGCCTTCCAGACCAAGATTCTTAACAGTACGCCCCTCAATCATCTGTGGAACAAGCGTTCTGCCAACCGTAATCATCGCATCAATACAAGGCGTCGGAACACCTGCAATTTTCCCCAAGGATTGCAATGCAACCAGAGAGCATGGAACATCTTCCATCAAATATCTTGTTTCCAGAGATGTCTGCCCTTTGATACCACGCAAATCTTCGTTCTGAGAAAGGATTTCATACATATTGCTTCCATGTGTGCGATACATAACCTTGTATTCTTCTACCAGAGGCTTTATCTTATCCAGACCATACGCTTTTGCCAGAGCCATACGTTCTTTATCTAGCGCATCTACATATCTGCCCTGAGCAGGTGTAATATCCAGATAATATTCAAAAGGTGTCTTAGATTCAATACGACCTGTGTTCAAAATTGTAGGTGCAGGATGCACAAAAGCGTTAATGTTATCCAGACTTGCACGAATAACATCATCTACAACTTCAAATTCAGGGATCAAATCTTTAAACATTTCTTCCAAAACATTGTTTCTGCTAGAAGGGTATGCAGACATAATCAAGTGCTTCTTCTGACCTGCAACTACTACATGACCAATTTCTACTGCACGGCATGCAAACAGCAATGTAGAAGAACAACCGATTGTAACATCTGCTGTTACATTACAATCATCCAAAACTTTCCGGAATTCTACGGGCCCCATCGAAGCATGAGGGTTCAAGATAATCACCTGACCATCCTTCAGATAGGGTGCCATCTGGCGTGCCATATCTGCATGATACAAAGAAGGCAATACAATTAAAATTAACTTTGCTCCTTCAATTACTTCCTGCATACTTGTTGTTGCTTTTTCAATTTTACCAAAGCCAGTCAGTTTGCTGTTGCCTTCCATCAAAACACCGCCAACTTCATTCAGTTTCTCTACTGTTGCAGGAATCACATCAAAAATTTTGATTCTCTCTCCCATCAAAGAAAGGTATCCTGCAAATGCTTGTCCACCATTTCCCGCACCAACGATTGCAATATGATTTTTCATGATAAAAGCCTCCTTATTTATATTTATATATTTACTACATTTACTTCAAAAAATTTAAACCAACTTTTCTTTTTCCCTTTTTTAAATTACATCCTTCTTCTTTGTTGTAACTGCACAAGCAATCATCATACCCACAAAGGAGAACAGAATGCCAACTGCTGCATAGTTAATTGCAGTGTTCATCACCATGCCAATAACCGTACCAACCGCACCACACAGCATCGCTGCAATAATGCCGCTATTTGTGAGCTTATTCTTCTTATACAGTGCATACCCCACAAAAATTGGACAGAACAGTGTCGCTGCAGAAAAAGCATTCATTGCTACAAGCCATGCTAATGTATCTGTGAATACCAAGCACATAACAACGGAAAATACCATGATTGCAAGGCATGTTATTCTGGAAAATCTCAGAGATTGCTTATCAGACATATTAGGTTTCAAAACGGGCATAATATCATATGTAACATTTACTGCCATAGACTGTACAGCAGAGCTTACTGTAGACATCATTGCCGCAAATAAAACCGCCGCGAAGCAAGCCAACAGAGGAATCGGGAGTTGATTCATAAACCAGCCAGTTACCGAATCCTTTTCCAAAGTAGGGTTAATAGAATTGAGTGTAATCCCCATATAAATCGCCCAACAGAAGCCAAGCAAAGATACTACTGCAGAAATGATTAAACTTCTTGTTACTTTCTTTTCTTCTTTAATTGCACAAATTCTCTGATAGTACAACTGGTTTGTCATGCCCCCTGGCAAAACAGAGAAGAACCAAAGAAAGACTGTACTCAATCCTAATTTTTTCAACGAACCGGTGATTGTAAGCATATCCGGATCCACGGTTGCTTTCACAGTATTCACACCGCCAGCCATGTTTGTTCCATATCCCAAGGAAATAATCAGGATAATTCCCATGAAACAAGCAAAGAAGAAGTCTGTCCATGCCACTGTTTTCAACCCGGCAGGCATAATAAAGAACAAGCTAATCAAAGAGAAAATAATACACAATGCCGTGTAATCCAGTCCTGTCAAAGCAGAATAGATGCTACCGAATGCTGTAATCTGGGAAGTAATCCATCCCAAAGGAAACAACATCGTCATAGCAGATGATAATACCGTGATTGTCTTATTTCGATTAGAATATTTTTTTAAAATATCCGGAATTGTTGCAAATTCATTCTTTCGCAGCCATTTTGCAATTAAAGCTAAAAATACGAAGGGCAACACCATGAAAATTCCATAAAAAATAACACTAATACCATTCTGATAAGTATTCCCAAGATGCCCTACCATAATTCCGCCACCAAATACACTGGCAAACTGCGTACCAACAACAACAAAAAGAGGAAGTTCTCTGTTTGCAATCGCCCAATCTTCTCCGGACGTTTGCTTTCTGCGGTTCAAAACAAATGTTGGTATTAGCGTTGCCAAAATTAGCACTGCTGTCGCTAAAATAATTGATAACGTTTTATACATTCTCTACGCCTCCTTTTAATTATTATTTAGGTTTAGAATCTACAGTACTGTTCATCATCCCTGCAAGCTAACTGTACTACAGCTGTGTTGTAGTGTCAATATTACTTTCATCTTTTCACAATAATTTGTAGAAATATCCGAATCTTTGGTGTATAATTTAGTTAAATCTCTGTTTTCTTCCTATAATTCTTATTCATTATATCTAAATAAAGGAGTGTACAAATGTCTATAAAAGTACAAAAGCAAAATCTATGCGAACAGCTTACCTCTGCAATCATCCACTATATTCAAGAAGGAACATGGCTTTTAGGACAAAAATTACCCGGTGAAATAGAGCTGGCAAATTCTTTTGAAGTCAGCCGTAATATTATGCGTGAAGCCATTAAAATTCTTGAAAACTTCGGAATCCTAGACGCTAAAAATGGCATTGGTACCTTTGTTTCTCCTAATGCTCTAGAAAACATTCAAAATATGAACTTCTTTTATAGTCTAAAAGATAATACTTCTGTAGAAATGATTCTTGAAATGCGTCTTATGGTTGAGCCGGATGCTGCTTATTTCGCTGCTTTACGCATCCAAGAAGACGGCATTGCTGCCCTAAAAAAGCTTTCCGAAAATCAGCTTGATAAATATGAAGCCTTTCCGGATTATCAAGATGATTTCGATTTGCACCTAGCTATCGCTCATTACAGCGGTAATGTGCTTTGCGAAAACTTCTGTCATTCTCTTTTAAAGCAATTGCAAAATAGTCTCTACTCTGAGTTTAATAAATATTCTTCCGAAAAAACCAGAGTAGATAATATTTCTACGCATACAGCTATTGTAAACGCTATTATTGAGCATAAGGCTGAACTTGCCCAGCATTTAATGAAAGACCACTTGATTAACCGACTAAAGCTAATTAATCCCGATTTTGAAAATTCAGATTTTTAGAAAAACGAACCGCCTTCTTAACAATAAATATAAAAGGTGAATCGTTAAAAAGATTTAATATCCAAGTGATATAGCTGCAAAACTGTAGCTGCATAGAGTATTCCCCACGAAGCGCGAACTGCACCCCATTTGTTAGACAGTATGATATACTATTTAGCAAGTGGGGTGATTTTTATGCCAAAAGGAGTACCAAACAAACGATATACTCCAGAATTTAAGAAACTGGTGGTAGAAACAATGCTGGAGGAAAAACTGAGCTACAGTGAAGCGGCAAGACAATTTGAAATAAATGATTACGGAATCATTCAACGCTGGGAGCGAATTTATCTCGAAGAAGGTTCAGAGGGGCTGGCTATCGAGCGTCGTGGACGCAAAAGCACCGGACGGCCAATGAAACTACAAAAAGAGGTAGAGGAGGATTTGATTGCAGAGGTGCAACGATTGCGTGCAGAAAACGCATACCTAAAAAACTTGCAAGCCTTGGTTTTGGAAAACGAGCGACAGCATCACAGAAAACACAGGTGATTCAGAAACTAAGGCAAGAATTTTCACTGGCAATCCTGCTGGATGTCGCTCAACTGCCTCGTGCAACCTTTTACTATCACCTAAAACAACTGAAGAAAGCAGATAAATATCATTCTGTGAAAGAAGAAATCACTGCTATTTTCCATGAGAATAAAGGAAGATACGGTTATCGACGTATTACTGCAGAACTTCGAAATAGGAATATTTATTTAGATCATAAAACTGTTCAGCGTCTTATGCAGAAGTTGGGCTTGGTTTGTCGTGTCAGGATGAAGAAGTATCGCTCTTATAAAGGAGAAGTGGGCAAAATCGCACCAAATCTGTTAAATCGGAACTTCCATGCCGAAAAACCGAATCAGAAATGGGTCACGGATGTGACAGAGTTCAGCCTGTTTGGTGAGAAACTGTATCTGTCCCCAATTCTCGATTTGCACAGCAGTGACCTTGTCAGCTATACCATATCGGATCGTCCTGTGCTGCGCATGGTGACAACTATGCTGAACGAGGCATTTGCAAAAATTCCGGACGGAACAAACCTCATTCTCCATTCTGATCAGGGATGGCAGTATCAGCACAGGCAGTATCAACGGATGCTCCGGGAGAAAGGCATCCGGCAGAGCATGAGCCGAAAAGGGAATTGTCTGGACAATGCTGTGATAGAAAATTTCTTTGGGCTGCTCAAGAGCGAACTGCTGTATTTGCAAGAATTTCAGTCCCTGGAGCACTTCAAGCAGGAACTCGTTGCATATCTGGATTACTACAACAACCGCAGGATCAAGGCAAAACTCAAGGGCTTGCCGACTGCAATACACAGACAACAAGCCCTTTCGGCTGCTTGAGTTGTTTTACTTAAAATATTCGTCTAACCTTTTAGGGTCAATTCATAGAGGCTTTCAGCTTGCATTTTATTTACTTTTATAGTTCTCTACGCAACCTATCTGTTACCAACAAACTCAGTTGAGTTACATATATTCATGACACTGGGAAAAATCCGAATATATTGAATTTTACTCCTAATGCAGTATATATCATATTTCTGCTAATCACAATACCCTGTTTCACGCCTTATCAACTCTCCCTCACCGAAAGTCAAGACGCTTATAATACGTATATCCTCTTGATGAAACGGATATATTATGATAAAATGCGATTAACCATAGATTTTCATAAAAATCGAAAGTTGGAGGTGCGTTATGACATATATTACACGAGAGCTGGAGCGTAAGTTCCTAAAGCTCAATGATTTTTTCAAGGTTATTCTTGTGACCGGTGCAAGACAGGTCGGCAAAACTACGATGCTCAAGCATTTGGCAACCGATGACAGAACCTATGTCACGATGGATAACGCTATGGCAAGAGAACTTGCCCAGACCGACCCCGTATTATTTTTCCAAACCTATAAGCCGCCTATCCTCATTGACGAAGTACAGAAAGCTCCGGAGCTGTTTGAGCAAATCAAGATAATTTGTGATGAGAGCGACGAAAAGGGCCTTATCTGGCTGACGGGTTCACAGCAGTATAAGATGATGGAGCGAGTGCGTGAAACACTTGCAGGAAGAATCGGAATACTGGAACTGTACAGCTTATCCGCAAGAGAAAAAGCAGGAATAGTGTTTGACACCGATTTGGACTTCTCTCTCGCAACCTTGCAGGCACGACAAAGAAAACTCCCGAAAAACGATGTGATACACGTCTTTAACCACATTTGGGAGGGTGGTATGCCCCAGGTGCAGGGCGTTGACGATGAGCTTCGTCAAGAGTATTTCAATTCCTACATCGACACCTATCTGATGCGAGATGTGGCAGAAGCTGGCGGCATTACCGATACGGTTCGCTTCCGCAAGTTCCTTGTAGGCTGTGCAGCACTTGTTTCAGAGCAGGTCAACTATTCGACACTTGCAGAGTCCGCCGATATTGCTCCAAGTACCGCAAAGGAATGGCTGAAAGTTCTTGTCGGACTTCACATTGTCTATCTCCTTGCTCCGTATTCCAACAATGAACTGAAACGGCTTAGTAAGACCCCAAAGCTATATTTCTGCGACACCGGACTTTGTGCTTATCTTTCGATGTGGCTGACAGCGGACACCCTCCGCAACGGCGCTGCAAGCGGTCATTACTATGAGAATTATGTGGTAATGGAGCTTGTGAAAAACTACGCTTATGCAAAGTCAAAGGTTAATATCACTTACTTCCGTGATTCCAACGCAAAAGAGATTGATGTGTTCGTTGAGGAAAACAATGTGATTCATCCGTTGGAAATCAAAAAGAGTGCCGCACCCGACCGCCGTGATGTCAAGAAATACAGCATAATTGATAAGGCTTCCCTAAACCGTGGATACGGCGGCATTATCTGTATGTGTGAGGAACCGATGCCAATTGATGCGGATAATTGTTTTATTCCCAGCAATCTAATCTAAACAATTTCAAACAGTTTGTTAATCATTAGAAATGTGCACCGCAAGGCACACTTAAAAATCCCGATGCCATTGTCAATGACATCGGGAAAAATCTGAATATATTAAATTTTACTCCTAATGCAGTATATATCATATTTCTGCTAATCACAATACCCTATTACGCACCTTATAGAGTTAGAATCGCACAATTTGATCTATCGCATATAGCGGCAAATTCAGAAGCCATCCTTCTTTTTTATAGTCCGCCATGGATGTACGCACAGAAACCTCCGGCGAAAACTTTTCATAATACGTTTTCAGGCTCTTGGCTCTAAGATTTACCTCTGCCTTTACTTCAACAGGAACAATCCGCTCGCCTGTATCAACAACAAAGTCAACCTCACAAGAGCCCCTATCATTCGTGTAGTAACAAATCTTCAAATCCTCCATATTTTTAAGCTGCTGACAAACATATTGCTCTGTAAGAGCTCCCTTGAACTCTACAAAAAGGTCATTCCCATCCAGTAATGTTCTCTGCCGAAGCCCAACCATACAGCTAAGAAGCCCTACATCTACGATAAAGAGTTTAAATGCCTTCAAATCCTCATACGCACGCAAAGGAATGCCTACTGCATTGACACGGCTAACCTTATGGATCAGACCACAATCGCTAAGCCACAGCATTGCTGTTTCATATTCCTTTGCGCGAGCCCCTTCTCGTATCAGCCCATAAATAAATTTTTTGTTTTCTTTCGCCAGCTGAGACGGAATGCTGTTCCATAACATACGCAATCTCGGAACAATTTCGTTGGGAGCATGCTTTGAGAAATCCTGTTCATAAGCCTCCAGAATTCTCTTTTGAATATATCGAACCTCATTAAAGTCCTTATTTTCTACAAAGCTTTGTACCGCCTCCGGCATACCACCGATAAAATAATACTGCTTCAATGCATCAATATAAGTTTGCTTAAAGCTTGTAATCATTTCAAAGTCCAGATTCTCAAGCAATTCAGCAAATTGCTCTTTATCGGTTGCCATTAAAAACTCCTTGAAGGAAAGCGGATAAAGCTTTAAAAAATCAACCTTGCCAACAGGGAACGATGTGCCTTGATGTAGGGCAATGCCGAGCAATGAGCCTGCACATATAATATGATACTGTGGTGCATTTTCATAAAAATACTTAAGAGATGATAACGCTCTTGGCACCTCATGCACTTCATCAAAAATCAGTAAACAGTTTTCGGAGTTGATTTTTCGTCCGACATACAACTCTATCCCCATAATTAAGCGTTTCGTATCCAAATCGGAGGCAAATAACTCTGCCATTCTTGAATTAGAGTCAAAGTTGATATATACAGTATCCGCATAAGCCTGCTTACCAAACTCTTTCATTAGCCATGTCTTGCCAACCTGACGAGCCCCTTCAATAATCAAAGGCTTACGACGTTTACTTTGTTTCCATTTTAATAGCTTTTCCATAGCAATTCGGTACATCACACACACCTCCGTTATCCTAATTTTAACATAGTATACCACCATATCACAAAAATTACAACGAACATTGTATTTATGCATACATTTTTTACACCGAATTATTGCAGCATCCGTCATAATATTTATCGATTGCGTGAATAAGACGTCCGCTTCTTCTTACCCGGAAAACCAAGTTTTTTTGTACAATAAAATACCGACTTCCCAATCTTTCTTTTAAGCCTAACGATCGGGAATCGGTACATGGTTTTCAATCAGTCTCTACATCATATTTCAAAAATTCAAGAATTTCTTCTTTGGCAGTGAATGAGGAATACCGTGCTTCACGATTACTCATATACATCAAAGCCTCATTCCAATCATCCATAGAATAGGTTTCTTCCGGTATCTGCTCTACTACATCAATCAAATCAAATTTTGTTGTTCTTTTTCAATTTTCGTAAATCCCTAATATAAGTGCAACGGGCTTTCTGCGCTAAGTAGTCAATGAGCGGTAGCTTTTCCATTTATTATTCCTCCTCGACATTTTGCATTATAACAATGCTCCCTTCCAAGTATCCAGTGATTTTATCATTTCACTTCTCAACCCGAAAGGGAGCTCATTTTCACTGAACGTCCTTGTTTGCTGATTGGCTATTTGCTATTATATCGAAATATTATTTATATCTATCCCAATTCGGATTCTCTGTCAGCTTTGTCCAATACTCATTGATTTCGCCTTTCTGCTTAAAATCATGGCTATTTGTTGCCTCCTGCATATTGATGTAATACCAATCGTTCGGCTGATTATCCGGCCATTGAATCATGCCATCCAGCAAATCATCCACCGTTTCAGGCAGTCTATGCAGCATACGGTTAATCATGGATGCCGCCTCGGCTCTTGTGATGTTTTGGTCTGGCTTAAAGGAGCCGTCTGTATAGCCCTGTATCCAGCCCAGAGAGGCCGCACGTCTGATTTCATTTTCCGCCCAATGTCCGGAGATATCGTTAAAATCACTCTTTATCTCGACATTGCTTCGGTCGAAACGAGAACAAATTGCCGCAAATTCCGCTCTTGTGATAGGTGCATTCGGCGCAAAGGCATTTGCTGTACGTCCCTTTACAATGCCGATTTTCGCCATCGTGGAAATAGATTTGTTATACCATTTTCCAAACGCAACATCTGTAAAAACGCTATTTGCTGTGAGGTTATCATCCCGCACATCGTCCTTCAGCAAACGGAAGAAGATAGCCGCAACCTCGGCTCTTGTGATGTCAGCATTTGGTCTTACCAATCCATCCTCATAGCCAACGATATATGCAAAGTGATTATCACTATTCAAGGTTTCGGGAACATCCGTTGCCTTCCAGCCCGCATAAACAGTTTTATCACTCGTCATTTTTACGCTTGTGATTTTATCCGTTAGCTCTTTGTCTGCATACCAACCCGTAAAGGTATATCCAACTCTTTTTGGAATTTTATCGAGTATGACAACTGTATTTTTTTTATATTTTTCATCCTCGTATTTTGTGCCGCCATTAGATTCATAATGCAAAATATAATATTTTGTCACATGAGAGCCGCCGCCACCGGAAGAAGGCGGTGTTGCGATTTTTTCCCACTTGCCGTAAAGAATCGTATCTGTACTCAACACAGTACCATCTGTATAGCTAAGTGTGCATGCATCATCCGTAAACCAGCCTTTGAAGCTATATCCCTGATGGGTTGCCTCCTGTGCCTTTGCTGTATAGGCTGTACCGGTACGGATATAATCATCCGCAGGTGGTGTCACATCAGAGGGGTTATCTGTGCTAACCCACTGATACTGAATCCTGATAGATGGCACATAGGTCATCCAGTCCGTCTTTCCTGCCGCTTTGCTCTGCCCAATAACCAAGCCCTTCTGCATTTTCCAGCTTGGTACGAAAATATCGTTTGCATCCGCCTGTGCCGCCGCAGCTTCGCCGCCCGCACCGGTTGTATACCGAACAAGCTGTGTACCGATTTCCGCTCCTTCCACCGTTACATCTTCACTGTGGATTTGAATTGGTTTCGCAGTGCTTGCACCTGTATAAGAAGAAATCACATTGATATAGCGCCCTTCTTTTGCTTCCCTTGCGCCTTTTTCTAAATAAACATCGTTATTCGTGCTGATTTCTGCAGCACCCCCCAGATTGAAGGCAGTTCCTACATAAACACCGTCACCTCTGGTCGAACGCCGTGCTTCCTCGGTCAGAGAATTGTTATTATCCTTGATGACACCGCCTGTCATGGTATAGGTGCCGCCACAAACACCGCCGCCTGCATTTGCAACATTGTTTTCAATGGAACCGCCGGTTTGATTAGCAGCGGATGTTGGCCATAAGTATACGCCACCGCCCTGCGAGGCTTTGTTTTCGGAAATTGTACCGCCGGAAATCGTTACATTCGTTGCGTCATACAGAAAAACACCGCCGCCGTAATTCTTAGCACTGTTTTTTGTCAGTGTGCCACCGTTAATATTCAGTTCGGTTACGCCGAAGAATGCTGCGATTGCACCGCCGCTTCCTTCCGTCACCTGATTTTCGGAAATTTCGCCGTTTTTAATATTGATTGTAATTTTTTTGCTTTGCTGTGGAAAGGTAAGAATACCGCCACCGTAGTCAAGTGCCTTATTCCCGGTAATTTTGCCGCCGTTCATTTCAAAGGAAGCAGGTTTAGGCTTAAACAATATATCGCCGCCACTTGCATTGGCATAGTCGGCAACATAAACCCCTGCACCATAGCTGCCTTGTCCGGTTGTTTTATAGGTACTGTTGTTTGAAATTTTGCCACCATTCATGACCATCGTTGAGCCGATGATCGCGACACCGCCGCCACCATTTGCCGTATTGCCGCTAATTTCGCCGCCGTTCATGGTAAAGGTACTGCCATTGCCAAGCAAAATACCGCCGCCCAATTCATAGTTACTATTTGTGTTGTTACGAATGACTGCTCCGTTCTCCATTGTTATCTTGACACCATTGTTCGCCAAAATGCCGGAACCAAACTGAGCCGCTTTATTGTTTTCCAAGATGGCTCCGCTTTTCAGCTCAATGGTACCACCACTCGCAGCTTTAATAATAGAATCTGTTTCCGCAGCATGTGTCGCCGCCACAGAATACTCCGCACCATCAATCACAACATTCTTGAGTGTCAAAGATGCAGAAGCATCCTTCAATTCAATCATATAGCCGCCAAGGGAATGCCGATGGATTGTCTTTCCGTCAAGATCCCAGCTCTCTGTTCCTGTAACCTGATATACACTTTTAAGGAAAATATCGCTGGTACCATTTGCATTCGCAAGCTCATTTGCCTTCTCAATCGTCTTTACCGCCGTAGACTCTGTCAGCCCATCCTTTGTATCATCACCATGCATCTGGTCAAGGTAAATCCCTGTAATAGCAGAAACCGCAAATGCCGCACTTTCTTCATCCGCCTCCAGTGTGCCAATCAGAGAATCCGCATCCTCGGCGAAAAACGCCTCATCCAATCCGTCCTCTCCAAATGCGTCATCCTCCGCAGGCCTTTCTGCCTCAAGGCTTTCCACCTGTCCTTCCGCAGAAGTCTCCTCCGCAAAGGCAGCGCATGGCATAAGCGTAAAGGCCATCAGAAATGCCATTGCACATGACAATAGTTTTTTGCTCACTTTCTATAACCTCTCTTTCAAATAAAAATGCTCTGCAATAAAAATTTACAAGAAAACGCTTATTCATAGATTGCATTTCTTCTGTATGTCCCCAAAATATACCAACTAAAAATTATATCAATATTTTTTCTCAATACAATCACTAAAAATTTTTTCATTAACAATGTATATCAAAATTTAAAACAACCCTGAGAAGTACCTAAATTCATATACAAACTTTTTACAGAAATTATCCATTTTTGACGAATTTCGCCACCTTTCGACAAATTTTTTCATTATTCCACCGTGTCGTTTTCATTCATCCATCTGTTGACGTGTTCATTAAATCTATGTTATGGTATATTTTGGTAAATGAGTTTCTATCATAGAACAAATATGATTATTTATCTCGTAAAAATAATATTCTAAAAGGAGTAACCTGAAATGGATAAATGCAGCGCCGCCGTAAAAAGAGCCAAAATATACTGCTTGTTTGTCGGAATCTTCGCTTTCCTGCTTGCGCTCCTTCTCAGCCAAGCTTTTTTTAATTATACGGAAAAAGAAATGAAAATGAGTGCAACCTATACGGCACAAAGCACAGTGAAACGCATCAACGCACACCTTGTGCAATATGTAGCCCTTTCCGATTTCTTGGAAAACATGATTAACTCAGGCTATGAGCTGAACGAAAGTACCTTTTCCAAGCTGGCGCAGCTGATTCCGAATCATAACAACATTATAAAAGCATACGAGCTGGCACCGCAGGGAATCATAACGGAGATTTATCCCAAGCAGGAAAATGAAACGGTTTTTGGTATGAATATTTTGACGGAGCATGAACGAAAATGCGACGCACAGCGGGCAAAACAAACCAAGGGGTATACCATCGGCGGCCCTTATACATTAAAGCAGGGCGGTCTCGGTGCATTGCTTTTCGATCCGGTCTATCAAACCGACGCTTCAGGCAACCGCAGCTTCTGGGGCTTCGTTATCATGGTAATCGACTGGGATGAGTTTATTGATAAAATCGGCTTGGAGCGCTTAAGCGATGCCTCCTATTGCTATGAAATATGGGCAAAAAACAGCCAAACAGGCGAAAAAATCACTTTGGCACAGAGCCAAAAAGATATGCCCCAAAATTGCCTTACCGTTGAATGTGGGATTCCGAACGATACTTGGTATGTGGATATTGCCCCAACTGCCGGATGGATTCCGACTGCCTGGTGGATAATTGCAGGCATTTTTTCATTGATTCTCTCCATAATGACGGCTACCATTTTTTATCAGCTTTACAGCAAAAAATATCGGGAAAAGCAATATATCGATGAGCTGCAAAAGGCAACCGCGCAGGCAAGGCTTGCGAATGAGGCAAAAACGAAGTTCCTTTTTCGCATGAGCCACGATATCCGCACGCCAATGAACGCAATCATCGGGTATTCCGACCTTTTGGAAAAGCATTTACAGGATGAAAAAAAGGCCTCTGCGTATTTGAAAAAGCTGCAATCCTCCGGCAACCTCCTAATGACAATCCTCAATCAGGTTTTGGAGATTGCCCGCATCGAAAGCGGAACAGCCACCCTGCGATTAGAGGCCGAGGATATGGAGGCACTGTTCCACTCTTTGTATACTGTTTTTGAATCGGATATTCAAAAGAAGGAGCTTCATTATTCCGAAGAAATTCATATCCGGCATAAATATGCCGTTTGCGATAAAACAAGATTGCAGGAAATCCAACTGAACATCGTGAGCAATGCAATCAAATATACGCCGCGCGGACATACCATCCATATATCGCTCAATGAGGTGGCATCCGATGATAAACAGGCGCAGTATGTTTTCACCTGCACGGATACAGGCATTGGCATGAGTGAGGAGTACCTCTCCCATATCTTCGAGGAATTCTCCAGAGAGGAAACCTCTGTAAAAAATGAGGTTCCGGGTACAGGGCTTGGGCTGCCTATCGTAAAATCCATTATTGAGCTGATGGAAGGAACCATTCAAGTAGAAAGCAAGCAAAACATCGGCACAAAGATTACAGTAACCCTTCCGTTTGATATTGCAGAAAAAAAGGATGTCTCCGGAAAACAGGAACCCAAGCAGCCCTCTCGTGCAGAAGAAAAGCCCTATCGCATTTTGCTCGCCGAGGATAATGCACTGAACGCGGAAATTGCATTAGAGCTTTTAAAAGGGGCAGGTTTTCTTGTGGAACACGCCGCAGATGGTCAAGCGTGTGTGGATATGCTCAGTCGCGCAGAGGAAGGCTATTATGACTTAATTCTGATGGATGTGCAAATGCCGATTCTAAACGGCTATGAGGCAACGAAAAAAATCAGACAGATGGAAGATCGGAAAAAAGCGGAAATTCCCATTCTTGCAATGACGGCGAATGCTTTTTCTGAGGATCGGCAGGCCGCACTGGAGGCAGGCATGAATGACCATGTTGCTAAGCCTATCGATATGAATGTTTTGCTTCGGGTTATGATGAAATATCTGTAACACGCAAAAAAAATATAAACTCAACTGAAAAACGGCAAACAAAAATACAAGGACGCTCTTTCTTTTTGATGAACGTCCTTGTTTTCTTGTTAGTCGAATCAGTACAAAAACGCACAAACGGTAGCCGGTATATATTTTGTTACAAGCTTTGACACTCCACACAGCTAAAGCAGGAGGATTCTTGGTGGCTGCCAAAGATATCGGCTGACCGGTTCATTTCTGATAGGTCTCACCCCAAGTTATGGCTATTTCAAACTTGTATGGCAAAAGCAACCAATAACCCACGGGAGCATAACGAAAAAAACGGACATTTCTGTCCGCCTAAGTTCAATTCCTATTTCTTCCCACGGGATAAACCGTGTCTCTTGCTATTAACATCCAATTCACAATATCAAAAAAACATCCCAGCACGCTTTCACAAATATCCCTTCTTTCCGCAGACATATCATCCCATTTCTGCAATTGCATAATCGCCGCTTTCGCTTTCGTATACGCCTCCACTGCATCTTGGTTCTTGTATGATATTATTAGATTGTTTTCATAGATATCCTAATCACCATTCCGCAATTCGAAAAATCCTCCTCCTACAACAAGCTTTTGTTTTATTCTATTTTTTTCTAAAAACTCCATCCCCATAACCATATCCATCTAAAGTGTGCTCCATACTCATGCTTTTTGCTAATGCATCTGCACTAATATAAAGCTGATTATCTATACACAAAAAGGCTGGAAATACCTCATCCTCAATCAATTTCCCATCTTGTGTATAAAGCTGTAAATCCGTTTTATTTGCAAAAACAGGTACAAAATTACGCACCGTATTTGCATTTTTCAACTCGATACTGACTTTTTAAAATAGAGCACCCCGATAAATCGAATCTACCTGTCTTTTGGTATGAAACACCCAATTCCTCTACATATATCTTTTCTGTCGAAATGACATCCTCTTCACCTCCATCCCAAATGGAAGCAACTCTCTGTTCATCATTATATTCTACTTTTCCAAAATGTTTTCCCAGTGCAGAAAATAAAACTAACGTCCGCCCATTTACATTAATTGCCGTCGGCAAGTCCTTGCTTTTTGTTTGAATCGTATCATCGAACATCGTTTTAATATCCGTTTTATATACATCAAACTCCTTTTTCCCCACAACTCGTCTCTGCGTCAACTTTTCTATTTCCTTTTTATCGAAAGATTTCATAGATTTTTCTTCTGGCTTTGTAATCTTTACTGTACGTGCATCTGAGTACTTGACAATGTAAATATAGCCAATAATAATGTGCAAAACATTTTTTTCATAAACACCTCTCTATTCACTTTTCATTTAGACATAAAACTAAATTTATTTATATGTTCTACTTCAGTTTATTTTAACCTAAGGTAAGAGCAGCCTTTCCACCAACAGAAGTAAATCTTAGCCACAAAGCAACATATTTTCAAACAAATCCTCATATGTTTCCTCTAATTTTCCAATTGTTTCAATATAAGAGCCGCTTCCCGTGTCGCTTTCTCCCAGCTTATAATAAATCTCGCCCGTTGCTTTATCCACAAGGAACAGACGCACACCTTTGATAACCCAGAAGCTTGCGGTTTCATCCACGCATTGCAGCTTCTGAAATTCTGTCTGCATTTCGCCCACATACGGTGTTAGCTTCTGATAGCTCTCGCTTTTCCGGAACATCGGATCATAAAGCTGCAATTTTTCCTTTACATTCTGCACTGCTGTTTCCTTTGTGATTTTCTGCGCGCGGTTATCCAGATTGATGCAGGGATTCCCCATCGGCATCACTTCCTGCATACCATAGGTTACAGTCGCACCAAGCCGTGTCGCAAAAGCGCGCACCGGAACATAAATCTCGTTTTCCACGCAGATTGTCTTGCCGGAAAGTGCCGTATCCTTCACTTCTTCCCTTTGCAGTCCCAGTGCATCGCACAACGCCCCAAGCTCCATGAAGGCACGCCCGTTTTCAATGATGATATGCTCTGCAGACAGACCGCCATTGATGATGAGAAATGTATGCTTTTCTCCCTCCGTCAGCACAGTCTCCTGCCCGGAATCCGCCGTAAATCTATATTTCCATTCTCCCTTGTCAAAATCACTGTTTTCCGTATCCACGCTGTTCCGATAGCAGGGTGTATGCACTTCCGCCGCCCATGCCTGCCCACAGAAAAGCTGTGAAAGCAGAAGTCCGCAAGCCAACATCCTTCTTAAATTCTTCATCGAAAAAACCCCTTTCCTTCAATTAGACACAAATCCGTTTTTTCTTTAATTATAAAGCAGAAAGCACAAAAAGGGAATATGTAAATAAAAATTGAAAAATACGCACGACATTCCTGCCATGCGTATCTCTCAGAATTTATGCTGCCATATTTTCCATGAAAATGCCGTAGCCCTTCGTCGGGTCTGCCAAAGTCACATGCGTCACTGCTCCCACAAGCTTTCCATCCTGCAAAATCGGCGAACCGCTCATGCCCTGTACAATGCCGCCTGTCAGCGCAAGCAGCCGTTCATCCATAATGCGGATATTCATATCCTTATGCTGTCTTCCGCCGTTCTTCTCCAGACTTTCGATTTCCATGGCATACGCCTGCACGCCCTTACCCTCCAAATCGGAAAGCAGCACAGCCGCGCCCTTTTTTACCTCTGCCTTTGTGGCAACAGGATAGCTTTCACCTGCAAAAACGCCTGCCGCCGCCTTGCCATAAATGCCCGTTTCCGTATTTTTCTCGATTGCTGCAAGCTTCTCTTGCATCTCTACCTGCCCAATCAATTCACCGGCAGCACCCTTTTCCCCTTTCACAATTTCCGTCAGGGTGGTATCTACCACAGAGCCGCCATGAATCACCATCAGTTCATCCGTATCCACATCATACACACCATGTCCCAATGCGCCGAAGGTACCGTTTTCCGCGTCATAATACGTCACTGTGCCGATGCCTTGGATACTGTCCCGAATCCATGCGCCAATCTGATAGGTCTGCGCGGTATTGCTTAGAACCGGTGTAATCTTCACCTCCTTCTGCCTGCCGTTTCGCTCCAGACGCAGACAAATCGGTTTCCCCTCGCTCTGCTGAATGGTTTTCATAAATGCTTCCTTATTCTCCTGCTTCTCGCCGTTTGCCTGCAAAATGCGGTCTCCGGCTTTCAGAAGTCCCTTGCTGGGTTCATGGCTTTCGTTATCCGCTCCGACTACGCTGCCTGTTTCCAAAACCAGAAGCCCTTCTGTATCCATCGTTACGCCCACCGTTCTGCCGACAGGAATCAGCTTCCGCCGCTCCAACGCCTGTGCAGACTGTGGTACGCCTAACAGAATCGGAATGAAAACCGCAAAAAAAGGCAATACTGATAAAAAAATTTTTCTTATTTTCTGCTGCATCTTCTCCTCTCCCAACCATATTTTTTGGAACAATTTTTTGCTCCAACCTTACTTTCTCCGAAACCCAAAAGCGATATACCGCCCAAAAGCACCAGAAACATACAGGAGGCGACAATACTGCCGAAATCGTTGATTGGGAAATTTTTTAATTTTCAACGGAAAACCCTGCATTGCATCATACAAATTCTGCTCCGACAGGAATTCATTTTCTGCGCCTTCTGCCCCTAAAACCATTGTCTTAACATTCTTTGCAGCATAGTATTGATATTTGCTTTTTCAACAGCCTCTGCCGTAATCAAATCCGTCCTGCCGACCTCCTTCCCATGCAGCAAATAAATCAGTTCACCGACCTTCTCCCCTGCCGCAACCGGCGCATCCATGGCAGGCAAAAGCTCCGCTTTCGTTTCCCATTCACCGCCGATATCCTTTTTCAGAAGAATGGAAATCTCCTCCTGCACCACAGCCGAAACGCTGTCCTTCATGCCCTTTGTCACAGGAATACGCCCCATTTCCTTCCCTGCGGGCAGTCCCTTTTCCGCGCTGTAATTGGCAAAGCCATAATCCAGAAGCTTCATGGTTTCCTGAAAGCGCAGCTTGAAATCCGGTGCCGCCATCACAACGCCAATCAGGTGCAGCCCGTTGCGCTCCGCCGTCCCGGAAAGACAATAAAGTGCCTTGCCCGTAGAGCCTGTTTTCAGCCCCGTTGCACCCTCGTACCATTTGATCAGCTTATTCGTATTCGTTAAGCCAAATTCGGACTCCCCCTTGCGCGTTTTATGTATGATGGTATCCTGCCATGTGGTGGTGTATTTTTGAATTTCAGGGAATTTCGTCATCAGCTCCCGACTCATCAGCGCAATATCATACGCACTGGTTTCGTGTCCGTCCACATCCAGTCCGCAGGCATTGACAAAATGCGTTTCCTGCATCCCCAATTCCTCTGCCTTCCTGTTCATCCGCTCCACAAAGGCCTCCTCACTACCTGCCACAAACTCCGCCATGGCAACTGCCGCATCATTCGCAGATGCAATCGCAATACATTTCGTCAGCTCTGCGGCTGTCTGCGTTTCGCCCGACTCCAGAAAAACCTGTGAGCCACCCATACTCGCCGCATGCTCGCTCACCTGCACCGCTTCCTCCCATTCAAACTGTCCTGCCGCCTCCGCTTCGTAAATCAGCAATAATGTCATCACCTTTGTCACGCTGGCAGGCGGCATTGCCTCGTGACTGTTTTTTTCATATAAAATTGTTCCCGTACCTGCGTCCATCAGCACCGCACTTTTACTTTTCAGCTGCAATGCATCCGTTTCCGCCGCAAAAGCAGACAGGCTAAACCCAAGCGACAGCACAGACATCAGCAGTATCGCCAATACTCCCTTCCAATTCTTCATCCGCCCATTCCTCCCAGATATTCTTATGGATACTCTATGCTTTTCCCCGCTGAAGTATGCAGACGGCGAAATTCTTAAGAGTTTTTTAAATTTGACTGATTTTTACAAAAGTCTGTAATTTTGTTGTATACTGTTGCTATAGCAGAAAAAAATTTGTTATAATCTTACTATTGATGAAAAGAAAAGGAGGGTATTCTCTATGAAAAAGACAAAACATACTGTAGCCTTGGCTCTGGCGGCAATGCTGGCGTGCCAACCGCTTTCTGTTTATGCGGCAACCTTTGCCGATATGAATCAGGCTCCTTGGGCGGGTGCCGAAGCATCCATCAATAAGGCGGCAAGCCTGGGTCTGGTTGTTGGGGAAACCAGAAACGGCAAAAACCATTTTCGCCCCAGAGATTCTGTTTCTCTGTCCGAATCCTGCCAGCTGGCGTATAAGCTGCTGATACAGACAGGCAAGGCAAAGGCGGATGACAGCGTAACCCAGAAATGGACTCCCATCATGAATGCTTACGGCATCCAGAGCTGGGCATATCCTGCCGTTTCCTACTGCTTGGAAAACGGGATTCTGGCTACCTCTAACCTGAGCGGCTTCATGAAAAACGGCTCTAATCTGCCTGCCACAAGAGAACAGGCAGCAACCATTCTTGGGCGCGCCTTAACAAAGGGGGTTTCTTCCTACACAGCAAATGAAACCACAACCACCTTCCTGGACAACAGCAGCATTTCCACAGAAGCGAAGCCCTATGTTGCCCTGCTGAAAAGGGTAGGCGTAGTCAATGGGGACAATTCCAATAAATTCAACCCCAAAAAGACACTGAACCGCACAGAAACCGCAGTTCTGGTAACAAACCTGTATGGTGTACTGGAAAAGGCAACCACACCGACCACACCCACAACTCCGACAACACCTGCCAACCCGACCATCTCCACGCAGAAGGGTACGGTTGCGACCATGACAAAATTCTATGTCAATCTGAAGGACAGCGCAGCCTACTATATGCTGGCATCCGGCGGCACAACCATCACACTGAACGGTTCTTCTGCCACCATGAGCGATGTCGTAAAGCTATATAAGGCAGGCACCTCTATTGATGTTACCCTGACGCTCGACAGCAGCCTGCATATCACCAAGCTGGAGGCTACCTATAAGGAAACCAAGAAAACCAAAGGCAGCCTGACAAAGGTGAGATATAATAAAACGGATAAAGAAGGCTCTATCACGATTGATAAGGACAGCACCTACTCCTTTACCGACAAAGACGATGTAGATATCCGTATCGACAAAAAGAGCTATAGCCTGAAGGAATTGTACGACCTATTCACAAAGGCAGAGGATGACAAAGCAACCATTGAGGTCGAGGTTACCCTTGACAACAAAGGAAATCTGACAAAAATCACAGGCAGCACAAAGGAAAGCAGCAGCAGTGATTCCATAAAGGGCAAGGTTTCCAAGGTGAATTATGATAAGTCCGACAAAACAGGCTATATTCAGCTGAAAAATAAAACCACAAAATATTACATCGATGATACAGATGATGTAACCGTAAAGATTGACAACAAAACAAAAGACTACAAAGATCTGTATAATCTGTACGATGATGGGGATAGCACCATTACCGTTACACTGACATTGGATAAAAAGGATTATGTTACTAAAATTACAGCAACTACCTCCGACAGCGAGGATGATGCAGACGGCAATGTTGCAAACGTTACCTATAAGGAAAACAAGGACACCGGTACGGTAAAAATCGGCAGCAAGACCTATGATATTGATGATGTAGATGATGTCGATATCTCCATTACCGACGGTTCCGATAAGATTAAAACATGGAAGGATTTCTATAATGCCTATAAGGACAAAAAGGTCATGAATGTTTCCGCTACCGTGAAAAATGATGAGGTAACAAAAATCACAGGTAAGGTAACGGAGGCAAAGGGCGAATATTCCAAGCATGGCACGGATTATATCAAAATTGAAGGCAAATACAGCAATAATGTCTCCCGCTATGATTTTGATAAAGATGATATTGATACCATCAAAGCAAACATCACCAATGCTTCCTATGTGAAAACACTGGAAGATCTGATTGATGAAATTCTGAATGATTTTGGCAAGGGTGACAAGCTCGACCTTGTTCTCACACTGGATAAAAACGGAAATATCACAAAAATCTCCGGCGAATATAAATAATTTCGCCAAAACGTACTGACCATAAAGGGCAACACCTGCATGAAAAGGCGTTCAGACAAAAATCATAAAAGCAAAGGAATTTTCCTTTTTATGAGTCTGCGCTTTTGCGTGGACTCATTTTTTATAGGAGTATTATATGAAAAAAATACATTCGGCATTTGCGCCGTTTCTCGGCATCCTCCTTCTTCTTGCGGTCTGGTTTCTGCTTTGCCGCGCAGAGATATTCAGTCCCTATCTTCTGCCGACACCGCAAAAGGTGTTCGACAGCTTTCTGCGCATGCTTTTCTCCGGAGAATTGCTTCGGGATGTGCTGATTTCCTTTATCCGTATTCTGAAGGGCTTCTGTATTGCTTTTCTGCTTGCGTTTCTGCTGGGGATGTTCCGCACGCTCCTGCCTGCCGCAGAAAAATATTATGACGCAATCGTGCAGTTTTTCCGCAATGTACCGCCGCTGAGTCTGATTCCGCTTCTGATTCTCTGGTGCGGCATCGGGGAAACCACAAAAACCGTTATTATCGTGCTGGCATCCTTCTTCCCGATGTATCTGAACATCGTAAAAGGCTTTACGGGCTGTGACCAAAGGCTATTGGAGGTTGGGGATGCCTTCGGCTACACAAAATTTGAAAAATTCCGCTATATCCTCCTGCCCTATGCCTCCGCCGATATTCTCGTTGGAATGCGCATCGGCATGGGCTATAGCTGGCGTGCCATCATCGCGGCAGAAATGATTGCAGCCTCCAGCGGTATCGGGCATCTGATTCTGTTCGCACAGCAGCTGAGCCGCACCGATAAGGTGATTGTCGGCATTTTTGTGGTTGGGCTTGTCGGCCTTGCAACCGATAAATGCTTCGGCTTTTTGCTGAAAAAATTATTTAAGGGGAATGGTGAAAATGGCTGGAATTGAATTAAAGCATATACAGAAGGCATACACCGTAGACGGGTGGACGTTCCCCGTTTTAAAGGACATCTGCTTGCAGATTCCCGAAAACCGCATCACTGTCCTTCTTGGGAAAAGCGGCTGCGGCAAAACCACTCTGCTTCGCTTAGTGGGGGATTTGGAGGAGCCAAACGGCGGAGAAATTCACTTTGCGGTCACGCATAAAACCGCCTTTGTGTTTCAGGAGCCGCGGCTCATGCCTTGGCTGACTGTGTGGGATAATACTATTTTCGGACTGAAAAAGCAATCCTATGATACAGGAGAAATCCAAGCCCTGCTGGAAACGGTTGGTCTGGATGGCTTTCAGAAGGCCTATCCCCATCAGCTTTCGGGCGGAATGCAGCAAAGAACCGCTATCGCGCGTGCTTTGGCGTATGCGCCCTCCTTCCTTCTGATGGATGAGCCCTTTGCCGCATTGGATCATTTCACGCGCACACAGCTGCAGAAGGAACTGATTCGCCTGCAAAAAAGCCAAAATACGGGGATTTTATTCGTCACCCACAGCATTGATGAGGCCCTGCTTCTGGGGCATAAAATTGCCTTTCTTGAGGATGGATGCATCAAAAAGGAATTTCTTTTGGATACGGATTGCGAAAATCGCGATTTATTATCCAAGGAACTGATTGAACTGAAACGGGAAATTCTTGCACAGCTTCATTTATAAAAAAACTGTCTTTCGGCAGTTAAAATAAGCATTTTATCATTTAAAAATTTAGGAGGTATTACAAATGAAAAAAAGATTGATTGGCATGGCAATGGCAGCCATTCTGGCTATGACGGCGCTGACAGGCTGCGGCACCGCAGAGGATACATCCTCTCTCGATTCGCTGACCTTCACCTATGTCACCTCTCCCCTGAACCTGCCCTCTATCGTGGAAAAGGAGGAAGGCATTTTCACAAAAGCCTTTGCGGATGACGGCATCGAGGTGAAATATGCAGAAATCACCTCCGGCGCAGACCAGACACAGGCACTGGCAGCCGGCGATGTACAGGTGCTGTATGCCGTTGGCGCAACCTCTGTCATTCTTTCTGCCGCAAATGATGCGGATATCAAGGTGCTGAATATGTATAGCCGCTCTCCCAAGGCATTCTGCATGTATTCCAAGGATGAAAGCATCAGCTCCCCTGCGGATTTGCGCGGCAAAACCATTGCAGGCCCTGTCGGCACAAATCTGCATGAACTCTTGGCGGCATATCTTGCAACCGCGGATATGACAGTGGATGATGTAAACTTCGTGAATATGGGCATTCCCGAAGCAAAGGCAGGTCTGGAAGGCGGCAGTGTGGATGTGGCATTGCTGGCAGGTGCAGCCGCATATCAGACACAGCAGCAGGGCTATCACCTAATTACCGACGGCGAGGGCTTGATTAACGCCATCATTGCAGTAGCAGTCACAAATAAATTCTATGAAGCGCACCCCGAAATCATCGAAAAGCTGCAATCCGCACAGGCAGAAATCGCAGACTTTATGCAGAACCACGAGCAGGAAGCCTACGAAATGGCAGCAGCGGAGCTGGATTTGGATGTGGATGCCGTAAAGGAAATGGCGCAGTATTATGACTTCTCCACAGAGATTACTGCTGCGGATAAGGAGGGCTTCCAGCGCACCGCTGATTTCATGTATCAGGCAGGCATGATTGAAAAGGAGCTGGATGTAAATACATTATTTTAACTAAAGCAAACTCAGGATTCCACTTGGGACAGAGCGAAGCAATGCGCCCTTGCTTCCCGATTCCTTCCGCAATAAAAAAAGCGTCCAAGCTTGGACGCTTTTTTGTTGCTCCTCCTTCAGATGGACAAGCCTTACTTCATGCCCCAGAAATTCATTATAGCGGAAGGATTCCCTTCTGCCATTTTCCATCTGACAGTAAAAATGGTGGGGATATAATTCCAGCACCACGCCATGACGAATTTCCCGTGTAATATATGTATAATCCTTCAAAAGAGAACGCTCCTCAACAATAATAGACTTCCCCTTTTCCAATCCATACTTACCTGCAAGCTCCTTCAGCCATGTATTTTTCCACATTCTTCTTTCCTTCATCTCATACCCCTTTCGTATTACGGTTTGCCCGTAATTATGATTTAAAAAAATAAGCTACTCCTTTGTCTGACACAATCATACTACGGTTTCACCGTATCTGTCAACGGTTTTTTCGTAATTTTTATAAAATATATTGCATTTCTACGATTTAACCGTATAATAAAAATAGGAAGGTGATTTTATGGACAACAGTAAAACCATACTGGCGAAAAATATCCGCTATCTCATGGAACAGAAGCAAAAAACAAGAACCGAGCTTTGCGAAGCACTTGGCGTAAAATATACCACCCTCAGCGACTGGGTAAACGGAAAAACCTATCCCCGCATTGATAAAATCGAGCGGATGGCGGCGTATTTCGGTGTGGAAAAATCTGCCCTTCTGGAGGACAGAAACCATCTGCCGCAGGATGCCATCCCCTATACCCCTCGCCCGACAAAGCCAATCCCCATTGTTGGCGTGGTCAACTGCGGCATGCCCCTTCTGGCAGAGGATAATATTGAGGGCTATATCGAAACACCCTTGGAGGATTTAAACAGCGGCGAGGAATATTTCTGGCTGCGTGCCAAGGGGGATAGTATGACAAATATTGGTATCCACGAAGGAGATTTTCTGCTCATCCGCAAACAAAGCAACGTGGACAGCGGTGATATCGCCGTCGTTTCCGTCAATGGGGACGATGCCACCCTCAAGCGCGTGATAAAAAAGGAAAATGCGATTGTTCTCCAGCCTGAAAACCCCGCGTATGAAATGAAAATCTTCGTCGGCAAGGAGATGGAGGATGTTCATATCCGTGGACGGCTGATGAAGCTGGAAAAACGCTTTTAAATAAACTATCGGAAGTACAATAAAGGCAAAGCAATCGGAGGTGAAGCTGCATGACAGCACGCGAGGAGGTATTAGCCTATGCCCTATCCTTTGCGGATGTATACACAGAACGACCCTTTCGCGACCAAAACTGGCAGTTGGTGCGCATCAAGGGAAGCAAAAAGACCTTTCTCTGGATTTACGACCGAGGGGGATATCTCAATCTGAATGTAAAGGTAGCGCCCGAATGGCGTGATTTCTGGCGGAACACCTATCCTGCCGTGGTTGCGGGCTATCATCAAAACAAAATGCACTGGAATACGATTATTCTGGACGGCACCATTCCCACGCAGGATATCAAACGCATGATTGCCGAAAGCTACGATTTGATTGCGGATAGTCCCACCAAGCGCATCTACGAGGCGGTCAAAAAAATCCCCAAAGGCTGTGTCGCAACCTATGGGATGATTGCGGCGCTGGCAGGTGACCCGAACATGGCGCGCGCGGTCGGCAATGCCCTGCATAAAAACCCGGACCCTGCAAATATCCCCTGCTATCGTGTTGTCAATGCCAAGGGAGAGCTTTCCGGTTCCTTTGCCTTCGGCGGAGAAGCTGCACAGGAAAAGCTTTTGCAGGCGGATGGCATTGAGGTAGTCAACGGAAGGGTCGATTTGGAAAAATATCGATGGAAATTCAAATAGGACGCAAAAAGGGTGTGATAAAATTTATCACACCCTTTTTCTTTTATTCTTCATCCAGCTTCAGTACAGACATAAATGCCTTCTGCGGCACCTCTACGCTGCCAATCTGGCGCATACGCTTTTTCCCTTCCTTCTGCTTTTCAAGCAGCTTTTTCTTACGGGAAATATCACCGCCATAGCATTTTGCCAGAACATCCTTGCGCATTGCGCTGATGGTTTCTCTGGCGATAATTTTGCTGCCGATTGCCGCCTGAATGGGAATTTCAAACAGATGTCTGGGAATTTCCTTTTTCAGCTTTTCGCACATTTTTCTGCCACGCTCTGTTGCAGAATCCTTATGCACAATAAAGGACAGCGCATCCACAGGCTCCCTGTTTACCAGAATATCCAGCTTCACCAGCTCGCTTTCCTGATAGCCCAGCAGGCTGTAATCGAAGGACGCATAGCCGCGGCTTCTGGATTTCAGCACATCGAAGAAATCGTAAATAATTTCGTTTAACGGCATGTGGTATGTCAGCATCACACGGGAGGAATCCAGATATTCCATACTGATGTATTCGCCGCGCCGCTGCTGGCAAAGCTCCATAATCGGGCCGACATAATCCTTCGGGAGCATGATTTCCGCCTTCACAATCGGCTCCTCCATCTTCTCGATTCTGGCAGGATCGGGCATATTGCTCGGGTTGGATAAATCAAAGCTCGTCCCATCCGTCAGGTATACCTTATAAATAACACTGGGGGCAGTTGTTACCAAGTCCAGATTATATTCTCTTTCCAGTCTTTCCTGAATAATTTCCAAATGCAGCAGTCCAAGGAAGCCGCAGCGGAACCCAAAGCCTAACGCAACAGAGGTTTCCGGCTCAAAGAACAGCGCCGCATCATTGAGCTGCAGCTTCTCCAGTGCATCGCGCAAATCGGGATATTTTGCCCCATCCACAGGGAAAATGCCGCAGTAAACCATCGGGTTTACCTTCTTATAGCCGGGCAGTGCCTCTGCGGTCGGGTTTTCCGCCAATGTAACCGTATCGCCCACGCGTGTATCGGATACCGTTTTGATGCTTGCCGTAAAATAGCCAACCATGCCGGCACTCAGCTCATCCACAGGCAGGAAACGCCCGGGGCCGAAAATGCCAACCTCAACAACATCAAATTCCTTCCCCGTTGCCATCATTTTGACTCTGCTGCCCTTACGAATCGAGCCGTCAAACACACGCATCAGAACGATAACGCCGCGGTACTGGTCATATACAGAGTCGAACACCAATGCCTTCAGCGGCGCATTGACATCCCCCGTGGGCGCGGGAATATCTGTAATAATGCGTTCCAGAACCTCCTCGATATTGATGCCGTTTTTCGCAGAAATTTCAGGGGCATCCTCCGCAGGAATCCCGATGATATCCTCAATTTCCTGCTTTGCCCATTTCGGGTTTGCGCTGGGCAGGTCAATCTTATTGATAACCGGAAGAATTTCCAGATTATTATCCAACGCCAGATAAACATTTGCCAGTGTCTGTGCTTCAATGCCCTGCGCCGCATCCACAATCAGCACCGCACCCTCGCACGCCGCAAGGGAACGGGATACCTCATAGTTGAAATCGACATGTCCGGGTGTATCAATCAGGTTAAACTGATATTCCTCCCCATCCTGCGCGCGATAAATCAGACGAACCGCCTGCGATTTGATGGTGATTCCTCTTTCACGCTCCAGATCCATGTTATCCAAAACCTGCTCCTGCATTTCTCTATCTGTTAAAAGACCTGTTTTCTGAATCAGTCTGTCTGCCAATGTGGATTTGCCGTGGTCAATATGCGCCACAATGCAAAAATTCCGAATGTGTTTCTGTTTGTCCTGAGACATACGCTTCCTCCTTGCACAAAATTTGTTCTATCCGTAATATCTTATTCTACCACAGTCTCCGGGAGGAAGTCAAAAGAATCACATCTTTTCTTTTCATTCAAACCGCCGCCGCTTACTCCAATTCCTCCAATGCCTCGCGTACTCTTTCGTATTCCCTTCTTACGGCATCATAATACTGCCCTGTTTCCGCAGGAAGCGCCTCCTTGCCGCGCAGCAGCTCCGTCATCGCGGAACAAACCTCCGCCAGAGCAGAAAGGCTTAGGTTCAGTGCCATTCCCTTCAGCGTATGCACCGCACGAAATGCCTGCTCCGCCTCGGATTTTTCCACTGCCTCTGCCAGAAGCGTCATGCTGTTGTCACCCGGCAGCATTTTCAGGAATTTCCGAATCAGCACATCACTTTGCAGGCGATTGATTGCATCTGTATAGTCTCCATCAACCTTCTGATAAAATTCATTTACCGTCATAAATACCCCTCCTTAAAAAATCACCGCGCGATTCTTTTCTTTCTTCGCCTCATATAAGGCGGCATCTGCCTTCTGAATCAAATCCGAAATCCGCCCCGAAGCATACGCACCGCCAATACTGATGGTCAGCTTCAGCTCCGGATACTGCGCCACCTCAATCTTACGCACCGCTCGGCAGAGCTCCTCCAGCTTTCGTTCCAGAATCTGCTCCGGCATATTATCAAACAGCAGGAAAAACTCATCTCCACCGTAGCGAATCAGTGCATCGTTGCTGCGCAGCATGGAACGAATTGTTTGCGCCACATAATACAATGCCGCATCCCCCGCGGTATGCCCGAAGCGATCATTGATTTTCTTGAAATTATCAATATCAATCATCGCCAGCGCATATTCTCCGCTCAGGTTACGCACCCGTTCATCGTAATACCGGCGATTATATACTCTTGTTGCAGAATCCATATAAACCTGCCTGTTCCGCACAAGCAGCTGATTCAGAACGTGCTCGCTTTCTATGCCGTTGATATCCTCCGAGCGAATCGGGTTCACACATTCCAGAGAATAGGACATGCCGTCTATCTCGATTGGCATTGCAAATACATAATAGACATCATTGCCAATCGGCTCCACCTTCGTCTGTATCTTCCCCATACGGATGGCATCCTGCGAAATGCAGCGCTCACAGCGGCGCGATTTCCCCCAGAGGGCAAAGCAATCCTCATTCTTCTGCACAGAATGACTCTCCTTTGTTGTAGAAACCTGCATACAGATTTCAGGGTCCACCAGCCGAACCGTTTCAAACATCGTCCGATATCCCTGCAGCACAGGGCCAACCTGCTTCTCCGTAATCCGAATCACACTTTCTCCACTCGCCAGAATGGGCAACAGCACCTGCTTCTGCAAAGCAGGCTTCGCTGCTTCGGCATCATACATCTGTATTCTCTTATAGTTTTCATCAATATCTACAATTTTTCCGAGCAGAGAGCTATAATGTCCCTCGCTGTCCTTCTTGCCCGAAACCAGAATGGCAGTCTGACATTGACTCGGCTTTCCGTTTAGCGTAATCTGTGCCATAAACTCCATCTGTGTCCGGTCAGTCGGCAGCTCCTGTAATTTCTCGGTAAGCAGCGCAAGCGTCTTTTTCCCGAAAACGGAAAGAAAGGCTTCATTTTCCATCGGGTCAACAATCACATCCGGCAGTCCCGTCTGCTCTACTGCACCCTTGGAAAGATGCAGAGAGGAAGGCTGTGCAGTATATTCAAACCACAGCTCTCCGCTGAGATTTGCGAAAAATTCTGCTTTTGTGTTGGCCTCCTCCAGCTGCTTTGTCATGCGCGCCGCAATGACATCCTGTCCACTGTAAAGCTCCTCCACCGTTTCATATACCTGCTCCGCACTCTGTCCCACAGGCTTTTTCTCCACGCCATGCCGCAGGGTCTCCGAAAGCTCATCCATACATTCAAGCAGGAGCGGATTCAGACTGCCACATTCGCCGTTATGCATCATAGCAAGTGCCGTATCATGCGAAAAGGCTTCTTTATAGCTGCGCTCATTCGTCAGCGCATCATAAGCATCCGCAACGGAAACCACCTGTGCCGCAATGGGAATATTATCCCCTGCCAGCCCGTCCGGATAGCCCTTGCCATCCCAACGCTCATGGTGCCAGCGGCAGATCATCGTGGCGTATTTCACCAGTTTTTCATTCTGATACACAGACATTCCTGAAATAATATCCGCACCAATCACCGTATGCCGTTTCACAATGGCAAATTCCTCCTCAGTCAGCTTGCCGGGCTTTGTCAGAATTTCCTCCGGAATCAGCAGTTTCCCGATATCATGCAGGCTTGCCGCCATGCAAATTACATCTATATCATCCGGATTCAGCGCATAGCGGTTCGTCCGCTTCATCAGACAGTGCAGCAAAAGCCCCGTCACACGGCTTACGCCGGACATGTGCATCCCCTTTTCCCCGCAGCGCAGCCCCAAGGCATAGCCCAGAATCGATATCATAACCTCGTTGCTTTTTTCTCTGCGGAAAAACCAATCCGCAACCACGTCCATCAGCTGATGCTTTTTGGTATGCAGCAGGATTGTGTTGATGATGCGGCGGCGAACGATGCCGGGTACAAAGGGACGGCTGATGTAGTCAGATGCACCCAGTTCAAATGCACGGTCGATGTAGGTATTGCTGGTTTCCGCGGAAATCATGATGGTGGGGATATCCTCAATCCAATGTCTGCGGTTCATTTCCTCCAGAACCTCAAATCCGTCCATCTCAGGCATCACAATATCCAGCAGCAATGCGGAAATCTGCGTGCCATAGCTCTGCAACGCAATGATGACTTCCTGCCCATTTGTTGCTTCAATCACTTCAAATTCCTGATCCAGTACATTTGCAAGAATTGCGCGGTTCATTTCAGAATCGTCTGCAATCAGCAGTTTTCTTCGTCTCATAAGGCGATCCTCTCCTGTCGTTCTGTCTTTTGTATCTCAAGCTCTGCCGCGAATTCTGCCTGACGCTGTAAAGCCTCACTCTGCCCTTGAAATATTCAAAATTCCCCAAAAAGTTACATTTAATGTGAATATTATAGCACATCTATATCTTATTGCCAACGAAAAACAGGAACATCAAGGCTGCTTCTGCTTTGCTGTTCCTGTTTGTGTTTCTTCTATATAAAATTATCAGCTGTTATTCTGCATCAAAGGCGTGCGCCGTTACGAAGGTTGCGCCCCCATTGTCAATATAGGTCGTTTCTACCTCGCATTTCTGCTTCAGCTCCTGCATATCGAAATAGCGGGAAACCGTCTGCTTCTCTACCTTGTAGCTGTTTTTATCCATATCTAATGCCATCTGCTTTGCATCAGCATCGGAAAGCTTCTGCGCACCTGCCTTTGTGATATCAAAATCGGGATTCTTTTCCCCGATAAAGGTAATCAGCGCTGCTTTTTTATTGATACAGAGAACCCGATAGCCGAAATTCTTTGTCATAACACCGTTTACATTCAGACGCATATCCAGTGTGATGAGGTTAGGCGTATTGCTGCCCTCCTCTGCTTCTGTGATAATAAAATCAGCCGCCTTGAAGTCCTTGTCTACATTCTTCTGCATATAGACCTCCAGTGCTGCATAATCCTTCGAATCAGGGACATAAGGCACATCCTCCTCAATCTCCTTCTGCTTCGCCCCTTCAACCAGAAAATCCTTTACGGATATGCTGACTCCCTCGTCGTTCTGCTCGCCTGTGGAGAGCTGAATCCGATTCTTTTCGCTGTCCCATCCACAGGTGAAGTCCATAATCTCGACCAAATCGCGCAGCTTGAAATAATTATAACCGTCAATATTCAGGCAATTCATGTTTTCGTATTCCGTTGCGCCAACGAGAATGGTCTGCTTGCTTTGCTGTACGGCTTTTGCCTGCTTTGCCGCACTCAGATGCTGCAAATCCTGCGCAGCACTTTCCTTTGTCAGAGAAGCCTGCTTTTTCGCTTCGTTCCAATCGACACGATAGCCGAGGATTTTCCCCAAATCGCGCAGCATAAAATAATTATTATCCTGATACAGATACGCGGGGACAGCCTCCACCGTCTGCACGCCCTCTCCCGACTGCACGGAAAGCGTGTTTTTGGACGGCGTAACCGCAAGCCCTGCCGCAAGGGCACTTTGTGTAAAAATAAGCGTGCCTGCCATTGCCCCAACTACAACAAATTTTTTCTTCATCTGTCATACCTCCTTACGCAATACGTTTTCCCTTTACTTGCCCGAACTTCCCTTCGGATAGCTTCATCTTATCAGACATCTTAGCAAATTGCATCTGATTTGCGTAAAATTTATAAAATTTTAAGAAATAAACGCAATTACTGCGCTAGGAGGGGTGCGTGAAGGGTGCATTTATTTCCACACATAAATGCACCAAACATGTATTTTTCTCTGTCGAGGCAGAGAAAAAGTGCCCACCTTTTCCACCAGACGCCTTCTTGTTTTTGCAAAATACAGAAATTTCAGGTAAAATAGGAAAAAACATAATTAGAAAGGTGTTTGATATTCATGATACATGTACTTTTTATTTGCCACGGCAACATCTGCCGTTCCCCCATGGCGGAATATCTTTTCCGCGACATGGTAGAAAAACGCGGACTTTCCGCTCAATTCCACATTGCATCCGCCGCAACGAGTCGCGAGGAAATCGGCAACGGAGTCTATCCCCCGGCAAAGCGCAAGTTGGCATCTGTCGGCATTTCCTGCACCATGCACCACGCAAGGCAGGTAACGAAAGAGGATTATGCCGCCTATGACTATCTTTTGGTTGCGGAGCGGTACAACATTCCCAATTTAATGCGGCAAATCAAGGAGGATCCCGACCATAAGGTTTATCGTCTGCTGGATTTCAGCAGTCGCCCCAGAGATATTGCCGACCCCTGGTATACAGGAGATTTCGATATCACATATCATGACATTGCAGAGGGTCTAGAGGGCTTTCTGGCATATCTGAAAAAAGAAAACAAGCTATAAGGAAAAGAGATAGAACAAAAACGTTCTATCTCTTTTCCTTTATTCCTTCCCATCAAACCGAATGACGGTTCCATATTTTATATTTCTTTCCTGAAGCTTCCGATCAATTTCCTGCTTCAATTCCTCATTCGGACGCTTCGCTTCATAAGGCACCATCAGGTCGAACACCAGATTTTTCTGCTCCTTACCGCCAACGATGCGGAAGCAGTGCATTGTCACCGCAGGGTCAATTTCATGGATAATCTCCTGTGTCACCTGCCGCATTTCATTCCATTCCGCATCATTCACCAAAATAGGATCATAATGAATCACCAAATGGACATTCAACTCTCGCAAAGCCCTGCTTTCTAACTCATCAATGATGTCGTGCCCCTCCAGAGAGTACAAATCCGCATTGACCTCTGCATGAATCGAAGCAAAGCATTTCCCCGGGCCATAATCATGAATCAGCAAATCATGCACACCCAGAATTTCGTCCGGTGCTGTCACCAGTTCCTTGATTTTCTCAATTAAATCCGGTTGCGCCTGTTCGCCGAGCAGCGGAGAAATCGTTTCTTTTACGATATTTACACCCGAATGGAGAATAAACACCGCAACCAGCAGACCGATGTAACCATCAATCTTAATACGGAACAGAAATCCCACGAAACACCCCAGCAGAACCGCCGCCGTTGTAATTACGTCATTGCGGCTATCCACCGCGGTTGCCTCCAGAGTAAGAGAGTGAATCCGTTTCCCCAAGCTACCGAAAAAGAAGGACATCCACAGCTTTACCAAAATAGAGCCAACCAGAATGACAACTGTCAGCGCAGAGAAATCCACTGCCTCCGGATGAATGATCTTTTCCACGGAGGATTTCACCAGCTCCACGCCGATAACCAGAATCAGCACTGCCACCATCAGCCCCGAAAGATATTCATATCTGGCGTGTCCATAGGGATGGTCTGCATCCGCAGGCTGCTGTGCCAGACGAAAGCCAAGGAGCGTCACCACAGAGGAGGATGCATCCGAAAGGTTATTCACCGCATCGGCAACAATCGCAACCGAGCCGGACAGAAGCCCTGCCACAAGCTTGCCGAAAAACAGAAGCCCATTGCAGAAAATACCGACCACGCCTGCCAGCTTGCCTACATCGGTACGCACCTGCGTATTCTCTACATCCGTATAATTTTTTACAAAAAGCCTTAACAAAAGCCCTGTCATACCCACTTCCCCAATTTTTTCATCTTCTTTTTTCATTAGGTTATCGTATAATCATATCACTTTGAAAAACGAATTACAACCACAAACCATCGCAACTCTGCACAAAAAAGTCCCCTATTCCTTTTTCGGAACAGGGGAACTGTTTGATCGCTTTTCTCTTAGTCTTCTTTAAAGAAGTCCTTCATTTTTTTTGAAAAGGATTTTTTCTCCTCCTTAGGAGCTTCTGCTTCTGTCGCTGCCTTGGGTGCCTCCCCATAGAACTGACGCAGCAAATCCTTCTGTCTCTCGCTCAAATCCGTAGGGATTTTTACCTTCAATGTTACAATCTGGTTCCCTCTTACCTTAGGATTTCTCAGATTCGGCACACCCACGCCTCGCAGTGTTACCACCGTATCGGGCTGTGTACCGGGTTTGACGGTATATTTCTCCTCACCATCAATGGTCTTAATCGTGATTTCGCCGCCAAGTGCCGCCTGCACAAAGGTAATCGGTACATCACAATAAATATCATAGCCCTTACGCACAAATACGCGGTTTGGCTGTACATAAACCGTTACGAGCAAATCGCCATAGCCGCCGCCGTTTTCACCGATTTCGCCCTTGCCTGCCAGACGAATGGTCTGCCCGTTATCAATACCCTTGGGTACGTTGACCTCGTATTTCTTTGTTTTACGCACCTTGCCGCTGCCATGGCAGGTATTGCAGGGGTCCTTCACAACCTTACCCGTACCGCCGCACTTAGAACAGGTTCTTACGGAGGTTACAGAGCCAAACATGGACTGCTGTATCACTCTCTCCTGCCCTGTCCCATGACAGGTCGGGCAGCTTTCGGGATGACTGCCTGCCTTCGCGCCTGTGCCATGGCAGGTTTCACATTCATCATAAATTGCAATAGAAATTTCTTTTTTGCAGCCAAAAACTGCCTCCTCAAAGGTCAGCTGGATGCTTATGTTTACATCCTTCCCGCGTCTGGGGCCGTTTCTTTTTGCTCCGCCGCCGCCAAAGCCGCCGAAGCCAAACATACTGCCGAAGATATCACCCAAATCGCCCATATCAAAGCCCTGACCGCTATAGAAGCCGCCACCGCCGCCCATGCCGCCCTGTTCAAAGGCCGCATGACCGAACTGGTCATACTGCGCGCGTTTCTGGCTGTCGCTCAGAACCTCATACGCTTCGTTGACCTCCTTAAATTTTTCTTCTGCATCTTTATCCCCGGGATTCTGGTCAGGATGGTATTTTACTGCCATCTTACGGTAAGCCTTTTTCAGCTCCGCATCTGTGGCATCCTTCTTTACGCCCAGTACCTCATAATAATCTCTTTTATTTGCCAACTCACTCACCACCTTGCCGGGGATCTTCCCCTATGCTATCTTAACAGCAAAGCAGGATGCCCTGCCCTGTCGGTAGGCACCCTTGCTTTTTGTTTGTTTCTGTCAATTAGATTTCTTTCCCGTCACCGTCTACCACATCGGAGTCGCCGCCCTGTGCAGCTTCGCCCTGTGCAGCCTGTGCCTGCTGATACAGCTTTTCGGAAAGCTTGTAGAATTCCTGCTTCAGGCTTTCTGTTGCAGCCTTTACATTTTCTGTATCTGTATCTGTCATTGTTTCGGGTGCCAGATCCTTTACCGTATCCTTCAGCTTTGTCAGCTCTGCTTCTACTGTGGATTTATCAGCACCGTCCAGCTTATCGCCCAGCTCTTCGATTGCCTTTTCTGTCTGGAAAATCAGAGAGTCTGCTTCGTTTTTCGCATCGATTGCTTCTTTTCTCTTTCTGTCGGCTTCTGCGAACTGCTCTGCCTCTTTGACAGCCTTATCGATTTCATCCTCACTCAGGTTAGAGCCTGCTGTGATTGTGATTTTCTGTTCCTTGCCTGTACCCAAATCCTTAGCAGATACATTTACAATACCATTTGCATCAATATCGAAGGTTACTTCAATCTGAGGCACACCTCTTCTTGCGGGAGCGATACCGTCCAGCTTGAACTGACCCAGTGTCTTGTTATCCTTTGCCAGAGGTCTTTCCCCCTGTACAACATGGATATCAACAGCTGTCTGGTTATCCTCTGCGGTAGAGAAGATCTGTTTTTTATTTGTAGGGATGGTTGTGTTTCTGTCAATCAGCTTTGTTGCAACACCGCCCAGAGTTTCAATACCCAGAGACAGAGGCGTTACATCCAGCAGCAGGATAGAGCCTGCGCCCTCATCACCTGCCATCTTACCACCCTGAATTGCTGCACCGACTGCAACACATTCATCGGGGTTGATGCCCTTGAAGGGCTCCTTGCCTGTGTATTTCTTTACTGCATCCTGTACGGCAGGGATTCTTGTGGAACCGCCAACCAGCAGAACCTTATCGATTTCATCTGTGGACAGACCTGCATCAGCCAGCGCCTGTTTTACGGGGCCCATGGTGCTTTCTACCAGGTCATGTGTCAGTTCGTCAAATTTTGCTCTTGTCAGTGTGATATCCAGATGCTTAGGACCATCCTGATTCATTGTGATGAAAGGCAGATTGATGTTTGTGGAGGTTACTGTGGACAGCTCCTTTTTCGCCTTTTCTGCTGCTTCTTTCAGTCTCTGCATTGCCATTTTATCCTTAGACAAATCCATGCCTTCTGCTTTCTTGAATTCATCTACCAGGAAGTTAATCACTCTCTGGTCGAAGTCATCGCCGCCCAGATGTGTGTTACCGTTTGTAGCCAGAACCTCGATAACACCGTCACCGATTTCGATGATGGAAACGTCGAAGGTACCGCCGCCCAGGTCATAAACCATGATTTTCTGTTCGTTTTCGTTATCCAGACCGTATGCCAGTGCTGCGGATGTGGGTTCGTTGATGATACGCTTTACATCCAGACCTGCAATTTTGCCGGCATCCTTTGTTGCCTGTCTCTGAGAGTCATTGAAGTAAGCAGGAACAGTGATAACTGCCTCTGTTACGGTTTCGCCCAGATAAGCCTCTGCGTCTGCTTTCAGCTTCTGCAGAATCATAGCAGAGATTTCCTGAGGAGAATATGCCTTGCCTTCAATGTTTACCTTATAATTTTCACCCATGTGGCTCTTGATGGAAGAAATAGTGTTGTCAGGGTTTGTAATTGCCTGACGTTTTGCTGTTTCACCAATCAGTCTTTCGCCGTTTTTTGCAAAGCCGACAACAGAGGGTGTCGTTCTTGCACCGTCGCTGTTTACGATAACAACAGGCTGACCGCCTTCCATTACTGCTACACAAGAGTTTGTTGTACCTAAGTCAATACCAATAATTTTTCCCATAATCAATTCCTCCTAAAAGAACATTGTTCATTTTTATTTTGTACTCAGTTTGCCACCTTAACCATACTGTGGCGAATCACCTTATCTTTATACTTATAGCCCTTCAGCATTTCCAGAATGACTTCGTTTTCACCATAGCTTTCATCATCCTCATGCGCAACTGCCGCGTGCAGGTTGGGGTCGAATTTCTCGCCCAGTGCCTTGATTTCCTCCACGCCCATGCTGTGCAGAATTTCCCGGAACTGCACCAGAGTCATTTTCACGCCCTTGAAGAAAGCATCGTCCGCATCGACCTTTCCTTCCTGTACCGCAACGGCACGTTCCAGATTGTCGATAACTGTCAGAAGCTTTTCAATGGTACTTCTTACGCCGTCATCATACATCACGGCTTTTTCTTTTATTGTACGCTTACGGAAGTTATCAAATTCCGCCAGTGTTCTTTGATATTTGTCCAGATTATCCGCAGCCTGCTGTTCCAGCTTCGCGATTTTTTCTGCCGTTTCATCCACAGCATCTGGAATCTCTTCTGCCTGAACTGCCTCAGCTTCCGCTGCTTCTGCTGCTTCTGCCGTCGTCTGCTGTTCCTCCAGAGCTTCGTCTTTTTTCATTTCTTCCACGTTGTTCCCTCATTTCTAAGTATTTTTATGGTTCCCATCGGATAGATTCCGCAATACTTTTTCAATGCTCTGCACCATTCCATTCAATACGGAAATAACCTGTGAATAATCCATTCGGGTTGGACCGACAATGCCAATGGTACCTCTTGTATTATCCCCCATTTTATACGTCGCTGTGATTACACTGCAATCCTGCATGCCCTGCACGCTGTTCTCACTGCCGATCATAATCTGGATATCATTGCCGGAGCTTTCCTTCAGCATCGTTACCAGCTGATCCTTTTCCTCCAAGGTCTGGATCAGAGATTTTGCCTTCTGGATATCCGAAAATTCGGGGAACGCCAGCATATTCTTGGCACCGCTCATGTGAACCTGTACCTTTTCCGCCGACCGCATCGTAATTTCAATCGCTTTGAGAATCGGCTGCAATAATTCCTGATACTCCTTCAGTTCTGCCTGCAGCTTGCTGACCACCACGCCATCGATTTCATTCAGCGCGCAGCCCTGCAGCACATTGTTCAAGCAACAGCCCATATAGAAGATTTTTTCCTCCGTTGGTGCGCTGTCCATCTTGATGACATGGTTCTTAATGAAGTTGTCACCCGTTGCGATGATAAGCAACACGGAGCTGCTGTCAAACGGAAGCAGGCGAATCTGTTTGATTCTCGTTCTCTGCCCGACAGGCTCCGAAACAAAGGTCGTGTAATTTGTCAGCAGGGACAAAGCCTTTGCGGATTCCTCCATCAGATAGTCAATCTGATTGATATCTCGCGCGACCACGCTTTGCAGATATTTCTTTTCCTCCGGCTTCAGCTCCTTCTGCTGCATCAGATGGTCTACATAGAGCCTGTAGCCCATATCGGAAGGAATTCTGCCGCTGGATGCGTGCGGCTGTAAAATCAGCCCCATTTCCTCCAGATCGCTCATTTCATTCCGAATCGTTGCAGAGCTGATACCTAAGTTATATTTCTTTGCAATGGTTCTGGAACCGACGGGCTCCGCCGTTTCAATGTAATCATTGATAATGGCCTGCAAAATCTGTATCTTTCTGTCACTTAATGCCATACCGTCGCCTCCTTTTTCTTTTATTAGCACTCGTTTAACTTGAGTGCTAACTTCTGTATATAAAGATAGCACTAGCCACCGAAGATGTCAAGTGCTAATCTGAAATTTTTTATGATTTTTGAAAATGTTTACAATTCATTCATATTCTTTCATAAAAGGAACCGCTCAAACACCGCATTGCTCACATCAATCCCCCTTCTGCTCAGCCGCACACCGCTTTCGTCGCGCAAAAGCAGCCCCAGCTCTGCCAGCTCCTGTAATTCCTTCCCATAAACGGTGTCCATTTCCTTCCCGAATCGCTGTCGGAATCGCACAAACGAAACGCCCTCCGTCAGCCGCAGCCCCAGAAACATAAATTCCGCCAATGCATCCGTTTCTGTAATCAACTCTGTATCCTCTCTTAATAAGGAAGTATCTCCTTTCGCAGAAATATATTTTTGCAAATCATAGCTGTTGTGAAAGCGCTTTCCATCCATATAAGAATGTGCGCCCAAGCCCATCCCAAGGTATTCCTCCGCCTGCCAGTAAATGCGATTGTGGCGGCTCTGTCTGCCCACCTTTGCGAAATTGGAAATTTCATACTGTCCATACCCCCACTCCGCAAGGGTGTCCACTGTCCAGTGGTACATTTCTCTGTCCATCTCCTCCGATACCAATTCCAGCTTTCCGGTGCGGTAGCTTTCATAAAACGGCGTACCTTCCTCTATAATCAGGCTGTAAGCGGAAATATGCTCCGGCTTCAATGCCGCAATCTGCCGCACTGTTTCCTGCCATTGTGCCATGCTTTGCCCCGGCAATGCAAACATCAAATCTACATTCACATTCTCAAAGCCTGCCTGCCGCACCGCATGATAATTTTCCAGAAATTCCTCTATCGTGTGGATTCTGCCCAGCCTGTGCAGAATGGAATTTTGCCATGCCTGCACGCCCATGCTCAGGCGGTTAAAGCCCATTTTCTTCAACGCCGCCGCCATTTCATAGCTCAGCGTTCCCGGGTTCGCCTCTGTCGTCAGCTCTGCATCTGCCGTAACCCGAAAGCTTTCCCTAATCGCCTGCATCAGCTGTGCCAGCATAGGAATTTCCAGTGCTGTTGGCGTTCCGCCGCCAAAAAATACCGAAACAACCTCGCGATTTTCATACCGCTTGCCCTGCGCTCGGATTTCTGCCGTCAGCGCATCTACATACATCTGCATCTGTCCTTCCCTTCCTGCCCACGAGGGAAAATCACAGTAAAGGCACTTTTGTCTGCAAAAAGGGATATGAATATATAAACCGATGGATTCCATGCGTTTTCTCCTCCTCTCATTCTTCAAATGATATCATGCGCGCCGCGCTTTTTCAATCAAAGAACACTTCTCTGTATACAGACGTTGCATTTTCTTCCTTCTTCTGCTATACTGTTTAAGATAACCTTTGGAGATGTACCCAAGTGGCTGAAGGGACTGGTCTCGAAAACAACTGCTCCTTTTGGTACTCTCTTGCATGAAAACCATTGATTTTACTGGGTTTTTAGGGTATGATTAACTTAATATTTTTTGCTGTTCTCTCCCTCAGTTCTCTCCTTTTTCCGAGGTTCTGATGTTGAGATAAATGTGGAGACGTATCGAAGTGGTCATAACGAGAACGACTCGAAATCGTTTGATCCGCCAGGGTCCGTGGGTTCGAATCCCACCGTCTCCGTAGGAATAAGCCAGTAGTTGATTTTCGACTGCTGGCTTTTTTATTTAGAATCCATCCCCAAACCATTCAGCATTGCATCAGCCGAAATCAGTTTGGAACTGCAATCCAGATGTGCATAAATATTGGCTGTGGTTGAAAAATCGCTGTGACCAAGCCACTCTTGAATCTGTTTCATAGGAACACCGTTTTTCAAAAGCAACGACGCACAGCTATGCCTGAGATCATGAAAACGGATATGCCTAAACCCGTTTGCTTGCAGCAGTTTCGAAAAACTCCTTGTCACATAACTGGGTTTGATTAAATCACCAATTTCATTTACGCAGACATATCCCAGATATTCTTTGATATAACTTCGTCCGCATAAACGACGATTTTCCGCCTGCTCCTCTTTTAATGCAAGAAGTCTTTCCTTCACAAAAGGGACAAGCGGTAATGTTCTCCTGCTGGATTTTGTTTTCGTGGTATCAGACGCAACGATAACTTTTTTACCATCTACATTGCATTGCGTAACCGTATGCCGTATCACAATGGTATTCTCTTCAAAATCAATCGCATCCCATTTCAGACCAACCGCCTCACTGCGGCGTAATCCATAAAAAGCACCAAAAAGAATCGGCAACTCCAACTTTGTTCCTTTCGCTGCTTCAAAAAGTGCATTGATTTCATCCGCATCATAAAAACTGCCTACATACTGTTTCCTTTTTGGGCGCTCCACCTTATCTGCCGGATTTACCTCAATCAAATCAATCTTCACAGCATATTTCAGTGCTTTATGAATATTGGCATGATAATGAATGACCGTTGAGGCACTGACCCGTTGCAGCTCATGAAGGTAAAACGCTTGAATGTCTTTTGCCGTTAAACCTTGAAGTGTAATTTTTCTTTCTCGGAAGTAAGGTATTATATTTTTATTAACGATTTCCGAATAAGAAGAATATGTCGGAACCGCAACCGATCCCTTGATTATATTCAGCCAACTTTCCATATAATCCGAAAATAACATATTCGCCTCTATCCGCTTTGGTTCATCCGGAACAAAATCACGTTTTATATCTGCCAGAATTTTTTCAGCACGCCTTTTATTTCCTTTTACGGGCAATCCTGTAGATACCCATTTTGATTTCCTTTTTCCGGTATAATCCTTATAATTCAATACAGCGTAATAGTAACCTTTCTTTTCAGTAAGATGTCCTGCTACCATAGTAAATACTCCTTTCCATAAAGCAGAAACACCTACCTGTACCTGAATTATATTATAACAGAACTTCACTGCTTCTCAAAAAAATCCAAGCTGTATTCTTCATTAAATAGATGTTTCTTCTCCGCCGATACATAAATATGTAAAAAGATGTGCCTTCGGAATACGATATGCCCTGCCTACCTTTAAACAGCAAATTTTCTTTTCCCGCAAAAGTCGATAGCCCGTTTTCGTACTAATCCCGAGCACCTCGCACATCTGCTCAACCGTCATGATGTCCGGATACTCTTTCAGCATGAGCTTATAGGCATCTTTTTGAGAAATATTCGATTTTCCCATGTATCTCACCTTCCTTTTACCGTTACCTCAATCTTCACTAAACATAAGAAAGGGGAAATCCTCCATTGATAAGGACTTTCCCTTTCCTATATTTTTATAAAGCAATAACCCTGTGTCTCCGCTTTCTGCAATTACATACATCGTTTTGTTTTTTTGCTGATTGAAATGAAATCTCCAATAAATATAAATCTCTTGCAGACGGCAAAATGCCCATAGGAATCCCACCTGTCCCCTCTTGGCGACCTGCTCCCATTGCCTGCGACGGTTGTTATCACGCTCGGACTGTGGCTGAACAGAAGTTTCTTTCAATGTTGCCTGCAAGTTGCGTATTCGGTTTTCAAATGTCCCTGCGAATTTACCTCGCATATAATATCCCGACAGAAATTTAAAAAAATCGAATTTTTTTGAAAATATTAAAAAATTTTTTAATCGCATAAGAAAAAGCCACTCCTGACGAAATGGCTTTTTCTCTATCGAATTACTATCTTAGCAAGTTACCGGCAAGTTAATATTATTTATTTCGTAATAGCTCATTCTCTATAAAATGTTGAAAATAAGCAGTTTTTTTAATTATCACATAATAACAATATCTATTTTTGCAAGTTACCAGCAAGTTAAATTTATGCTCAAATAGGAATATACTTCATATACCTTGGTGCTGTATTTGGATCTAAAGATTTTATATAATTTAATTCAACAGCTTCCTTTAAGAACTTTTATCTTTTTCTTCATTGTCATTTTTTCCATCGGTGTCAATGGTCTCTCCAATCATTTTGTCCGCACCAAATAGATCCGCAAATCGTTGGTTTTGTTCAGCTAATCTTCTTACTGTATCCATTGTCGGAGTATTAACTATATTATTTATTTGTGATAAATAACTAAAATCTGGTAGATTTATATGTGCATTAAGTAATGCATTTTGCTTTGCAGTTGCTATTGCCATTTGATTACCTACACTTCCTAACCGGCTTGCAACATCCAAATATGATGTATCTGGAAAGTGAGAATTTACATTAGTAGCAACTTTCATCCGTTCCGCAATATTCCCCATAATCTGAGATTGTTTTCTAATTTGCTCCATTTGGACACTCATTGCATTACTAAGTTCTAAAGAAGGGATTATACTTGATACATCAATTTTAGGAACTGCAGATTTAATAACTAATTCTCCTAATGTAGATAGTGCTGGCTTCATCTTTTCAATCCATCTTGGAACAGACTCTCCCAATACTTTAACAAGCATATTCCCAAAAGCTGATACTACATCTTCTAATCTGGTTTCAGTATAAATATCTTCCTCAAGAACATTTATCGCTTCCACCAATAATTTATTGACACCTTTTAATGATTTCCTTACTTTTTCGTACTCATCACGAGTCATCCTCTTATTATGCATCACTGTATTCCTATGTAGTTGTAATTCATCAATCTTTTCTTTGAAGTTCTTAAATTGTTTATACTCTGAAAAAAAACGGTTCCACAAAGATTCGCTTCTGCATTGATTAACAATATTTATCATTTCTTCTCTTGTCAGTTTTTCAATATTTGTTTCCGAAAATTCTTGTTCTATCACTTCAGAAATATTCCTTCTACAAAATGATGTAAACAGATACTCTTTAAGTTGTTCATAAGTCAACTCATTCAAAGCGCTCTCAACCATTTTGGTTTTATTTCCCTTCCCCTTTAGTGAATCCTGCAAGCTTTGGCTAAAGGAATTATCATACCAATCAACGCCAAATATTTTGATTATAGTAATATAAACCAATTCTCGTATTCTTCTTTCAAATATACCAAATAGCGGCATCAACTTACAACAATATAGCTGAGATACCTCATCATATGATATGACTATATTCCAGGTTTTCCTGTGTTCCCCTTGAATAAGTCTATTAGTTGCAAAATCAAGATATTTTGCTGCTTTAACGGATGTCCCATCACAGCTCAATTTAAGAAAGACCATATTCTTTTCTTTTGAGGAAATCTTATATTGAATTTCCACATTATCATCTATATTAATTAAAAATGAAGAATCATTCACATCATTAAATAGTTTTTCAAAAAGTTGTCTTATCTGACGCTTCATTCCCAAATTAATATCACTGTTTTTCTTGGGAAGAATTATCAAATTCACTTCCATGAATAAATCACATCCTCTCTAATTAACATTAATTATATCTTCAAATATGACTTTTTTCTACAGAAAAACTCCATAGCCTAAACCAGAGTATTGTCCAACTTTCATATTAAATCACCTTAAACATCTTCTGAAACATCGGATTCTCTTTCTTCTGTTCAATATTCTCCTGTATATTTCTGAACTCTTTCGTTTCTTTTCTAACTTTATTACCACTTATTTCATTACATACAAAGATAAGCATAACATTTAGTCATACTTATCTAAAAATTTCCTTTATTAAAGATATTAAAGAATTTACTACCAGTTATTTATACAACTCTTTTATTACATCACACCGCCTCAAAATCCAAAATCTTCTCCAACAGCTTTGTCTCCAATCTGTTCTTCAGCTCATAATGAACAAAGAATTGTGTCATACCAAACTCATCTGTATACGGACGCAAGCTCAATTTCCTTATGTAGCTTTCATAATGGGCAAAAACCAAATTGATTGCATCCACATCTCCTTCGGAGGCTCTTTTTACAATTTCATATTCAATCAGCTTCTCCTGTTTTGTTTTTCTCATTCTTCATACTCCTCCATAAATTTTCTCATTTTTTTCAAATTATTGTTTTTGTGGTAGTTGACCGTACTCTGCCCCAAATGTAGCATTTTTCCGATTTCTTTATCCGTCATTCCTAAGAAGAATGACATCAAAACGATATTCCTTCCTTTTTCGGTCAGTGACAAAACAGCTTCGGCTATAAGCATATTTTTAATGGTAATATCAAAACCCATAACCTTAATTGAGAAAATATCCTTTATTTCTTCCTGCCCCGCCTTCTTATGCTCTAAATCATAGCCATGGATAAGCATAAGCTCAGAAAATAAAATCTCTTTTGCCATTTTTCTTAAAATCATTTTTTTGTAATCTTTCATTTCGCACACAAGAACCAGTTTGCAAAAACTGTCAAACTGATGCTCGATACGTCCTTTATCAGAAGGAGATAATTCCATAGGACTCACCTCCTTCCGTTATTTAGCTTTGAAATTTCTCCCACTAAATATCCCGAAAAAATGAAATCAAGTATCGAATTTTGCGAAAAAAATTCCATAAATTTTTGGATAGAAAAATTCCTGTTCGGCTCTTAATATCACATAAAGAGGATTTATTATTGTAATTTCATCATAAAACATGACTGCGATAGGCATAAAAAAGGCGTTCACCGTTTCCGATGAACGCCCAACCTACTGGTTATTCGTTTTATTTCTATTTATTTTTCTGTTTTCACAGGGGTTACTGCTTTCGTAATGGTTACTGTTTTCGTTTCAGCATTCCAAGCGGTTGTTGCGCCAAGCTCATCTGCCACGAAGCGAACAGGAACGAAGGTACGGCTATCGATGATAACGGGAGCAACGCCGTATTTTTCAATCGTCTTGCCGATTGTCATCTTAATTTCCTTACCGTCAATCACGAGAGTAACTTCTTTTGTTTCTGCGTTCCAAGCAACCGTGCCGCCCAGAGATTCTGTTACAAATCGAATCGGAACCAGAGTTCTGTCGTTCATGATAACAGGTGCAGCGTCCTTTTCGTAAGCCTTACCGTTTACGAACATCGTCTTGCTGCCAATCTGCATTACTACGACTGTCTTCATTTCCTCAGCGGGCTTGCCGGGTTTGGATGCAGTCTGCTTAAATGCAGCCTTTACTTCCACCTTAGATGCAGGCATGGTAAAGGTATATTTGCCATCGCCCTTATCGGTCAGCTTGATTTCCTTGCCTGCCTTATCGGTTGCCTTGATTGTATCAAGCGCATAGCCATCGTTTGCCATTGCTGTAATGGTTACAACGCTGCCCTTTGCCGCGCTCGTCTTATCGGGTGTAACCTTGCCGTTATCTGCGGGAGAAACGGCTACGGCATATTTTGTTACGCCGCCACCACCGCCGCCGCCTGTGGAGCCGCGCCCGACGCATTCATGGATGTGCCGGAGGGCAGCTACTATGAGAAAGCGGTTGACTGGGCGAATCACCGCCGGCACAGGTGATAATTCCTTCATGCCGGACGGCATTTGTACCCGTGCGCAGATTGTAACCTTCCTGTACCGCGCTCGCAGCATGTAATGAATGGATGCTTTTATACCCGCTAAAATGCTAACGGATAGAGCATCAATATGAAAATGCCGAACCGTCCGAACCGAGGTTATCGCCCCGATTTGGGCGGTTTGCTGTTGGTAATAACCAAAAAGGGAAACTCCTTCTGTTAAGGAATTTCCCTTTTCTCTCTTATAAGCACTCACCGTTTCACATGCCGACGGATGGCATCCAGCAGCTCCTGCTCCTGTATGGGCTTAGAAAGGTGCTCCACCATACCAGCCTCTCTGCTCTGTCTCACATCGTCATAAAATGCGTTTGCCGTCATAGCAAAAATGGGAATCTCCGCCGCATCCACGCGATTCGTTGCATGGATTTCCTTTGCTGCCGTCAGCCCATCCATCACAGGCATCATCACATCCATCAGGATTACATCAAAAGTGCCAGCCGCCTTCGTACGAAATACATCCACGGCCTCCTGTCCGTTATATGCCGTTGTTACAGTGATTCCTGCCTTTTTCAACAGGAACTCCGCAATCTCCATATTTAACTCGTTATCCTCCACCAGCAGCACATGCACGCCCTCCAGAGAAGCAGCATCGGCAGGCTTTGCGTCCTCTTGTGGCTCCGTATAATCAACATCTATTCGGAATGGAATCGTCACAGAAATTGTTGTGCCGACATTCTGCTCACTTTTCAGAGAAATCGTTCCCTCCATCAGCTCTACCATCTGCTTCGTGATGGCAAGTCCAAGCCCCGTACCGGTAAAGGTTGTCCGTGCGTCCGTATTTTCCTGCGAAAACGGTTCAAAGGCATGCACGAGAAATTCCCTGCTCATGCCGCGCCCCGTATCCGTACAGGTGAATTTTATCACCGCGCGCCCATCGGAATACGAAACATCCTCAGAAGCAAACGTGACTGCTCCGCCTGCGCGGTTATATTTCACCGCATTGCCGCCGATATTCTGCAAAACCTGTTTCAGATAAAGCGGACTGCCAATCAAATGACGATATTTATGCTTCCCCATCTGCATCTGAAAATGGATGGCATATTCCTGCCCCTGCATCTCAATGATACTCGCTGTTTCTGTCAAAAGCTCAATCAAATCAAACGGCTTATTTTCCGGTTTCATTTCACCGGATTCCAGCTTATTCATATTCAGCACATTATTAACCAGCTCCATCAGAAAGCCGGATGCCTGCATTACCTTATGACGGCACTCCGCCTGCTTTTCCATGTCATCCGCATAATACTCGGCAATCGCAGTCACGCCCCGAATCCCATTCAGCGGCGTGCGAATATCATGGCTCATGCGGCGCAGAAAATCCGTCTTTGCTATGTTGGAGGTACGCAGCTCGCGCCCCTGCCGCTCCAGATAATTGATGTAGCTTCTTGTCACTCGCGTGAGCAGCAGGAGTGCTGCAATCAGAATGAGCGCAAATTCTGCCATAGAAAGCGGTAAGGTTTTATTCGCGGCACGAATTTTATAGGAAACGAGAATATCATATTCCCCCATTTTTTCATAGACAACATAACGGCTGCTGCTTTGGAACGAAACCGTTTTCTGATAGCGTTTTTCTTCCTCCAAAGAATCCTGTATTCTGTCTTCAGGGAAAATCTCATACCCCAGTATATCATCATTCGTTGCGGCAAGCACCGTTCCTGTTGCATTCTCCACAACATAAATCGACATCCCTTCAACCAACGGCAACCGCCCCACAATCTTGCTGATATCGCTGCTCTGCATCCATTCCAGCAATCTGTCCGGCGTTACGCCAATCTGCACCAGTGCATTGTCATTTTCTGCCCAGACCATCGCATACATCATAGGCTTGCCCTCTGCCGTATTCGGCGTTACATCCTGGCAAAGGGAAAGCGTGTGGTCAGAAAGCATAGGCTTGAAAAAACCGATCTGTTCCCCTGAATCCATTGTAAAGCCATAATATTTAGGGACAGATCCGTTAATGATTTTACCTTTTTCATCAAACACATGCACCTCGTCCACCCCTAACAGCTTCGCCAGCGCAACAAAATCATCTGCTTCCTTGTAATCCTCCCAGCCATGCGCAATATAATCCGCCGCGATATTCGCCCGAATAGTATATTCCTCCTTCAGCGTATCCTCTAGCTGCTGAAAGCTCCTTTCATTTTCCGTAATCAGCTCCTTCATCTGATCCAGCATCAGTCCGCAGGACTTCTGTGCATTTTGCCTGTTGTTCGCAAACTGCAAAAGAGAGCAGCCAATAAATAAAAACAGAAAAATCAGAAGTGCCGTGATATTCATACGATGTGATCTGCGTTTCTGTCCCATATCCGCCTGATTTGTCTGCCGGTCTTTCTTTTTTTCAATCCTTCCACTATCTGCCATGTTTTTCTCCTCATTGCATAAGCCAATCTGTATCGAATCCTGTTTCATAGATATCTCTCAAATTATCATAGCACGCTGATATTTTATTTACAACTTTTATTCATAAATCCGAACTATTGGCTCATATATACAGCAGCAATCAGAGCAAAGCTCTCTGCGCAGCGGATAAAGGGCACCCCAATAAAGAAAACATTCGCATATTTTAACAAAGCCTTAAGTTTCTATTCACACTTTGTCCATATTTTTACAGTATACTACAAAAGAAGTCGAAAGGACGCCCCCTTTTACTTCCGCCTGCAGTCCCCTTCCCCGAAAGGCTGCAGGCACCCCTTCCCCTATTGGAAGAAAAATATTGAAAGAAAAAAACAGACAACTACCTATATTTGGTTTATCATAGTAATATACCCTCCCCTTTACAGAAAAAGCAGCCCAAACAGGCTGCTTTTTCTGTAAAATCGAAATCAGGGCACCCACATGCAACAACGCAGAGCCCATCTCAAAAATACTTCGTATTTTTTCGTTGTGGCGCTCGCCAAATATCTGCAATAAAAAGAACAGCCTATCATGCAAGCATGTAAGCTGTTCTTTTTATTGCAGATGCTTGGCTCTGCGTTGTTACATGTAGCTCTTTCTCCAGATGGATGGAGCGAAAAGCATAATAATCGGGAAAATTTCCAGTCTCCCCAGCAGCATATCCAAGCAAAGCACAATCTTTGCGAAGCCGGAGAAGAAGGAAAGGTTTTCAACAGGCCCTGCCATAGCAAGTCCCGGTCCGACATTACTCAGGCATGTTGTAACCGCAGTCACATTCGTAATAAAGTCGAAATTATCCAGCGAAACCAGCATGAACGACCCCAGCAAAATGAGCACATACAGAATAATAAACCCTGTCACGCTGCGAATAGAATCCTCATCCACCTTATAGCCGTCCAGTTTAATCAAGTTAACGGAGCGCGGGTGCACAATATGGCTGATCTCCCGCCGAATCATTTTCAGAAGGATTACAAAACGCGAAACCTTAATACCGCCCGCGGTTGAACCGCCGCATGCCCCCAGAAGCAGCAGGCAATACAGAAGCGTCTTGGAAAACTCAGGCCAGAGGTCGAAGTTTGCCGTTACGAAGCCCGTTGTACTCATAATTGCCGCCACCTGAAAAATCGCATGGCGGAAGGAGCCCTCCACCGTTGGATAATACCGAGAAATATCTATGGTAATCAGCGCTGTCGCAATGCAGACAATGGCAATATAGTAGCGCAGCTCCTCATTTTTCCATACATTCTTAAAATCCTTCATCAGCATCAAATAGAACAGGTTGAAGTTCACCCCGAACAGCAGCATAAATGCCGTAATGACATATTCAAAATACGCACTATTGTATTCCGCAATGCTGCTATTTTTTACAGAAAAGCCGCCTGTCCCCGCTGTCGAAAGGGCATGCACCACGCTGTCAAAAAAGGGCATTCCACCTGCAAACAGCAAAATCATCTCCACCAGTGTCAGTACAATATAAATCGTATACAGGATTTTTGCTGTCGATTTTACCTTTGGCACCAGCTTGGAAACCAGAGGTCCGGGTGCCTCCGCCTTCATCAGATACATCGTGCGCTCGTCCCCAAGGGGCATAATTGCAAGCATAAATACCAGAATCCCCATACCGCCAATCCAATGCGTAAAGCAACGCCAGAACTGAATACTTTTCGGCAGAGTTTCAATCTCCTGCAAAATGCTTGCGCCCGTTGTGGTAAAGCCGGATACCGTTTCAAAAAAGCAATTTACATAGCCCGAAATAGAGCCGCTCAGATAAAACGGCAGTGCCCCCAGAACGGACATCACAATCCACGAAAGTGCAACCACAACAAAGCCCTCTCGCCCATAAATCCGCTTATTTTCCGGCTCACGGCTGACCAGAACCGTCCCTACCATCAGGCAGGCGATAATGGTTGCGACAAATGCCGATGCCGCCTTTGCCTCCTGATACCATATAGAAACAAAGGCAGGCACTGCAAGCAGGGCAGCCTCTATTCGTATGATATTGCCCAGAATATAGGCAATCATATTAAAATTCATAACCCTTCACCAAATTTCAATTTATTATTTCAAAATATCCTTCAAGTCCGTCAAATGCTTATTTCTGGTAATAATAATCACGCTGTCATCCACCTCAATCATGTCATTACCGCCCGGAATAATAACTCTGCCATTGCGGATAATCGTTGCCACCAGAACCTCGCTTTTCGTCTTCAAATCCTTGAGCGGCACACCCACTACGCTGGATTTTTCTCTTACCTTGAACTCCAATGCTTCAATTTGCTCATTTACCAGCTTATGCAGCGTTTCTACGTTACTGCTCCCTGCGGAATTCTGCATCGCGCGCACATAACGGACAATATTATTTGCCGCAATCATCTTCGGCGAAATAAAGCCATCAATATCCAGCGCATCCAGAATTTCATCAAAGGAAATACGGTTGATTTTCGCAATCACCTTGGAAACCTTTTTCGCCTTGGCATAAAGCGCAACTACGATATTTTCCTCATCCATCCCTGTCAGGCAGACCAGAGCATCCGTCTTTTCCAGACCCTCCTCCTGCAGAGTTTCCTTATCCGTCCCATCTCCGTGAATCACAACCGCTTCCGGCAGCGCCTCACATAGATATTCACAACGCTTATAATCCAGTTCGATAATCTTTACGCGCACATGAGAAAGAATCAGTGCCTTTGCCAGATAATACGCCATTCTGCCGCCGCCCAGAATCATGACCGATTTTACCCCCGTACGGAACAGACCGATGGTACGGAAGAATTTTTCAATCTCACTATGTGATGCGGTCAGGTTGATTTTATCCCCTGCCTGCAATACAAAGTTACCGTTGGGGATATGCACCTCTCCTGCTCTCTGCACCGCGCAGATCAGAACCTTTACCTGAAACTCCTTATAAATCGCCCATAGAGGCATCCCATCCAGCACACTGTGGGGCGGAATCTTGACCTCTACCAGCTCCACACGCCCTCTCGCAAACACCTCGATTTTCAAAGCAGAGGGGAAGCGCAAAAGACGCAGGATTTCCGTTGCCGCCGCAAATTCGGGGTTTACCGTCATGCTCAGTCCAAGTTCTTCCTTCAATTCGTTAATCTGCTCATAATATTCGGGGTTACGCACACGGGCAATCGTATGCGGCACGCCCAGCTTTTTCCCCAGCAGGCAGGCAAGCATATTTACCTCATCCGCGGAGGTTGCCGCAATCAGCAAATCTGCCTCAGGCACACCTGCTCTTTTCTGGACAAGCATGCTTGCGCCGTTCCCCTCCACACTCATAATATCCATCGTATTGGAAGCATTATTCAGAACACTTGTATTATTATCAATTACAATGATGTCATGTCCTTCACCGGAGAGCTGTCTGGCGATAGTGCCGCCGACCTTACCGTCCCCTACGATTACAACCTTCATGCTGTATCCTCCTTATCCTTTAAGGAAATTTTCTGACATTCTTCAATCCATCAAGCTATCATATCACTTTATTCCCAAAAATACAAGACTTTTCCAAGCTGCATGGCAATGAAAATCTCTGCCGCCCCGCAAGTAAAAAGGAAGCCTTGAAAGAAGGTTCTCCCAAGGCTCTGTATTCATTCTGTTTTTGTTTTATTTTCCGCATTTTTCCTTGAGGATTGCAGGCAAATCTGCCAGAGCAACCTCGCTCTTTTCACTGTTTGCCATATCCTTCAGCTCTACTCTGCCGCTTTCCAGTTCAGAATCACCAAGGATAACGGAATATTTTGCACCAATCTTATTGGCATATTTCATCTGTGCCTTTACACTGCGTTCCACAGTATCGCAGTCCGCCTGAATGCCTGCCTTTCTCAGCTCATAGGTCAGAGACTGTGCTTTCAAAAGTCCCTTTTCGCCCATAGAGCCGATATAAACATCTCTCTCAGGTGTTTCGGTAATGGCACCATGCTGCTTTTCCAGAATCATAATCAGTCTTTCAATCCCCAGACCAAAACCGACTGCGCCTGTAGGCTTTCCACCGATTTCCTCAACCAAATTATCATATCTGCCGCCGCCGCATACGGTCAGCCCGTCGGATACAAATTCAAAAACCGTTCTGGTGTAATAATCCAGACCGCGCACAATCTTAGGGTCAATGGTAAAGGCAATGCCGTTTGCAGTCAAAATATCCTGCACCTTCTGAAAATGTGCCGTACATTCCTCATCCAGACAATCCAGCACAGAGGGCGCATTTGCCACAATCTGCTGACAGCTTTCTTCTTTGCAGTCCAGCACACGCAGAGGATTCTTTTCAAAACGCTCCTTACAGGTCGGGCAAAGCTTGTCCAGGTTCTGTCCGATAAATTCCTTCAGTGTTTTGTTGTATCTTGCACGACATTCGGGGCAGCCAAGGCTGTTCATGCGCAGCTCTACGCCCTCTACCCCCAATTTCTCCAGTAAAGCAGTTGCCACAGAAATAACCTCTGCATCCTGCGCCGCACTGTAGGAGCCAAGCATTTCAATGCCGAACTGGTGGAACTGTCTTTGTCTGCCTGCCTGTGTATTTTCACAACGGAAGGTCGGGGAAATATAATACAGCTTTGTGGGCTGTGCCTGATTGTGCATCCCATGCTCCACATACGCACGCACTGCACCTGACGTTCCCTCCGGACGAAGTGTCAGACTTCTGTCCCCATCATCCGTAAAGGTATACATTTCCTTCTGCACAATATCTGTGGTTTCGCCAACCCCTCTGGCAAACAGCTCTGTAAATTCAAACGCGGGCGTGCGGATTTCACCAATGCCGAAGGTTTCGCAAATGCGTCTCATTTTCCCTTCGATTTCCTGCCAAGCCTTCACCTCTGCGCCGTAAATATCCTTTGTCCCTTTTACCAACTGAATCATACGTTACCTCCTTGGGGCAAGCCCGTTCTCTTTCTTTCTATCATTTCCTCTATGCGACCGATATAATCCTCAATGCTTTTTACGTTGAACACCCGTTCAATGCGGTCTGTTTCGGGGTCAACCGTTTTTGTGCTCGCGCCTGCGCCCGCCGCAAGGATAGTCTGCTTTTCCTCCATAATCTGTACATTATAGATGCCTTCCTTGCCGGGATGACAATAGCCGACATTTTCAAAATTGCCAACCATATTTTTCTGGCGATACATATAATACGGCTCCATGCCCATCCTCTCGGCGTATTCCGCGGAAATATCAAGCATTTCCTCCAAGGCTTCTGCCGTTGTCATGTCATGCTGTGCCAGCTCCTCTCTGAGTCGAGAGGCACGCTTGACCGCAAGCGTATGCACCGTCACGTTATCGGGTGCCAGCTTCATGATTTCTTCCATGGTATTGCGGACATCTGCGGCATCCTCTCCCGGCAGACCCAGAATCAAATCCATATTGATATTCTGATGTCCTTCCTCTCTTGCCTCGCGGAACACCCGACGGATATCCTCCACCGTATGCTTTCTGCCTACCGCACGCAAGGTCTTATCGTTCATCGTCTGCGGATTGATGGAAATGCGGTTCACGCCGTACTCCTTTAAAAGCCGCAGCTTTTCTCTTGTAATCGTATCGGGGCGACCTGCCTCAACGGTATATTCCATGCTTTCATCCGGATGGAACAGCTCCTCCACCTTTTGCAGCAGACGTTCCAGCTGTGCCTCATTCAAGGAGGTCGGTGTGCCGCCACCGATATAAATATTCTTCATCACGAAGCCTCTGCTGTATGCCGCAAGCCAATCCAATTCTCTGAACATGGCATCCAGATATTCATCCACCCGATTTTTATACTGATGGAGCGGATACGCCGTAAAGGAGCAGTACAGACATCTGGTTGGACAGAAGGGAATCCCGATATACAGGCTGATTTCCTCAGGGCGGTTATCCTCCAGAATTTTTCGTTCCGCCTTTGCCACCTTGAGCGCCAGTGCCGCCTTATGCGGCATCACAAGATAATCCTCCGTCAGAAAAACAAGACATTCCTTGTCCGTTTTGCCCTCCTCCAACAGGCTGCTGATGAGCTTTGCAGGGCGCACGCCTGTCAGCAGTCCCCATTGGGGGCGAATTCCCGTTTCCGCCTTCAGCAGCTCATAAATCGTCCGCTTGATGATGCGCTTCTGTTCCTTTTCCGTCAGCATTTTTTCGTCATATTCCATCGACCATGCGGAAGCCTTCTCCCCACGGCGATAAAGCATTGCCGAAGCAATGCCCTCTTTCATCTCGCTTTTTACGGTAATCTCCGCATCTGTCACTGTGTCCGTGCGGATATAATGGCGGTTTGCCAGAAATACCTGTATCATTGTCTGCACATCGTTTTGCAGCTCATGTCCCTCCAGAACATAGCTGATGGTTTCCGTATCCATACGCATCAGAACAGCTTTTCACTGTCAAGCAGCAGTGTCACAGGGCCATCATTGACAAGGGCAACCTTCATATCTGTCTGGAAAATGCCATGCTGCACCTTCTTGATGCCCAGTGCTTCTGCCTTTGCACACAGCTTATCGAACAATTCGCTTGCAATTTCGGGTGCTGCCCCGCTGCTGTAGCCGGGTCGTCTGCCCTTTCTTGCATCCCCGTACAGGGTGAAGTTAGGCACAATCAGCAACTCTCCTTCAATATCCAACAGAGAAAGATTCATCTTGCCGTTTTCATCCTCAAAAATACGCAGATTGATGACCTTATCCAGCATGTAATCAATGGTTTTATCCGTATCTGTCCCCAGCATGCCAAACAGCACCATAATCCCCTTGCCGATTTCTCCGACCTTCTGTCCGTCAATGGTTACACTTGCTTCTGTCACTCTCTGTAATACTGCTCTCATTTCTTCCTCCTAAACCCTATATCAGCCCAGACCGGAAACACGCTCCACCTCTGTCACATCACGCAGATTTTTCAGACGTGTGACCACGCGCTCCAGCTGTTCCTTTGTTTTAATTTCAATCGTAACATTCAAAATTGCCTGCATATCCTTTGTGGTTCTCACATTAAAGCCCTTTACGGAAATATCATCATCCGCCAGCTGACGGCTGATTTCCACAATCAAGCCAACCCTGTCATTCGCTACAACCTTCAGCTCCGCCAGATAAGAGGTATTGCTTTCTCCCTTGGCAAACTGCGTATCCCATTCGGCATTGATCAAGCGTCCGCGTTCCTCGTTGCTCAGATTGATCACGTTGATGCAGTCGGTACGGTGAATCGTAACCCCTCTGCCGCGTGTCACGAAGCCGATGATTTCATCCCCAGGCACCGGACTACAGCATTTGGAAAAACGCACCGCAACATCCCCGATGCCTTCCACCACAACGCCGCTCTTGCTTTTATGCTTTTTCACAGGCTTCTGGTCGATGGTCTTTTCAAAATCCTTCAGCGCATCCTCTGCCGTCTGCGTCTTTCTCTTTTCCTTTAAATATTCATCCTTCAAGCGGTTAACAACCTGCCCCTCCTTCATGCCGCCGTAGCCGACAGCAGCCAGAAGCGCATCCCATGTCTTGAAATCGTATTTCACCAGAACGATTTCTTCCCATTCGGGGCGCAGCAAATCCTGCGGCTGATACCCCTTTTTCTTGATATCTGCCAGAATCATTTCGCGTCCACGGATGATATTTTCTTCCTTTTCTTCCTTCTTGAACCACTGCTTGATTTTTGTTCTTGCCTGTGCTGTTTTAACAATGGCAAGCCAATCTCGGTTCGGTCCCTTGGAATTCTGAGAAGTGATAATCTCTACAATGTCCCCGTTCTGGATTTTATGATCCAGCGGAACGATTTTATTATTTACCCTCGCGCCGACCATCTTATTGCCGACTGCCGAGTGAATCATATAGGCAAAGTCAATCGGGGTAGAATCCTTCGTCAGCTGGATAACATCCCCCTGCGGTGTAAAGGCATACACCTGTGTGCTGTAGATATTCAAATCCAGCTTAATGGTATCCAGATATTCCTTATTATCGGACATATCCTTCTGCCATTCCATAATCTGCCGCAGCCATGCCAGCTTTGCTTCCTCACTTTTCTGCGCCTTGCTCGATTTTTCGTTCGCTCTGCCCTCTTTATATTTCCAGTGGGCTGCGATACCGTATTCGCTTGTGCGGTGCATTTCCCATGTACGAATCTGCACCTCAAACACCTGCCCATGCGGGCCAATCAGCGTATTGTGCAGCGACTGATACATATTCGGCTTTGGCATAGCAATATAATCCTTAAACCGTCCGGGCATGGGGGTATACGCCGTATGCACAATCCCCAGAACGGCATAGCAATCCTTCACGCTGTCCACCAGCGCACGGATAGCGAACAAATCATAAATCTGGTCAAGGGTTTTATTCTGGTTCACCATCTTCTTATAAATGCTGAAAAAGTGCTTTGTTCTGCCGTAAACCTTCCCCTTGATGCCGGCCTCGTTCATCTTCGTCTGTAATTCCTGCACCATGCTCTGCACGAACTGGTCACGTTCTTCTTTTTTCTTCTGGATTTTTGCCGCCAAATCGAAATACGCATCCGGATTCAGATATTTAAAGCACAAATCCTCCATTTCGGAACGGATTTTGGAAATACCCAGACGATGCGCCAGAGGAGCGTAAATATCCAGTGTTTCCTGCGCCTTCTCCCTCTGCTTTTCGGGTGTCATATAGTTTAACGTCCGCATATTGTGCAGTCTGTCCGCCAGCTTGATTAAAATAACACGAATATCCTTTGCCATGGCAAGGAACATCTTGCGGTAGTTTTCTGCCTGCGCCTCTTCCTTTGTGGTATAGGAAAGCTTGCCCAGTTTCGTCACACCATCCACCAATGCAGCAATTTCCTCGCCGAACAGGTGTGTAATATCCTCATAGGTATAAGGTGTATCCTCAATAATATCGTGCAGAATCCCTGCCGTGATGGTCTCCATATCCAGCTCCAGCTCCGCCAGAATATATGCCACCTTCAAAGGATGGATGATATATGGTTCGCCTGATTTTCTCTTTTGTTCCTTATGCGCTTCCACCGCCAGCTTATATGCCTTTTCCACCATGGAAAAATCATCGGACGGATGGTAGGTTTTGATTTTATCAATCAATTCCTTATATAATTGTTCATCAATCTCTGCCATACTCATCACCCCCTCTTATTGATAAAAATTTCTAATAATTTTGTCGAAAAAAGATTATAAAAATTATTATACAGTTTTATATGTATATTTTCAAGAATATTTCCACAAAAGTATGCCCTTGGGCGCAAGATTCTTTTGTCCTTTACAGTCTTTCCGCTTTTTCCGAAAAAAACTCCGCGACTCTTTTATTTTTTCCTTCCTTCCGCTATAATCTATATAAGATAAGTATAGATTATACCGCATGATAGATGCAGGAAACAAAGGAGTATTCACATGAAATTACAGAAATTATTAAGCTATGTGCGCCGCGCAGTAGATGATTATAGTATGATAGAGGAAGGCGATAAAATCGCGGTCGGCATTTCCGGCGGCAAAGACAGCATCTGTCTTCTGGTCGCCCTCAAGCATTTACAGCGCTTCTATCCCAAGCGGTTTGAGCTGGAGGCAATTACCGTCTCCCTCGGTCTGCCCGGTGCAAGCTATGACGGCATACAGGCACTCTGCAATGAGCTGGGTGTGCATTATACCGTTGTGGAAACCGATATCGGCAAAATCATTTTTGATGAGCGAAAAGAAAAAAATCCCTGCTCTCTCTGTGCAAAAATGCGGAAGGGCGCATTGAATGATATGGCGGAACAGCTTGGCTGCAATAAGATCGCTTTGGGGCATAATAAGGATGATGTTGTGGAAACCTTCTTTATGTCTCTGCTTTATGAGGGTCGCCTGAACTGCTTCGCTCCCGTTAGCTTCTTGGACAGAAAAAAACTCTATTCCATCCGTCCGCTGATGTATGTGCCGGAATGGGAATGTCGCAGCTTTGTCAATAAAAGCGATATCCATATCGTAAAAAACCCCTGTCTTGCCGACGGAAATACCAAACGGCAGGAAACCAAGGAGCTTCTGGCAGAGCTTTCCCTACGGTATGATAATTTGCAGGAAAAGGTATTCGGTGCCATCAAGCGTTCCTCCCTAAAGGGTTGGAATCATGAGGAATAAGGAAGGTGAGCCTGATGTCTGATTACCGTGAGGAACTGAAAAATAAGGAAACCCTGCGTCTTCGGGAAATCCAGAGGGAGCTGCCCTCCTTTGTGCAAGCCTTCTTTCGCGGCATCGCACAGACCACCTCTACTAAAACCCGTCTGGCGTATGCCTACGATCTGCGAATTTTCTTCCGCTATCTTTATGAGGAGCATCGCACCCTCGGCGGCATCGAGCCGAAGGATTTGACCGCAGCGCATTTGAGCGAGGTCACCTCTGAGGATATTGACTGCTTCATGGAATATCTTTCCTATTATATTCGCCCCGATTATGAAAACCCCGCCTATGGCAAGGAAATGCACAACGAGGAAAAAGGGAAATCCCGTAAGCTTGCCGCAGTGCGGATGCTGTTTAAATATCTGTATAAGAAAAAAATTATATCGGCGGACCCTGCCTCTCTGGTCGATACCCCGAAAATCCACGAAAAAGCTATTGTGCGTCTGGATGTGAACGAAATGGCAAACTTTCTGGATGCAGTGGAAAGCGGCGAAAAGCTGACCGACCGCCAGAAGGTCTTCCATGAAAAAACAAAAAAGCGCGACCTTGCCATGATGACGCTCCTGCTTGGGACGGGGATGCGTGTTTCCGAATGTGTCGGTATCAATATTAAGGATCTGGATTTTCAGAATAACGCCGTCAAGGTTACCCGTAAGGGTGGCAACGAGGTTTTCCTCTATTTCGGCGAAGAAGTACGGGAAACCCTTGCGGATTACTTAGAGGAACGGCAGAACGCCCTAACCAAGGACGAAAATGAAGATGCCCTCTTTCTTTCGAGTCAGGGCAAGCGCATCGGCGTGCGGACGGTGCAGAATATGGTCAAAAAATACGCACAGGGCGTTACAATCAAAAAAATCACCCCCCATAAGCTGCGCAGTACCTTCGGTACAAATCTCTATCAGGAAACGGGGGATATCTACTTAGTGGCGGATGTGCTGGGGCATGCCGATGTCAATACCACCCGCAAGCATTACGCCGATATCGAGGACAGCCGTCGCCGCATGGCAGCAACCCGCATCAGATTAAGAAAGGACTGAGCCCCATGGAACATAAAAACTGTCTGAAAAAAGTCACCGCTGTTTTTTCCTCGCATGAAGCAGCCCCCATTTGGAAGCTGCGCCATTTCGCCGTTCTTGCTCTGCTGACAGAGATAGGCGGAGAACTGCATTTCATTCTGACAAAACGCGCCGCAGGGGTAAATCAGCCGGGGGATGTCTGCTTTCCCGGCGGACATCGGGAACAGGGCGAAACCCTCGTGGAAACCGCTCTCAGAGAAACCGAGGAAGAAATCGGCATCTCTCAAAAGGATATTCGCCTTCTAGGGAAAAGTGACTTCATGCTGACGATTTATCGTGGCATGATTCAGCCCTATATCGCCTATATCCCCTATGAGATTTACAAAACCGCAGTCCCAAATCCCAAGGAGGTTGCGGAAATTTTCACCGTCCCCCTGCGTTTCTTTCTGAAAACCGAGCCGGAGCGGCATGATACCGTCTGGAAGGTCATAGAATCCCCCGATTTCCCCTACGAAAAAATCGAAGGCGGCAAAAACTACCCCTTTAGCAAGAGCAAAACCACACAGCTTTTCTATGAATATAACGGGCATATCATCTGGGGCTTCACCGCACAGGTGCTTCGCAATATCATCGAGATTCTAAACGAGTCTAAGCTGAAATTTTAAAAGCAGCTAAAAAAGAAAACCATAGAATCTGGTATCCGCCAGTCCTATGGTTTTTGTGTTATTTCTTCTTTTTATTATTGTAGGCCTTTTTCCGTTCCTTATCCAAAACCGCTTTTTCCGCCGCCCTTGCCTTCTTCTGCTCCAGCATCACATCAATATCCTCCGGCAGCTCCAATGTCAGCCTGCCAAGCTTGCCGCCACGGTATTCATCCATCAGAATTTTGCCTGCGCGTTCCAAATCAGGTTCGCCGCCCTTTTTCTTAAAACCGCGCGCCATCGCGATTTTTTCCAGAATTACATGCGGCTCCTCAATCGTATCGAATGTAATCTGATACCGATTCCGCAGACAGTCGGGATTTCTGGAAATCATGTGATTGATAAAGGCAAGCGCCATATTTTCGGGGTCAAGAATATCATCATTGATTGCCCCCGTAAACGCCAGCTTCAGCCCCACCTGCTGGTCCTCAAATTTCGGCCAGAGGATGCCCGGCGTATCGAGCAGCTCAAAATCCTTTTTTAATTTTATCCACTGCTTGCCGCGGGTCACACCGGGTTTATCCCCGGTTTTCGCCGTTACCTTCCCCACATATTTATTGATAAACGTGGATTTCCCCACATTCGGGATACCCACAATCATGCTGCGGATAGGGACATTGATACGCCCTCTTGCTTTCAGCTTCTCAATTTTTTCCTTCATTAAGCTGCGTGCCGTTTCCGTCACCTCGCCCAAGCCGTTGCCCTTCAGCGCATTGATGCGAATCACGCGGAAGCCCTGCTTTTCAAAATATTCCTGCCAGATATCGGTTGCCCTTTCGTCCGCAAGGTCGCATTTATTCAGAAGCAGGATACGGTGCTTATTCTTCGCAAGCGTATCCAAATCCGGATTTTTGCTGCTGTATGGAATTCTTGCATCTACCAGTTCGATGACAATATCCACCAGAGAAATATTTTCCTCCATCATTCTGCGGGTTTTTGTCATGTGCCCGGGATACCATTGAATATTGTTCATAGCTACCTCTTTCTATTTTCACTCATGTTTTTATTTGATAAAGCCAATGGAGCTGAAGGGATACAGGCGGAACACAACCTTCCCCATCAGGTTCTCCTTCGGAATCGCGCCGACCGATTTTCTGCGGCTGTCGGAGCTTGCGTTTCTGTTGTCCCCCATCACAAAATAGCTGTTTTCGGGAACTGTATAAGGGTACTCAATATTTCCCTTTGTATCCATCGGCGCTTTGATATAGTCCTCCTTCACCAACTCCCCATTGATATACAGAGAGTATATCGTATCTTCCTCGTCACCATTATCTCTGAGGTCAATTACATCCCCGGGCAGACCAATCACACGCTTGATGATATTTTTCTTTTCGTCATTCAGGCGGCAGATAACAATATCTCCCTTTTTCAGCGTACCGAAGGAGGTGCTCAGCTTATTGATAAACACAAAATCGCCATGGTAAAAATTCGGCTCCATGGAAGACCCCTTTACCAGAACCGTCCCCATTACATTACGCAAAACCACAATCACAACAACCAACAGCACCAGCTGCAGCAGCATGGGCATTCCCTTCTTTTCCTTTTTTCTTCTTGTAGGCTTCTGTTCTTCCTGCTTTTCAATTGCCTGCTCCATTCCAAAGACCTCCTTTATCCAAACGCATTTTTTCGTCAAAGGCAAAAGCCCTTCTGCCTCTCACGAAAAAAGTCTCGATGAAACTTGTTCATCGAGACTGCTTTTTCTCGTTCCGGTACAAAATGTACAGCTTATTTCAGAACTTCTTTAACCTTAGCTGCTTTACCAACTCTGTCTCTCAGGTAGAACAGTTTAGCACGTCTTACAACACCACGTCTTACAACCTCGATACGGTCGATTCTGGGAGAGTGTACGGGCCATGTTCTTTCAACGCCAACGCCGGAAGCGATACGTCTTACTGTGAAAGTTTCTCTGATGCCGCCGCCCTGTCTTTTGATAACAACGCCTTCGAACATCTGCAGTCTTTCTCTTGTACCCTCTACTACTTTAGCATAAACACGGATTGTGTCGCCAACGTTAAAAGGAGTTACTTCGCTTTTCAGCTGTTCATTTTCCAGTTCTCTGATGATATCCATTGTATTTCCTCCTTATGCACCTTAGACGTTCTTACCCCGTCCCTTTGACAGCGGCATTGGACCGTCCGTAATCAACACGAAAAATTATACCACGCCCGAAAGGACATTGCAAGCACTTTTTTCCGAAAAATAAAGGTTTTTCAGGCTTTTCAGACTGCTCCGTAAAGCTTTGCGGCAAGCAGCACGCTTAACGGCAGCGTTGCCATGGAAAGAACCGTTGTCCAAAGCACAATATCCGAGGACATCTTATCCCCATAGCCGTATCTGCCGACCATCATCGGCACGACCGCCGCCGATGGCATGCAAACGGAAAGCAGGAACACCGACTTTGCAAGACCATCCGCAGGAATAAAAAGCATTGCAAGAATTGCCAATGCAGGCATCCCAATCATCTTCACCACACTGATTTCCAGTGCTGTTTTTTCTTTAAAGAGCTGCACGATGCCGCTGCCGCCTGCCAATGCGCCAATATAAATCAGAGAAAGCGGTGTAGATAAATCCCCGACCTTTGTCAGAAAGCCAAGCACCACTGTCGGCACAAATCTTGCGGTATGCGTCACCGCAAGCAGAAGCCCCAGCAGGATGGAAATGCAGTTCGGATTGATTGCTCCCTGTAAAAAGCTTTTCCCGATTGCCGCCGCACCTGTCGCCTTCTTGTCTGAAATCAGATATACACCATACGACCAAAGATACAAATTCAGTGCCAAAACCCCCGCAGACATATAGATAATCCCCGCCTGCCCGAAGAAAATCATCGTAACGGGCAAGCCGATAAAGCCTGTGTTCAGGGAGCCTGCGGTCAGGTCAAGCATGGGCAGAAGGCGGCTGTCCAAGCCTCTTTTCCGCCCGTATTGCCGCATCAAAAAGCCAAACACAACCATCATGGCTGCCTGCCCTGCGGCAGAAAAGAGAAATGCCTTCAGCACCCTGTCGGTAATCTCAATCCCTGCAATCGTAGTAATCAGCATCGCAGGAATCGTCACGCGCATGACCATATTGCCTACGTTTTTATTTGTTTCCATCGGCAAGTATCCCTTTTTATTGCAGTAATACCCCACCAGAATCAACCCAAAAAGTATAAAAAATTGTCCGTACATACCTTATCCCTCATCTATTCTTTTATAAAAAGAAAGAGCGGCAGTGCCACCCTTCCTTTTTTTCTCATTCGTAATGAATCACAGCCTCAACTCTGCAATCGGGCAAGGCCTTTCTGCCGTTCAGAAAATCCAGTTCTATCAAAAATGCGGAGGCAACGACCTCTGCGCCCATTTCCTCTACCATCTCCATAATCGCCTTTGCTGTGCCGCCTGTTGCCATCAGGTCATCTACAATGACAACCTTCTGTCCGGGCTTGATGGCATCCTTATGAATTTCGATGGTTGCCGTGCCATATTCCAGCTCATATTCCTTGCTGATGGTTTCCGCAGGCAGCTTGCCCGCCTTTCTGACAGGAACAAAGCCCTTCCCCATATTATACGCCACGGGCATCCCGAAGATAAACCCTCTGGATTCGGGGCTCAGCACCAAATCAAAGGAAACATCCGCAAGGCTTGCCGTTATGGCATCCACAGCGTCCTTCAGCCCCTCTGCATCCTTCAGCAGTGTTGTAATATCGCGGAAGATCACACCCTTCTGAGGGTAATCCTCAATCGATCTGATCTTATCCTTTAAATCCATCCCATATCCTCCTCATTTTGCAAATCGAAAATCCTTTAGTATCAACTGTACATTGCTTCTGCCGCGATAGCTGTTGATTTCAATGCTATACACAATATCCAGCAGCTGCGGCAAAAGCCCACTGTTTATTATTTTATCACAATCCTCTGCCGGATACAATGCTTTCAGCATTTCTCTGAGCGGTTCATAGCCATCAAAGGAGATTGCCGAAAGGCGAATCCCGTTTTCCGGCTCGGAAAGCGTCAGCCGCAGGATATCTTTATTCTTCCCTATCAAATCCACACGGTCAGCATGAATCCCCTTGGATGCAAATAACGGCGCAGGGTTGCCCTTGCCGAAGGGCGCAAGTGTCTGCAATTCCTTTGCAAGCCCTAAGTCAATCTCCGCAAAGGAAAGTGCATCCTCCAGCCGCAGAATCGGAATCATCTGCTCCTCCGTCAGGGTACAGCCTTCATTGAGCCGTCTGCGCAGAACGGGGATGTTTTCTACAGGCAGAGAAAGCCCTGCCGCCATGGCATGTCCGCCAAAGCGCGTAAATAAATCCCGATTGGCAAACAATGCCTCAAACAGATGATAGCCCTCAATGCTTCTGCCTGAGCCCTTTGCTCCGTCCTCGCTGCCCGTAATCAGGATGGTCGGGCGGTAATATTTATCCTTGATTCTGCCTGCAACAATCCCTGCAATGCTTTCGTGAATCTCCGCATCATACAGCACAAGCACCCTATCCTGCAAAGCGTCGCCTTCCTGCAGGGCGATATCCGCACGCTCCGCCGCTTCCTCTGTCAGCTGCTTGCGTTCCGCATTGAGCATCACCAGATGCCTTGCCTTCTCTCTCGCTTCCTTCTCATTCTGCGTGCAGAAAAGCTCCACCGCAAGCCTGCCGCTTTCTAGCCGTCCTGTCGCATTGATACAGGGCCCAATGATAAAGCCGATATGATATTCCGAAATGACCTTATCCGAAAGCCCTGCCTCCTCAATCAGCACGCGCAGTCCAATATTTTCCGTTTTGCCAATTTCCGCAAGCCCCATCTGCACAAGCGCACGGTTCTCCCCCAGTAAATCCACAATATCGCAGACGGTCGCAATGCCTGCAAAGGTCAAAAGCTGTCGTTCCAGCCCCTCATCCGTAATTTCAAATATCTGCAAAAGGTGATGCGCAAAGTAATAGGAAAGTCCTCCAGCGCACATCTGCTTAAAGGGATAGGGGCAGGCTCGCTGCTTCGGGTCAATGATGGCATCCGCCGCAGGCAGAATATCCCTGCGCTCCTCTCCCTCGCCCCGAAAGCCGGGCTCATGGTGGTCAAGCACTACAACCGTCATGCCCTTTTCCTTCGCAAGCGCAATTTCCTGCAACGCCGCAATGCCGTTATCACAGGTAAAAAGCACTTCTATGCCTTCTGCCGCAAGCTGCTCCACCGCCCTCAGGTTCAGCCCATAGCCCTCCTTCTGCCGATGCGGCAGATAAAAAACAGCATTGCCGCCACATCGCAGAATCGTCTGATATAAAATAGAGGTGCTCATCACCCCGTCCACATCATAATCTCCATACACGGCAATTCTCTTTCCTGCGCGAATCGCTTCCGCAAGCAGAGAGACTGCCTGCGAAAAATCCTTCATTTCCAGCGGATTTCCTAATGCCGCCGTACCACCGTAGAGAAAGCTCCTTGCCGCCTGTCTGGAAGATAGCTCCCGATTGGCAAGCACTGCTGCTGTTGCCCGGCGGATACCCAAATCCCGCGCCATTGCCGCCGTATCTATTTTCGTTCGTTTTAAAAGCCAGCGTTTCATGCCGCCACTCCTTTCATACCCCTCCATCATACCATAGCAGGGCAAAAGAAAAAAGCGTTGTTTCGGATGAACCAAAGAACAACGCTTTCTTTTCCTCTCGCAAGTCAAAATCCTGATTTCGACTGATCGTTATACGTCTTTTTCCGCCTTGGGCAGCAATGTGTACCAGATGGAGCCGGAAATGCAAATGGAAGAATATGCACCGGCAATGATACCAACCATCATAGGCAGTGCGAATTCCTGAATGGAAGGCACACCAAGGAAATAAATGGCACCAATGGTAAACAATGTTGTCAGGGATGTATTGATGGAACGCGCCAATGTCTGGCTGATGCTCTTATTGATGCGTTCTGCGGTCTGGTTTCTCTTGAATGCCCCTTTATTTTCACGAATACGGTCGAAAATAACAATGGTCGAGTTTACGGAATACCCCAAAATCGTCAGGAGTACCGCAATAAAAGCATTATTTACGGGAATACGGAAAATCGCATACGCCGACAGAACCACCAGTACATCATGGATCAGCGCCAGAATGGCACTGCCGCCTGCGCGCACATCCTTAAACCGAATAGAAATATAAATCAGCATCGCTACTGCCGCAATCAGCGTTGCCTTGATGGCTGCACGCTGCATTTCACCGCTGACCGTACCGCTGATATCATTCGCTTCCGTCAGTGTCGCTTTGGAATATTCCTTCTGGATTGCTTCCACCAGAGCCGTACGCGTGGGACTGTCGATGGACTGCAATTTGATTTCTACGTTATTTGTACCCAGAACCTCCTGAATCTGCGGACTGGATTGATCGGTTACGTCCTTGATAATGGAAATCAGCTTATCATTATCATATTTACCGTTCATATTCAGTTCCATAGAGGTACCGCCTGTAAATTCAACGTCCCAGTTGAGTGCGCCCTTACCTGCCTGTGCATTGGCAATCATAAAGCCAAAACCAATAATAATGACCAGCAGGGAAAGGATAAAGAATTTTTTTCTGTTTTGAATAATCTGCATTTTCCCCACCTCCTTATTTCATTCTCAAGCCGTAATATTTGGGATTCTGCACACCGGCATACATCAGACCGTTCACAATCACACGGGTAATAAAAAGCGCAGTGAACATGGAAATCACAATACCGATCATCAGTGTAGTTGCAAAGCCCTTCACTGTACCACTGCCTAAGAAGAACAGAACCGCTGCCGCAATCAGCGTGGTTACGTTACCATCCAGAATGGCAGGAGTTGCTCTCTTGAAGCCTGCCTTCAGCGCATTGCGCAGGCTCTTACCCAGAACCAGTTCTTCCTTCACACGTTCAAAAATAACGATATTCGCATCTACCGCCATACCTACCGAAAGCACGATACCTGCGATACCGGGCAATGTCAGCGTCACATGGAACAGACTCAGCGCCACCAGCTCCAGGCCAATATAAATCACCAGTGCCCAGTCTGCCGCAAAGCCCAGCAGCTTATAGGCAAACAGCATATAAATCAGTACCAAAGCGATACCGATAATACCTGCCTTAATGCCTGTGGAAAGCGCATCCGCACCTAGTCGCGCACCTACGTTCTTCATCTGAATTACATTCAGGTTAAACGGCAGAGAGCCTGCACGAATGAGGGACGCAAGCTGTTCTGCCCCCTCCGCGGTAAAGCTGCCCGTAATCATTGCCTGTCCGTTTGTGATTGCTGTCTGAACAGTCGGCGCACTGATTACCTCATTATCCATAATGATATAAATCTGCTTACCAATATTGTTCGAGGTTGCCTCAGCAAATCTTTCCGTCCCCTCTTTGTTGAACTCCAGTGCAACATAGGGCTGAGAAGCACCGTTTTTGCTTGTGGAACCAACCTGCTTGGTTGCATCCTTTACCATATCACCTGTCAGCAGCACATTGCCGTCCTCATCTGCAAAGGAAAGCTGCGCGGTCTGTCCGATTTCCTGAATGGCTTCCTCCGCATCCTCCACACCGGGAATCTGCACGCGGATACGCTTGTCCCCCTCACGGGCAACCTCAGCCTCTGTCCAGCCCTTCCAGTCCAATCTGCCCTGCAAAAGGGAAATTGCTGCCTTCATTTCATCGTCTGTTACAGATTTCTGGTCTGCTTCGTAAACGATATCTACACCGCCACTCAAATCAAGACCCTGCTCAATGCGATGAACACTCAATGCCTTTTTGGAACCAATCCCCTTATAGGAGATTGCACTCAGCGCAACCGCCACAATGAGTGTCAGCAAAAGCATCATTCTGCCTTTCATCTTCATCTTTTTTCTCCATCCTTTCATGCTGTTTTCTTACGCAAAAAAGGGATGAATCTTTCCTTGTTCTCTGTCAGCGGAAGGATCCATGCCCCTTTATTCCGTTTATCACAAAATTTATTTTAGCATAAAATGATGGATTTGCAAGTTTATTTTCTAATTCTGTTGCACTACCTGCGGTTTACCCCCAGAATTCCGCCGATGACTCCTGCCGCAAGTGCCACTGCAAGCGTCATCAGCCCCGAAGCATGCAAAACGAAGGAATCCGCCGCAAGGCTTGTAATAACGTAAAGCAGAGCAGTGTAAACAAGCCCTGCCAGAGCCCCCCATAGCAGCCCCCGTTTCCTTTTGCAAGCCGCCCAGTCATAGCCTGCCGCCGCCGCAGAAAGCGCCGTACAGATTAGCGAAACCAAAGGCAGACTTTCCTCCGAAGCAGCGGTATAGGTCAGTATCATCCCAAAGCCGATAAATATAATACAGGTGATGGCAAAGGCAATGCCCATGCCGCGCAGAAGGCAAAGCGCCGTGCCGCCCGTCTGCCTTTCGCGGGTTCGGCGGCTATGGTTCTCCTTTTTTTCTCTTTTTTCCTTCTTTCCTTTTTCCTTCCCCAAAAAATCACATCCTATCCAAACAGACCTCTCTGGTTTTATTTTATGGGTCTTTTGGAAAAAGTATGCTATACTGATAGATATACCGATAAAACAGAAAGGAGGCATTGCTATGCACGATTCCTCTATTATAGATTTACACTGCCATTCCACCGCATCGGACGGCACCTATGCCCCCAAAGAGGTTGCAGCGCTAGCGCAGAAAATCGGGCTTTCCGCCATCGCCTTGACCGACCATGATACCATTGACGGTCTGGCGGAATTTCAAGCCGCAGGAAACGCCCTCGGCATCGAAGCCATCGCAGGCATTGAATTTGCCGCACTCTGGGAGCATTTCCACCGTCCCGAAATCCATATTGTCGGCTTAGGCTTTGACCCGGCGCATCCCGTTCTCAAGGGCCGCATGGAAACCATCCGAAGCAGCCGCGATATCCGCAACCGCAGGATGTGCGAAAGGCTTTCCTCCATCGGTCTGCATCTGACTTTGGACGAGGTGGCGGCAAACGCAGGCGGTGAAATCATCACACGGGCGCATTTTGCGAATATTCTGCTCGAAAAGGGCTATATCAAAAAGAAGGCGGACGCTTTTACCCGTTATATCTCCCCCGGTCTGCCGGGCTATGTGGAGCGGGAATTTCTCTCTCCTGCCCTTTGCATCGAAACCATCAAGGCGGCAGGCGGCGCGGCGGTTCTGGCGCATCCTACGCTTTATGAGCTGGATGTAGCGCAGCTGGAAATTCTTTGCAGGGAGCTGATTCCCTATGGTCTGGACGGCATCGAGTGCCAATATTCCACCTATACCCCCGAACAGACAAAGGAGATCACCGTACTTGCCAAGCGACTGGGTCTGCTCCCCTCCGGCGGCAGTGATTTTCACGGAAAAAATAAACCCGATATCTATCTTGGCAGTGGGAAAAATAACCTCGCCATTCCCTATGCCTTCTGGGAAAATCTGAAAAAAAGAACACGCCGATAACGCAAAAAGAGGACGATTTTCATCGTCCTCCATTTATTTTGTTTCGGCTTATTTCATAATTTCAACCATCTTTTCGTCCTCCAGAGGAGTGTAGGTTACGGTATAGCCAAGCTGTTCAAAGGCTCTTACGCCAACGAATGATTTGCCGTCCTGCAAAAGCACATTCATATTCACGCGTTTGCCGTTCTGCATCACATAAGAGGTCTTTGTGGTCTTTTCCCAGCCGACATCCTCACCCAGCATATCGCAGATATCACGCAAGGGCAGGTATGCTCTGCCATTTTTCACAACCAGATCGGTATAATCATAATTGCCACCGAATACCGCACTGCCTTCTTTTCTGTTTGCCTCCAGGCTCGCTTCGTTATCGCCGCCCCAGCCCCATGTCACGGTTACGCCGACAACAGGGTTATATTTATTTTCCAGACGCGCCATCTGATTCTGCAGCTCCTCCAATGTCATGCCGCCCTTCGGAATCGTTACGGTTTCGTTGGAGCTCATCATGGTAGAATCTGTGGTAATCTTCGCAACTCTTTTGCCGTTATGGGTTACATCATACACCTCTGTAGAACGGAAGCCTTCTGCCAGCTGTTTTACCTCCGCATTATATTTGAAGCTGTTCAGAACCATGGAAATGCTGGGTTCTTTCACAATTTCCTTTAACATTGCACTCAGGTCGCTCGCGCCGTCTACGAAGTCCTGCTCCGATGCCTTCAGCTCTGCAAAGCCTTCCTTTATCTGTGCCTTATCCTCTGCACTTGCATTCATGCTGTCCATTACAGTCATCATGTAGGCTTCGGTTGCATTCAGCACCTGCTCAGGGTTCTTGCCGATGAAATCAAGCATATTGATCATCAGCTGTGCCACCTGCTGTCCGTCTGCCTGAATCGCATAGCCGCCGCTGATTTTCTTTACCATGCCTGTTTCAAAGCCCTTGAATACATCCTCATAGAAGGTAAATACGGCATCCTGTAAGCCGCTCATGCTTACACCTTCCATGTCAACCCCTGTCATATCCTCGGCAGAGATAAGTGTAATATATTTCTGCTGTCCCAGTGCTGCCTTGAAATCTCTTGCAAAGGCCTCTGTGAAAAGATAGCTGTCATTCTTTTCTTCTACAGCCCCCGCAAGCTGATATGCACCCAGAAGGGTATCTGTTGTCACAACAACGCCATCCGCCAGACTGTAATACACCGTACCCAGATCGTACTTCTTGCCTTCGTAATTCACATCAAAGGACATATCGTATTTCATTGTATCCATATCCAGATTCATGTCGTAATCCATCTGCATGGTCTTTCTGCCGTCAGGGAATTCCCCAACTGTCGCAACCATATCCGCACCTGTTGCTTTTGCAACATCTGTCATAAACGTCTCCAGTGCATCAAAGTTGATATCCGCCTGCATCGTTCCCTTTACCTCACAGGTCTTCATGGTATCCATTGCATTTGCCGCCATCTTCAGATAGCCCAGCTCATCCGTCGAACAGCCCGAAAATGCTCCCACACACATAACACCGCAAAGCAGTGCCGCCAGCTTCTTTTTCATAAGTAAACGCCTCCTTTTTCAACCTTTTTTTGGTTATCTTACAGATTTAACCTATGAATATTATAGCAAAGACTTCCCTTCCAAACAATAGAACAAAGAAAAATTAAGCTTTTTTTATGAATTTCATGCAAAAAAGAAGCGTCCTTCTGTTTCGAGACACCTCTTTTTGCCTTCTTTCCTTTTGTTTTGCTTCTTTATTATTTTGATTTTGCTTTCTTTTCTGCGGAAAACAGCCGGAATTTATCGGTGAAAATCGTTCCTTCCCCTACCTTGCTTTCCACCAGAACCTCTCCATCATGGCAATCGATGATCCAGCGCGCAATAGCAAGCCCTAAGCCTGTACCGGAAACCTCCTTATTTCTGGATTTATCCGCACGATAAAAACGGTCGAAAATCTTACGCAGATCCTCCTCCGCAATGCCTGCGCCGTGGTCTTCCACGGAAACATAGCCGAAGCTTGCATCCTTCCAGACCCGCACCGCAATCTCACTGCCGTTCGGGGAATATTTCAAGGCATTCTCGCCATGAATCCACAGCAGCTGCTTGATTAAATCATATTCCGCAAAAATTTCCACCTCATCCTCCGCTGTAAAGGTGATGCTTCTACCCTCCTGCAGCAAATCCATTTCACGCACCAGCTCTGCCGCAATCTCGTTCAGAGAAACTCTTGTTTTCTGCACATGCAGCTTATTTTGGTCACCCTTCGCCAGAAAAAGCAGCTGACGGATGAGCGCACTCATGTGGTCGGTTTCTGTCAGGATAGAATCGATGGATTCCTGCAAAACCTCAGGATCGCTCTTGCCCCAGCGGTTAATCAGATTCGCATAACCCTGAATGACGGCAATGGGTGTCCGCAGCTCATGGGACGCATCGGAAATAAACTGACTCTGCCGCTGAAACGCCCCATCCAATCGGTCAATCATGGAGTTAAACGTAATCGTCAGCTCCTTCATCTCATCCTCAGGGCCTTCCGTAGAAATCCGCTGACTCAAGTCCTCGATGGAAATCCGCTCTGCCGCCGAACGAATCGCTTCAACGGGACGCAGAATACGGTCACTGATATATTTCCCAATCAGAAATGCACAGCAAATCCCAAGAATATCCACAATCAGCATTTTTACAAGAAAATTCCGCATCATATAGGCGTTATTCCCCATCATTTTGAACACCTGAATTCGATACGCATCTGTATCCGTTTCAAAATGGTTCGTTAGCAGCATAAACTGCTGGTCTGTGCTGTTTTCCAGAATATATTCCACATTGCCGCTTTTGTTTTCTCTCCGCCCGTTAATTTGGTAGCCCTCTCTGTATAGCTCATTCTCTCCAATCACAGGCGGCTTGTCCGCGCCGTTCTGCGGCTTTTGCCTGCTCGGAGGCTCCCCTTCGGGACGAAACAGAAACGGCGGCATCTCTCCCACAAAATTGTTGTAGGTTTCATTTGCTTCGCTGCTGTAAATGCTGACCTCAACATATTTATCCCCCAGCAGCTCTCTCAGGCTTTCATCACTCAGCTCCGTATTTGTCTGCAAAAATTCCTGCACCTGCGTCATGGTCTCCTGCAATTCTCTACGCATTTCGCTCTGCTGCAAGCCGGAGATATTCAGCATCATAAAGCCACTGATAAACAGCAGGGACAGCGAAAAAATCCCCCCGTAAAGCAGCGTGATTCGCTTGGCAATCGCCATGTGCTGAATTCCCTTCAGCCACTCCTTATTCTTCCTTGACATAATATCCTACCCCTCGAATGGTCAGAATGTATTTTTTCCCAAAGGCTTCATCAATCTTCGCACGCAGATAGCGGATATACACATCCACCACATTTGTTTCGCCAATGTAGCTATAGCCCCAGACCTCATTCAAAATCTGTTCTCTCGTTAAAACGATATTCTTATTCTGTACCAGATAGGTCAGAAGCTCATATTCCTTCTTTGTTAAATCAACCACCTTGCCATCGACCGTTACCATTCGCTTTTCCGTATCAATCTCCAAATTCTGTACCTGCAAAATCGTCTTTTTCGCAATATTACTTCCCTCGCTGTGCTTGAATGCCACACGCATTCTTGCAAGCAGCTCCTCAATCGCGAAGGGCTTTGTCAGGTAGTCGTCCGCACCGCTGTCCAGTCCGGCAACCTTATCCATTACCTCATCCTTTGCCGTCAGCATAATGATTGGTACCTGCGAAAACTTCCGTACCCGGCGGCAGATTTCAATACCGGTCAGCCCCGGCAGCATCAGGTCAAGCAAAATCATGTCGAATTCCTGATTCGTGATCATCTCCATCCCCACTCTGCCGTCATGGCAGGTCGTTACATCGTAGCCCTCATATTTCAATTCCAGCTCCACAAAACGAGCCAGCTTTACCTCATCTTCAATCAGAAGGATTTTTTTTCGTTCCATTTTCCCACTTCCTTCAATCATATTTTTATCAGTATAACAATTCTTTTTTTGTTTGTCTTGTTTTTATTCCTTTTAGTATGCTTTTTTTCTCTTAAAGGCAGTTTCAAAATAGATTAAAATGTCATTAAAATATAAAAATCACAGGTGAATCTTCGGAATCTTTCCTCTCTGCGGTTGCAGAGAAAAAGCTTTTTCGCTATAATATTATCCGAACCATAAAAAAGAATCTAGGAGGTATTTAAAATATGAAAAAGAAGCTAGCTCTGCTTTTGGCAGCCCTTTTGCTCTTTGGCTCCGCCGCCTGCGGCAAAACCGATACTGCCGACGATACCCAACAAGAAATTCAGACAGAATTTAACCTGCCGAAATGCGGCCTTTCCTACACTATCCCCGATGAATGGGTAGAAATGGAAAATACAAACCTCATCCCCGCGTCCTATGTCAAGGTGAACGGCGATATCTATGCAAAAATTCAGTATAACTATGCGCCTGATGAAAATATGGAGCCGCTGAATGATGCCGAATCCACCATTGCTGTGGAAGAACTGATGACCCCTATCGTGGAAATGCTCGTTGTGCGAACAGAAAATCTGGAAACAGATGAAGTAAAAGAGGAAATGGACTTTTTCAAGAGTGTGGAAAAAATCGGCGTAAAGGGTGATTTCCAATTCTTCTTCCTGACCGATTATGCCGACGGCATCGACCACTTCTCCACAGAAGCACAGGCAACCTTCCGCGAATTGGAAAGCTATCTGCCGGAATTGCGCGAAAGTATTGAAATTTCCCTGCCGGATGAGGAAGCGGTGCTGGATGAAGCAGAGGAAAACAGCAAATATCTCAACTTCATTTCCAATACCCTTGATGGCGACCCTGTCACCTCCGCTGTTTTCTATGATTACGATATGACGGTGGTAAACTTCTGGGCAAGCTACTGCGAGGAGGACAACATCAATGAACTGGATACCCTGCAAAGCTTCTACAAGGATTTGCAGAAAAAGCATCCAAACGTAAACTTCGTGCAGGTTGTCATTGACACTCCCGGGCAGAAGGCAGAAAAAATCGCAACCGATGCGTATAAAAAAGCCGGCGTTACCTTCAAAGGCATCATGCCGGACCAAAACCTTGCCACTTGGATTACGGATAATCTGGAGGGTCTGCCGACCACCGTCTTTGTAGACAGCAAGGGCAAACCCGCCGATTTAAAAATCAAGGGGATACAGGATGCTTCCTATTACATGGAAACAACGGAAACCATGCTGAAAAAAATGAAAACCAGCAAATAAACAATAAAAATCACATATTCTTCTGAGCTGCCCCCCACCTGCTAAATCGTATCGCATACTGTCTGACAGGTGAGGGGCAGTTCCTGTTTCGTTGCCTCAATTCCTTTTAATTTTCTTTTTTTGCCAATTTCAGCGAGAAAACAAAGGCTGCACCCTTTCCCTTCTCACTTTTTACCGTAATCGTTTCGCCATGTGCCTGCAAAAATTCTCTCACAATCGCCAGACCGATTCCGCTGCCCGTCTTGTCCATATTTCGGGTCGTATCCGTTTTAAAGAAACGGTCAAAGACATATTTCTGGTCTTCCTCACTGATGCCCGGTCCCTGATCCTTTACAGAAACCAGAACCTTTTTCTTATCCAGTGTCGTTTCCACCTCGATAATACCATTTTGCGGTGAAAATTTTGCTGCATTGCCCAACAGGTTCTGTAGCACACGGGAAATTTTGTCTCTGTCCCCATGTACCATGGTCTGTTCCGCTTCATAAATGCCATGAATCTGTACGTTCTTTTCTTCTAGCTGCGGTTCCAGCATTTCAATATTCCAACGAATCAGCTCATTCAATTCAAAATCCGATTCATCCAGCAAAATCGCACTGCTCTGTGCGCGGCTCAGCTCCACAATACTCTGTGTCATACGAGAAAGCCGTTCCGTTTCCTCCAGAACGATTTTCAGATAATGCTCCCGTTTTTCAGGCGGAATCGTTCCGTCAAGCATTGCCGTCAGAAAGCCCTGCATACTGGTCAATGGCGAACGCAGGTCATGCGAAATATTTGCAATAAAATCCTTTTGCACCTTCTCATGCGTTTGCAGGCTTTCCGCCATGTGGTTAAAGCTTTGCGCCAGCTCACCCAGTTCATCCGAGCTTGTCACATCCACGCGCTCCTCAAAATTCCCATTTGCAATAACCTTTGCCGCACGGTTCATCCGCATCAGCGGCAACGCAACATATTTCGCCGTCACATAGCTGACAATCAGCCCCAGAAACGAAACGAAAAATAGGCTGATTACGCTAATCTGGTACATTTCCTTCAAGGATTCCTCAATCTCCGGCAGGGAACGGCACATCAGAATTCCTGCCAGATGTCCCTCCGAAAACGGATACCCGACCACCAGCATGGGCGTATCGGAAACCTGTCCGCTTTTTGTCTGTACCGAAACGATTTCGCCATTCTGCACACGCTCAATCAATGTCTGGCTGATTCTGTTATCCTCCAGAAATTCATCATTAAACCCCGGAGAGGCAAGCGCAACCTCACCGTTCTCATTGATAACCAAAACCCCTGAGCCCATGTAGCTTTCCAGAATCTGCAGCTCATAGCTTAGCTCGCTCAGATTGCCTGTCCGGTATCCCTTCTTGTAGGCCTGTGCGATTTTTTCTCCCTGCTGAATCAATTCCTCCCGTTTCTCTGCCATATAATGTTTGGTATAAAATATTGTCAATGCGCCGCAAACCACCGCAACAAATATCGCAATGGTTGCCATATACAGCATCATCTGCTTGCGCACAATGGAATCGTTTTTCATCTTCATTCCTCCAAAAAAGAAAAAAAGCATTACAAATCATTAAAATAATGATATACTGTTCTTATGTACCTGTTTTGCTCAAAAAACAAGAAATTTTAGAAAGGAGAACGGCATTTTTGCCTGATTATTACCCTATGGAAAATAATACACAAAACAGCCCTCAGCCTACACCGCCCAGAAGAAAGCAAATGGCACCCAGAGATATGCTTCTCATTGCTCTGGCTGTTCTCGTATTTGTTCGTGTGGATTGGCGGCACATGAATAGCTTTCATTATCTCATCCTTTTCCTGCTGGTTCTTTGCTTTATGCTGCGCTGGTCAAACATGCGTAAGGATGCAAGACGACAGGAGCTGCTGAAGAAAAAAGCAGAATATGAGGCAACGCAGCAGTCCGCAGAGGATACGCCTGCGGAAGCGGTTTCCGCAGAGGATATGACCGTTGACGGCGCACCTGTTCCTGCCGAAGCGCCTGCCGAAACAGCTGAAAAAGAATCCGACATATAAAAAGGGGTATTCCCCCTTTTTATTTTTGTCCGAATTTATAGCCGACACTCCAGACTGTCCGAATCCCCCATTCATCCTCGCTGTTCAGCTTTTCACGGATACGCTTTACATGGACATCCACCGTTCTGGTGTCCCCCACATATTCATAGCCCCAGATGCGGTCAAGCAGCTGCTCTCTGGTGAATACCCGATTGGGATGCTGCGCCAGAAAGCTGAGCAGTTCAAATTCCTTCGGGGGAAAATCCAGACTTTTCCCATGATACAGCACAGAATAGTTCGAGAGATTGATTTCTAGCTCCCCGAATTTCAGAATATTTTTATCCTCCTCCTGCTTTGGCTCGTATCTGCGCAGCACCGCCTTCACTCGTGCCACAAGCTCCTTTGGCTCAAAGGGCTTTACGATATAATCATCCGCACCCAATTCCAAGCCAAGCACCTTATCAAAGGTTTCGCCCTTCGCCGTCAGCATGATAATCGGTACACGGCTTGTCTTACGCACCTCTGTGCAAACCTGATAGCCGTCCATTCCGGGGAGCATCAGATCCAGCAGGATTAAATCAGGCTGAAAGTCTTCCACTGCCGCGGCAGCTTCCTTTCCATCATAAATCTCCCGCGTTTCATAGCCCTCCTTCATCATATAAAGAGAAATCAGCTCCGCAATATGCTTATCGTCATCCACAACCAAAATCTTCTGTTTTTCCATCTTCTTCACCTCTGTTCAGAAATCCGCCTTTTATTTTAATTCCACCACCGTAACACCGGCTTCGCCTTCGCCGAAGGTACCGGGTCTGTAGCTTTTTACATGAGAATTCATTTTCAGATAATTCTGCACCCCTGCGCGCAGTGCGCCTGTGCCCTTCCCATGGATAATCACAACCTGCTTCAGTCCGGATAAATACGCATCATCAATATATTTATCAATATTGGCAATCGCCTCATCCACAAGCTGTCCACGGCAGTCAATCTCCGCCGAAATAAACTGGCTCTTGGAGAATTTTGCCTTTGTCGGCTGCTGTCTTTTCTGTTTTTCCTTCGGTCTGGGGGTATCGTCAAGCATCAGCTCCGCCATCGGCACCTTCATTTTCATAATCCCCATCTGCACCATAACCTCTTTATTCTTATCGGGCGCAGTCAGCACCTCGCCGTTCTGGTCAAAGGAAATCACATACACTCTGTCGCCCGGCTTCAGATTTTCGGGTGCCTTATGGTTCGGCTTTACCTTTTTCGATTTCAGGAAATCCTGCTGCATGGAGGAAAGCTTTTCATTCAGCTTTTGTCTCTGCTCCAGCGCCTTCGTGCGATTGTTTGCCTCCTTCGCCTGCTTATTCATCTCCTTGATGATACGGTCGGCTTCCTCCTTCGCCTGCACATAAAGCTGCTTTGCGTCCTCTCTCGCCTTGGCAAGAATTTTTTCCTTCTGCTCTCTCGTCTTTTCCTTCTGCCGCTCGACCTCTTTTTTCAGCTCCTCCGCCTCTCTGCGGTATTCCTCTGCGCGCTCCTGTTCAAATTTGACGGATTTCTTGCTGATTTCCAGATCGGTAATCACATCCTCAAATCTTGCCTCATCCCGACTGATAAATTCCTTCGCCGCAGAAAGAATATATTCCTGCAAGCCCAGTCGCTTGGAAATCGCAAACGCATTACTTTTTCCGGGAATCCCAATCAGCAGGCGATAGGTCGGACGGAGCGTTTCCACATCAAATTCGCAGCAGGCATTTTCCACACCCTCTGTCGTCAGCGCAAATACCTTCAATTCGCTATAATGCGTGGTCACTGCGGTACGGATTTTTCTGTCCAGAAGGGCTTGTATGATGGCAACCGCCAAGGCTGCGCCCTCCGTCGGGTCTGTCCCCGCGCCAAGCTCATCGAACAGCACCAGAGAGTCATCCGTCACCTCGTCCATAATTTTCACGATATTCGTCATGTGTGCCGAAAAGGTACTCAGACTCTGCTCAATGCTCTGCTCATCCCCGATGCTCGCGAACACATTATCAAACACCGCCAGCTGCGAATTATCAAATGCAGGAATATGCAGTCCTGCCTGCCCCATCAGCGTAAACAGCCCCAAGGTTTTCAGGGCAACCGTTTTGCCGCCGGTGTTCGGACCTGTAATCATCAGCGTAGTAAAATCCTTTCCCAAATAAATATCCGTCGGCACAACCTTTTTCGGGTCAAGCAGAGGATGTCTGCCCTTGTGGATATTGATATAGCCTTTTGTATTAAACAGGGGCTGTGTCCCGTCCATGGCAAGGGAAAGATTTGCCTTTGCAAAAATAAAATCAAGCTGTGTCAGCAGTTCCAGATTTCCCTCAATCGCAAACGCATTTGCCGTCACCATATCCGAAAGGGCAATCAGAATCTTTTCGATTTCTTCCTTTTCCTTCGCCTGCAGCTCCTTAATTTTATTGTTCAGCTGAATCACGCTCAACGGCTCCATAAACAGCGTAGAGCCTGTGTTGGATTGATCGTGAATCATGCCGGGGAAGGAGCTTCTGTATTCCGCCTTAACGGGGACACAGTATCTGTCATTACGAATGGTAATCACAAAATCCTGCAGCATATTGCGGTATGCCGAGGAATTGATAACCCCATTCAGATGATCCTTCACTCTTTCATTGGAGGCCTTAATCTCCCGACGGACACTCCGCAGTCCTGCGCTGGCATCATCCGCAACCTCCGTTTCCGAAAGAATACAGCGGCTGATTTCATTTTCCAGCTTATCCAGAGGGGTAATCAAATCAAAATATTCATCCAGACGGGCATAGACCTCATCCTTGTTTTCTTTTCTGGCATAATTTTTTACCTTGCGGCAGACATACGCAAATTCCCCCACCGACATCAGCTCCGCGATGGAAAGAATCCCTGCCATAGAGGCCCGCTTTAGCTGCGGACGGATTTCCCGAAAGCCGCCGAAGGAAGGTGTCCCCTTTTTCAGTACCATGGTGGTCGCTTCCGTTGTTTCCTCCTGCCAAATGATAATATCACTCATGGCAGCAGAAGGGCGCAGTGCCGCGGCACGTTCCTTTGCCATCGGGGAAACCGCATAACCCACCAGCTTTTCTATAATTTTGTCATATTCTAACGTATGCAATGCTTTTTCGTTCATCTTTTTAACTCCATTTATATTAAATTCCTATCATAGTTCTATTCTATGACCAACTTATCATATAAGTATACCACAATCTATGCCCTGCTACAACGTTTCAAATTCGTCGCTTCATTTGCATTCCGCCTAAAAACCACTTATAATAAACAGATATATCAATCGAAATCAATTCCCATAAAATAGAAAGGTGACACAATGAAGGTTCTTATTATCGGCGGTGGTGCCTCCGGCATGATGGCGGCGCTTTCCGCAAGAAAAGAGGGTGCAGAGGTTTGTATTCTGGAACGACAGGCGCGCGTTGGGCGCAAGCTTCTCGCAACAGGCAACGGGCGCTGTAATCTCTCCAACACAAAGCTGACAATGAAAAATTACCACGGGCAAAACGCGGTATTCGCACAGACTGCCCTGCAGGCCTTTGATACCCAAAAAACGCTTGCATTTTTCCAATCTCTCGGGCTGATTACCACCGTAGAGCCAAGCGGCAAGGTTTATCCCCTTTCCGATCAAGCAGGCAGTGTGGTAGATGTGCTGCGGCTTGCTCTGGAGGAAATGGGCGTAGGGATACGCACCTCCTTCGAGGTCACGGCACTGAAGCGCGGCAAAAAGGGCGGCTTTCAGGTGCTTTCCAAGGAGGAAACCCTCCACGCCGATGCCGTTATCATCTGCTGTGGCGGCATGGCAGGCGGCAAGCTTGGCGGCACACAAAGCGGCTATGACCTTCTGAAAAGTCAAGGGCATACCATTACCAAGCTGTTCCCTGCGCTGGTGCAGGTAAAAACCGATACCACCTTCGTGAAGGCACTCAAGGGCGTGCGTGCAGATGGCTCTGTCCTCGTGGAGCGAAACGGCAAAATCCTTGCGGAAAATGCAGGCGAAATCCAGTTTACGGACTTCGGCATCAGCGGCCCGACTGTTTTTGAAATCTCCCGTATCATTTCCACAGGAAAGGCACCACTGACGGTGCATTTGAATCTCCTGCGTCATCTCAGTCATGAGGAGGTGGTTTCCCTCCTGCAAAGCCGCAAAAAAGCAATGCCCCATCAGTCTATGGAAAATTTCCTGACAGGCATTTTGCATAACCGCTTGGGGCGCACCCTTCTGCGCTACGCAGGCTTTGGCTTCACCGAACCCATTTCCTCCCTCAGGCCCTCTGATATCAAGAGAATCGCGCATGCCATACAGGATTTTTCCCTTTCCGTTGTCGGCACGATGGGCTTTGATGCCGCGCAGGTAACGGCAGGCGGTATCCGCACAGAGGAATTCAACCCTCATACCATGGAAAGCCTCCTGATGCCCGGTCTTTTTGCCGCAGGCGAGGTGCTCGATATAGATGGGGACTGCGGTGGCTATAACCTGCAATGGGCATGGGCAAGCGGGTATCTGGCAGGTAAGGCTGCTGCCCGAAAAGTCCCTGCTTCCCCAAAGAAAAATAAAAAATAAGCAAAAAAGCAGCCCTTACGAGGTTTTTCTCTCGCAAGGGCTTTTTCCTGCTCAATTTCAGCTTTTATTGCTGCTCCTTAATGATACCGTTCTGATATGCGTAAAGCAGCTTTTCCAGCTCTGCAATACTTTCCTGTAGCTTTTTCCCGATATCCGTATCCTTCACACGGATTCTGTCCTGTGTATATTGGAGCGCAACCGTAGAGGAAAGAATATCCTTTTCCTCCGCAATGGCTCTGTCCGTGGATACGAAGGGCTCATGAGATACCAGAACCATGCCATGGGAATTGTAAATCAGCGTATAGCCTGCAATCCCCGTTTCCTTCTGATATGCCTTGGAAAACCCGCCGTCGATTACGAACAATCTGCCATTTGCCTTGATGGGGCTCTCTCCCTTTACCACCTTAACGGGAACGTGTCCATTCACGATATGAGAGCTTTTCGGATCTAAGCCGAAGGCCTCCAGAACATGCTCACAGACAGATTCCTCATTTCTAAGGGTATAATAAGGATTCTTTTCTTCCTTATGCGTTGTCTTATCATCAATAAAATATCGCTCGAAGGTTGTCATTTTCTTCTTGCCGAACAGGGGAGAATCCTCGCCGCACCACATATACCAGATGTAGTCCATACATTCTCTTTTTGCCTCGGTATGTGCCTTATTGAAATAACCCTCGCGCATAGTTCTCTCTACTGCGTCCAGATATTCCATGCCGATGTATTTTTTCCCACGGAAGGTCACTTCCTTGAGTGTCCCGTCTGCATTCATGGGAATGCCGCCATGGAACAGCAGGTTAGAGTTGAAAATGGTATACATGCTCCCCTTATGATACAGCACGCGCACATGCTGCTGCAGCTTTTCGCTGTTCACAAAGGAGGATTTCACCTTATCCATAACCTCCTGTTCTTCTTCCGTCAGCTTATAGGGGTCTTTGGGGTCAATCGTCGGGAAATTCATATCATTCATGGGATATTCCACGCCATCTACAAGCACGGTTCCTTTTTCAAAATCAATCTTATCCAGCAGCAATCTGTTTTCCATGCGGAATTCGGGGCGGCGTTTGATAATCTGTCCCTCCATCTTCCACTGCATGATGGAAATTGCCTTGTGCATTTTGGCAATCATGTTGAAGTCCTTATCGCTCAGCACCTCATCCCCCTTGGGCTTGAACTGCTCACAGGGGTCGCCGGCGTATTTGTCCATCGCAAAGGTTGCCAGCGGCAGAAGGTTAATGCCATAATCCTCCTCTATCGTATCCAAATTTGCATATCTGGTCTGAATACGCAGCACATTGCAGATTAAGGCCTGACAGCCTGCCGCCGCGCCCATCCATGCGATATCGTGGTTGCCCCACTGGATATCCACAGAATGATAATGCGCCAGAATATCCATAATTCTTGCCGCATGGGGGCCTCTGTCATAAATATCCCCGATAACATGCAGCTGGTCAATCGCAAGCCGCTGAATCAGATTGCACATCGCAACGATAAAGCGGTCTGCCTGCCCAAGGTCAATAATGGTATGTATAATTTCCGTATAATACATATCCTTATCCACGCTGGCGCTGTTTTCGTGCAGCAGCTCCTCGATGATATAGGCAAATTCCTTCGGCAGTGCCTTTCTCACCTTAGAACGGGTATATTTCGAGGATACCACCTTGCAGATTTTCACCAGTCTGTGCAGGGTAATTTTATACCATTCTGCCATTTCCTCCTCTGCTTCAGCCATCTTTTCCAGCTTCTGTTCCGGGTAATAAATCAGTGTTGCCAGTGATTTTTTCTCACTGCTGCGCAGGCTCTCCCCAAAGATTGCACTAATCTGGTTCTTGATAACACCGGATGCGTTTCTGAGTACATGGCTGAAGGAATCCGCCTCACCATGGATATCGGAAACAAAATGCTCCGTCCCCTTCGGCAGGTTCAGAATCGCCTTCAGGTTGATAATCTCCGTTGCTGCGCTGTTGATATTTTTATACTGATTGGACAGCAGTTTCAAATATTTCATTTCTTCTGCGGGAAAGCTCCCACTTCCACTATACATAACTTGCACCTCTATTCTTCGTTTCTCTGTGCTGCTCTTTGAGTATATCAAAAAAGCCACTATTTTCCTAGTTCTTTTTCACCGAAAGCAAGCAAAAAACGCCCGTATGTGCCGTCACACACAGGCGTTTAGGTGTGTCCCAATAAGAAAACATGAAGAAATGAAATAGCTTTCAGCATTTCAGAATACAAGGCTTCTTATCCGGGCGCACCTTTTACTCTTTATTTTCTTCGTTTTCCGTGGGCTCTCCCTCTACCGTCCCTGTAACGGATTCCGCAGGCGCATCCTCCGCCGCAGGCTCTGCCGGTATGCCGTATGTCACTGCCTCTCTGTTTAAAAACAGCAGTGCCTCCCCGACCGTTACAAACGCAGCAGAGAAATAACACAGAAACTGATACACCGCATTCCCAATTCTTTCATTCGGGAAAAAGCTGTAGCTCAGCTGGAATGCAGAATTCCAAAGCATCGCAATCACAGCCAACAGCAGCAGATAGCCAAAGGTTCTCCACCATTTGCCCTTCACCAGCGCTTTGCTGTAGCGCATAGGCTCCATGCCCTTTTTGTCACTCAGCCCAATGGCATACACATAAAACACCCAAGCCACGCTCAGGTAAATTCCGGGCACAATAATCAAACTGGTCAGGAAAATCAGCACACCGTAAATAACCCCCGAAAACACAATCGTCGGCATCAGGGAAAAGGCTTCGCCCAACGCAGTGCCGAAGGAAATTTCCTGCTTTGTCACAAACTGCTTTACCACCTTTGCAATGGCAATCGTCCCGACAGGCTGCAAAAACAGACCGACCAAAAGCGTCAGACCGGAGTGGAACAGCACCTGATAGGCCGCCTGAAAAAAGTCTGCTTCATTGGATAGGCTTACGCCCGCCTGTGCAATCTGCTGAAACACCGTATATGCGTTCAACATACGCCCGTTGATGATGCTTTCCAGAATACTGATAGGCAGGAATACAATCAAAAGCACCTTCAATATGGGTTTAATATTTGCCGCAAATACATGGAACGCCGCAGAAAGCTGCTCAATCCAGTTCCATTCGCGGTAGAAAAAATCATGGTTCATTTATCGTTTCATCCTTTCCGATTCCATTCTCTTACCCGAAAAGTATACCACATTCTCCGACAAAAGCCAACGCAGACACTCTTGCCAATTCTTAAGAATTCCTTTAGAATAAGAAAAAATACGAAAAAAGGCTGTGAATTTTTATGGAATTGAAAAAGAAAACCGTTCTGGTAACAGGCTCCTCCCGCGGCATCGGCAGGGCAATTGCGCTTGCCTTCGGGCGCGCCGGTTATAATGTCGCGCTGAATGCCTCCAAAAGTGCGGCGCAGCTGGAGGAAACGAAGTCCCTTCTGGAAAGTGAAGCTATTCCCGTCCTTGCCGTTCTGGCGGATGTTTCTGATTATGAAGGCTGCAAGCTGCTTTTCGCAAAAATCGAAGAAACCTTCGGTATGGTGGATGTTCTGGTCAATAACGCAGGCATTTCCCATATCGGGCTGTTTACGGATATGACCCCTGCCGAATGGAACCATGTGCTGGATGTCAACCTTGGTTCGGTGCTGAACTGCACCCATCTTGCCGTCCCTGCCATGGTATCCGAAAAGGATGGTGTCATTCTCAATATTTCCTCCATGTGGGGCGAGGTCGGCGCATCCTGCGAGGCTGTGTATTCCGCCTCTAAGGGCGGCATCAATGCCTTCACCAAAGCGATGGCGAAGGAGCTTGGGCCCTCCCATATTCGGGTCAATGCCATCTCCTGCGGTGTCATTGATACGGAAATGAATGCCTGCTTCAGCGAGGAGGAACGGCAGGCACTGGCAGATGAAATCCCTCTTATGCGCTTCGGGCAGCCGGAGGAAGTGGCGGAATTGGCAGTCTTTCTTGCCGACCAAAAGGCATCCTTCCTGACGGGCAAAATCATCACGCTTGACGGCGGCATGCTCTAAAAATCAAAAAACAAGCATAGAAAAAGCAGCTGTAATCCACCTTTTCTACAGCTGCTTTTTTGTTTTCCTATTTTTATTTTTTCCGAGCCGCCTCATAAATTGCCGCTCTGATTGCCGTAATCTGCTGAATCTGGTCATTCAGCTTCTCATGTATTTCATGCAGCTTCATCAGCTCTGCCTTTTTCGCAACCAAAAGTGCTTCCGCATTGGGAACCGATTTGTTGTCCTCAAGCTTTTCTATCTCTGCAATCAGCTCCGCGCCCTCCCGCTTCGTTTTGGAAAGGTCATCCTCCATGTGGTGAGATAAATGTCTTGCCATTTTCATAGGGTCTTCCGCGAATTCAATCATGCCGCAAACATTTGTGGACATAATGTTTTCGTATCTGTTTAAAATACTTGCCATACTTCGTTCCTCCCTTGCGTATACACTTTTTTATCTTTGCCCTAGCTTCAAGCTGGGGTTCGCGTTCAAATCCAAACCATCCCTTACTCCTGCAATATATTCATAGTATGCCGCACAGCCAATCATCGCCGCATTATCGGTACAGAGAATCGGCGCAGGCACGCTCAGATAAAAGCCATTCCTTTCGCATGCCTCCTGCATCCTTGTCCGCAGGGCACTGTTGGAGGCAACCCCTCCTGCCAGCGCAATCTTCTTTACGCCATGCGCCTTTGCCGCTTTGATGGTCTTGCTCACCAGAACCTCTACTACAGATTGCTGAAAGCTTGCCGCAATATCCTCCGGAACAATTTCTGCCCCCATCATTTTCTGCTTATTCACATAATTGAGTACCGCCGATTTCAAGCCGCTGAAGCTGAAATCATAGCTGTCCTCCTCCAGAAAAACACGAGGGAATTTCACTGCATCGGGGTTGCCCTTCTTCGCCGCCGCATCAATCTTCGGACCTCCGGGATACCCCATGCCAATCGCGCGCGCAACCTTATCATAGGCCTCGCCTGCCGCATCGTCTCTCGTATGTCCCATAATTTCATACTTCCCGTAATCGGAAACATAAACCAGATGGGAATGTCCGCCCGAAACCACCAGTGCCATATAGGGCGGTGCAAAATCCTTATTCTGAATATAGTTCGCACAAATATGTCCTTCGATATGGTGTACGCCAATCAAAGGCTTTCCTGCCGCATACGCAATCGCCTTTGCCTCCGCAAGCCCAACCAACAGCGCCCCCACCAGTCCGGGACCGTAGGTCACGCCGATGGCATCCATTTCTTCCAGTGTCATGTCTGCGTCCGCCAGTGCCTTTTTAATGACACCGTCAATATTTTCGACATGCTTTCTGGATGCAATTTCCGGCACAACGCCGCCGTATAGCGTATGCAGGTCAATCTGAGAGGAAATCACATTGGAAAGCACCTCTCTGCCGTTTTTCACCACTGCCGCCGCTGTTTCATCACAGGAGCTTTCAATGGCTAATATATAAATATCCTTTTTTTCTTCCATGATTTTTTCTCCACCGTTTCTTACTTTCGGAATTTATTTTGGAAATTCAATGGTAATGCACTTGCGCTCCTCGCCCAGCTCCGTCATAGGAAAAATCTCCTGCGCCACCGGCAAATATGCCTCAGGCTCGTTCAGAGAAGGGCTGAAATGCGTCAGCCACAGCCGTTCCGCGTTTGCATTTTTTGCCATGCGCGCCGCCTCTGAAAAAAGCATGTGCTTGTTTTCTCTTGCCTTCTGCTTTTTCTCCTCCTCGCCGTACATCCCTTCGCAGATGAAAAGCTGTACGCCCTCCACGAATTTCGTAATACGGTCAACCGGTCTGCTGTCTGTGCAGTATGCTACGGAAATGCCCTTGCGGTTTTCCCCCATTACCATATCCGCCGTATAAGTCTTGCCCTCATGCTCCACACTGCCTTCCTTTTGCAGCTTATTCCAAAGAGGCTTCGGCAGCTTAAGCTGCTCCGCCTTTTTTACATCGAATTTTCCCTTGCGTTTCAAATCAATGCGGTAAGCAAAGCATTTCACCATGTGGTCGGCAGGGCAGTGATGAATTTCAAACGCCCCCACCCGTATCGGGTTCGGTGCATCCTGTGTCAATTCAATATATTCGATGGGAAAGGGCAGCTCCGGCGCAATCAAGGTCAGCCCCTCGACAATCCGCTGTAAGCCGACAGGGCCAATCAACGTAAGGGGTTCTGTCCGCCCTGCGTTGCCAATCGTCAGAAGCAGCCCCGGCAGCCCCGAAATATGGTCGGCATGGAAATGCGTAAAGCAGATCACATCTATCGCCTTAAAGCCCCAGCCGAGCATCTTCATGGTCACCTGCGTTCCCTCGCCGCAATCAATCAAGGCAAGCCTGCCGTTGAGCCTTGCCAGCATGGCTGTCAGAAAGCGGCTGGGCATGGGCATCATGCCGCCTGTTCCCAGTAAACAAATATCTAACATTCGGTTTCTCCTTTGTATTTCTTCTATAGGTCTCCCTATGTTTCCTCTTTTATCATACCGCAAAAATGGGCAAAATACAATCTTTCTGCGATAGTTTCTGCAACAGAAAAAGAGGACTTTCGTCCCCTTATTCCACAGTAAATGTACCATACAGTGTATAATTTGTCGTGATTTCAGCATCGTATGTGCTGCCGAGACCATCTCCGCGGAAATAGAAATTCGGCTCGGCTACAGTGGTTGCATAATAGAAATCATACGCTTTTTTATCCGGATTCTTCCGCAGCGCCGCTTTAGCCGCCGATGCTTGATACCCCCCGTAATAATAGGTGAAAGAAAATGGAATTCCCATGCGGTATACGCCTGCCGCAAGCCCCCTTTTTGTCTTTTTCTCGATTGTGGACATGCCGTTTTCGCCTGTTTCGCTTCTGGTTGGCTGCATCGAAAGCTCTGTCCCCGTCTTTGGTTCTTCCTTTGCCACGCATTCCCAGCCGTTTTCTGTCAGCCGTTCCAGTGTAAATGCGTTTCCGTACAGAAAGCTCTGCGGCTCTTTATTGTTTATCGTTCCCTGCAAACTGTTTGTTTTTTTATCATATTCCACCGTCAACGTCACATCTGGCGTTCTTAACTCCTTCAGATAAATCCAATCAGAACCCAAGAATCTGTCCCATGTCATAGTATATCCCATTTCATTTGCAAACTCCCGTACAGGCAGAAAGCATTTCCCGTTCTCGCGATTGATTTTATACCCCAAATACAGTCTGTCTTTCTCCTTCGCTGTTACATCCAGCATACCATCCGCCTGCAAAACAACCGTCCGTTCCATCTGCCGTTCCGCATCCTCTGCCACGGTTTTCGTTGTAAACAGCAGGCTCTCTCCCAGATTCGTCATCTGACTTCCCGTCATTTCTGCCAAGTCCTCCGCAGAAAACAGCCATTTTCCGTTCTTTTGCATCGCTGTGTCCTGCAGAAAAAATTCCTGCCTGTTTACCAGAACAATCGGATTTCGCTCCGCCGCAAATGCCGTTGTTCCCATTACCATACTCATCGCTAATGCCAGACAAGCCGCCCTTTTCATACCACATCCTCCTTCTCCTGATTCATAATTTTTATGCTTTTTTCCCTTTCCTCTACCATAGCATCCTTTTTCGCTTTGCAGGTTACACGCTCCTTACAAATTTCTTACGACTTTCTTAAGATTTTTCCGAAAAGCGCATTCCTTCCTCTGCCCGAAAAAAAATCCGTTTTTTCTGCTTATTTTCCTTGCAAATCGTTTGCTTTTCTGCTAAAATATCTTTGTTATGTCACATAGGCGAGGTTGAAGGAGGTGCAGACAATGGCTAAATGTGCGATTTGTGAAAAAGGCCAGATTACAGGTCATAGAATCAGTATTGAACGTTCCCAGGTAAGTAGACGTGCGAATAGAAAATGGAAACCCAACGTAAAGAAGGTTAAAATCGTTGAAGACAACGGCAATGTAAAATCTATTTACGTTTGCACAAGATGTATGCGTTCCAACAAGATTACACGCGCAATCTAATTCCAAGCGAATGATAAAAGCCATTCTTTTTGATTTTAAAAAGAACGGCTTTTTTTCGTATATAGAAATATAGAAGAATCAGCATCTTCTGTTCTGACTGATGAGCCATACCCCCAGCCCGACAAATCCCATCCCAATCAGAAAAACGCATTTCGGGATCAGACATGCAAGAAGCATCCCCAGTCCAATGGCAATCAGCACAACACCGCCCAGCCATTTGATGGGCGCGCCGTTACATCTTCTTCGCATTCCAATCCCCCCTCTTATCATTGATATGCACGCCGCCTTACAAATGTGCAAAAAGCCCCCAACCGTTTTTGGTCGGGGGCTTCTTCTTTTGTTTTAATCTCTGGAACGAATCACATAAAGATAGCCACTCTTGATATCAATTGTTGCGGTTTCCTCCGCCAGTACATTGCTGACCGCAATATAATCGCCATCCAGCGTCAGTGTCGCATCCGTCAGGGGATAAGAAAAGCCCTGTAGCGTAATGCCTGTGACCTCCATGGAAAGGGGCAGTGTGGAAACCAAATCCCCCACCTTGCCATGCAGTGTCAGGTGCTGATCAATCACCTCTACACAGTTTTTATCATCCACCAAACGCGCACGCACGCCCTTTTTCAGAAGAGAAAGCAGATAATGCGCATTGGCAAGCGTATGGTCAAATCTGTCCCCAATACCGCCGAACAGCACAAGGTCTGTCGCGCCCAGCTCCAGTGCCAGAATAATCCCAAGCTCCATGTCGGTTTCGTTTTTTCTGGTCGGGAACTGCCGAATGGGGATATTTTTCGCCTTATAATATTCCAGAACCTCCGAGGCTGTGGAATCAAAATCCCCTACGATATAATCGGGGTCAATGCCCAGTGCCTTTGCATGACGCATCCCTGCATCGCAGCAGATGACCGCATCTGCGCCATCCATATAGCTCTCACAAAAGCTGTAATCTCTGATTTCCGCTCCCGCAAAAAGAATTACCTTCATCGTTATTCATACTCCTTAAAAATGTCCAGAAAGCCCTTTGCCGCGCCTGCAATATCCTCCTTGCCGAATACCGCAGAGCCTGCAACAATCACGTTTGCGCCTGCATCCAGAACCTCGCGCACATTATCGAGTGTCACGCCGCCGTCTACCTCAATATCGAACTCCAGACCCAGCTCCTTTTTCCATTCTGCCAGCTGTCTGATTTTAGAAACATGCTGTGCCATGAATTTCTGTCCGCCAAAGCCGGGCTCAACCGTCATGACCAGAACCATATCCACATCCTTCAGGAAGGGATATACCACCTCAACAGGCGTTCTGGGGTTAATGGTAATGCCTGCCTTTGCGCCCGTTGCCTTAATCTGCTGAATCACCTCTGCGGGATATTTCGTTGCCTCCACATGGAAGTTGATAATATCCGCACCGGCTTTTCTGAATTCCTCTACATATTTTTCAGGCTCCACAATCATCAGATGTGCATCAAAAACCATATTGCTGTGCTTTCTGATGCTCTTAATCACAGGAATCCCAAAGGAAATATTGGGAACAAAAATCCCATCCATCACATCCAGATGGATATACTGCGTGCCTGCGTCCTCGACCAGCTTTAATTGCTCCGCTACCTTGCCAAAATCAATGGAAAGCATGGAGGGGGAAAGTTTCGTTTTCATGGGTTAGAATCTCCTCTCTTCTTCTTCCTTACGTTCATGATAAATCGTAACATATCTCTCATATCTCATCGGATGGATTGCCTTGCCAATCTGCTCCTTTACGGCACAATCCGGTTCATTGATATGCACACAGCCGTTGTAATAGCATGCATGCACAAAGGGCAGAAATTCCCGAAAATGATACTGCAGCTTTTCCGAGGGAATATGCGTCAGATACAGAGAGGTAAACCCCGGAGAATCCACGATATAGCTTTTCTCTGTGATCTGAATCAGCTCTGCATGTCGCGTGGTGTGCTTCCCGCGCTGTATCTTTTCGCTGATTTCGCCCGTATTTAATTCCAGTCCGGGGAAGGCTTTATTGATTAAGCTGCTTTTGCCAACCCCCGAAGGTCCTGCGAATACAGAAATCTTGTTTTCCAGAGCAGTACGCAGTGCATCAATGCCGATTTCCTTTTCCGCACTTGTGCAGATAACGGCATAGCCTGCATCCCGATACATTTCTGCCGCCGCCAGATAATTCTCCTTTTTATCCTTGTCGATTTTATTGATAACAATTACGATATCCAACTCCTGTTCCTCTGCCAGCAGCAGAAACCTGTCCAGCAAATCCAGATTCATATTCGGGCTTTTTGCCGCAAATACAATCACCGCCTGATCCACATTGGACACCCTTGGACGGATGAGCTCATTCCTTCTGGGCAGAATTTCATCCAGACTGCCCTTTTTCTTTTCCTCATCCAGAACAGAAATCCGCACCGCATCGCCTACGGTCGGGCGAATCCCCTCCTTGCGGAAGATGCCTCTCGCCCGACATTCGTATACGCCGCGTTCCGTATCAATATAATAAAAACCGCCAATTCCCTTTAAAATTACGCCTTCCAGCATAGATTCACCTTTATCCTTATCATCCGGAGAAGTTTACACTCTGCGACCACTGCTGCACATTATCAATATAGCAGGTAACCGTACCACTGCCCTTACCCGTTACGGAAACGCTGTAAGGGAATTCGGAGGCATCTCTGTAGGTGTCTACCACAGGGTATACTCCGTCCGCATCCTCTTTTACCACACGCACATAAACAGAGCCTTCGCTGCCGCTGGGTGCGTTAATTGTGAAATATTTTGTGCCCTGTGTCTGGGTATTGGAGGAAGGCTTATTGTTTTCATTCTCCTGCGTATCCGCGCCGCTGCTGACAACCAGATTAACCACACTGCCGCTCGGTACGGATTTATTCGCCGCCACGGTCTGCGTGATAACCTTGCCCTCTGCCACCTTATCGCTTGCCGCATAAGATACATTCCCGACCGTTAAGCCAACCGCTGTCAGGGAAGCCTTTGCATCCTCCAGTGTATCATTTACAACATTGGGTACGGTAACATTGGTATCCTCGTCCCCCTTGCTGATGGTCAGAATAATGCGGCTCTTTGCCGTAATAGAAGCACCGGCTTCGGGCTCCTGCTTGATAACCTCAGAGGGCTTTGCATCTGCGTCATGCACATAGCGAATCTCTGCCACGTCCCCAACCAGACGGGTAATGGCTTCGATTGCCGCATTTTCGCTCTTGCCAACCACATTCGGCATTTCCTCCTCTGTCAATCCAAGGCTGACCTTTACGCCGATTTTGGTACCTTCACCAATCATCGTCCCTTCGTTGACAGATTGATAAATGATACAGCCTGTGTCATAGAAGCTGCTGTAGTCCTCCCCCTCCTGCACAAGGGTAATCCCCATTTTTTCCGCTTCCTTTACTGCTTCATCGTAATCCATCCCTAAGAACAGGGGGGTTTCGATATTCTTATCACTGGAAATAAAGCCGCCAAAGCCGCCGCCCATAAATTTAATGCCGACAACGGAAATCACACCAATCAGCACCAATGCCGTAATTACAGCCGCAATCACAACCTTACGTTCTGCCTTTCTGTCATGCTCGTTATCAAAATCCCCTTCGGTTCTGGGGTTTCTGCGAATTTTTCCGGGTCGTCTGCTTGCCTTCACAGGCTCCGATTTTACATATTCATTTTCATAATCATCCTCTTTGGAGATATGCTTCATTTTCAGCTTTTTACCGTATTTTTCAAGTCCTGCCAGAGGGGTATGTGCCTCCTCCTCCACAGGGTTCTCCTGTGCGAAATCATCAAGCGGCTCAGCTGCGTTTTCCGCCGCATGGCGGTGGCTTGCATGGTGTCCCTCCGCATGTGCGTGTTCTGCATAGCTGTGTTCCGCATGTGGACGCTCCGCGTGGCTGCGGATATATTCCAACTCCTTCGGGTCAGCCGGCTTTGTTTCCTGCGGTGTTTCCACTGCGGCCTGTGCCGCCTTTTCCATTTCCGTTTTCTCCTGCGCTTCACGCAGTCTGGCTGCCGCCTCTGCCCTTCTGGACATCCGCACGCCTGCCGCACCAGCCGCCGCTGCACCAACCGCTGCCGCTTTCTTTTCCGCAGGCTTTTCTTCCTTTGCGGAACCGTTCAGCTCCGCTCTGGCACGAATCAGGTCTGCCAAGAGAAGGTCAATGCTTGCATAGCGTTCATCTGCCTTTTTCATCGTTGCCTTGCGGATGATCCCCTCCAGAGAGCGCGTACAGTTCGGGTTATACTGGCGGATATCCGGCAGCTCGTCATTGATATGCATCAATGCAATGCTGACGGAATTGTTGCCCTGAAACGGCAATACGCCTGTAATCATTTCAAACATCGTGATACCCAGAGAATAGATATCGCTTTTTTCATCCACATAGCCGCCTCTTGCCTGCTCAGGGGAGAAATAATGCACAGAGCCCGCCGCATTTGCCGTTGTTGTCATGGTGGATGCGGTTGCCGCTCTGGCAATACCAAAATCCGTCACCTTTACCACGCCGTCTGTCCCTACCAGAATATTCTGGGGCTTGATATCTCTATGTACGATGTGCGCCTTATGCGCCTGACTCAGCGCAGAGGCAATCTGAATTGCCACATTGATAGTAGAACGGGAATCAAAGGGTGCTTTTTCCTTGATTGCCTTCTTCAGTGTATCCCCGTGGATGTATTCATTAACGATATAATTAATATCTCCGTCCTCGCCCACATCATACGCTCTTACGATATTCGGATGGGATAATCTTGCAACGGAGCATGCCTCGGAACGAAAGCGTTCAATAAATTCCTCGTCCCCGACAAATTCCTCCCGCAAAACCTTCACCGTAACATAACGATCCAGCTTTCTGTCTCTGCCTCTGTAAACAACTGCCATGCCGCCGGAACCGATTTTTTCTAATATTTCGTATCTGCCGCTTAGGACAGTACCCGGATTCAATAACATCAGTTTGTAACCTCCTACTTATATCTCAACCAGAATAAGGGAAATGTTGTCATGTCCCCCCTGCCGATTCGCTTCCTCCACCAGAATTGCCGCTTTTTTGTCCAGAGCGATCCGCTTACTCAGAATCTTCGCCATTTCCTCATCCTTCAGCATACCGGAAAGCCCATCTGTGCAAAGCAAAACGATGTCTCCCTTCTGCACGGGATGAATCACCGTATCCGTCTCCACGGTATCCCGAATCCCAATGGCGCGCGTAATCACGTTTCTTTTGGGGTGCATTGCCGCTTCCTCCTTCGTAATGCTCCCCATCTTCACCAGCTCCATCACATAGGAATGGTCTGTGGTGAGGGGCTGCATCTCCTTTTTGCGAAAAAGGTAAGCTCTGCTGTCCCCCACATAGGCAACATAAAGCTTCTCCTCACGCACCGCCGCTGCAACGATGGTTGTTCCCATTTCCGCAAACTCTCTGTCGGAATTGGATTTTTCATAAACCGTCCGATTTGCAGCTGCCACCGCACCTGTCATCAAATCCAGCATGTCGTCATTTTCTGCATGCTTCATTTCCTTCCAGAAATGCTCCAGAAAGCCTTCGATTGCACAGCTGCTCGCGATTTCTCCCGCGTTGCAGCCGCCCATCCCATCGGCAACCAGATATAAATTTTCCGCAGGGTCTTCCCCTGCCGAAATGTAATAGGCATCCTCATTATTTTTGCGGCATTTTCCAATGTCGCTCATTCCAACTGCTTTCAACGCTGCTCCACCTCCCTGCCGCTTATTTTTCCGCATCCTATTCCTCCATAGCCTTTTCCTTGATGTGGCTTCTTCGCAGCTGACCGCAGGCAGCATCAATATCACTGCCCAGCTTTCGTCTGACTGTGGTTTCCACACCATTTTCACTCAGAATAGATGCAAACCGTTTTACCCGCTCCGCAGAGCTTTTGATATAATTGCGCTCCTTTACGTCATTGACAGGAATCAGGTTCACATGGCAGAGCATATCTCTCAGCCTTCCGGCCAGCTCCCGCGCATGCGCATCCCCGTCATTCACGCCATGAATCAGCGCATATTCAAAGGTAATGCGGCGTTTTGTTTTCTCCGCGTAATCCCTGCACGCCTGCAAAAGTCTGTCCATATCGTACAGCTTTGCCACAGGCATGGTCTGCGTACGGATTTCGTCATTCGGCGCATGCAAGGAAACCGCCAGTGTAATCTGAAGATTTTCCTCCGCCAGCGCATAAATTTTTTCCACCAAGCCGCAGGTCGAAAGCGTAATATGTCTCTGTCCCATATTCTGCCCATTCGGGTCGTTAATCAGACGCAGAAATTTCAGAACATTGTCATAATTATCCAGAGGCTCGCCGCTGCCCATCAGTACCGTACCGTGTACTCGCTCGCCGCAGTCCTTCTGAATCGCATAAATCTGGGAAAGCATTTCTCCTGCCGTCAGTCCGCGTTCCACGCCGTCCAGTGTGGATGCGCAGAATTTGCAGCCCATCCGACAGCCGACCTGCGTCGAAATGCAGACTGTATTGCCATGCTCATATTTCATCAATACACTTTCGATAATCGCGCCATCCGAAAGCGCAAAAAGATATTTTCTCGTGCCGTCAATCTGAGAAACCAGCCGCCGCACGATTTTCACACCGTTGATTGCTGCCGTTTCGCCAAGCTTTTCCCGCAGGCTTTTGGAAAGATTCGTCATTTCGGCAAAGCTGTCCACCTGCTTTGCGTGTAGCCAATCGAAAAGCTGCTTCGCACGAAATTTCGGTTCACCCAATTCCTGCAAAAGCTCCTGCAATTCGGTTATGTCCATGGATTTGATATCAACCTTTTCCATATCTCAATCCTTTCTTCTTAATTTTGAAATGAAAAATCCGTCTGTTCCTGTTTTATGGGGCAGCAGGGTCAGATATCCCTTTTTCGCCGTTTCCGTATCCCAGCCTTCGGGCAGAAATTCCGAAATATCCTCCGCCGCAAAATCGGGGTGCTGTGCCAAAAACCATTCCAGATTCTTTTCATTTTCCTTTCGGCAAAGCGTACAGGTGCTGTAGACCAGAACGCCGCCCTTTTTCACATAGCCTGCCGCATTTTCCAGAATTTCTCTCTGAATTTTTGTCAGGCTGTCAATCTCATTGCCATCCTTTTTCAGGCGGATATCCGGCTTCTTTCGCATCAGCCCCAGACCGGAGCAGGGCACATCCGCCAGCACGCGGTCAAACTGCTTCGGGCTTTCCTCCTCAGCCGCCGCATCCTTCACCCTGCACTGCATGATGGAAATGCCAAGGCGTTCTGCGCCCTCCTGCATCAGGTCGATTTTATGCTCGTAAATATCGCAGGAAAGCAGACTGCCCTCGTTTTCCATCCGTTCCGCAATCGTAAAGCTTTTCCCGCCCGGCGCGGCGCACATGTCTAAAATCTCCTCGCCTTTTTTCGGGTCTAGCACCCGTACCGCGAGCTGAGAGCTTTCATCCTGCACATGGAACAGTCCTTCTTTGAAGGCATCCAAGCGGCTTAAATCCGCCGTTTTCGTCAGATGCAGTGCATCCGCGCAGATTCTGCCCTCTGCCACATGCACACCTGCCTGCTCCAGCTTCTTTTTCAAAGCCTGCGTATTCGTTTTCAGCGTATTCACCCGAATCGTCACATCGGGGGACTGATTATCATACGCACAAATTTGCTCCGTTTCTTCGTAGCCATAATAGGCAATCCACATCCGCACCAGCCACAGCGGATGGGAATACGCCACAGAAAGATATTCCGCCGTTCCCCTCTCAGGCAGGGGAATCGCCTGCTTTTTCTTGGCCGCCGTGCGCAATACGCCGTTCACAAAGCCCTTCAAAGAGCCATATCCTCTGACCGATGCCAGCTTCACCGCCTCATTACACGCCGCTGCATCCGGTACGTCCATGAAGTACATCTGATACACCGCCGTCCGCAGCACTGCCAGCAGCCACGGCTTCATTTTTTCCGTTTTTGTTTTGGAAAAGGTATTCAGCACATGGTCAATATAAATCAAATTGCGCAGTGTACCGTTTACCACCTCCGTCACGAAGGCTCTGTCCTGTCTGGACATCGCACCGTTCTGCCGCAGCAGGCGGCGCAATGTCATTGTATTATAGGCATCCGCCGTCATGATTTCCATGAGCGCCTCTGCCGCAATCTCTCTTGGATTGATTTGGATCATTTTTTTCCATTCCTTCCGTTCAAGCCATTCTGTCTCAACATAATATTATACGACAAAACAGAGGATTCTTCAATCATTTCGCCCCTATTTCGACAAAAAAGAGGCATCCGCAAAAACACCAAAAGGCTAATCCGCAATCAGATTAGCCTTTCTTTTTTAATCGTCTCTTCTGCCAAAGATGGCAACCAAGCGCAACAGCTGCGCGATTGCCGCAAACGCCGCCGCAACATAGGTCATTGCCGCCGCACTCAGCACCCTTTTCGCACCGCCGATTTCATCGCTGTCCAGAAATCCGTCATCTGCCAGCAGGCGAATCGCCCTTCTGGATGCGTTGAATTCCACAGGCAGTGTAATAATCGTAAACACAACGGAAAGGGAGAAGAACAGAATCCCCAGTGTCACCAATGTGCTGCCGCCGCCGCTGAAAATAAACCCAATCAAAATCAGGGGAATTGCCAGTCTGGAGCCGAAGTTTGCCAGAGGCACGAAAAAGCTTCGCAGTGCCAAGGGTGCATAGCCCACGTCATGCTGAATGGCATGCCCTGTCTCGTGTGCCGCTACGCCGACCGCCGCTACCGATGTGCTGTCATACACGCTTTCGGACAGGCGCAGTGTCTTTGTTCTGGGGTCATAATGGTCTGTCAGGTTGCCTGCCACACGCTGCACGCTTACATCATAAATGCCTGCGTTGTGCATCATCTGCTCTGCCACCTGCGCCCCCGTCAAGCCTCGTCTGTTTCTGATTTTCGCATATTTCTTAAATGTACCGGATACCTTCATCTGCGCAACCATCGAAAAAATGAATGCCAGAAGCACCAAAAAGTACATACTGTCGTATCCATATCCATAACCATAATACATATCGGTTCCTCCTATCTGTTTGGAACTTTCCTATTCAAGCCTTAGCCAAGCAAAATGCCTGTCTGCATTTCATGCCCACGCAGATACGCATCCGCCGTCATCTTCTTGCCGCCGCGCGCCTGCACCTCTTTGATACGCAAAATTCCATCGCCGCATTTTACCGCAAAGTCCTTTTTTGTCACCTCTACGATTTCGCCAAATGCCGCATCGGGGTAGCTTTTATTTTCCGCCTCTGCCCAGAACATCTTGAGCGGCTCCTCTCCCAAAACAGCGTATGCGCCATGTCCGGGATACATTCCGCGCATCAGATCAATAATCTGCTGTCCGCCTTTGCTCCAGTCAATATGTCCTGTCTCCTTATGAATCATGGGCGCATGGGTTGCCAGTGCATCATCCTGCGGTATCCGTGTAATTGTGCCCTTTTCCAGTCCGTCAATCGTTTCCAGAAGCAGTGCTGCGCCTGCCACCGCCATTTTATCATGCAGATCCTCAAAATTATCTGTCGGAAGAATCTCCACTTCCGTTTTCAAAAGCATATCCCCCGTATCCATGCCCTTTGCCATGAACATCGTGGTAATGCCTGTTACCTTCTTACCGTCAATAATGGCGCGCTGCATCGGTGCCGCCCCTCTGTATTCCGGCAGAAGCGAGCCATGCACATTGATACAGCCATATTTCGGCATATTCAGAATTTCCTCCGGCAAAATCTGCCCAAATGCAGTAACGGCAATCAAATCCGCGCCATAGCCGCGCAGCTGTTCGATAACCTCCGGTTCGCGTACCTTCACAGGCTGCAAAACAGGAATCCCTTGCTCCAGCGCCACTGCCTTTACGGGTGTGGGCTGTAGCTTTTTCCCTCTGCCCTTGGGCTTATCGGGCTGTGTCACCACTGCCACAACCTCATGCCTTGTCAGCAATGCCTGTAAGGAAGGTACCGCAAAATCGGGCGTTCCCATAAAAATCACTCTCATCGGTATTCCTCCTTACGCTTCCTCTCTCGGCAGTGCCTTATCAATATACAGAATCCCATCCAGATGGTCAATCTCGTGGCACAATGCGCGTGCCATCAGTTCTTCCCCCTCGATGATGAATTCATTGCCCTCTCTGTCCATCGCCTTTGCCTTCACATAATAGGGGCGTTCCACAGGGGCAGATTGTCCGGGCAGGCTCAGGCAGCCCTCCTCGTCAGTCTGAGAACCGCTCGTTTCCAGAATGACAGGGTTCAAAAGCTCCACCAGGCCCTCGCCGATATCAATGACAACGGCTCTTTTCAGAATCCCTACCTGTGGTGCGGCTAAACCAACGCCGTTTGCCTCATACATGGTATCCGCCATATCATCCAGCAGTGTCAGCAGGTTAGGGGTAATTTCCTTGATCGGTTTGCAGGTTTTTCTCAGCACCTCATCTGTGCTGATACGAATATTACGAATTGCCATTTTTTCTTCCTCCTAATTCTATAATATCTCCAAAATTTGAACAAACAAAAAACTTTTTGTAAATTTATCTGAAACAGAAACGGAAAGCGCATTTTTCGTTTTCCAATGAAATATTATAACATTTTTTTCTGCTTTATACAATATTGGTCGGGTTAAGCGCCAAACCTACGCGCACATTACGGTTTCGCTCCTTCTTCATCCTCTCCGCTGTCGGCAGAACCAGCTGCCGCAGGGGTTCCTCCTCCGCCGCCTTCACAATAATTTGGTAGCGGTATTCTCCGCGAAATTTCGGCAGTGCCGTCGGCCCGAGAATCGTTGCAATCTCCTCCTCATCCGCCTGTGCCAGTCGTTCTGCCAGCTCCTGCGCCGCCTGTGCCGCTTCCTCCTGCGCCGCACCTGTCAGCAGAATACTGAAAAATGCGGAAAACGGCGGATAGCCCATCATCTGCCGCATGAGCATTTCTTCCTCATAAAAGCCTTCATAATCCTGCTTCGCGGCATACTGCACCGCATAGTGCTGTGGCTGATAGGTCTGGAGAAACACGCGCCCTCTGTCATCCCTTCTGCCGGCACGTCCTGCCGCCTGCAGCATCAGCCGAAAGCCCGTTTCCGCCGCCGTAAAGCTGTCCGCATTTAAGGATAAATCCGCCGCCATAATGCCCACCAGCGTCACATTGGGGTAATCATGCCCCTTGGCAATCATCTGCGTCCCAATCAGAATATCCGCCTCTCCTGCCGCAAATGCCGCAAGAATTTTTTCATGGCTGTGCTTTGTCAGCGTGGTATCCAAATCCATCCGCAGAATCCTTGCTTCCGGAAACAGCTTTCCTGCTTCCTCCTCTATTTTCTGTGTCCCTGTGCCGAAATAACGAATATACTTCGAGCCACAGACAGGGCAGACCTTCGGCAAAGGGGCTCTCCTGCCGCAATAATGGCAAGCCAGCGCATGCTCCTTCGCATGATAGGTATAGGTTAAATCACATTCCGGGCATTTCATCACATGCCCACAGCTACGGCAGGAAACAAAGGTTGCATATCCTCTGCGGTTCAAAAAGAGCATGGTCTGCTCGCCCTTCTCCAGATTCCTGCGGATTTCCGCCTGCAATGCTCTGCCGAACGCAGAACGGTTGCCCTCTGCCAGCTCCTTTCGCATATCCGTCACAAGCATCCGCGGCAGAACGCCGCCGCCCGTCCGCTCCTTTAATTCCAGCAGCAGAAATTCTCCCTGTTTTGCTTTGTAATAGCTGATGAAATCGGGCGTTGCCGTCCCCATCAGAAAGAGCGCACCATAGCGTTTTGCCAGTGCCGCCGCAACGTCCTTTGTGTCATATTTCGGGGTAATATCGGAAACATAGCTGTTCTCGTGTGCCTCATCCATGATAATTGCGCCAACCTTCGGAAACGGCAGAAACAAAGCCGACCGTGCGCCTATCACAACCGAAATTTCGCCATCCCTTGCCTTTTTCCACTGGTCAACTCTCTCCCCCATGGAAAGGCGGCTGTGCGTCACGCTGACTGCATCCCCAAAGCGGGAAACGAACCGCTCCGCAAGCAAAGGGGTTAAGGCAATCTCCGGCACAAGTACAATCGCCTGCTCGCCCCTCGCCAGAACCTCCGCAATGATCTGCATATAAATCTCCGTTTTGCCGCTGCCCGTCACGCCATGCAGAAGTACAGGCTTTTTTTCTTCCTGCTCCAATTCCCGATGCAAAGCAGAAAGCGCCGCCGCCTGCTCTGCCGTCGGGGTAAAGGGCTGTGTCCGTTCCACCGTATCCGCATCAAAGACATTTCGCCGTTCCGTCTGCCTCCGTTCCCGCAGGATGCCCTTTTTCAGCAGGGTTTTAATGGGAGAATCCGTAATGCCGAGGGCTTCCTTCAGCTCTGCGGCAGTTGCTTCTCTGCCGTTTGCAAGGTACTCCAGCAGCAGCCTTTGCCCCTCCAGACGCTTCTCCTTCTCCGCCTTTTTCCATGCCGCTTCCAGAAGGGGATGGTCTCTGTCCAGAGAATAGAGCCGTTTTTCGTTTTTGTATTCACTGCGGTGCAGCTCCTGCTTCAGCGCAAGCAGCCCCTTTCCCTCTGCCTTCCGCAGAAATGTCAGGCAATCTCCGCCGAATTCTGCCTGTACCTCCTCCAAGGGAATTTCCCTTCGTTCCCCGAATAATGCAAGCAGCGCCGTTTCCTTCGGGGTCAGCTTCGTTTCAGCATCAAGCGATTTTCGGCTGACTGTCCAGCTGCTTTTTGTGCGGATGCCAGGCGGCATAATTGCCTGCAGGCATTGGTTCAGCGTGCAGAAATAGCGTTCCTTCATCCATTCCGCCAAATCCAGAAGGGCAGGGGTAAAGGTTGGTCTGCCCTCATCCAGAACCTCAAGAAGCTCCTTGATTTTATCCGCAGGCACCTCTGTTTTTTCGGAAAGAGAAATGACATAGCCCTCCGCCTTTTTGTTGCGGCTGCCAAATGGCACAATCACCCTTACACCGATTTCCACTGCCATCCCTTCGGGAATCCGATAATCAAACAGCTTATCCATTTCCGGCTGATTCAGCCCAACAATCACCTTCGCATACATCACTTCTCACCTCCCTACAAAAACAGCCCGTAAAAACGGGCTATTTTCCTTACATATTATTCTTTCTCGGTTTCCTCTGCCATGCTTGCAAAATCAACCTCTGCCAGTGCAACCTCTTTGTCCTCTTCCTCAGGCTTGCCCTCGCGGATTTTCAGCTTTCCTTCGTAAATTTCATTGACTGCGATGGAAACGGGCTTATCCACCTCAATATGGTCAATCATGGGCTGCTGATGATCTACCAGCTGTCTTGCTCTTTTTGCCGCCGCAATCACGATGGTATATCTGCTGGCAATGGTAATATCCTCGGAATCCTGTGTGATAACCTCCAGAATATCGGAATAAGAAGGTCTTAACATATTACATCTCTCCTTTGAAAATCTTTTTGATATTTTTATTTCTGCTGCATTTCATCTTTTCTGCCGCAACGATAGTCAGCATATCCTCAGTTGCCTGCTCTACGGTGTCATTGATGACCAGATAATCGTATTCCTCTACCAGCTCCATCTCCTCCAATGCGCGGCGCAATCGTTTGTTGATGGTTTCTTTATCCTCGGTGCCGCGTTTGGTCAGGCGGTTGCCCAGCTCCTCCAGATTGGGCGGAACCATGAAAATCAGCACGCCTTCGGGGTAAATTTTCTTTACCTGCAGCGCACCCTGTACCTCAATCTCCAGAATGACATTATTGCCTGCCATCAGCTGTTCTGTTACATATTTTCTGGGTGTGCCGTAATAATTGCCGCAGAATTCCGCCCATTCCAGAAGCTCCTTGCGGTCGCGCATTTTCTCAAATTCCTCTCTGGTATGGAAGAAATAATGCACCCCGTCCTTCTCATATTCTCTGGGCTTTCTTGTTGTTGCGGAAATGGAAAGCGAAAAATTGTTCTTCTCGCAAAGACGCTCTACAATCGTCCCTTTGCCGGAACCAGAAGGACCGGAGATAATCAATAAAATACCCTGTTTATTCATGTGTATTTCCCCTTTATCCTATAAATAGCCTTTCTTTTTTATTGCGAAAAAAGGCTGTTACTCCAAATTTTGAATCTGTTCTCTGATTTTTTCGATTTCACTTTTCAGTTCAATCGTGGCCTTTACAATCTGAATATCATTCGCCTTGGATGCGATGGTATTGGATTCTCTGTTCATTTCCTGAATCAGAAAGTCCAGCTTACGTCCTACCTGTCCGCCACCATCCAGAATATCCTTCAGTTGAATCAGATGGCTTTCCAGTCTGGTCACTTCCTCATCCACGCAGCCGCGGTCTGCAAAAACCGCAACCTCTGTCGCAATGCGCTGTGGATCAACATCAACGCCGCCCAGCAAATCCTTCAGGCGGTTATTCAGCTTTTCCTGATATTCCACAACCACCAGAGGGGAGCGTTCCTTCACCTCTGCCACAAGCGTCCTGATGCGTTCGCCCTTCAAAAGGATATCCTTTTTCAGATTTTCGCCCTCAACGGTACGCATGGCAACGAATTTTTCCACTGCCTCATCCAGTGCAGGCACCAATGCCTCCCAGATGACTTCTTCCTCCTGCTGTGCCTTCTCCACCGTAATCACATCGGGGAATTTTGCCGCCAGCTCCAGCTTATTTTCGCTGTAGATGCCGAATTTTTCTTCTATCAGCTTCAGCTTTTCGATATATGCCGCCGCCAGTGCTTCGTTCAGCTTTACCTCCACATCCGCTGCGGAAAAGGTTTCAAAGCTGATATACACATCAGTCTTGCCGCGAAATACCTCATGCATGATTCTTTTTTTGATTTTATCCTCCAGACCTGCCAGAGAACGGGGCAGCTTAATCGTCATGTCATTATAACGATGGTTTACGGATTTCATTTCCACCGTAAACTTTCTTTCCTCTGCGATATGCTCGCCGCGTCCATAGCCTGTCATGCTTCTTACACTTGCACTCATGTTTCGGTTCCTTTCTATGCTTCGTTCCAAAAATCGTTGTTTTATTATACATAAGTGTTTGCCAAATAGCAAGGAAAACCGCAAATTGTATCCACTATTTTTAATCATTTTTTAATATTTCCTTCATTTTAGAATTTTTTTGCAAATCCTACTGCTTTTCTTGGTAATCCGTTTGAAAAAATAATGCAAAAAAGAAAATCCTATGTTAAAATTATGAATTAACCAAATGTATTCAAGGAGGTGTTCCTTATGGCACTGGACGGCATTACAACCTCTGCCATCGTATCAGAACTCAAAGCAGCCCTTTTAGGCGGGCGTATCGATAAAATCCATCAGCCCCTTGCGGATGAAATTCGTATGTCAATTCGTGGGCTTGGCAGCGGCGCAAAGAAAATCATCATTTCCGCCAACTCTGCCCATCCCCGTATCCACCTGACCGAAAGCAGCCGCGAAAACCCTATGACCGCGCCCTTATTCTGCATGGTCATGCGCAAGCATATCGCGGGCGGCAAAATTATAGATATTGTGCAGCCGAATTTCGAGCGTATCATCATCCTCAGGATTGAATCCGCCAATGAAATGGGTGATATCACTACAAAAAATCTGATTCTGGAAATCATGGGCAAGCACAGCAACCTTATCCTGACCGATGAAACCGGCAAAATTCTGGATTCCATCAAGCGTGTCACCCATGAGAAAAGCTCTGTCCGAGAGGTACTCCCCGGCAAGGAATATGTTTTCCCCCCTTCGCAGGATAAGAAAAACCCCCTCCTTGCCGAACAGGCGGATTTCCTCTTTTCCCTGCATTTGCAGGAAGGCAGAAGGCTGCAGGAATTTCTTTATCAAACCTACACCGGCATCAGCCCTGTCATGGCAGGCGAAATCTGCACCCGTGCAGGGTTGGATGCTTCGGATTCCTGTCAGGAAACCACATTGGAAAACAGTGAACGGCTCTTTGCCGCCTTTGAAAAAACCATGCAGGAGGTCAAAGCGGCGGACTTCTGCCCTGCCATTTATTATCAGAAGGAAAATAATCGCATTGTCGATTTTGCCGTTCTGAAAATGCAGCAATTTCAAGGCCTTGCCGCAAAGCCCTTTCCTTCCGTTTCTGCCCTTCTGGAGGGCTTTTATCAGGAGCGGGATAATGCGGCACATATCCGCCAGAAGGCGCAGGATATGCGAAAGCTGGTAACCAATCATATCGAACGCTGTGTGAAGAAAAAGGAAATTCAGCTAAAAACACGCCGCGAAACAAAGGGCATGGATTTATGGAAGAAAAAGGGCGAGCTCCTGACTGCCAATATCTATGCCGTTCCGCAGGGCGTAACAACCTTCAAAACCATTGATTATTACGAGGAGTCCATGCCCGAAATCGAAATTGCCATTGACCCCGCAAAAACACCTGCGGAAAATGCGCAGAAATATTTTGCAAAATACAACAAGGCAAAGCGTACCCTTGCGGCACTGGAAATACAGGAAAAACAGAATAACGAGGAGCTGGCGTATCTGGAAAGCGTCCTCAACGCACTGGAAAACGCCAAGGAGGATGCCGATCTTTCCGAAATCCGCACAGAATTAGCGGAAAGCGGCTTCATCCGCAGGCAGGCACAGAAAAAAGGACAGCCGAAGCCGAAAAGGGCAAAGCCCCTGCGTTATATTTCCTCCGATGGGTATGAAATTCTGGTCGGGAAAAGCAATCTGCAAAATGACGAGCTGACGCTGCGCACCGCCGAGCCGACAGACCTCTGGATGCACACGAAGGATATCCCCGGCTCCCATGTCATCATCCGCACCAACGGGCAAAGCGAGCTGCCCGAAGCCACGATGGAGGAAGCTGCAAACCTTGCCGCCTTCTACAGTAAAGCGAAAAACAGCAGCATGGTTCCTGTGGATTATACCCAAAGAAAAAATATCAAAAAACCAAACGGGGCAAAGCCGGGCATGGTGATTTATCTGACGAATAAAACCATTTACATCACCCCCGACGAAGCCCGTATCCAACAAATGAAAAATGAATAAATAAGATACCTTCAGAAAGGAGCATGATTTATGGCAAAAGCCTTTCGTTACGCACTCAAGCACAGCCTTCCCATCCTCATCAGCTATATCCCCGTTGCCCTTGCTTACGGGGTACTGATGCAGAACTGCGGCTATAATTTCGTCTGGACAGGCGCATGCAGCATTTTCGTTCTGGCAGGCTCTCTGCAATATCTGATGGTGACCTTCTTCGCCGGCGGCGTTTCGCTTCTGACCGTTGCGATTATGTCACTCCTGCTCAACAGCCGTCATATTTTCTATGGGCTGTCCTTCATCGAAAAATTCCGTACCTTCGGTCCTTGGAAATATTTTCTCATCTATTCCCTGACGGATGAAAATTATTCCCTCCACTGTTCGCATCATTTCGAGTCGGATGTCAATGAAAAATGGGCGTATGTGCTGACGGCGTTTCTGTCCATCTCCTATTGGATTATCCTGAGCATCATCGGTGCGCTGATTGGGAGCATGCTTCCCTTCAACACCACAGGCATTGATTTTGCGCTGACCGCCCTTTTCATCGTTATCCTGATAGAGCAGATACTTGGCGCGGATAACCGCCTGCCGGCATGGCTTGCCTTTGTTTCCGCCATCGTCTGTCTGCTTATCTTCGGGCCAAGCAATTTCATTCTGCCTTCGCTGGTGATTACCGTTGCTCTTTTAAGCATCCTGCGTCACCGTATCGAGCCTGTAAAAGCTGTAAAAGAAGAAAAGGAGGAAGCGTAAATGGTTTTAACTACAATGCAATCTATTGCAATCATTGCCGTCTGCGGCATCTGCACCCTTCTGGAGCGTGCCCTGCCCTTCCTCATTTTCAGCGGCAGAGCCGTTCCAGAGCCTGTACGCTATCTGGGGCGTGTGCTTCCGATGGCAATTATGGCAACCCTTGTCATTTATTGTCTGAAGGGCATTTCTTTTTCCTCTGCGGCAGGCTTTGCGCCGCTCTTGATTGCCTCCGCGGTAACAGCCATTCTGCACCTCTGGAAAAGAAGCACTCTCATCAGCATTTTCTGCGGCACTGTCTGCTATATGGTTCTGGTGCAGCTTGTATTTGCATAATACTACATAATTTTAACAGAAAAACCCTCCGTATTTTTTCCATACGAAGGGTTCTTTTTTTGCAATTTTTTAATTATAATTTTTTGATTATAATTTTAAAATTCTGTTTCCGTGATAGGTGCTTCGGCTGCATCTGCCGCTTCTGCTGTCTGCGGGGCAGCCTGATTCTGCTCCAGTCCATAATGCACGCGCACCAGATGGTCGATTTCCGCGCACATTTCGGGATGCTCGCGCAGGAACTGCTTTGCGTTTTCACGCCCTTGCCCGATACGGGTTTCCTTATAGGCATACCATGCGCCGCTCTTGTTTACGATATCCACATCTGCCGCCAGATCCAGAATATCCCCCTCCTTGGAGATGCCCTTGCCGTAGATAATATCAAACTCTGCCGTTCTGAAGGGAGGTGCTACCTTGTTTTTCGCAACCTTTACCTTTGTGCGGTTGCCGACAATTTCCGTTCCCTGCTTCAGCACATCCGCCTTTCTGATTTCCATACGGATAGAGGAATAGAATTTCAGTGCGCGGCCGCCCGTTGTGGTTTCGGGATTGCCGAAGGTTACGCCGATTTTCTCACGCAGCTGGTTGATGAAAACAACCGTACAATTCGATTTATTGGTAATACCTGTCAGCTTTCTCAATGCCTGGCTCATCAGTCTTGCCTGCAAGCCCATGTGGGAATCACCCATTTCGCCCTCGATTTCCGCACGGGGCACCAATGCCGCTACGGAGTCCACAATCACAATATCAATCGCACCGCTGCGTACCATCGTTTCGGTGATTTCCAACGCCTGTTCGCCGTCATCCGGCTGAGAAATATAGAGGTTATCAATATCAACCCCCAGTGCCTTTGCATAAGTGGGGTCCATCGCATGCTCCGCATCCACATACCCTGCAATGCCGCCGCGCTTCTGCACCTCTGCCACCATGTGCAGGGCAACCGTTGTCTTACCGGAGGATTCAGGGCCATAAACCTCAACGATTCTGCCCTTCGGCAGACCGCCAACCCCCAACGCCAAATCCAGGCTCAGAGAGCCGGTCGGCACAACCTCAACCGCCATTTTTGCATTATTATCCCCCAGCTTCATTACCGCACCCTTGCCAAACTGCTTCTCAATCTGGCTTAGTGCCGCATCCAGTGCCTTTTGCTTATCTTCAAATTTTACATCTTCCTTTTGTGCCTTTGCCGCCATTTTATTTCCACCTTTCCAAACCCTATCGGATTCTGTTTATATTCACGAATATTTGTTCTCTTTTTTTCCATTCTATTCGATTTTGTTCGCCTTGTCAACGGCTATTTTCTCTCCTGCACAGGCTTTTCCGCCAAAGCCATTGCCGCAAAAATCACCGCACACCCCAGATATCCCCTGAAGTGCATCCGTTCGCCGTATAAAATCGCAGAAAATACCGCCGCAAAAATAGATTCCGTTGTAATGATGATTGCCGCCTTGTTCGGCGCAGTGCTTTGCTGTCCGATGCTTTGCAGCACAAAATAAAGCGCGGTGCAAAATGCCCCTGCGTAGAAAAAGTTTCCGAAGGCAGGCAATGTCAGAGGCGGCATATCCCATCCCGTAAACATCAGAATCACCGTCATCACCGCAAGGGTCGAAAGATTCTCCACAATCGCAATATGCACAGAATCGCAGTCCTTTGTCAGATTCCCCAGAAACGCCATTTGCAGCGAAAACGCCACCGCCGCCAAGAGTGACAGCCCTGCCCCGAAATCCAGACGAAAATCCGCCGTCAGAGAAAGGCAGCAAACGCCAAAGAGCGTCATCCCCGCCGCCAGAAAGCAGTTCCGATTCGGCTTCTGCCTGAACACACCCCAGCAGACAAACGGCACAATGACCGCAGGAATATTCACCAGAAACGCATTGACCGATGGCGTGGTGTATTGCAGCCCAACCGTCATCAGAAGAAACATTGCCGCAAGCAGTGCCCCCAAAATACTGCCGACCCTCCATTCCTCTTTGGTAATTCGTTTCAGCCGTTTGCAATAAACCAGACACATGCAGACGGATGCCGTCAGAAAACGCCCGAAAATCACCTGAAATGGGTCATATCCCCAATCCAGAAGATATTTCAGGCTGATAAAGCCGCCGCCGCCGATAAATGCCGCCAGAAGCAGCAGCCAATCTCCCTTATGCTTCATCATTGATTACCTTCCTCAGCCGGTTCAGCGCAGTATATGCCGCACGTTCTCTGATTTTGTTCCGCTTCCCGACAAAATGGCAGGTGTACACCTCCGTTTTTCCTTTATAAGCAATCGCAATATAAACCAGACCGACCGGCTTGCCCTCGCTGCTTTCCGGACCTGCAACGCCCGTAGTTGCCACGCCGATGTCTGCGCCGCTTGTTCTCGCAATGCCCTCCGCCATTTCCTTCGCCGTTTCCTCGCTGACTGCGCCGTATTTCTCCAGTGTTTCCGCCTTTACGCCGAGTCTGTGCATTTTCGCCTCATTGGAATAGGTCACACAGCCCTCCACAAGTGCCGCAGAAATTCCCGGATATTCCACCAGATTAGACGCAATCATACCGCCGGTGCAGGATTCCGCCACCGCTAACGTGAGTTGCTTTTGCAACAGCTGTTCTGCCACAACGGTTTCCAAATCGGTTTCGCCCTCGCCATAGACCGCATCGCCCAATCTTTCCTTCAATACCGCCGCAACAGGGTCAATCAGTCGATTTGCTTCCTCCTCGTCCCTTGCCTTTGCCGTAATGCGCAGAATTGCCTCGCCATCCTTCGCATAGGGCGCAATCGTCGGGTTGGTCTGCGCATCAATGATATCCTTTACCCTTTCCTCCATGGCACTCTCGCCCACCTCTGCCACGCGCAGAATACGGGAAACAAAGGTAAATTCCTGCTTCTTCGCCAGATAAGGCTTCACCTGATTTTGGAACATGGGAATCGTTTCTCTCGGAGGGCCGGGCAGCATCACAATCATCTTTCCGTTCTTCTCCATAATAATCCCCGGTGCCGTGCCGTTATCGTTATACAGCACAATCCCGTTTTTCTCCGGCACCATTGCCTGCTTCACGTTGTTTTCCGTCATCACTCTGCCTGTGCGGTCAAAATATTTCCGAATTCTGCCCAATGCTCTTTCATCCAGAATCAGCCTTTCCCCGAAATATTCCGCCGCCGTTTCCTTCGTCAGGTCATCCTCTGTCGGCCCTAAGCCGCCTGTTGTAATAATCAAATCCGCTCTGGAAAAGGCATGAAAAATCGTATCCTTTAAACGCTGTGGGTTATCCCCAACAACCGTCTGATAATATACCTCTATCCCCAGATTGGCCAGCTCCTGCGCCAGAAACTGTGCATTTGTATTCAAAATATCCCCCAACAGCAGCTCCGTGCCAACTGCAAGAATCTCTGCCTTCATGTTTCTTCCTCCTTTGTGTCTTTTCCTCTATTGTACCGTTTTTATCATCGGATTCCAATATTCCGAAATAAAAAAGAGAGCCTTTTCAAACAAAGCGCTCTCTTTCATTTTTCTCTTAGCCCATCAGAACCTGCTTATTCTTAATGATATAATCCGCGCCGGAGAAAATCGTAAAGAATACCGCCAGAATCACCAGAAGCTTTTCCAGAACAGGCATGCACGCAAACGGCAGATTCAGCAGCAGCACAGGAATCATAATCATCTGCGTGGTGGTTTTCACCTTCCCCCACCAGCTTGCCGCCATCACGATATTCGCCTCCATCGCAAGGGTACGGAAGCCTGTAATGGCAAATTCTCTTGCCAAAATCACGATAACGACCCATGCCGCCAAGTCCTTTAAGGCAACCATGGAAACCAATGCAGACATCACCAACAGCTTGTCCGCAAGAGGGTCCATAAATTTCCCGAAGTTGGAAACCATGTTGTATTTTCTTGCAATCTTGCCATCCAGCATATCCGTTAAGGATGCCACGATAAAAATAATCACTGCAATATATCTGTTCATTGGCTCAGGTGCCAGAAACAGCACCAGCAAGAATGCCGGAATCATAACCACACGCAGCATGGTCAGCTTATTCGCCAAATTCATATCCATAAACCACATCTCCCATCAAATCATAATCGCCTGCTTCTCGAATCCTTACCGTTACAAAATCACCGGAATACAGCTCCTCCTCCGAGGAAACAAATACCAAGCCGTCAATTTCGGGGGCATCCCTTCTTGTTCTGCCACAGAAAATATTTTCTTCAGGCAGCTTGCCCTCAATCAGCACCTCCATCACCTTGCCGACCTCTTTTTCACAAAGCGCAGCCGCAATGGATTTCTGTATATCCATGATGATATCCCTGCGTTCTTCCTTCGTTTCCTCCGGAATCTGGTTTTCCATTTCCGCCGCAACCGTGCCTTCCTCCTGCGAATAGGAGAACACACCCAGACGGTCGAATTTCATTTCCTGCACGAAGCTCTGCAAATCCGCAAATTCTTCCTCTGTCTCCCCGGGGAACCCGACAATCAGCGTGGTGCGGATGGCAATATCGGGCATAGCCGCTCTCAGCCTTGCCACCTTCTCCCGAATGAGTGCCTGACTGCTCTTTCTGCCCATGCGCTTCAGTACGGCATCATTCCCATGCTGAATCGGCATATCAATATAATGACAAACCTTTTCACAGCTTGCCATTGCCTCAATGGTTTCCTCTGTCAGCGTTTCGGGATACGCATACAGCAGGCGAATCCACTCCAGCCCCTCAATAGCATTCAGCCGCCGCAGAAGCTCATCCAGCATCGGCTTGCCGTATAAATCTCTGCCGTAGATCGAGGTATCCTGTGCAACAATTACCAATTCCTTCACGCCCTGCTGTGCCAAAAGGGTTGCTTCCTCCACAAGGCTTTCCAGCTCTCTGCTACGGTGTCTGCCACGCATTTGCGGAATCACACAATAGGTGCAACGGTTGTCGCAGCCCTCAGAAATTTTCAGATACGCAAAATATGGTGCGGTCGAAAGCACACGCAGCTTGCCGTTTCCATCCTGCATAGCAAGGTCAATGCTTTCCAGCTGCTTCACCTGCTCCTTGCCGCCCAGAATTTCATCCGCAACTTCCGCGATGGATTCGTACGCCGTTGTACCGATAATGGCATCCACCTCCGGCAATTCATCAAAAAATTCCTTTTCATATCTCTGCCCTAAGCAGCCTGCCACAATCAATCCCTTGCAGTTCCCCACATCAGGGTTCTTATATTGGGACATCTCCAGAATGGTTTCAATGCTTTCTTCCAAAGCATCCTTGATAAAGCAGCAGGTATTCACCACGATGATATCCGCCTCTGCCTCATCCGCTACCGCTGTGTAGCCGTTTTTCTGCAAAATCCCCAGCATAACCTCACTGTCAACTCTATTCTTATCGCACCCCAAAGAGGTGAATGCGATTTTTCTGCTCATTGTATTCCTCCTTAAAATCTTCTCTTTTTTCCATCATTATATTTTACTATAAAACCGGGAAAATTGCTATATTTCCGCAAAATTCTTTTTCCCTCTTTCTGCCAAAGAAAAACCCCCGAAAATATCGAGGGTTGCTTCTCTTATTCTGCTGTTTCGTATTCCTGCAAAAGTCCTTCCAGTAGGTCTGTTGCTTTTGTTTTCTCCTTTCCCGTAACCATGTAGGCGGTATCTCTGAAATCAATGCGTCCTCCCTCCCAGCAGGCGAGCGACTCATACCGTCCTTCCGTTTCGCTGTCGTACCGAATCATCATTGTATAATACGGTTCCTGTTCCTGCCTGTCGGAAAAGAACTTCTCCCATGGCATCATTTTTCTGACCTCTATTTCACCCAACGCATCCAATGCCTTCTGCATCCGTTCCTTCTCTCTGATTTCTGCCCCACTCACATAGCCTGTATCATTTTTTATCTCCATCATCTGCACACGGCAAACCACAAAATTCTCAAGGGAAATTTCCCCCTCCTCGGAAAGCGGTTTGCTCCGAAAAGAAACTGCCATCCAGATAACCACGATTACAACCAAGCATACAATACCCTTCAAAGCACCTTTTTTCATACAAACACTTCCTTTCCGACCGCTTTTCCTTATTTTCCCTATATAAAAAGAATACCCTTGGCTCTCTCTGAAAGTCAAGGGTATCCATCTTAAGATTTTCTTACAATTCTTCTTTATTCCAATCCATTCTGGATTTTTGCGGCTGTGTTGCAGTTTTTCATCAGCATGGCGATGGTCATCGGGCCAACGCCGCCGGGAACAGGCGTAATCGCCCCTGCAATTTCCTTCACGTTCTCAAAATCCACATCGCCGCACAGCTTGCCTGCCTCATTGCGATTCATCCCAACATCAATGAGAATCGCGCCTTCCTTTACCATATCCGCCGTCACTGTGTTTACCTTGCCCACTGCGCTGACAATGATATCTGCCCCCCGACAGATTTCTGCCAGATTCCTTGTTTTGGAATGGCAAATCGTCACAGTGCCGTTCTCCTGCATCAACAGCATAGCCACAGGCTTTCCTACGATATTGCTTCTGCCAATCACAACACACTGCTTCCCTTCGATGGAATGACCGCTGCGCTTAATCAGTTCGATAATGCCCGCAGGGGTGCAGGGAAGGAATCCCTCTCCGCCTGTGTGGAGATTGCCCACGTTTACGGGATGGAAACAATCCACATCCTTCTTCGGGTCGATGGCAAGAATAACCTTTCGTTCATCAATCTGCTTTGGCACAGGCATCTGCACCAGAATCCCATGAATGTCCTTATCCGCGTTCAGCTTGGCGATCAGCTCCAAAAGTGCTTCCTCCGTTGTCTCCCCAGACAACACATGGGAAACCGAGCGAATCCCGACTGCCTCACACGCCTTTTTCTTGTTATTCACATATACCTGAGAGGCGGAATCATCGCCGACCAAAACAACCGCTAAGCAGGGTGTGATACCCTTTGCCTTTAATGCTGCTGCCTCCTCCGCCGCCTCTGCCTTAATTTCCGCAGAAATCCGTTTGCCATCAATCAGTTGTGCTTTCATCCTTTTTAACTCCCTTTTTCTTAGAAGAGACCTACCACATTTCCGTTATCGTCAATGTCGATATTCAGCGCAGCCGGTTTCTTAGGCAGACCGGGCATTGTCATAACATCGCCCAGCAGAACAACGATAAAGCCTGCGCCTGCGGAAATGCGAATCTCCTTTACTGTTACCTCGAACCCTTCCGGACGACCCAGAACCTTGGGATCATCGGAAAGAGAATACTGTGTTTTTGCAATACATACGGGGAAATCATTAAAGCCCAGCTTGTCAATCTGTGCCAGTGTTTTCTTTGCTGCCGCAGAGAAGTTGACTGTGCCTGCGCCATAGATTTCCTTGCATACCTTATTTACCTTTTCTACGATATTCAGTTCATCCTCATACAGGAAATGGAATTTGCTTTCCTTTGTTTCCAGTGTTTCCAGAACCTTTTCAGCCAGAGCCTTGCCGCCCTCGCCGCCGTTAGCCCAAACCTTCGCTACGGCAAAGGTTGCGCCCATGGATTCGCAGCGTTCCTTCACATAAGCCACCTCTGCATCTGTATCAGCTACGAAATGGTTCAGTGTTACCACAACGGGAACGCCGTATTTCTGGATGTTTTCAATGTGCTTTTCCAGATTCACAAAGCCCTTTGCCAGTGCATCCAGATTTTCATTGGACAAATCTGCCTTCGGCACACCGCCGTTATATTTCAGCGCGCGCACGGTTGCAACCAAAACAACCGCATCGGGCTTCAGGCCTGCCTTACGGCACTTGATATCAAAGAATTTTTCAGCACCCAAATCTGCACCGAAGCCTGCCTCTGTTACAACATAATCCGCAATTTTCATTGCTGTTTTTGTTGCCATAACGGAGTTACAGCCATGTGCGATATTTGCGAAGGGGCCGCCGTGAATAATTGCCAGTGTGTTTTCCAGTGTCTGCACTACGTTAGGCTGCAGTGCATCCTTCAAAAGAACTGTCATTGCGCCGTCTGCGCCAATCATTTTTGCTGTTACGGGTTCATCCTCATAGGTGTAGCCAACGATGATTCTGCCCAGCATTTCCTTCAGCTGTTTCAAATCATTTGCCAGACAGAAGATTGCCATGATTTCGGAAGCAACGGTAATCTGGAACGCGTCCTCTCTGGGTACGCCGTTTACCTTGCCGCCCAAGCCGGAAATCACATTTCTCAGCTGTCTGTCATTCAGGTCTACACAGCGCTTCCATGCAATTCTTCTGGGGTCAATGTTCAGCTCATTGCCCTGCTGAATGTGGTTATCCACCATGGATGCCAAGAGGTTATTTGCTGTTGTGATGGCGTGCAAATCGCCGGTAAAGTGCAGGTTGATATCCTCCATGGGAACCACCTGTGCATAGCCGCCGCCGGCAGCGCCGCCCTTTACGCCCATGCAGGGCCCCAAGGAAGGCTCACGCAGGCAGGTAATCGCATTCTTGCCCATCTGCTGCAATGCCTCTGTCAGACCGATGGTAACGGTTGTTTTGCCTTCGCCTGCGGGGGTAGGGTTCACCGCTGTTACCAGAATCAGCTTTGCATCGGGGTTATCTTTGATTTTGTCGTAATATTTGCTGCTGATTTTGCCCTTGTATTTGCCGTAGCAATCTACATATTCTTCGGGAATCCCTGCTTTTTCAGCAACCTTCAGGATATGCTCCATGTTACATTCCTGCGCAATCTGTAAGTCTGTTTTAAACATTCGAAAAATCTCCTCTCTGCTTTGGCGGTATTCCGCTGTTCCACATCTGATACAAGGGACGGTGCGTTTTTTTACCGAAAATTTTCCATAAAAAAAGCCGCACCCAATCCAAGCATCATCGCCCAGACGGTCGGCATTCGAATAGTCATACTCCATGTGGTTGTCTCCACTTCCGTCAGTCATATGACCCTATGCCGATAATACTATACTTGTCTGTTTTTGTCAATCCATTTCAATCAAAAACAGAAAAAAGGATTGCAGAGTGCTTCTGCAATCCCTTATCGGCAGCTTTAAATCTCATCGGGAACTGCGCCCGTCATTTCCTCCCATTCGCTTTTCGTAATGAGAACCTTTCGGGGCTTACTGCCCTCCTCCGGGCCGACAATCCCCTGCTTCTCCAAATCATCCATCAGCCTTGCCGCGCGGTTATAGCCGATGCGAAATTGTCTTTGCAGCATGGAAACAGATGCCTTTTCCTTTTCCAGAATCAAATCAACCGCCTGAGAGAAAAATTCATCCGAATCCTCCGCCGCACCACCAACCTTACCGGCAGCGGTAATTTGGTCTATGGTTTCCTGTGTATAATTAGGCTTGCTGCTCTTTTTCAGAAAATCGACAATAGCTTCGACCTCCTGATCCGTCACAAATGCGCCCTGCAAACGAGAGGGCTTGCTTTGTCCCGAAGGATAGAACAGCATATCGCCCTTCCCCAGCAGCTTTTCCGCCCCGACCATATCCAGAATCGTTCTGGAGTCAATGCCGGAGGATACGGCAAACGCCAGTCTGGAAGGGATATTCGCCTTGATTACCCCCGTAATGACATCCACAGAGGGACGCTGTGTCGCAATAATCAGGTGCATCCCTGCTGCACGCGCCATCTGCGCCAAACGGCAGATAGCATCCTCCACCTCGCCCGGTGCTGCCATCATCAGGTCTGCCAATTCATCAATGATAATGACAATCTGGGGCATTTTGCCCTTTTCGTCACCCTTTTCTTCCATCAATTTATTAAAGCCCTTAATATCTCTGACACCATGGGCAGCAAAATCATTATATCTTTGCAGCATCTCACGCACCGCCCAATTCAGCGCAGAGGCCGCCTTTTTCGGATCTGTCACAACCGGAATCAAAAGGTGCGGAATCCCGTTATACACGCTCAGCTCTACCACCTTCGGGTCAACCAGAAGCAGCTTAACCTCCTTGGGGTCTGCCTTATAAAGAATACTCGTAATCAGCGTATTGATGCAGACCGATTTCCCCGAACCCGTTGCACCCGCAATCAGCAGGTGCGGCATTTTTGCAATATCCGTCACAACAGGGTTGCCTGCAATATCCTGCCCCAGTGCAAAGGCAAGCTTAGAGGGGTGCTGCTTAAAGGCATCGCTTTCCAGCAGCGTCCGCATATAAACCGACTGCGTTTCCTTATTCGGCACCTCAATGCCGACTGCCGCCTTGCCAGGAATGGGCGCTTCAATACGAATCCCGCTCGCCGCCAGATTCAGCGCGATATCATCCGCCAAATTCACAATCTTGCTGACCTTTACGCCTTGGCTCGGCGAAAGCTCATAGCGCGTCACAGTAGGGCCCCTGCTGATTTGGATTACCTTTGCATCCACGCTAAAGCTTTTCAGCGTGGTTTCCAGCTTTCTTGCATTTTCAAATAATTCCGAACGGTTGCTGCCGTTGCCCGTCTGCGGATCTTTTCCCAGTAGCGTAATCGGCGGAAAGATATACGGCCTTTCCTCCTCGACAGGTGCCGTCTCCTTCCTTGGCTCATGTATATCTGCCGCCGGCTTCGCGTCCTCCGCCTCTGCCGCTTCTTCGGATTCCTCCGCTTCCTCTGCCTGCGTTTCTTCCACAGTCTCCTCCTCCATCATTGCAATGGGGATTTCTTCCTCGGCAGCGGACGTTTCCTTTCTCGGCACAACGGTTTTGCCCATGTCCTCCTCCGGCAGAATATCAATGCTGATGCTTTCCTCGCGTGGCTTTTCCGCAAAGATTTCCGCAAACAATGCATCCGCCGCATCGGATTCTGTTGCCTGCGGTTTCACCTGCTCCTCTGCCGCCTCCTTCCGCACATCCTCTGCCGGCATTGCCGCCGCTTCTCGGATAGAAGGCGTTTCTGCGGCTTTTTCGTCGTGCGCTTCCTTCGGCACATCCTCCGTCTTTTCCTCTCTGTGCACCGCAGCCTCTGCGCCGTTTTCCTTCACAAAATCAAAAATCGGTTCCCGTTTTTTCGTTTCCAGAATTAAAGGCTTCTTGCGGAACACCGTTTCCTCCACATAGGGTGTTTCGCTGCTGTTCTCCTGTACCTCGATATTGAAATCCTCACGGTTCATCCTTCTGCGGCGCTGTGCCCTTTTCGCCTGTCGCTCCGCTTCCAGCTCCTCCTGCTGGCGAATCCGCTCGGCTTTATTCTTGATTTTTTCATTTTTCACCTTCCGTCTCGCCTTGCGGTGCGCATTAGCATCCCCAAGGGCATGGAAAAAGGATTTTCCTGTTGCCATGACGATGGAAATAATTCCTGTCGCCAATAGGACAATGACGCTCCCAAGGGTGTCCAATGCCCTGTCCAGTCCACCGCCAATCAGTCCACCTGTCAGCCCTCCATTTGTAAACGCACCTGCGCCGTAAAGCACACCACAGCGTTTGAAAAAGCCAAGGCTTTCTGCCACCTGAATCGGGTGCAACACCTGCGCAAAGGCGGCTACGGTCAGCAAAAACAGCCCCGCCCCGATGCCGCGCACAAACGGATATCGCTTTTCCTCGCTCACCAGCATCCAGATGCAGTAGGCAATCACGCAGATGGGCAGAAAAAGCCCGCCAAGCCCGAAAAGTCCCTTGAAAAAGCTGCTGATGATGCCGCCGATGATGCCCATTTTTTCCGTCAGCAGGCTGATGAATACAATAATTGATGCAACAATAATCAGAAGCAGAATGACCTCATCCAGAATACTGTCCCCAAAACGGGCAGGCTGCGCCGTCATTCTGGTGGTCTCTTTTCTCGCTCCCGTTTCCTTTTTTGCTGTTTCCCTTCCGGCACTGCTCCTTGCCGTTGCTTTTTTCACAGACGGCGATTTTGCAGTGGTTTTGGCAGTTTTTTTCTTATTTTTCTGTTCCGCCAAAGCTCTCACCTCATCTATTTCCATATCCTTCAGATAAAAATTTTCCAATACATAATTTTATCACAAAATTCCTTTGCACGCAAATATACCTTGGCTTCCGCAGAACCCAAGGTATCCTGTTTTTTTCGTTATTTCGATTGCAAGGAAAGCACCACCACAGTCCCCAGAATCAGCGCAAAGCCAACCAGGTCTATGCCTTGGAATTTTGCGTGCAAAAAGAGAAGGGAAACGATGACCGCCGTAATCGGCTCCACCATCCCAAGCAGGCTTCCCATGAAGGGTCCTACAACGCTGACCCCCTTCAAATAGAGCGAAAATGCGATTGCCGTGCCAATCACAACCACCCCTGCCGTCGCCAAAACAGTTCCTTGGTCAAAAGGAACGGCATAGCTCCAGGGGCGCACAAAGGGCAGCATTGCCACACCCGCAAGCAGCATGGCATAGCCCACAACGGCATATACGCCATAATGCCGCAATAAATCCCCGGAAAGCAGATTATACGCCGCACCGCCTGCCGCCGCACCTAAGCCGAACACCAAAGCCAAGGTTGTGATGCTCATGCTGTGAATATCGCCATGCGTACTGAGCAAAAACACCCCCAGCAATGCACAAAAGATAGCACCTGTTTCCATTTTACGAGGCCAACGCTTTTCCTTGAAGCACACAACCCCCAAAATCAGCAAAGGCGCCAAGGACTGCAACACCGTTGCCGTGCCTGCATTGGAATATTGGATGGCCGCAAAATAAGTATACTGACAGCTCAGCATACCAAAAACAGAAAAAATCAAGAGCTGCCTTCTGTCCACAGGATTTTTCCAGATATCCCCCATCCGTTTTTTCGTCAGCAAAAAGCCCATCAAAACCAAAAGTACTCCCGCCAAAAGCAGCCGCACCATCACAAGCCAATCTGCCGTAATATCCTTTTTCTGAAATAAATATTGCCCAAAGCAGCCGGAAAGCCCCCAGCAAATGCCACCCGCGAGGGTAAGGCAGATTCCTGCTGTACGCTTTTTCTTTTGTTGTTCCATATTTTTCACCTCAGGTAACAGAATAATATATTTTTTCGCTTTTTTCAACAAAAAAAGGTACTGACCCTTCGATCAGTACCCTGTGTTGTTAAAGGTTATTATGAAGCACTCGGAAAAATCAGATTGTGTAGCCCTGTGCCTTCAGTGCTGCAACCATTTCTTCATAGTGTGCTTTGTTTCTTGTTTCAACGGTTACGTTTACAACTACATTGCTTACTGCTACGCCTTTTGCTCTTCTGTCGTGATTTACATCCAGAATGTTTGCGCCTGTCTGTGCAATAATCTGCAGCAGCTGAATCAGCTGACCGGGCTTATCTGCCATCATTACAGAGAATTCAGCGATTCTGCCGTTTTCCTGCAGACCCTTGTCGATGATTCTGTCCAGTACGTTTACGTCTACGTTACCACCGGAAACTACGCATACAACGTTTTTGCCCTTGATATCTACTTTATTTGTCATAGCTGCTGCTACGGAAACTGCGCCTGCGCCTTCTGCTACCATTTTGTGTTTTTCCAGCAGCATCAGGATTGCGGATGCGATTTCAGCTTCTGTTACAGTTACGATGCCATCAACATATTTCATGCAAGCCTCGAATGTCAGTGTGCCGGGCTCCTTAACTGCGATACCGTCAGCCATTGTGGAAACGCTAGCCAGCTTTTCGATTTTCTTATGTTCGATGGACTGCTTCATGGAAGGAGCGCCTGCTGCCTGTACGCCATATACCTTGCAGTTGGGGTTGATGCTCTTGATTGCGCAAGCAACACCGGAAATCAGACCGCCGCCACCAATGGGAACGAATACAACGTCAGCTTCGGGCAGTTTTTCCATGATTTCCAGACCAACAGTACCCTGACCTGCCATTACATATTCATCATTGAAGGGATGCAGGAATGTGTAGCCCTTTTCCTGCTGCAGTTCTACTGCCTTTGCAGCAGCATCATCATATACACCGGGAACCAGAACAACTTCTGCGCCGTAGCTCTTTGTAGCTTCAACCTTAGCCAGAGGAGCGCCTGCGGGCATGCAGATAGTAGCCTTGATGCCTTTTTTCTGTGCTGCCAGAGCAACGCCCTGTGCATGGTTACCTGCGGAACAAGCGATTACACCCTTGGAAGCTTCTTCTTCTGTCAGGCTTGCTGTTTTTACATAAGCACCTCTCAGCTTGAAGGAGCCTGTTACCTGCATATTTTCGCATTTGATAAATACGTTTGCGTTAGGGTTGATAAAAGCGGATTCGTACAAAGGTGTTACTCTTGCAACGCCTTCCAGTGTTTTTTTTGCGTCCTGAATCATTTCCAGTGTAAGCATTTTTCTTCCTCCTAGTGTCTTTTATATAATATGTTTTGTCTTTTTATAAAGGACATTTTTCTGCCCTTGTCTCTCTCTCAAGTACGCATAAATTATAGTACGCAAATGCGATTCCGTCAACAGCTATTTGTGATTTTTTAGACATTTTTTGCGATTTTGTTAAAAATTCCGACAAATCCGCCAAATATGCACATTTTTCCGCACACTGCAAAATGAAATCCCCTTCTATTGTGCGTTTTTCCAATAAAAAAGTATCCCTATCATTAGGATAGAGATACTCAATTTTTCCGATTTTTCTTGATTTATGCGGAAACACCGCTGTTTCCTCTGCTGCTTTTGCGCTTTCGCATCCGCTGCAGGGGCTTTCTGTTTTCATTATAAACATATTCGGGAGCCGCCTTGCCGTTTACAACATCCTCTGTGATAATGCAGCGTTCCACGTTTGTCTGTGTCGGGATTTCATACATAATCGGGTTAATGAATTCCTCTACAATAGAACGCAGCCCACGCGCGCCGGTTTCCCGTTCCATTGCCTTTCTTGCGATAGCACGCAGCGCTTCCTCCTTAAACTCCAGAATAACATCATCCAGCGCAAAAAGATATTCATACTGCTTTGTCAGTGCATTCTTGGGTTCTGTTAAAATATGCACAAAGGCATCCTCATCCAGATTATCCAGCGTTACCACAACAGGCAGACGACCGATAAATTCCGGAATCAGACCATATTTCAGCAAATCTTGCGGCATAAGGCTCTGCAAAAGCTCGTCATTTGTTTTATCCAGCTTGCTCTGCACCTCTGCACCAAAGCCAATCACTTTATGCCCCATGCGGTTCTGAATGATTTTTTCAATGCCGCCGAAGGCACCGCCGCAGATGAAAAGGATATTGGTTGTATCAATCTGGATAAATTCCTGATGCGGGTGCTTTCTGCCGCCCTGTGGAGGCACGCTTGCCACAGTCCCCTCCAGAATTTTCAGCAGTGCCTGCTGTACGCCTTCGCCGCTGACATCTCTGGTGATGGATACATTCTCGCTTTTCTTTGTGATTTTATCAATTTCATCGATATAGATAATGCCGCGTTCTGCCTTATCCACATCATAATCTGCCGCCTGAATCAGCTTGAGCAGGATATTCTCCACATCCTCGCCGACATAGCCGGCTTCGGTCAGAGAGGTTGCATCTGCAATCGCAAAGGGTACATTCAGCACCTTTGCCAAGGTCTGTGCCAGAAGGGTTTTCCCTGTCCCTGTAGGTCCAACCAGAAGGATATTGCTCTTTTGCAGCTCTACATCCTCTGCCTTGGTATCCATATAAATGCGTTTATAGTGGTTATACACCGCAACCGCCAAAGCCTGTTTTGCTCTGCTCTGCCCGATGACATATTCATCCAGCGTTTCCTTAATCTCCTTCGGCTTCGGCACATTGAAATTTTCATCCTTATTTGCCAGCACATCATATTCTTCCTCGATAATGTCCGAGCAGAGGTCGATACATTCATCGCAGATATATACATTCGGGCCGGCAATCAGCTTTTTCACCTGATCCTGCGTTTTTCCGCAGAAGGAGCAGTGCAGCTTATTCATATCTTCCGTTTTCCCTGCCATTTATCCTCTCTCCTTTGTCTGAGGCTTTGTGATGACAGCATCAATCAAACCGTAGGCTTTTGCCTCCTCAGCGCTCATAAAGTTATCGCGTTCTGTGTCTCTTTCCACTTCTTCCACAGGCTTGCCTGTATTTTCCGCCAGAATCTGATTCAGCTTTGCTTTGGTGCGCAGGATATTTTCCGCATGGATACGGATATCCGTTGCCTGCCCTCTTGCGCCGCCGCTAGGCTGATGGATCATGACCTCTGCATTGGGCAGAGCATATCTCTTGCCCTTTGCGCCGCCTGCCAGAAGAAATGCGCCCATGCTTGCCGCCATACCGATACAGATGGTGGATACATCAGGCTTGATATACTGCATGGTATCATAAATTGCCATGCCTGCCGTTACAGAACCGCCAGGACTGTTGATGTAGAGGTTGATGTCCTTATCAGGGTCCTCCGCCGCCAGAAACAGCAGCTGTGCCACAACCAGACTTGCGGTTACATCGTTGACCTCTTCCCCCAGAAAAATGATTCTGTCCTTCAGCAATCTGGAATAAATATCATAAGAACGTTCGCCACGGTTGGACTGTTCTACGACCATAGGTACTAAACTCATTATGATTCCTCCAATCTTATATTATCTAAATAGGCACAGTTTCCTGTGCCTATCTGCATTGCAATATTTCCAAGGCTTCGCCTTTTTGTTGCTTTTTTTATGCTTCTTATGCTTCTTTGATGACTGCGTTGTCTTCGATTACCTTCATAGCAGCTCTTACCAGCATATCCTGTCTCAGGGCATTCTTATCGTCTTCCTGAATCATATCCAGCATTGTCTTGCCGTCTACGCCGTAGCTTTCGCCGTATTTGATAACCTCTGCATCCAGATCTTCATCGGAGATAACCAGATTTTCAGCCTTTGCGATTGCTTCCAGCATCAGTCTTGCATCAACGCTCTTCATGGATGTATCCTTGAAGGTTTCTCTCATGGTTTCTTCATTTGTACCCATGTACTGATAGTAAACATCCATGGACAGACCCTGACGAACGATATTTTCTTCAAATTCTCTCATCATGCTGTCAATCTTGTTATCGTACATAACCTGAGGCACTTCCATCTTGCAGTTTGCAACTGCTGCATCCAGCAGCTTATCGCCCTGCAGCTGCTTTGCCTTTTCTGTCTTCTCTGCAGCCAGTTTAGCCAGAATGTCTGCTTTGTATTCATCCAGAGTGGAGAATTCAGAAACATCTTCTGCAAATGCGTCATTCAGTTCGGGCAGTTCCTTTGCTGTGATACCGTTTACCTTAATTGCGAATACAGCTGCCTTGCCTGCCAGCTCAGGTGCATGGTAAGCTTCGGGGAAGGTTACGTTGATATCAAATTCTTCGCCGATGTTGTGGCCAACAATCTGATCCTCAAAGCCTTCGATGAAGGAATGAGAGCCCAGCTCCAGATCAAAGCCTTCTGCCTTGCCGCCATCGAAAGCAACGCCGTCAACGGAGCCCAGATAGTCAATGTTTACAACATCGCCCAGCTGTGCTGCTCTGTCTGTTACTTCAACCTTTCTTGCGTTCTGCTTCTGCACCTTTTCCAGTTCCTTCATAACGTCTTCATCTGTTACTTCTGCGGAAACCTTTTCTACTTCCAGACCCTTATACTGACCCAGTTCCACTTCAGGCTTTACAGTTACATCGCAGATGAATTTTGCGCCCTTGCCGGACTGAATATAGTCAATATCCAGAGTGGGAGCGGAAACAACGTCCAGACCCAGTTCCTTTACTGCTGCCATGTATTCATCGGGGAAGATGTGGTTGATTGCATCTTCATAGAAAAAGCCTTCGCCATACTGTGCTTCAATCAGCTTTCTGGGTACTTTACCCTTTCTGAAGCCGGGCAGAGACAGATTATTTTTGTGTTTGTTGTAAGCAAAAGCCATGCCCTGTTCCAGTACTTCTGCGCTTACTTCAAAAGAAAGTTTTACTGCTGTTTTTTCTTTGCTGATTAATGTTGCGTTCATTGTAAGAAGTTCCTCCTTAAAGATATTCGTTTTTTATGACAACTTTGTCTTTATTTTCTAAATGATGCTGCCATGTTGAGTTACAGTACGCTAAAACTGCACAATCACAGTAGATTATAACACACTGAATTTTGAAAATCTACAGGTAAATGCAAATTTTCCGTCTGTTTTCAACAAAAATACACCTAATATACCTCATATTCCGCCGAAATCAATTCCGCTTCTGTGCTTTTCTCCATGAAATCCAGAATATGCTGCAGCATACGCTCCGCATGGCTTTTTTCATTGCTGACACAAGCAAAGCCAACCACGAGCATTTTATGCTCCTCCTGTCTGTCCACCTCCGCCACGGAGGCGTTGAATTTATGCCTCGTTTTTTCCACCAGACTTTTGACCACCATCCGCTTTTCCTTCAAGCTGGAAACCCATTCTGCACGAAAGGTTGCCTCACAAATCCCTACAAACACATGAGTCCCTCCTTTCCGGTTTTGTTAAAAGAAAGGTAAAAGAAAAAATCGGTCTTGATTGTCCTCAAAACCGATTCTTCTAAGCGCGAGACGAGATTCGAACTCGCGACCCTCGCCTTGGCAAGGCGATGCTCTACCACTGAGCCACTCGCGCATAGTATGCAGTTTGTCGAAAAAGAAGCGCGAGACGAGATTCGAACTCGCGACCCTCGCCTTGGCAAGGCGATGCTCTACCACTGAGCCACTCGCGCATATCGTTTTTTTGACAAGATGTATCTTATCAAACTTTTAGAAGCTTGTCAACATCTTTCATTCATTTTTGCTTTCTCCTTTGAAAAGAGAAAAGCGCGAGACGAGATTCGAACTCGCGACCCTCGCCTTGGCAAGGCGATGCTCTACCACTGAGCCACTCGCGCATTTATGGTGCCCAGAACCGGAATCGAACCAGTGACACGTGGATTTTCAGTCCACTGCTCTACCAACTGAGCTATCTGGGCATAAGAAATATTTTTATGAAGCTGCCCGAGACCGGGATCGAACCGGTACGGGTGTTACCCCGCAGGATTTTAAGTCCTGTGCGTCTGCCAATTCCGCCACTCGGGCAAATCTTGCGTTGTTTCAGCCGCTCAATTACTATACCAAACCAGCCGAAATTTGTCAACAGCTTTTTTCGATTTTTTTCATTTTTCCATCATCAAAGCCTTGGTAAAAAGAAGAACAAGTATCTCTACTTGTTCTGAAAATGGGCGGAGAAGGATTCGAACCTTCGAAGCTATCGCAACAGATTTACAGTCTGCCCCCTTTGGCCGCTCGGGAATCCACCCACAGTAGTGAAGTTATTTTTTGTTTATGAGCTTCCGACTCATGATGCTCTTGGCATTGTGCAAGGAAGCGAATAAAAAATAACGGAACGGTTTTCTTCCGTCAGGAAGAAAAACTTACCTTAATTTAATGGAATCATTTTTCGATTATGAGCTTCTAACTTATATAGAAATAGCGAAAGCCTGTAAGCTCTCAAAATAGAATAGCGTGGTTGACACAACCTTGCGTTGAAAAATGTTTACGAAAACCATTCGTGAGGTACTCTCACGAAAAACCATTCGTACAACTTCGTTGTATTCATGTGTTTGCTCCGCAAACCCGTCTTAAAATTCCCCGTTACATCCTGCAAGCAGTCTGCACCGCTAAATTTCAATCCGGTTTTTCTCCGCTTTTCTCCATAGAAAGGAGGTGATCCAGCCGCACCTTCCGATACGGCTACCTTGTTACGACTTCACCCCAGTCACTGGCTTCACCTTCGGCGGCTCCTTCCTTACGGTTAGGTCACCGACTTCGGGTGCTTCCAACTCCCATGGTGTGACGGGCGGTGTGTACAAGGCCCGGGAACGTATTCACCGCGACATTCTGATTCGCGATTACTAGCGATTCCAGCTTCATGTAGTCGAGTTGCAGACTACAATCCGAACTGGGACTGGGTTTTTGTGATTTGCTTAACGTCGCCGTCTCGCTTCACTCTGTTACCAGCCATTGTAGCACGTGTGTAGCCCAAGACATAAGGGGCATGATGATTTGACGTCATCCCCACCTTCCTCCGTGTTATCCACGGCAGTCTCCCTAGAGTGCCCAACTCAATGATGGCTACTAAGGATAAGGGTTGCGCTCGTTGCGGGACTTAACCCAACATCTCACGACACGAGCTGACGACAACCATGCACCACCTGTCACCGATGCTCCGAAGAGAAGCTCTATCTCTAGAGCGGTCATCGGGATGTCAAGCCTTGGTAAGGTTCTTCGCGTTGCTTCGAATTAAACCACATGCTCCACCGCTTGTGCGGGCCCCCGTCAATTCCTTTGAGTTTCAACCTTGCGGTCGTACTCCCCAGGTGGAGTGCTTATTGCGTTAGCTGCGGCACCGAGGATTCCTCCCCGACACCTAGCACTCATCGTTTACGGCGTGGACTACCAGGGTATCTAATCCTGTTTGCTCCCCACGCTTTCGAGCCTCAGCGTCAGTTTCAGTCCAGAAAGCCGCCTTCGCCACTGGTGTTCTTCCTAATATCTACGCATTTCACCGCTACACTAGGAATTCCGCTTTCCTCTCCTGTACTCTAGCTCGCCAGTTCCAAATGCAATCCGCGAGGTTAAGCCTCGGGCTTTCACATCTGGCTTGGCGTGCCGCCTACGCTCCCTTTACACCCAGTAATTCCGGATAACGCTTGCCCCCTACGTATTACCGCGGCTGCTGGCACGTAGTTAGCCGGGGCTTCTTATTCAGGTACCGTCACTTTCTTCGTCCCTGTTGATAGAAGTTTACGATCCGAAAACCTTCTTCCTTCACGCGGCGTTGCTGCATCAGGGTTTCCCCCATTGTGCAATATTCCCCACTGCTGCCTCCCGTAGGAGTTTGGGCCGTGTCTCAGTCCCAATGTGGCCGATCACCCTCTCAGGTCGGCTACTGATCGTCGCCTTGGTGGGCTGTTATCTCACCAACTAGCTAATCAGATGCGGGCCCATCCTATACCGAATTACTCCTTTTCTTACAGAAGGATGCCCTTCCGTAATGACATGCGGTATTAGTCACCGTTTCCAGTGATTATTCCCCAGTATAGGGCAGGTTGCCCACACGTTACTCACCCGTCCGCCACTAAGATAAATAAAAATCCTGCCGAAGCTCTCATTTTAAGTATCTTCGTTCGACTTGCATGTGTTAAGCACGCCGCCAGCGTTCATCCTGAGCCAGGATCAAACTCTTATGTTAAAGTTTTGTTCCTAGCCAGTTCTTCTGGCTAACTCCGGTTTTTCTAAACCGGCAAAATTTAGTTCATTATCTCATCAGCTTCCGCTGACAGAATTGACTATGGGTTGTGTGTTTTCTCTTACGCTATTCTATTTTCAAAGTTCACAGCACTTCCGCAGTGCAAGGATTATTTTAGCAAAGGTACCCCATCTTGTCAAGCATAATTTTCAACTTTTTTCAAACTTTTTTCAAAAAATCCAAAAAAAGCGAAAGAACCCCGAAAAATCAAGGTTCTCCCGCTTCACGCTTTCTGCTTTTATTTATCCAAAACAATCTTTTTAAATACCTCACCGATGTTTTCCGCAATCACCAGCGCCGCCTTATTGTCATAGGGCGTTGCGGATTTATTGATGAGTACCAGCTTATTTCCTCTGTAATAATTCAACAAGCCTGCCGCAGGGTAGACATTCAGACTTGTGCCGCCGACAATCAGCACATCTGCCTTACTGATGTAATCCACAGATTTATAAATTGTTTCCTGATCCAGCCCTTCTTCATACAGCACCACATCCGGGCGCACGATACCGCCGCAGGCATCACAGCGCGTAATGCCGTCATTTGCCGTTACATAATCCAGCTCGAACTGCTTGCCGCATTTCACGCAGTAATTTCGATACAGCGTCCCATGCAGCTCCAGTACATTCTTACTGCCTGCTTTCTGGTGCAGATCATCAATATTCTGCGTGATAACCGCCTTCAGCTTCCCCATTTCTTCCAGTCTCGCTAACGCCTTATGGCAGTCGTTAGGCTTTGCATCAGGGTACAGCAGTGTTTTCTTATAATATTTGAAGAAAACCTCTGGATTCTGTTCGAAAAATGTGTGGCTCAGAATCACCTCAGGGCGCACACCATATTCATTGATGGCATGAAAAATGCCGTTTTCACTGCGGAAATCAGGAATCCCACTTTCTGTCGAAACGCCGGCACCGCCGAAGAAAACAATATTGTCACTCTCATCTATCCATTTTTTCAACTGCTTCTGTTTTTCATCCATAGAAATTCCTCCATTCTGTTAGCAAAAAAATATCCTCTCTCCTATTATACCGCGTCTGCCGCTTCCTGCAATTCTGTTTTTTCATATCGCACCACGGTATCCAAAATTCTATGTCCTTCCACGCGTTCCACCTGAATCTGCATGCCATCCGTTTCCAATGCAAACGTTGTCCCATCCTCCGGAATATGCCCCAACACACCGAAGATATATCCGCCAAGGGTGTCGTATTCCTTCACCGGCAAAGAAATCCCAAGTGTCTCAGCCACATCATCCAGAGAAGTGCTGCCTTTCATTCTATATGTGTGTATTCCAAGCTGTTCAATTTCCTTTTCATCCGTATAAATATCCCCTACCAGCAGCTTCAGCAAATCATGCAGGGTAATCACACCGCTCACCCCGCCATATTCATCCAGTACCACAGCAAACAGCTTTTCCTCCTGCTTCATATTCCGAAACAGAACATCCGCTTTCATAATCTCAGGTACAAAATAAGGCTTCTCTACCGCCTGCGCCATCACAGCTTCTCTATTCTTCTCCATCAGGCGAAAATATACCTTTGTATTCAGCACACCAATAATATTATCTGTATTCTCTCTGTAAATGGGATAATATGTATAGCCGCTTCGCAGAATTGTTTCCTGCCATTCCGCATCCGATTCCTCCAAGCCCAGCACAGTCATATCTACACGATGTGTGCAGATCTCCTCTACAGAAATATCATCAAAGGCAAATACATTCCGAATCCACCGCGTTTCCTCCGCGTCAATCGTCCCTTTTTCCTCCCCTGCCTCCAGCATCATATAGATTTCCTCTTCGGAAACCTCCTCCTTCTCATCTGTCGGGTCAATTCCAAAGAGCTTCAGCACACCGTTGGTAGAAATCGTAAGAAGGGCCACCAGCGGTGCAAACAGGCGGGAAACACCTGTCAGCATGCCACTCATGCCCAATGCCAGTCCTTCTGCCTTTTTCATCGCAACTCGTTTTGGCACCAGCTCCCCAAAAACCAGATTGAAATATGCCAATACCAGTGTAATCAGAAAAACAGAAAGTGATTTTAAAATGCGCTCCGAAGCATCGATACCCGTTTTCTGTATTACCTGCACCAGCGTACCGGCAAAATTTTCTGCCGCAAACGCAGAGCCAAGCAGCCCTGCTAATGTAATTGCCACCTGTATTGTTGATAAAAATTTTGTCGGCTGTGCAGTCAGTGCCGCTAACCGCTTTGCCCGCGCATCCCCGTCTCTCGCCATTCGTTCCAATTTGGTATCATTCATAGAAATAACCGCAATCTCCGCACTTGCAAAAACAGCGTTCAAACCAATCAGAATCACTTGTAGTAAAATAGCTTCCATAATATTCCATTCTCCTTTGCTTCTATCTGTCTACGTCCGAAAAAATCAAAAAAGGCATACTCTGCCTTCCAAAAAGCAAAGTACACCCTTTCTCTATTTCTCAACGACATATTCTGTTGCAGCAAAGCAAGTTCGATCCTCATCCGCATCCATGCCGATTCTCACACTCCTCAAATAATATATATGGCAGTATGCCATAGAAAAGCCTTCAAGTCAATCATTTATATCCTAAAAAATCCGTTAAGAAATCACAGAAATACACCTGTCACAAAAATTTCCAGACCAATGAAAATCAGAATCACACCGCCAAGGATATTCGCCTTTCCTGCCAGCTTCACGCCAACCTTCTTTCCGATATGCAGGCCGCAGAGGCAAATCACAAAAGTCACCATTGCAATAATCAGCGCTTCCAAAAGAGCGAGAAAAAAATCATATTCCGCAATCGTAAAACCAACCGAAAGCGCATCAATCGAGGTCGCAACACCCTGTATGAATAACGCCATAAAGCCCACGCCGCAGCGCTCCTCCTCTGCCCCGCCGCCCGCAAGGCCTTCCTTCAGCATACTGCCGCCGATATACAGCAAAAGCACCAGCGCAATCCACGGAATCAGCTTTTCAAAGGCTTGGAAATGGCTTACAATCGTATGAATACAGACCCAGCCCGTCATGGGCATCAGTGCCTGAAAAAAGGCAAACACGCCTGCAATGCCGCACATCCGCCGCGTTCCCATCTGCGGCTCATTCAGCCCATTGGCAAGGGATACGGAAAAGGCATCCATCGCAAGCCCTACCCCTAGCAACACACTGTTAAACAAAAACATAAAGCCAATGGACAAAACAAACTCCTCCCATCCGGTCTCTCTTAAATTGTTCCTCTTAAATTTTCTTCTCGCTAAATACTCGCAAGGCAGTGCTTCTCAAAGCTTCGCCTCATACAAAGCGTCACTCTTGGGCTGTGCCAAAGGCAGCCGCATATCATTGACCAGCATATATCTGCCGCTCTCCGTCAATTTTCCGATAACCGCCGCCGCAATGCCTTCCTCCTGTAATCTCTCTGCTAATTTCTCTCCGTTTTCTGCCGCAATAATCATAGTTCCGCTGGAAATCAAACCCAGATAATCAATGCCCATTGCCTTGCAGATTTTCTTTGTTTCCTCTTTGACAGGAATTTTCTCCACAAAAACATCCACACCTAAGCCGGAGCATTCCGCAACCTCCCAGACGGCACCCAGAACGCCCCCCTCCGTAGCATCGTGCATGGCGGTTGCGCCATAAGCAAAGGCAATTTCAGATTCCTTCCCGACAGAAAGATACGCCTTCATTGCCTGCGCATTTTGCAGCTCTTCCTCTGTCAGATACTGCCGCAAGCCTTCCTCCCATTCCTTCGCAAGAATGGCAGTGCCTTCCGTACCTGCCCATTTCGTCATGATGACATCCTGCCCTGCCTTTGCACCGCCGGTGGAAAGAATTTTTCTGTTTCTCGTTTTTCCAATAACCGCTGCGGAAATAACAGGCTTTACAACTGCATCCGTCACCTCGGTATGACCGCCCAGAATCTCGATATTGTGTTCCTCCGCCGCACGAATCGCGCCGGACATCATTTCCTCCAGCAGGGCTTCCTCACTTTCCGGCGGCAAAAGCACCGTCAGAAGAACGCCCATCGGCTCCGCACCGGAGGAATAAATATCGTTGCAGTTAATCTGCACCGCCAGATAGCCGACATCCTTCGCAGCTCCCGTAATGGGGTCTGTGGACAGAATGCAATATTCTCCGCCCAAATCAACAGCAGAGCAGTCTTCTCCCGTTTTCGGGCGCAGAATGACATCCTCACGCTTCACCCTGCTTGCCTGCATAGGCTCCATCACAATTTTCTCCAGAATCTCCGGAGGAAGTTTTCCGATTGCAAACATCGTTTTCATCCTTTCCTTCGCAAAAAGCCTCTGTCCAATGACAGAGGCTTTTATTGCCTTATTCACTTACTGATCGCTCGACCCTGTGTTTTCTGTTGTTGTGGGTGTGGTTGGTTCTGTCGTTTCCTCCTTCTTCTTCGTGCCGACAGTTACCTCATCCGCCGCCGCACGATAGGAAGAGCTGCTGAACCATTCATTGCTGACCATTTTCCCATTCTCATACACCTTTTTGCGTACGCTCACCTTGCAGCCCGTTCTGCCGCGAGAGGTTACAACTCGTTCGCCTTCAGGCAGATTGGGGTCCTTCTTCACGATTTCCGCAGGCTTGTTAATTGTACCCTCGTAAACCGTTTCAAACTCCAATCTTCTGCCTGCATCATGCACCTCATGCCCGTAAATATTCATGACAAGCTTGCCGCCGCTTGCGTAAGCCTCAATCATAATAGGATATTCGGTGTTATTCTTGAATTTCAAATCCTTATAGGTGCCTGCTACAGCCGCATCTCTGCCCAGCGGCACATAGCCAACCGTCATGGAATGAGGGGAACGCTCTACCACCTCAAGCTCAGCCAGAATGACTGCATTATATAAGGTAGATGTTACCTGACAAACGCCGCCTGCCATGCCCTTTTCCACCTTGCCGTTTACATAAACGCCGGCTTCCTTATAGCCGCCTGCCGCCGTCTGGCTGCCCAGATGCGCATTTGCGGAAAATACCTCTCCGGGTGCAATCACAGTACCATTGATGTAATTGCAGCCTACCGCAAGGTTGTTGTTTCTGTTTCTGTCGCTGTTTGTATAAGTTGTGTAATAGGACCCAATCAGATCCGTTACATGGGAGTTATCCTCTGCCGTAATCTTGGGCTTTGTTACCTTTGCCGCAATTTCCGCTGTGCCGCTTTTGCGTGTTTCCATCACCTTTGCCACATGCTTTGCGGTTTTATCCTTTTCCATTTCAAGCCCTGTCTGCTCAGGGGAAACCACAAATCTGCCATTCTGCCTTACAACGGTACTGTCAATGGCATCCTGATTAAATTCCTCCGCAACCTCGTCCAGCTTTGCGCGCAGCATTTCCGCATCATAGCCATAGGTCAGCTCAATATTCACGCCATCCTTCAGCAATTTCGCGCCGACCTGAAAGCGATCCGCTTCCGTGCCGGTACGCCCTGTTTCGTATGCCTCCTTTACGGCATCCTCCACATGGTACCCTGCGCCGATGTCCTCAAAGGGAATGTCCCATTTCTGCAGTGCGTCTTCTTCGCCATACTGCAATGTCAGAATTTGCCCGACAACCTCGGATTTATACCTTTCCTGCAGCTGTGCGACAGCCTCCTCCTGACTCAATCCGGATACATCCTCACCATTGATCGTAATGCCCTGATAAATGCCTTCCTGTGCCAGCAGATTCAAAACCTTTCTTTTATGTACCTCATGATACCCGAACGCAGTCACTGCCACAAGCAGAACCAAAACACCGATTATCACCAAAGGCTTTTTATTTTTATTGTTATTGTCTGTTTTTTTGCTCTTCTGATGGTGATGATGCTGGTGCGATTGCTGCTGATATCGCTGCTGTCGTGGTCTATTGCTTTCCTCCAACTCTCCTCGCCCCCTAAAATATATTTCATGCAAAATTGCCTGTTTGATACAAGCTTTGTCATACCCTGACTATTTTTATCAATAGTCCCCCTTATCATAACGAAGTCTACTGTAAATTACAAGAGCAATTCCTTGAAAAAATCCTTACATTTTTGTTACGATTTTATGCCGTTTCTGCAAATCGTACATTCTCTTCTCGGTTTCGCCGCTCAATAGATGCCATAGCCCAGAAACGGCGCAGCTAAACTCAGCACCATTACTACCGCCAAAAGCAGTGCAATTCCTGCGGCAATTTTCTTTTTCATCCGATATTTATCCTTCGGTTTCATCGTTTATTTCCTTCTTTCTCCTTATTTTTGCGGAACGCCATCTCTGCATCCAGTCCCATTTCCGCCAGAAAACGAGAGGGCTTCCGTTCCTTTTCATATCTTTGCAGAATTGCAGAAAGACAGAGCTTTTCGGATGCCCTTGTCATGGCAACATAAAACAGCCGCCTCTCCTCCGCAACCGTATCCATGCCCTTTTCATGCGGCACAATCCCCTCCACCAGAGAAGGCAGGAAGACCGCACGAAATTCCAAGCCCTTTGCACCATGCATCGTCATGAGTGCAACGCCGTTTCGTTTCTGCCCCTTTTTGCGGCTCTGCTCCTTCATTTGCAGACTCAGCCGTTCCAGCTGCTCCCGAAAGCTGCGCACATCCGCACAGTCCTTTGCCGTTTCCATAATCTCGTCCGCTATCTCCTGCAAAACCTGAGCACTTGTTCTTCTATATGCAGCAAATTCCTCTAAATATTCATCATATCCGATGACTTTACGAATATATTTTAACGCATCATAGGGGGTGCGCTTCCGAATCTGGTTTAAATCAATTCGCAGATTTTCCAGATTCTCCTCCTGCCACCCCTTCAAGGACGGACAGACAAAAAAGCTGCGCAATAACGTATACGGCATCGTTTCCGCCTCCGCGAGCAAATCCTTCCCGATATAGCGTTTGGGTTTATTCAGAATCCGCCGCAGTGCGCTGTCCGATTCCTCATTCTCTGCAAGCAGAAGATAGGCAAGCAAATCCTTCGCCACCCAATGCTCATACACATTGCCGCTGTTATCGCGCAAGTCGTATGGAATCCCTCTTTTATATAATTCTCTGGCGAATGCACCACCCTGTAGATTTGTACGGTAAATGACAGCAATTTCCGTCAACGGCACGCCTTCATCCAGAAGTCTGCCGATTTTCTCCGCAATATGCGCTGCTTCCTTCGCCGCATCCTCCGCCAGAAAAAACGTCACCTTATCACCGGCTTCCCCGATGCCCTTCATATTTTTCACAAAGCGCACCTCATTATTGCCGATGACACGCTCCGCCAAATTGACAATTCGCTCCGTAGAGCGATAGTTTGTATTTAATGTTACTTTTTTTGCCGCAGGATAAAGCGTCGGAAAATGCAGAAGAAAATCAGGTCTTGCGCCGCGGAAGGCATAAATACTCTGGTCATCATCCCCCACCACAAAAAGATTCTGATGCTTCTCTGCCAGAATCTGCAAGCAGGCAAACTGCGCCTGATTGACATCCTGAAACTCATCCACCAGAATAAATTTATATTTTCTCTGCCAATACTCCCGTACTGCCGCATCCTCACGCAAAAGCTGATAGCACTGCGTCAGCATATCGTCAAAATCCAATTTTTCATGCCGTTCCTTATACCCTTCATACGCACGATACAGCTTGCGAAATTCCTCCACAGGCATTCCCGTGGGCGTGAAGCGGTTCGGCTGCTCCAATTCACTGTTCATCAGAGAAAGCTGTGAAAAGAATTGCGAAATATATTCTTCTAAATCGGGAATATCCCATTTTTCTGCTTCAATACTATTTCTGAGGATGCTTCTTCTTTCCTCCTCCTGAAAAATCTGCTCCACATTCCAGCCGTATCTGCTCCGCAGAATCCGAAAAAAGATGCTGTGAAATGTTCCGAAGGAAACGCCGGAAGCTCCGTTTAAATTCTCAAATCGGCTTTTCATTTCTTCCGCCGCCACTTTGGAAAAGGTCAGCGCAAGGATTTCCTGCGGCTTCGCCAATCCTCTTTCCAATAATCTGGAAATGCGACAAAGCAATACTGTTGTTTTTCCGCTGCCCGGCCCTGCCAGAACCAGCATCGGCCCTGTTTCGTGGCAGACTGCCTTCTGCTGTGCCGTATTCAGTTTTTTGCCCACAGTATCGCCTCCTTTTTCGCTTCTTTCTAAACATTAAGTATACCACATCTTTCTGCCAAATGCCAAAAAAACACAGATTCTGTCCTATCTTAATAAAACCTTATAAAAACCCTAACGCGTTTTTCATTGCGCAAATTTCTATTCTGTATTAAAATAATACATGTTTCAGGCTAAATGCCCGAAACCGAAAATTTGAAGTAAAAATCCAGAGAAATGTTTTCCAGACATAGAAAACACGGAGGTTTCTAATGAATATTGGCATTTTTTCCGACACATATTTTCCACAGCTGAACGGTGTGGCAACATCCATCCGCACGCTCACCCATGCACTACGCGAAAAGGGACACACGGTGTATATTTTCACCCCTTCCGACCCTCGCTGTGAAGGGCAGCCCGAGGATGAGGATATCTTTCGTCTGCCCAGTATCCCCGTTTATTTCGTACGGGATTATCGTGCAGGCTATATTTTCCCACCGCATATTCTGAAAAAAATCAAAAAACTGAATCTGGACATCGTGCATACACAGACAGAATTCCCCTTGGGCTTTCTGGGAAAGCTGGTTTCCACAACGGAGGGCATCCCCATGGTACATACCTATCACACCATGTATGAGGATTATGTGCATTATATCGGCGGCGGACATATCATTTCCAAAAACATGGCACGCGAATTCAGCTGCGCCTTCTGCAATACGGCAATGGCAGTCATCGCGCCTACGCATAAAACAGAGCAGCTGCTTTCCGGCTACGGCGTAACAAAGCCGATTTCCATCATCCCCACCGGCATCAATACCGCGCATTTTCGCAAGGAAAACTTCGATGCGGCGGAAATTCTTGCCCTGCGGGAATCCCTTGGCTTAAAAGCAGATACCCCCGTTATCATTTCCATCGGGCGCATTGCGAAGGAAAAAAGCATTGATGTTGTCATTTCCGCCTTGCCAAAGCTGATTGAAAAGCTGCCGGAAGTGCAGATGGTAATTGTCGGCGAAGGCAATGAAATTGAAAATCTGCGAAATTTTGCAGAATCCCTCGGCGTTGGCGCTCATGTGATGTTTACAGGCGGCAAGCCTTGGGATGAAATCGGAAAATATTATCAGCTCGGCAATGTTTTCTGCAGTGCATCTGTTTCCGAAACACAGGGGCTTACCTTTGCTGAGGCAATGGCAGGCGGCATCCCCGTTGTGGCAAAAAAGGATGAATGTATCGAAAATATCATCACTGACGGTGAAACAGGCATGCTCTTTGAGAAAAATGAAAACCTGCCGGAGCTGCTTTATCGCGTGCTGACTGACAAATCCCTTTCCGAAAAGCTTTCCACAGCCTCTATACAGGCGATGGATGTTCTTTCCGTGCAGAACTTTGCAGACAGCGTGGAGCAGCTGTACCAAAATATTCTGGAGCAGGAGGAACGTCCCAAGCCCATCGCCGCCCCTGTTATTCCGTTTGTGATTGGCGCAAAGGCCGCCAAGGGCATTACAGGGCTGCCTGGGAAGATTTCCCGTACCTATTTAAAGAAAGCAGCGAATTTTCTTTCTTCTGCCAAGGGCGAATAAAACGCCCAGATAAGAAACCCTGAATTCTGAAATGCTGAAAGCTACGGCTACTGCGTTAGTTCCCCTTGACAGCCTAAGTCAAAGGATGCCTGTGGGGAACTTCCTTGCATCCGCAGTCTTTCAACTATTTCATTTTCTTCATGTTTTCTTATTGGGACACACCTTAAGGGCTCTGTGTTTTTTTATAAATCCTTTCCAATCTTTTTCAAAAAATGCTTGACAAACTCTTTCCCATATTGTATGATAGTTCATGTGCCAAATGAATATGTGAGTGTAGCTCAGCTGGATAGAGCGTCTGACTACGGATCAGAAGGTCGCGTGTTCGAATCATGTCACTCACGGAAAAAAACGTATATCACTTTGATATACGTTTTTTATTTGCTTCATTTCGAGCAAAAACAAAATACTACCTATTTTATATTTTTACGCAAAAAAGAGAGGAGCGGTATTTCTACCGCCCCTTTCTTTTTATCGTGGGTAAATGTAAGGAATCAATTATTTGTCAATCTGAGGAGCAACGTCATCCATCCACTTCATCAGACCACCATTTTCTGCATTCTTATCCCATACATATTTCTTTGTTTCGGAAGCGATAACACCGCTCAGACCAATCAAAGCTACGCAGTTGGGGAATGCCATACAAGCGTTCAGTACGTCAGCAATGTTCCAAACTACATCCAGTGCAGCTACACAGCCTACCAGTACAACAAATGTCCAAACAACACGGAAAGGCATGATGGACTTAACACCTACCAGATATACCCAACATCTTTCACCATAGTAGGACCAACCCAGAATTGTGGACCATGCGAATGTCAGCAGACCGAATGTCAGAACTGCGGGACCGATTATGGGAATCGCATTGAAGGCACCTGCTGTCATCTGCGCACCTACCAGACCTTCCATACCTACGGGGTCTTTAATGATGGAGGATACCAGAACCAGACCTGTCAGCAAGCAAACTACGATTGTATCCCAGAATACACCGGACATGGAAATCAGAGCCTGTCTGGAAGGGTTTCTTGTAGCTGCACATGCGTCAACGATAGGAGCAGAACCCAGACCAGATTCATTTGTGAACAGACCACGAGATACGCCGGCACGGATACATGCTACTACTGTTGCACCAACAAAGCCGCCGCCTGCTGCTGCAGGGTTGAATGCGCCTTGTACGATTGCTGCGAAAGCTGCGGGAATATGTGCACCATTTACGATACAGATTACGATACAACCTACAATGTACAGACCAGCCATTATGGGAATCAGCTTCTCACATACCTTGGAGATAGACTTAACGCCGCCCAGAATAACCAGACCTGTGATAACCATCAGAACGATACCTGTTGCGATTTTAGGAATGCCGAATGTACCGTTCATGGATTCTGCGATGGAGTTTGCCTGCGTCATGTTACCGATACCGAAGCAAGCGATACCTGTAAAGATTGCGAACAGGACACCCAGCCATTTATGACCCAGACCTCTTTCCAGAGCGTACATGGGACCACCGATGAAAGAGCCATCGGCTGCTTTTACACGGTATTTAACTGCCAGAGTTGCTTCACCGAATTTTGTTGCCATACCCAACAGACCTGTGAACCACATCCAGAATACAGCACCGGGGCCACCAATACCGATTGCAGTTGCAACACCTACGATATTACCGGTACCGATAGTAGCTGCAAGAGCTGTTGCCAGAGCTGCGAAGCCGCCGATATCACCGGATGCCTCTGCATCGGGTGTTACGGAAAGTTTGATACCTGTAAAGGTCTTTCTCTGAATGACTTTTGTTCTGATTGTTAACAGCACATGTGTACCAATCAGCAGACACAGCATAATAGGTCCCCACAAGAAATCCTTGATGGACAGCACCACATTGTTAAAAGCTTCCATATAATTCCCTCCCTAAATAATGAATTATAATATTAGAATAATCACGCGGCCTGAATTTTTATTCAGTTTCTTCATAAAAGCTTTTTCAAAGTTTTTTCCTATCCCCACGAATACAAAAAACAGAAAAATCCTTGCTCAAACGGCTCTGAAAAAACTGTATTCAAACTTCAAAACCTGATATTATTTTACCGCATCCCACGCAAAAAACAAGCACTTTTTTCCAGTGAAGCGTGGGGCACATTTTGTCTTTGTGTGCATTTTGCATATCAAAACCACAAAATAGCACGATTTTATATAACAATTTTACAACACCCAAAAACACGCAGCAGACAAATGTCCTTCCCATAAAACAATGCAGTTTGACGCAAACAGTCCCTTCGGATATTGATTCCACCTGTTAAATTGCACAAAAAAACTGCATCTTCCATCGACTTTTGACATTTTTTCTTTTTTTCTAAATTTGTAATTTTTTTCCAATTACCAATTTGTGCAAAATAAACAACAAATCCCCTTCCATATTTCCATCAGAAATGGTATTTTCTTCCAGTTTGCGCGTTATAATATTCATGTGAATAAACTATTTTTTACCGCATACATCTGTCCGCAAGCAAAAGAACACCCCCTGCGCTTTCGCACAGAGGGTGTGAATTTTATACGTGGGTCATGCTCAATATGAAATTGGATTCTTTTCTGAATTTCCTGATGGATTTTTTTCTAAAAGGAAGATTATTTGTCCAGCTGAGGAGCAACGTCATCCATCCATTTCATCAGACCGCCCATTTCTGCATTCTTATCCCATACATATTTCTTTGTTTCGGAAGCGATAACACCGCTCAGACCAATCAAAGCTACGCAGTTAGGGAATGCCATACAAGCGTTCAGTACGTCAGCAATGTTCCAAACTACATCCAGTGCAGCGACACAGCCTACCAGTACAACAAATGTCCAAACAACACGGAAAGGCATGATGGACTTAACGCCGCACAGGTATACCCAACATCTTTCACCATAGTAGGACCAGCCCAGAATTGTGGACCATGCGAATGTCAGCAGACCGAATGTCAGAACTGCGGGGCCAACAACGGGGATCGCGTTGAACGCACCTGCTGTCATGTTCGCACCTACCAGACCCTCCATACCTACGGGGTCTTTAATGATAGAGGATACCAGAACCAGACCTGTCAGCAAGCAAACTACGATTGTATCCCAGAATACACCGGACATGGAAATCAGAGCCTGTCTTGCAGGGTTTCTTGTTGCCGCACATGCGTCAACGATAGGAGCAGAGCCAAGACCGGATTCGTTTGTGAACAGACCACGGGATACGCCGGCACGGATACAAGCTACTACTGTTGCACCAACAAAGCCGCCGCCTGCTGCTGCAGGGTTGAATGCGCCTTTTACGATTGCTGCGAAAGCTGCGGGAATATGCGCACCATTTATGATACAGATTACGATACAACCTACGATGTACAGACCAGCCATCAGAGGAATCAGCTTTTCACATACCTTGGAGATGGACTTAACGCCGCCCAGAATAACCAGACCTGTGATAATCATCAGAACAATACCTGTTGCAATCTTAGGTACGCCGAATGTACCACTCATGGATTCCGCGATGGAGTTTGCCTGTGTCATGTTACCGATACCGAAGCAAGCGATACCTGTAAAGATTGCGAACAGGACACCCAGCCATTTATGACCCAGACCTCTTTCCAGAGCGTACATGGGGCCGCCGATGAAAGAGCCGTCTTTTGCTTTCACACGGTATTTAACTGCCAGTGTTGCTTCACCATATTTGGTTGCCATACCCAGCAGACCTGTGAACCACATCCAGAATACAGCACCGGGGCCACCAATGCCGATTGCAGTTGCAACACCTACGATATTACCGGTACCGATAGTAGCCGCAAGAGCTGTTGCCAGAGCTGCAAAGCCGCCGATATCACCGGATGCTTCCTTATCCGGTGTTACAGACAGTTTTACGCCTGTGAAGGTTTTTCTCTGAATCCCTTTTGTTCTGATTGTTAACAGCACATGTGTACCAATCAGCAGGCACAGCATAATAGGTCCCCACAAGAAATCCTTGATGGACAGCACTACGTTGTTAAAAGTTTCCATTTACAATTCCCTCCCAAAAAATGTAATTGATTATAAGTGCAATAAAATTGCTATCGAAATCTTAACAGTTTCTTTATTCTCTCTTAACGTATTCTTTATATCATGGCTAAAAAATTTTTCCGTCCCCATGAAAACGGATACTACGTTGCAATCGAATCTATGAAACCTGCATTTCGATTTCTGCTTTTTCAGTTTACGCGATTTTTCCTGTAAATTCAAGCATTTTTTTATATCGCAAAAATCAGAAAAAACTTCATTTTATTGATTTTACACAGAACCTTTGACAAATTATCCCCAAAAAATCATGGAAAACGCACTGCACTATTGCTCAGTGATAAATGTACTTTTTAACTACATCTTAACAACATCTTTACGCCTTTTTACGATATCCATCAGTAAATCTGCATAAAAAATCGTCATTTTTTTATATTTTTGCAGTATTTTCAACATTTTTAATTAGTTTACATAATGCAATAATCACATTTTGTCATTTTGTACAAAAAAAGAGACACTAAAATAGTGTCTCTCCGCCTGCAAAAATCCTATTTTCGGCTTAAAATATTCAGTGGCAGTGACCGCCGCAGTGATGGTCATGCTCGCTACAGTTTTCATGGTCGTGGTCATGGTGATGGGTACATTCTACTGCTGCATTGTATTCCAATGTACCGTCCACATACGCCTGCGCCTTCTCATCCGCATTGCCGCTCACACCGCCGCGCAGTTCGATGCCCTTCTGCGCCAGTGCAGCCTTTGCACCGCCGCCGATACCGCCGCAGATAAGCACAGTTACACCATTCAGCAGCAGAAAATCCGCCAGCATGCTGTGTCCGCTTCCCATTGTGGGAACAATCTCGCTGTCCACAATCTTTTTATCCTCTACGGTGTAGAATTTAAATTCCTTTGTATGCCCAAAATGCTGGAATACTTCGCCATTTTCGTAGGTCACTGCAATTTTCGTTTTCATTTTATTCTCTCCCTGTTTTTATTATCTCATTTTTTCCAGAAAATCTACCATAGGGTCCAGCCATTCGCCTTCGTATTCCTCTGCTGCACCTCTGTCGCATTTTGCTGCAATCGCAGGGTCAATGGGCAGCTTGCAGACAACGGGAATATTGTGCTTTGCCGCAATCGCTTCAATCTGGCTTTCCCCGAAAATATGATGGATACCGCCGCAATCGGGACATTTAAAGTAGGACATATTTTCCACGATACCCAGAATGGGCACATTCATCATTTCCGCCATTTTTACAGCCTTATCCACAATCATGCCAACCAGCTCCTGCGGAGAAGTTACAATAATAATGCCGTCAATCGCGATAGACTGGAAAACAGTCAGCGGAACATCCCCTGTGCCGGGTGGCATATCGATGAACATATAGTCCACATCCCCCCAGACAACATCCTTCCAGAACTGCTTTACGGTTTCCGCAATAACCGGCCCTCTCCAGACTACGGGATCTGTATCATTATCCAGCAGAAGATTAACAGACATCATCTCAATGCCCTTTTTGGATTCGCAGGGCAAAATCCCCATCTGTGTGCCATACGCCTTTTCTGTCACACCAAATGCCTTGGGGATGGAAGGGCCTGTGATATCCGCATCCAGAATAGCTGTTTTTTTGCCCCTTCTGTTTGTCAGAACCGCCATAGTAGAGGTTACCATAGATTTCCCAACGCCGCCTTTCCCGCTGACAACAGCAATCACCTTTTTGATTTTGCTGTGTTCATTGGGGGGTACCAAAAAATCCGCCGGTTTTCTGCTGCTGCAGTTGGAAGAACAGCTGCCGCAGTTGTGAGAACAATTTTCACTCATCAAATTCATCTCCTAAATTTCTCTTATTCTTTTCATCCTTCATTTCCTTCCGGCAAAGCTGTCCGCATTTTCGTCCGCAGCCAGCATTTTCCCGTTCGCAAATGTCAATATCTCCGCCTTCGATAAAAAGCATCTTCCCATTTACCAACGCATCCGCCAGCTTCCGCCGTGCATCGTTATAAATGCCCTGCACCGTGGTTCTGGCAATGCCCATCTGCGCGGCACATTCCTCCTGCGTATAGCCTGCCAAATCAATCAGACGGATCGTCTCGTATTCATCCACCGCCATGATGATGCGTTCCTCGCAAAGCTGGCTGCCCATAGGCGCAAAGCTGTTTGTTCGGGGCATCCCACAGACGCGTCTGCACTTTCTTGGTCTTGCCATAGAAACGCCTCCTTATTTTTGACATATACCGCTTTCTCCAGTATACACTTATTCTGACATATGTCAATATTATAATTAAAAAAGTCGTATGTATCTTTTTACATACGACCTTCTCTCTTTTTCTGATCCGCTTTATTCTTCCTCGTGTCCGTAATTTTTCAGCAAAAGCCCGATTCCCATAAGCACCGCAAACAAAATCAGATAGTAAAGCACTGCCTTTCTGAGAGATACAATCGCCGCCAGAACCATAAAGGCACTCGCAATTACCCCCAAAGCAGGCACCACTACGCGATAAAAGAAGCCAAGCTCCTGTTCTTTTTTCATCTGCATCACGAAAATGGGAATATACATCGCATAAATCGTTACAATGGGCAATTCAGAGCTATCGAAGCAGAAGGGACCGAACCAGGGCTTTGGTGCCAGATTTGCACCATAAAAATACGTCAGCCAGAGCATCGCCATCATCAAACCAATCAGTGCAGAGTTTGTCGGCATTTTCGTCACTGTATCCACTACCTTGAACACCTGCGGACGAGGCCCTTCATCCCTGACACCCATGGCATAAAACGCTCTGGTACACGCCATCATCAGCCCGTTCAACGTGCCCAGACAGGAAATGACAACAAAAATGAACAGCAGTGTACCGCCAAGCTGCATGAACACGGTTTCAAACGCAATCCGCGCACCCGTTTCGCCGCCTGCCATCATGACCTCATTTTTGACTGCGCCAGCCAGCCCGATATAATACAGAATATAAACCAGAACCACAAAGGCAGATCCGAAAATCAGCGCCAAGGGCAGGTTTTTCTTCGCATCCTTCAATTCCGCGTTGATGGAGGTTGCACAAATCCAGCCCTCATACGCAAAGCAGGTGCCTACCACTGCCGTAAAAAGAGGATTTTTACTCGTAAAGGTATGCACTGCCGTTGTTGTAAAATTCTCTACCAGAATCCCGTTTTTCAATCCGAAAATCGACCCGAAAATCGCCATCAGAAATAAAGGAATCAGCTTTGCCGCCGTTGTGGTCACCTGCAGTCTGCCTGCCAGCTTCGGCGCAAGCGCATTGATGACATAGCTGCCCACCAGAAACAGCCCTGATAACGTCATAACCTGCGGCCCGACGATTTCCCAGCCCATCAGAACGCCGAAATATCTTGCCGCTACCCACGCCACAACGGATGTCATGGCAGGGAAATAAATCACCGCCGCAAACCATGCAAAAAAATAGGCATATCTTCCCCCTACCAGAACCTCTGCATAATCCACAACGCCGCTGACCTTTTCATGCTTTGTTGCCATCAGCGCAAAATTATACGCGCACAGAATCATCACCAAACCGCCCAAAAGCCACGCCAAAATTCCTAAGGAAAGGTTGCCGCCAGTTGCCGTCAGCACCTTTTCCGCTTTAAAAAATACACCACTGCCGATAACAATCCCAACTACCATGGCAATCGCCGTCAGCAAGCCGTATCTTTTTTCCAAACCGTTATCCATATTGCTTTTTCCTCTCCTGTTTCTTTCACACCTACACGCATATCCGCACCAACGCAGTTATGCTTTGCATTATAAAAGTACCATTTTTTCCCAGAAAAAGCAACCGATTCTTAGGAAACTCATCCTTCTTTTTTTACAGGAACACAAAAAAACCCCTTTCTTCGTCAGGAAAAGGGTTTTTAGATGTGTCCCAATAGGAAGCCTTGAATTTATACCAGCCTGATTTTATCTCTCGTGATTTCCTGCAAGCTTTTGCAGCTTGTCATCGTCATGGCATCCTTCAGCTCCGCTTTCAGCTTTTCCGTATACAACTGCACGCCTTCCGCACCGCCGCCGTAAGCCGCAATTACATAGGGTCTGCCAATCAGCACCGCATCCGCGCCAAGGGCAAGCATTTTAAACACATCCTCCCCCGTACGCACACCACCGTCTACAAATATTTTTGTATCCGCGCCGACTGCCGCACGAATTTCAGGCAGCACCTCTGCTGTCGAAAGCCCATAATCCATCACTCTGCCGCCATGGTTGGAAACCACAATCGCATACGCACCTGCTCTGAGTGCCTTCTGCGCCGCTTCCGCCGTCATAATGCCCTTTACGATAAACGGCAAATCGGTTGCCGCGGCAATCTCTCGCAGCTCCTCCTCCGTTTTCAGCAGCATAGGCGGATTCGCCAGACCTGCATGGGGCAGACCTGCGCTATCAATATCCATGGCAAAGGCAAACGGATGCACCGCCTCGACCTCTTTCAGCCGTTCCTTCACCACATCGACCGCCCAAGGCTTCAAGGTAGGAATCCCCCAGCCGCCATTCTCCCGAATTGCCTCCAGTGGCTCATAAAAATTTTCTGCCTTAGGCCCGCCGCCGCCAAACGCCAGAATCCCTGCCGCCTTTGCGCCGAGCATCACCGCATCGCAATACAGCCTGTCAGTCATATCCTCTGTATAGGTATACGGTATCAAGCCGATGGGCGCAACGAAAATCGGCGCAGCAAAGGTTTCCCCAAAGAGTGAAATTTCCATATTTCGCTCCTGATTGCCGCCTGTGACATCCATTTCCAGCTTCACATGCTCCCCAAGCCATGCCACGTTCCGCTGAAAGGTGCGAGAAGTCCCCTTCCCGGCAGGCCCCGGCATTACGCCCTTGCAGGCAATGCCGTTACATTCGGGGCAAACCCTGCATCTGGGTGCCATTCTTTTTCTTGCGTTCTCCAGAACCTCCTGATAGGTCATATTCTTTCCCTCCTAAAAGCCTCCAAGCTTTTTCGCAATCTCTCTGTTCTCATCTGTTGCCGTCTGGGCAAATCATAACACATCTTTCCCCTCCCGCAAACAGAAATTTGCTTTTCTTTGAATAAAATGCTACACTGATAAAAACCGAACCGAAAGGAGCAACTCCATGCTGATTTATATTATTCTGATGCTTGCGCTCGCCTATTTTTTTCAAAAGGAAGGGCAGAAGCTTTTAGCAGGCAAATCCAAGCTTCTGGCGGAATTCTGTCAGGATGCCTACGCAACAAAAACCGCCCTCAGCACCCTGCGGATTCTTTGTCTGTCCTCTGCTGTCAGCGGCTTCTGGATGCTGATTGCCTTCCTGCTTTCCAAAACCATCCATAAATTTCTCACGCCCTTTGCCCTGCTTTCCATCCTTTGCTACAGCATCGGATTCATCCTTGCCATGCTGCGGCTCAGAAAGCTGTAAACAAAAACCGAAAGAATCTCTTCCTTAAAATAAAATAGAAATTCTTTAGGTGTGTCCCAGTAAGAAAACATGAAGAAAATGAAATAGCTGAAAGCCTGCGGATACAAGGAAGTTTCCCGCAGGCATCCTTTGACTTAGGCTGTCAAGGGGAACTGACGCAGTAGCCGTAGCTTTCAGCATTTCAGAATGCAAGGTTTCTTATCTGGGCGCACCCTTCGGTTCTTTTTTTATTTATCGCAGGAACAGCCGCAGTAGCAGCCTCTGTATCCTATGATACGGCGCATATCTGACAGGCAGATCCATCCATGTATGCTTATTTACAATACTCTTTTCATGGCTAAAGGTTTCAAAGCTTTTCTTTCCGTGATAGCTGCCCATGCCGCTGCCGCCAACACCACCAAAGCCCATTCTGCTTGTTGCCAGATGGATAATCGTATCGTTGATGCAGCCGCCGCCAAAGGGCACATATCTGAGGAATCGCTCCGCAAGGGCCTTATTTTGCGTAAAAAGATACAACGCCAATGGCTTTTCTCTTTTACGGATAAATTCCTCTGCCTCCGCCATGCTGTCCACAGGCAGAATCGGGAAAATCGGCCCAAAGATTTCTTCCTGCATCACGGCATCCTCAGCCGTCACATCATCCAGAATGGTTGGCTGAATCTGCATCGTTCTTTCATTCCAGCCACCGCCGAATACCACCTTTTCAGGGTCAATCAAGCCCGTCACGCGGTCAAAATGCTTTTGGTTAATCATCTTCACATACGCGTCATTTTCCGTTGCATCCGCACCGTACATCCGCACAATCCATTTTTTCAGATAAACAAGAAATTCATCCTTGACGCTTCTTTCCACCAGAATATAATCCGGTGCAACACAAGTCTGTCCGCAGTTTAACAGCTTGCCGAACGCAATCCGCTTTGCCGCCAGCTCCAGCTTTGCGGTACGGTCAACCACACAGGGGCTTTTGCCGCCCAGCTCCAACGTCACAGGGGTCAGGTGCTTCGCTGCCTTCGCCATCACCTCTTTGCCAACCGTCACACCGCCGGTAAAGAAGATATAATCAAACCTCTGGTCTAGGAGTGCCTGATTTTCTGCTCTGCCACCGTCCACCACAAATATATATTCCTCCGGGAAGCACGCCCGTAAAATCCTCCGTATCACCGCAGAGGTTGCAGGCGCATAAGCAGAAGGCTTGACCACCGCACAGTTGCCTGCCGCAATCGCCCCAATCAGCGGCTCCATCGTCAGCATGAAGGGGTAATTCCAAGGGGACATGATAAGTGCCACGCCATACGGCTCCTTCACCGTAAAGCTTGTAGCAGAAAACTGCGCCAATGGACTGCGGACATATTTCTTTTTCGCCCAGCCCTCCAGGTGCTTCAGCATATAGGATAATTCTGCCAGAGTCATCCCCACCTCACACATAAACGTCTCTGTTTTGGATTTATTCAAATCCTCGCGCAGTGCTGCGTAGATTTCCTTTTCGTGTTGGCGAATGGCTCTTCCTAAGCGTTTCAATGCCTTTTTTCGGAAGGCAAGCGGAATGGTTCTTCCGCTGCGAAAAAACGCCCGTTGCTTTTCCAGCTTTTTCTGCATCTTATCTCGCTCCCTTCTCCATGATTTTTTCATACATCCCTGCCAGCTCCTTCGCATCCATCAGCACCGGCACAGGATAAAGCGGATTGCCCTCCGCCGCGGCATGCTTCGATAACGCAGGAATATCCTCCCTGCGGATTTCCTTGATTGTTTCGGGAATCTGCATGTAGCGGTTCATTTCCTTTACCCAGAGGATAAAGGAGGCCGCCGCCCTGCGGTCACTCGTATGCTTCGGCACCATCCCGACACAGCGCGCCAGCTTCGCCAGCTGCGGCACACAGGCATCTCCGTATTCCTCTAAGAAATACGGCAAAATAACAGCGTTTGCAAGCCCATGTGCCACGCCGTATTGTCCGCCAAGGGAATGTGCGATTGCATGGACATAGCCCACATAGGATCGCGAAAACGCAATCCCTGCGCAGTATGCCGCCTCCAACATATACGCTCTCGCCTTTTTATTCTGCCCATCCTCATAAGCCTTCCGCAGATTTTCATAAATCAGGCGCACCGCATGCTCTGCCATAAAGCGCGTCTGCTTCGTCGTGCTGCCGCCGATATACGCTTCTACGGCATGCGTCAGCGCATCCATGCCCGTCGTTGCGGTAATGCCCTTCGGCAGTCCCAACGTCACATGATAATCCAAAACGGCATATTGCGGAATCAGGGAAAAATCATTGATGGGATATTTGTGCTTCGTGCCGCTGTCCGTAATGACCGCCGCCAATGTGGTTTCACTGCCTGTTCCTGCCGTTGTCGGCACCGCAATCAATAGCGGCAAAGGCTTGCATATCCGCAATAAACCCTTCATTTTATAAACAGGCTTCCTCGGCTTCACAATTCTTGCTCCCGTTACCTTCGCGCAGTCCATCACAGAGCCGCCGCCAAAGGCAATCATTGCCTGCGCACCGCTTTTCAGATATACCGCACGCGCCTGCTCAATATTCTGAATCGTCGGGTTTGCTACCACTTTGTCATAAACCGCGCAGAAGATGCTTCGCCGCCGCAGCTCCTCCTCTAAGTGCTTTGTCAAGCCAAGTCCACGAATACTTTCATCCGTCACCAGAAGCACCTTAGAAATGTTCCGTTCCTGCAATACATCGGGAATTTGGACAATGCTATGTAAAATTTTCGGTTCTCTGTAGGGCATGAACGGCAATGCCGCACGAAATACACCTTGAAATGCCCTGCAATATACCCGTTCTAACCGTTTCATCTGAATCTCCTTCTTCTTTCGTTTTCCTCATGATACGCGCAAAAAGGTAAAGCGTCAAGCAAAGAAAGTTCTTTGTTTGCTACATATTATTTATTAGGGTTCACCTTTGACAGCAAACAGATAGTCTCCACATGTGTTGTCACTAACATAGGAACACACATCCTTTACCTCGTCTACGATATGGGAACACATTTCTTTCGCTTTTTCTACTGCTTTTGATTTCTTCCCAAATCGTTCTTTTGCGTTTCCAATTTCATTTTTGAATCCTGTTTTATATACGAAAATGATTTTATAGGGATCTTTCTCTCCATTTTCATCGTAACCACCGACAATAACTTTTTCGATGATACTTTCAAATATTCCTCTGTCAAATTCTTCTAAAATCTGATTTTTTGACAATGCTTTTCTAAAATCTGCCAGTCTTCTTTGCAAGCTGCCTTCATTGTCATATTGTTGTTCCAACATACTTAACTGTGTTTTTGCTTCAGACAATTTCTTTTCATACCCCACATCTGTTTCCTCATAAATGTCTTTAGCCACAACACCCTCTAAATAGTTTTCCAGCAACTTTTTTCTCTTATATTGAATATTATAAACACTTCTATTGAGTTTTTCAATTTTATCTTCTATCGAGTCCTCTGATAAAGTTTTCTCGACTCTCTTAATAAATTCTTCCAACACATCTTTATGATCTGTACATAACATACGGTAAGATTCAATAAAAGCATCTTCTATAACCTGCTCTGGAATTCCTTTACTATCTGGACAAAACCTTTTACCATGTTTTGTTGATTCTACACATTGCCAAATAGTTTTTGTATATTTCGAACTGCTATGCCACCTTCTCCTTGATAAATTCGCACCGCAAAATCCACATTCAAGCATACAACTAAAAGCATATTGTCTACTGAATTTTTCTCGTTTTCCAGGTGCTACTCCCTTTTTGCGTCCTCCATTACGGCGTTCCCGTATCTCCTGAGCTCTTGCAAATTTTTCTTCTGATATAATCGGTTCATGATGATTTTTGATATAAAACCGATCTTCTTCTCCAAGATTTTCCAGCCTTCTTTTTGATATCGGATCTACGGTAAAGGTTTTTCCTAATAAAATATCACCTTTGTATTTTTCATTATTAATAATTCCCATTACACTGGAAGAAGTCCACGGATTCCCTTTAATAGTTGGAATCCCCTGTTCATTCAGTTCCCTTGCAATCATCGTACTTCCAGCACCTGCAACATATCTGTCAAATATGTATCTGACCGTTTCCGCACCTTCTTCGTTAATAGACAGCGACTTTGTTACTACATCGTAATCATATCCAAGGCATCCCTGAAAACCAACAAGTTCTCCACGTTTCATCTTCATTTTCAAACCTTTTTTTACATATGCAGATGTATTTTCCACTTCCTGCTGTGCAACAGAACTTAAAATAGTCAGTAAAAATTCTCCATCTTTTAAGGTATTAATTTTTTCGACTTCAAAATATACCGCTATATTTCTCTCTCTTAACATTCTTACATATTTTAATGTATCTAATGTATTTCGTGCAAATCTAGGAATACTTTTGGCAATCACTAAATCAATATTACCAGAAAGGCATTCCTGAATCAGTAATTGGAATTCTTCTCTTTTATCTGTTTTCGTGCCTGTAATTGCTTTATCAGCAAAAACTCCTGCAAAAACCCATTGCTTATTACTCTTTATCAAGTCCGTGTAATATCTGACCATTGAATTATAACTTTTAATCTGATCTTCATCATCAGTACTAACACGACAATATGCGGCAACTCTTAATCTATCAATCTTTCTTCCCGTAGAAGTATCCTCACCAGCACCCTTCGCCTTAATGATTTCAACTTCCATTTCACCGCCCCTTTCTTTTTGTGTTCCTACCGTAGTGTTGATATAATCTTACAACGCAACACTCCGATAGTCAAGCGGTAATATTAGAAATAACACCATAATCTTTTTTTAACTTTTTCTCTACCAGCTGATACTCTGCTTCACTTATAAGTTTTAACGAGCGTAATTGTTTCAACATTGACAGCTGCATACTGTATCTCAACAATTTTGCACTATTCATTTTCCCTCTCTATTCTTTCTCATCTACTTTTATTAAAAAATCCTGCAGTAGCTGTCGGGTAACAGCCTCATTGGTATTTCACCATCTTCTCAGACCGGGCAGCTTTCCCGGAAGTATCATTAACAAAAACAGTATCTTCGCTACAAAAATCCCACTTTCTGATCACAGTCAAATATTTATCGCTCATGCCTTTGCTTCCATATCATTTTGATACCATTTCCACTTTGCGTCACGATGTCGCAAAGCAATAATGCAGACAGTCCTGGCGTATCTACTGTATAGCTCCTCTGTTTCATTCGTCCTGCAGGATAAATATGAAATTTTCAAGGTACAATGATTGCTCTTTTTATATCAATTTACGAAAGGGAGTCGTTCAGATAAAAATTATGCAATCTTAAATTTCAGTATTTTAGTAATCAATTTTGTTTCAAGTCTGCGTCTCAATGTTTCATCCACACAATAATGTAAATTTCCGTATTCATCATATAATTTTCTGGTTGATAACACTGCAATATAACCTTCATAATGTTTCAAAATCCTGTTAATTGCTTCCACATCTCCGGACGCTGCCGACACAATAATATGATACGGTAGTAACTTTGTATTATTTCTTTTTTCCAGTCCTGATCTCCTCCATAATCTTTTTTAAAGCTATAAGGGAACTTGTACGATGATGATGAATGGTACTTCTTACAAGATTCATATATTTTGCAATTTCTGTATCTGTCATATCCAGAAAAAAAGATAATAAAATTACATTTCGCTTCTTTTCCGGCAAAGACTTTAATGCTTCACCAATCAACTCATCTTTTACTTCTATGTCATAATCAAAGACATGGAACATTTCTGATTCAACTATGTAATCATCCATGATTTCCAGTTGTCGTAGTTCCTTCTGCGTTAATTCCGAAAAAGAAATTTCATATTTTAAACGATAATTTCTTTCTCTCTCATAATCTATCATTTCATTCTTCAACAGGGTTTTGCAGAAACTGTCAAACTGTTTCCTTATTCTTGACTGCTGTTCGGAAGAAGATTTCTTCATAAGAGATCACCTCCTTCCGTAACCACCTGAAGCAGAGTGAAATATCTCCCTTTCACTCCATAGCACGAATGGATATATATCCAGCGTCGAACACCCGACACTGTTTTTAAAAAATATTTTTTTATATAAAAAACGCCCTTACAGGCCGATACCCATAGGACGTTGTTTATATCTGATATTAAATTTTCCCCACATGTCTCGAGTGGGTATAATGCACTCTCAACTGCATAACTATTTACATTGCTTAAAATGCAACTTATTTATCTGCCTTTCCACGCATTACGCAGGATTGGCTTTGATTAGCACCAAAAAATCCTTTCAACAGTTCAGAATACATAGCTCTCCCAAACATGTTCAAAGGATAAAAACACGAAAAAAAGCCTTTGAACATTGCGTTTTTTTATATGCAATATCCAAAGTTTCTTACCTTTTCTAAAAGTGCATGATACCCCTCTAATATAGTGATTTATTAGTGCATTTTCTTTCTCTAAAGTGAAATATACACTATACATGGAGGTGTATGATATGGCTAAATCTAAGAAAATTGATAAAGACATGGGTTTTCGCCTGAAGAAAGCCAGATTAGACCAAAAGCTGACTTATGATGAGCTATCCGAAAAATCCGGTGTTTCATCAAGATATATTAAAGAGATTGAAAATCATGGCAATGTTCCAAGTCTTGAAAAACTCGGACAGCTCATTCGTGCTTTACACATCTCTGCCGATCCATTTTTTTATCCAGCGGCTCTGAACGATAATCTGGATTACCAAAGGCTGTTGATCTATCTTTCAGAATGTACTCCCGATCAGATAACCACCATCCTTGCACTTGTGGAAGCCTATCTTCGTACATATAAAACCCATGAAACAGAATAGCAGAAAGATTTCTATTTTTTCTGGATTATTTCTGAATAATTCTGGATAAAACAGGGTGGTCAGCTTGTCTGTAAGCCTTCCACCCCGTTTGAACTATTTTTCAGTATGCATAAGCAGTTCTTTTACTTTATTTCTTTTTTTCAAAATTCCCAATCCTTCAAATATCTGTATCGTATCTATCATTCCCTGATAATACGCTCTTTGTTCTTCTTGAAAATGGGCATGATCCACAATATCCATATATTTTTCCAAAAGCTCCCTCTGTTCTCCTGAAATCTCTGCCAGCAACTTCTCATATTCCTGATTTGCCTTTTTTAATTCTTTAGCTGCATTTTTCGCTTCTTTCGTACAAACGGAATACTCACGCTCTCCTGCTTCGCTACGAAGCTCCTCCAATACCTCTGCCACCATTTCAAATACTTCGTTCATTTTTGTATCCACCTTTCCATATAAGTATTGCATTTTGCAGGCAGTATTATCAGTCCTTGCATTATTTTCAACAACTTTATTCTCTTATACTTCATCTTTAGAAGTATATTATCAATAATATTCCGTAAAATCAATCATGTAACACTTCATCTTTAGAAAGTTGGTGTTTGAATGAAGATTTACTGGAATCAGGAAAGTAATTCCAAGAACCTTATCGGACAACGTGTAAAAGCCCTACGAATCGAAAAACATATGTCGCAAAAAGCATTAGCCGAACAACTACAACTGGCCGGATATGAATTCAGTGACCTTACCGTACTTCGTATCGAACAAGGAACACGTTTTGTACCGGATTATGAAGTCGTTGCTCTTGCAGAATTTTTTCATGTATCTTGTGAATATCTCTTGGGTGTTAAAAAGGAAAAATAAGCAGTGATCTGGAATATTTTCACAGACCACTGCTTAAATTTTTGTTAAAGCGATACCCAACTCCCCATACTGTTTGTATGTAAATCGGTTTACTTGGGTTATCTTCTATTTTCTCACGTAGATTACGGATATGGCTCATGACGATGTTATAATCGCCGGAATAGGATTCCTTCCAGACAATATCATAAATCTGCTCCTTGCTAAACACTCTACCTAGATTGTTGGCTAACAGATAGAGGATTTCAAATTCTGTAAATGTCAAATCTATTTCCTGTTTCTGCTTTCTTACCAAACGATTTATATTATCTATTTCTAATCCATTAAAACTCAAATTTGTTTTTGCATTTTCAATTACTTGAAATGCTCTTGCTCCCGTATTGACACAGGATATTATATGATTCAGGATTTCTTCCTCACTATCTTCAAATGTCAGTATTAACATTTTCCCATGTAATCACCTACTTTATTTTTATGCATAAACTTTTAACTAAAACAAATCTGCCGTACTGTGACATTTTTCTTTTACCATCACACAGCTAAAGATTATTCAATATTCAATTCAATGTTTCCAGTAAATTCCTCACACTCAATGCCGACATAATTTCCACCATCAGGAAGTGTAATTGTGTCACTATAAGTTCCGGTTGTTTCAAGCAAAGTGACTACTTCATCAGCTCCAGAAATCCAAAATACTTTTGCAGTTCCCTCCGCAACCTCCAAAGTGCAATCAATAGACAAATACTTACCAGCTTCTCGCTTTATAGAAGTTCCTCCAAACAAATACTCTGAATCTGAAAAATTCTCATAATCAGCCGTATAAGTTCCCGTATAATCATCAATCCCTTTTTCTTTTGTTCCTTCCAAAGATAACTTTCCTGTAAGCTCTATGACTCCAGCCGACTGAACGATATTATTATAATGATTGAGAATTTCATCTTTTGAACAGCCAGAAATCATAAAACTTCCCAAAAGGACAAATGCCAATGCTAAAACTATTTTCTTAATAAAATCATCACCAGCCTTTCTTTGGTGCTACCTTTTTGGCCTTTTTCTTTGTTTGGGTTGCTTCTCGCTCTTTCATGCACAAAATCAAGATGGCAGAAATAACGACAGCAAGCACAAGACTGCAAGAACAGCTTCCGATATTCCAGTTGACTGCGGTATCATAGCTGCGGTAGCCTACCATTCCAAGACTTGCGGTAATCGGATAAAGGTTTGCTAATGTCATATTTCCTGCGGCAAACATCCCTCCATATCCATAGACAAAAGCAATGATTACACCGACTAAAAAGCTACCTGTCCTCCGACAAGTAAGAGCGATAATCGGCAGAACCGCAAGATATAAAAAGAAATTAACCGCAGTAATCTGCAAGGCTGCTTTTAGAGCTAAGGAAATCTCAAAGCCTGGAAATCCCACAATCATTTCCGCTATGATTGTAAACAAGCTGCATATCAGCCCGAAAGTAATAGACAATACGCCGCACACAATCAATTTTCCGGTCAGCAGCTTCTTAAAAGAAATCGGCACAGTCAGAATATTTTTCAGTGTGTCATCCGTCTGCTCACGAGAAATCATATATCCAGCAATTAGGCTGATACACATCGGAAAAATCATGGACATATTGTTTTTGATGACCTGTTCTGTAAGATAGGCGAAATCCCAAACGGAACCATCATTCGCCATAGAGGTAAACAAGGTCAGCAGGACGGATAGGAGCATGAGTGCAACGCCCGCCCAAAGGATATGATACCTTTTCAATTTATAAAATTCTGTTTTTACAATGCGAACCATGTTTATTCCCCCCTCTGCTTATATAATCTGTCAATCAGTAAGAACGAAACGAATGCCATGATTCCAAGAATGAATACAACTTGAAATGTTGAAGGAATTAGCCCTGTCATTTGCTCCAAGTCCATTTTTATTCCATGAGCCGCCATATCTCCCGCACTCCAAAATGTAGTCAGTGGCGTGGGCAGAAGCCATAACATGGTTTTAGGCAGTGTGTCAAACAATGCCGTAGCACTCATGTTCAGAACGCTGTAAAAGACACACAGCAAAATGGAAAAAACATAGGTCTTACTGAAAAAGACAACAAGGACAATCAACGGGAGTGTTCCTGCTGTAATGAAGATCCCCGTTTCAACCGCCAAAAACAGCTTATAACCAATTCCATAAACTTCTAATGTTCCAATTCCGCAAAGAATTGTTGCAATAGTAGAAGCCACGCAAAAAACAATTCCAAAGATAAAAAGGACAATGATCTTTGCAAGTACCATTTGCGTGCTGGTTACTGGAATTGTACGCAAATTTTTGAATGTATCGTTGTCGCGTTCCATAAAAAACAGGATGGCGGCAATCACTCCGATAATGCAGGGCAGTAAAAACTGGATACCATATCCCAACACCATGTTAAATAGTCCATCGAAAGCATCTGCCCGATCCGTATATCGCTCCATCATAGAGGGCGTTATCATCAGATAAGTCAGCGGGATTGGAAACAGGAACGCAGCCAGAATAATCAGCGGAATAAATTTCTTCCGTTTCAATTTCAAAAATTCGCATTTGATTAGTTTAAGCAATTCCTTCGCCCCCTGTCACACGCTTGAAGTAATCTTCAAGACTTTCTTCACAGGTATGTGCTTCTGATACCTCCAATCCGTTTTCTACAAAAGCAGTTACAATTTTCCCCACAGGCAGCTCCATATTGTGTAGACGCAGATTGTGGTCGTCTTGTATGGAAAAATGGGTTTCATGGAAATTGCGTTCCAAAATTCTTGCCGCCTGTGCAGTATCAGAGATCGTAAACCGGATATGTTTACTGCTTTTTTGCTCCAACTCAGCAAGGCTTTCTTCTTCCAGCAGTGCACCGTGGTCAATAATTCCAATATCGTCAGCCAGCAAGGAAATCTCCGAAAGAATGTGACTGGAGATTAAAATAGTTTTTCCTCTTGCGTCACAAAGCTCACGGATAAAAGAGCGTACTTCTGCAATACCGATAGGGTCAAGCCCGTTGATAGGCTCGTCCAAAATTAAAAGTTCCGGATCGTGCATGACTGCAAGGGCAATCGCCAACCGCTGCTTCATACCAAGAGAGTATTGCGAAAACAGCTTTTTATCCTTGTAAGGAAGTCCGACTAAATCCAGAGCGTCTTTGATGGCATGGTTGTTTGGTACTCCACGCAGGGTAGCAAAGATACGCAGATTCTCCGTACCGGTCAGATTGGGATAAAAACCAGGGGACTCAATCAAACTTCCAATGCGGGGCAGCAATTTCTTTTCATTTCCCTGCAAAGACTTTCCCCAGATTTTGACCTCACCGGAAGTCGGCTTCGTTAGCCCCAACAGCATTTTCATGGTTGTGGTTTTTCCGGCTCCGTTTCTACCCAACAGACCATAAATTCTCCCACGCTTGACATGGATATTTAAGTCCGCCACACTCTTTTGTGAGCCGTATTGCTTTGTCAGATTTTTTGTTTCAATAATATAATTTGAATCCATATTCAAAACCTCCTGTTCTGTAAGGTATTCTATCACGCCAACCTTGCATTAACCTTGCCACAACCTTGCATTAACCTTGCAATTTGAAATCCGACAAAATAAACAAAAGTTCCCGTCACAAGGACGGGAACCCGCTTAAATCTCCAAGGGAAAACGCAAAGAAAATTCAGTTCCTTTTCCCGGTATACTTTCAACAGCTATGCTTCCGCCCATTTTTTCTACAAGTTGATGGACAATGGAAAGACCAAGACCGCTACCTTTCTCAGACCGACCTTTATCGCACTTATAAAGCCGTTCAAAAATGTGTTTCAAATCTTCTTTCTCAATTCCAACTCCATTATCTGCCAGCAGCAACTCCATGCTGTTTTCCTTCTTCGATAGGGAGATTTTAATTTTGTCCGCATGGCTATGAGCGATGACATTTTGAATGAGATTATTGATGATTCTCATATAGCTGTCTATATCCAATCTTACCCGGACAGGCTGTTCGGAAATATCAATGTCATAATCAACCTGTTTATCCTCAAAAATCGGTATCCAGTCAATCAGGATATTCCTTGTAAACTCTGCGGCCTCAATGCTCTGGATTTCCAAAGCAAACTCGTTGGAATTTAACTTGAACCAGTCAAAAAGCACATCAATATATTCTTTCAGATCGTGGGCTTTCCGGCGAGCAGTTTCAATATAATCATCCCGGTCTTTTCCCGTGACAATACCTTTGTGTGCAGCATCAAGATACCCGATCAGAGTGGTAAGAGGCGTCCGAACATCGTGAGAAAGGCTCGTCATAAGCTGGCGGTTGGTTTCTTCCGTCTGTCGCACAGCAGAAAGCCTGCTTTCATAAGCCACAACGATCTCATTGATTTCATAGGCAAGAGGGGCTGTTAGTTCATTTGTTGCAGACAAAATACGCCGATTGCCATTTCCATTTTTCACATCAACCAATGCATCGGTCATTTCTGCTATTTGTTTTTTTATACGCCGAACGAGAACGATGGAAGTCAATACAGCCACAACAGCAATCACAATGGACAAGAATACGATGATTTCCATGCTGACTACACCTCCTTGTTAAAGCGATAACCGATCCCTTTGACAGTTTGGATGTACTTTGGATTGGAGGGGTTGACTTCTAATTTTTTACGAAGCCGACTGATAATCGCCATAATGTTACTGTCATCATAGAAATATTCTTCACCCCATACTTCTTCATAAATCTGCTGCTTTGTTAAAATCCTTCCTTGATTTTTTACACAATAGAGCAGCAAATCAAATTCCTTTGGTGGAAGTTCAAAAGTGCCGTTTCCCGTAGTAACGGAACGATTTTCAAGGTCAATTTGTAATCCATCAAAATTCAGCTTTTGCACCGTTCCGGCTTGCTGATTAAAGCGAGTGTAACGGCGAATGAGGGACACAATACGGGCAATCAGCTCATCCATATCAAACGGCTTTGTCAGATAATCGTCCGCTCCGGCCCGTAACCCCCGCACCTTAGAAATGCTGTCATTTTTGGATGTGAACATTAAAATTGGCAAACTATGCTCTTTACGGATTTCTTCCAGTGTTTCAAACCCATCCATACCGGGCATCATCACATCCAGTATTACAAGCTGATATTCCTGCTCTTTTAATTTCTGCAAGCCCTCTTTTCCGGTATTACAAAAATCGGCTGCTATATTTTCCGTTTGTACGCTGCGCTTAATTAAGGCACACAGTTCTCTGTCATCATCTATAATCAAAATTCTATTCATGGTACAATTCTCTCCCTTGTTTTGTCCGACCATCCACAGGTTTTTATGCTGATTTTGGTATCAGCCAAACCATTCCCATCTTTACAGGTCCTGGAATACGTCCACCAGAGCAAAAATAATTTATCCAACGAGGTGTTACTCCCCATTTTGCACTAGCTTCTTTTAATATCATATAATCCATATCAATTCCTCCGAATATTATTATAATTCGTTCTTTCGAATAATACAATCATATGCCTTCTACATTGGCACATCCTTCGGGAGTGCATGAAAGGATACTTAGCAAACACTTCCTATGTCATGACACAGACGAAATTTCCCACACTTTCCTAACATCTGTACGATTAAATTTCCATAGGAAAGTCTTCCTGCATTCTTCTGATTTTCTTCAATTTTCCGCTAGAATATCTTGACTTTTCACGCCGTCTGTATCATTAGTTAAATTTTTTCATGTATCTTGTGAATATCTCTTGGGTGTTAAAAAGGAAAAATAAGCAGTGATCTGGAATATTTTCACAGATCACTGCTTAAATTTTTATTAAAGCGATACCCAACTCCCCACACTGTCTGTATGTACATTGGTTTACTTGGATCATCTTCAATCTTTTTTCTAATATTTCTAATGTGGCTCATAACAATATTGTGATCGCCGGAATAAGGCTCTTTCCACACAATGTCATATATCTGTTCCTTACTAAATACTCTGCCCGGATTTCTTGCTAATAAATGCAGAATTTGAAACTCTACACTCGTAACTTTAACTTCTTTTTTTCCTCGATATAGTATTCGTCTTGAAACATCTATTTCCATTCCTTCAAAAACTAATTTTGTGCAAAAATTTTCTTTTATCATCTGCGTTTTATTTTCAAAACCATCTAAAACTGAAATAACTGCATTTAATAGTTCGTCCTCATTTTCCTCAAGAGAAAGTAATAATAACTTAGCTATAATCTGCCCTCCTTCGTCAATTACTTATAATATTCTTCTATGTATATTCCCCCGTCCATCTTTTCGTTTTTTAGTTTGGATTTTATTTTTGGAAATAGGTCAATATACCCATTCCATATAAGAAATTCTATTCCAGCGTTTCTATATATTCTTCCAAACAAATTCCTTGAGAGTATATTGCCGACGCAGCTTCTTTCCCGACGTATCTGTAATGCCAAGGTTCATTTATAACACCTGTTATATCCGTCTTATTTGAAGGATAACGCTTTATAAAACCATATGTATGAGCATTTTCCTCAAGCCAGTTATAAACATCATCTCTTGAACTTTTTGTAGTATCTGCGTTTATATCGACTGCAATACCAAGCTGATGTTCACTTGTTCCAGGAATTGCCACCCATTGCTCTGCAAGTTTTTTCGCTTCGGACTTCGATTTTCCCTCATTTTCATATGCTTCTATTTTTTCGTTCATTAGTTGCTGCTGTTCTTCCTGTGTCCTATATCCCTCTCTAACAAACAAACCATATCCCTGCGCCCTTGCAGCATTAAACATTTCCTGCAACTCCGGGTAAATTCTGGAATCAACCTTTTTTCCATTTGATAATTCTGTAAGCTGTACTTCATAATCAGCAGGAATATAATTCTCACGATTTACAAGAATCAGATTCCAGCCATGATCTTCACTGGCCATATGGTGTGTTATATTTCCAAGAAAAGGCGTTGTTAAAGATGAATGAAGAACCTTTCCTGCCATCACACATAACATTACTGTAAATAACAGGATAAAAAGTTTTTTTACTTTAAATTTTTTTCGTCTTGCATATCGTTTCAATTATTTTATCTCCACCTTTTGGTATACCCTGTACAGTATCGGCTGAAAAATCAAGCATACCACTGCATATACAGGAACAATAACAGTTGCTATTGTGGTTACTTTACTTCCCAATGTTATAAGTCCAGCTTCTTTGATATCCAAATAAATTTCTAATAACTGGTCTGGAAAGAAAGAGCATAATCCAGGCAATGTAATAATTCTGCTTAAAAATGGAAATGCACATAGCACAATGAATGGTACAATAACGGCAGTTGGCGTAGAGTGTGTAAACGCTGATGCCAACATTCCGAGTGTAGCTGCAAATATCGTTCCTATATATCCACCCAGAACAATAAACAGATATGCCTGTAAAAAAGTAATATTATAAACACTTCTCCACAAATCCAACTGGATTGGACAGTTTGCACCGTCTGCACCTAATATAAAAAGTACAATAAACGTATATAGAAATACAAACATCAGATAAAATCCCGTAGCAATACAAAAACCTGCTCCTACCTTTGCGGAAATCCCCTTGCTTCTTCCAAATCGTGCAGAGAAAAAAATGGAATCTGCTTTTGTCTGAAATTCATCTGAAAATATCCCGGATACAAGAAAACCGATCACTAATGCCAGCATCAGAATAAAGGTTGATATATTTTGTAGTAATGCAGCCCAACCGTCCATATATTCATAGTAAAATGGAGTTTTCAGTTCTTTATATTTCTGAATCATAAAATCTTTTTCTGCCTGTGTAAATCTTTCTTCTCCAGATTCAAGCCAATTTTTTAAAGTAGAAATTCTTCTTTCATAGATTGTTCCAACTTCATCATCAGAAACCTGATCCGTTACATAATAATTATAATCTCTGTAATCGCTGAAAGCATAAATAATGACATCCATAATACCTGCTATGCCTTGCTTTTTTGCATATGCCTTATTTTGTTCTGTAATGTCATCCGACAATGCCTCTTTCGAACTGTTAATTGTCCTGTTCTCTTCCAATACCTTGCTTAATGTATCTGCTGTTAAATAACCTGCCCATTGGTTTTTGGCTTCTCTTAAATCTCTTGCAGCCGAAATTCCAACAGAAGAATTTCCATTTTCATCAACATACTCCACTCTGTTAATCGTTAATATACTGGTTATCGCAAGTATTACGAATAACACTATGACAGCAATTCTATTTTTTGATTTAGAAAACACTTTTTTAATTTCATAACGCAGCATTTTCATCACCTGCTTTCTCTCCAAAATAATATAAAAATACATCTTCCAGTGACGCTTCTACACGCATTGCATTCTCAACCGGTTTTTCGTGAGAAATAATTCGCAGCATAACCTGATTTATTTCTGATTTCATATTGGAAATTTTATATTTTTCCATAAAATCAGATACCCTGTTTTTCGGCACAAGACATTCCCATACTGTTTCTGTCATAGAATTTATCAGTTCGTCAATACTTCCTTTATGCAGAATTTCCCCGTCTTTCATCAACCAAATTTCATTCGCAATATACTCGATATCTGAAACGATATGTGTCGATAATAATACCAGTCTGTCTTCTGAAAGTTCGCTAATCAGATTGCGAAATCGGATTCTTTCATTTGGATCAAGTCCTGCTGTTGGTTCATCAAGTATTAAAATCTTAGGATTATTCAACATAGCCTGTGCAATTCCGGCTCTACGCTTCATACCACCAGATAATTTTTTCATTTTTTTATGAGCTACTTTTGAAAGACCAACCTTAGCAATCAACTCTTTCACACGTTTTTTTACGACAACAGGACGGATTCCTTTCAATGCAGCAATATAAAGTAAATAATCCTCTACCGTAAATTCAGGATAAAATCCAAAATCCTGTGGTAAATACCCCAACAGCTTGCGATATTCACTGTCCATGCTGAAAATATCTTTTCCATTACAGCATATCGTTCCGCTTGTTGGCTTTAAAAGGGTACACAACATTCTCATTAGAGTTGTTTTACCTGCTCCATTTACACCTAAAAGACCATATACCCCATTTGTCATAGTAAGATTTATATGATTGACTGCTGTAAAATCTCCAAATTCTTTTGTTAAACCATCAAGCTCTAATTTCATCAAATGACACCTCCAAATATTGATTACAATTCTTTAAAATACGATATATCGCAAAAGCAATAAAAAGTATTGTTACACCCAGCAGTGCTGACCAGATGGGAACAGTAACCATGATATATACATTTTCATTTAAAACAATAAAAAGCCATACTGCACTCCATATCACACACAGAACAATCGCAACTGTTTCACTGAAAGCGTGTTTACTGCATAAAATTCCAAAACAGATACAGGCCGTTACACAAAGCGGAAAAAGAAATTGGACAACTAATTCTGATAATTCATAATGCAAACCTGCTGAAGCGACTTCTAAAAATACAGTTATGAAAAAAATATCTGTAATACCAAATAACAGCATACGTGTAGCATATACCTGTTTTAATGAATAATAGGAAGCAGCTTCTATTTCCATACATTCACATGATCTGTTTTTCCACAGTTCCGGAATAATAAGGATTACAAATAGCGTGGCTACAACACCCATACTTCTTTTTAGATATATTTCATCATGAATAGAACTTAAAGCAATCCATAATGCCACTAAAATCATAAATTGAAGAACCCACCACCTTTTTTGTATCACACGAAGCTGTGTCCACAAAAAGTCATGATAAGAAAGCATTCGTTCTTGCTCTGCCATAAAAAAGGCATTTTTAGATTTACAAATTGTTTCCTGTATTTTTTCTTCGCTAGCTTCCACTTGTATGCTTTCCCTATATTTTTTTATCTTTTCTTTTTGATTCATCGAATTCCTCCTTCCCGAGAAGTTCCCTCAACTGTTTCCTTACTTTTTGCAAACGATACTTTACCAGTGGAAGTCCAATTTGCAATGTATCAGAAATTTCTGTTAATTTTAGTTCTTGAAAATAATAAAGAGTAAGTACTTCTCTTGATTCATCTGGAAGTTGTTCTAAAACCTGTTCGATCAAAACTCTATTCAAAATTTGTTCTGTTTGATTTTCTTCCACAAGCTCAATTTCTTCCAGAAGCATTTCCTTTGTTTTCTTCAAATAATCTTTGCATAGGTTACCTGCTATCGTATATAAATAATTCAGTGTTTTCCCTTTATAATGATAGTCGGGTAATTTTGAAAAAAAACGTATAAAGGTTTCCTGCGTGAAATCCTCCGCATATGTTTGATCAAAACAATGATGATAACAGTAGCTTAAAATTTCTTGATAATACTTGTGGACAAACAAATCAAAAGCATTATCATCACCTTGCTTCATTTTTCTAATTAGTAGAAAATCATTATACACAAAATCCTCCTTTCTCATTATTAGAAGTTCAAAATATTTATTCCGTTCTATAAGGCATAACGATTGAGATATGCAAAAAGATAGTCCAAATAAAAATTTTATAAATTATGCACTCAACCTCAAGCATATTTTATTATTATAACTGTCTGAGTCACCAGCCTCAACTATACCACTACTTCTCAATACCTTTTTCCTCTGATTTTCTATGAAGTTAAATTTTTCATGTATCTTGAGAATATCTCCTGCGGAAAAAGCAAAAAATAAACAGTAATCTGGATTATTTTCACAGACCACTGCTTAAATTTTTATTAAAGCGATACCCAACTCCCCACACTGTCTGTATGTACATTGGTTTACTTGGATCATCTTCTATTTTCTCACGTAGGTTACGAATATGGCTCATGACAATGTTATGATTGCCAAAATAAGGTTCTTTCCAAACACGATTGTATATCTACTCCTTACTGAATACTATTCCGGCATTTTGTGCTAACAACAATAAGATTTCAAACTCTGTGTAAGTCAACTCAATCTCATTATCTTCCCGAACCACAATCCGCTTATATTCATCAATGCGAAGTCCATCAAATATCAGTTTTCGTTTATTGACAATCTGCTGTCGTAAGACTTCTGTTTCCTCATTCAAACATGATAAAATATTGTTGATAATATGTTCTTCGTTATCTTCAAAGGACAAAATCAGCAACTTCCCAAAAGCACCACCTTCCTTTATGCTTTCCTTTCTATGATTGTAAACACACTACACCACTTAATTCAAAGAAATCGGATAAAGTTGAAAATCAGCGAAGCAGCATTTATTAATTACTCCGCTGATTTACTGCTATTCTTCCCGTATGGCAGGCAAAATTTCCGCTTTCTTTAATTCAACTTTGGCATATGCTACAAAAATCAGATAAATACCTCCCATAACAGCAACAAGCGCTATGAGGAACAGCCACGGCAATTTCAACGAAATACAATGGTTTACTGCATCCAAGCGTTGACATGCTGCGATGCTGATAAGTCCTCCAAATGCAAGAGAAACCAACAGGGAGCCACCAAGGTAACTACCAATCTCTCGGTCTAACATTGATTTTAGCTGCTTCTGCGTTGCTCCAACGGCCTTCAGCAGGCCAAACTCTCGTTTCCTGTTCTGAAAATCAACCATAAGCATATTCATAAGACTGATACTTCCAAAGACAAACAGAATAGCAGAGGCCATATACAGAGCATTTATAGAAGCTCTATATTGATGCTGAATATTTTTTATCGTTTGCTCAATCATATTTACTTCTATTTTTCCATTTTCATCCGCAATCTCCTGAACTGCGGTCAAAACTTCGTCAAGATGTCCGTCTGAATTTTTGACTGCCAGAATACCCGTCTGCTCTGTTATTCCTGTCAGTTTCTTTGCTGTATCATAAGTCATAATGAAGTAGGGGCTTCCAGGAACGACTGGGCTATTCTCCATAATCAAATTTTATTCAAAAAACATTCTATATTTGAACTACTCTTTTCCTTTTTTTGTGTAAATTGGCTTATATATAAAGCAATCATTTTTAGAGCAAGTTTCGCCCTGGCTGCCAGAAACCCGGTTCCCGGATTTTGTCAGCAGGCAACTTGATGGGGATTTTGCTCCCCATACCCTCAATACAATCAAAGATTGTTCTATTGGTTCCCATTCGCATGGTCACAGCGTAATAAACTTTTATTACTTGGCTTTCACTGTGAACTGTGAAATTTATAAGGAATCCAACGATATTATCGGAAAGGATAAAAATAGATGGCAAGACCAAAGAAAGAAACTGAAAAGTATCGTAATCATCGTATTACTATTCGATTCACAGATCTTGAATATTCAATTATTGAAACTGCAGCCAGACAAACCAATATGTCTCTGGCCGCTTATGTACGAACACAAGTTTTAAAAGGACAGGTACATACCAAAATCGAAATCGTTACTGACGTTCCAGAAATAAAGAAGCTACTCGCAGAGTTTGGAAAGATAGGCAGCAACCTCAATCAGATCGCAAAATATTTTAATCAGGGTGGGATTCTTTCACAGGAAATGCGTGGTGAAATAAATAAGCGACTTCGAGATTTATACGAAATGAAATATAAGGTAATGGAAATGGCTGGTGACTTTCATGGCAATACTGAAACACATCGCAAGTAAAAATGCAGATTATGGAGAATCTGAACGTTATCTGATTTTTCAGCATGACGAATATACGCAGAAACCTGTCCTTGACGAAAATGGGCATATGATCATTCGTGAAGAATACTACCTTGATGGCGTAAACTGCGATCCGTTTACCTTTGCAGTGGAATGTCAGGAAACAAATGCTTATTTCCACAAGAACCAATCCTTCAACGAAATCAAATCTCACCATTATATTATCAGCTTCGATCCAAAGGACAGGGACGAACATGGTTTAAGTGGAGAACAGGCACAGAAACTTGGCGTGGAATATGCCCGAGAGAATTTTCCCGGACACCAGGCTCTTGTCTGCACCCACACTGATGGTCATAATGGCAGTGGAAATATTCATGTGCATATTGTAATCAACAGTGTGCGAAAATATGATACAGAGCCACAGCCCTATATGGAATTTGACCGGGATTCAAAAGCCGGATATAAACATCATCTTTCTGACAGATACAGAATCTACTTAAAGCAAAAAGTTATGGATATGTGCCGTTCCAATGGACTAAACCAGGTAGATCTTCTGAACCCCGCAGAAAAGAAAATATCTGAAAAAGAATACTGGGCAAAACGCAGAGGTCAAAAAAATCTCGATGAACACAATGCAGAACTGAAAAAGAAAGGACTTACTCCAAGACAGACAACATTTCAAACGGAGAAGCAATACCTTCGTGATGCGATTGATGCAGTTGCTTCACAGGCAACATCACAGGAAGAATTTTCCAGATTGCTGTCTGATAGATATAATATCACATTTAAAGTCAGTCGTGGCAGATACAGCTACCTGCATCCTAATCGTCAAAAATACATCACTGGAAGAAATCTCGGAACGCTTTATGAAGAAAATCATCTTCTGCAGGTATTCCAGGAGAACTCCAACAGACAACACGCTAAAAAGTCACATTCTACTGACAGACCAGTTACAGATTTTTCAGAACAGTCAAAATCGTCAGCTTCTGTCCAAACTGACGAAACTACATACTCTTTCCTTTTCATAAAATCTGATTTACGACTTGTAACAGATTTGCTGCACTGTATCAAGGCACAGCAAAGTCAGGCATACGCACAAAAGGTAAAGCTGTCTAATCTTAAGATGATGGCTCAGACAGTTGCCTATGTACAGGAACATGGTTTCCAGAGCAAGGAAGATTTAGATACTGCCCTTTCCAATGCCTCTGCCCAAAGCACTGATACCAGAAATACTCTGAAATCCACAGAAGACGCTTTAAAAATATAAATGAACAGATTCATTACACCGGACAGTACCTTGCCAATAAATCCATCTATTCCGATTACCGAAAAAGTCGAAATAAAGAAAAATTTTATGACAATCACAGGGCAGAACTCACTCTTTATGAGTCTGCTCTCCGAATACTCAAAGAAAAATCACAGGGCAAAAAACTTCCTACCCTGAAAATGTTGCGTGAAGAAAAGAATCGTTTAACAGAATTACAGACAGTACAGCGGGATGAGTTTAACACCCAGCGTGAATATGAACGAGAACTTCGTACAGTATGCTCCAATGTGGATATCATTCTTAGTCACCCACATATCCAAGAGCCTCTGCCGGAAGCATCACAAGAACATTCCTGTTTCCGCTAAAAAGTGCTATGAAATTTTCCCGTTATTTTTCACTATTTACAAAAAATCCGCTATATGACCGATTTTATAGTCTGTCATATAGCGGATCTTCTATTATTTTTCCTGATAATCTCGTCTCAAAAATTTCTTTTCCTTCGTAAAAACAGCCACTTGATGCTCATCAATATTCATTTGGATCAATTTTCTCTGCTCTTCACTTTCAATTTTATCTCGGTTCAGTGTAAGAATATATTGAAAATCCTGATATTGTTCTTCTTGTTTATAAAGATAATTCAAACATTGGACAAGTGTATCCTGATCCACATCAAAAATATTATCATGCACTAAAAACAGTGGATGCCTGTCTCTCGTATATTGATTAAATAATAATGCCATATCATAAATAAATACCTTTGTTCTATCTACGCTATGACTTCCATCATCATAAATACGAAGAGTCAATTCAACTGGTGTTTTTCTGCGAGCTTTGTCAATTGTCTGGATACTAAACGAACATTCCTTATTTCCCATAATAAATTCATGAATTTGCAAAATAGTATCAGTAAAATCATCGATAATTTTTTTATTCTGTTCAATCTCATTATCGATTTCCATGAGTTGCTGCGTTTTCTGTAAGTTTAGCATTCTTTTCTTTTTCTCGTTCTTTTCGTATTGTTCAAACAAAAACTTTGTATGTGAAGTGGCTTCTTTCTTTGCTTCGTAAATTTTTAAACTTACCTTTAAATTTTTAAGAATTCCCTTTTTATCAATTATCTTCAGCTTTTCTGAATATTCATCATCCAATATCCGAATTTGTTCCGCAATATTTTTTAACTGAGCCTCCAATTCTTTTGCTTTTTGATTCACTAGCATTCTTTGAAATTCTTCTATTTTATTCTTAAACCCTACCACTTCATTCAGAGATTTTACTATAGCATTTCCTAGTTCACTCTTAAACTGATTGTAGACCAATTCAATTTCTCTGTCATCAATTTGTTCCGGTTTTGGCATTTTTCTAATTTTTTCATAATCATAGCGCAAAGCCTTTTGCCGTTTTCTTAATTGATCCAGTAAATCCTCCAATTCAATTAAATCCGCTTCCATAGCATCAAAGCTCTCGTTCGTTTTAAAGCTCTCAATCGCATCCTCCAATTTTTGCAATTCATCTTCCAACGCATTAAGCTCTGCTCTGACATCTGAAATTTTCTTTTTTCCGTCTTGCGTCAGTTCTTTTTTTTCTTTCGTAAGGACAGTGCTAACCGCCTCAATTTCCTTGATGGTTTCAATTGTATTCTTATATGCTTCTAAAGAAAAACCTAACAAATATAAATGAGCACTTAAATCATCTGGAATCTTTTTTGTCAAGTCATGACATTTTATAATATCTGTAAACTCAGAGCGTTCATCCCTCATCAAAATTGAAAAAAGATTTCTAAAACTAGGCACTTTTTTACCATTTAACTTTGAAAAAATAATTCCAGTTAGATAATCTCTTGCATCCTGAATTTTATCAAAGGAAACTGTTTTTCCCTCCCTGATAATTATAGGTTTATCTGCTTGTTTACGATTTCTTTTTATGGTAACTGCTTCTAGTCCTATGTCTAAATCCAAGATTACATTTTCTTCTACTGGGAAAACTTCTTTTGGTATTTTTACAATTCTGGATTTATCATAATCATTCAGAAAACAAAAATCCAAAAATTCAATACTCATGGATTTTCCAACACCATTTGTTTTTCGTCCTTTTACAGATCTGTCATCATACTTCTCACCTAATATAATATTAACTCCATCATGAAAAATAATTTCTTCAAAAATATTATTTTCCGAATAAAGTCGATTGAGACGAATACGATTTATTTCTTTACCCATATATTCGCCTCCTCAAACTCAATAATATTAACAGAATATAAAAAAGAAAGTCCTAAAATCAATTGCCTGCTACTTGTGATTCCTGCTTTTTTTAATGCTTTTGATACATCATATATTGAAACCTTTTCTGTATCTCGCTTTTGTATCTCTTTGAGTATGAGATAACCAATATACATTGCAGAAGATTTTAGTGCATTGCTACTTGCCAGCATCATACTCACTCCTTTCGTTTGGAAATACCCTACATTTAATCATTTCATTAACAAGATAAAATTTTATCGCAGAACGGTCATATTTTTTCCCATTAATACTTAATTTTTCTTCAAAATATGTAACTAATTTGTTTAAAGCAGCAATCGGGTTATCATGTTCCTCTTCCAAAAATTGTACGCTAATATCTTGCAGATAGAACATAATAATAATGTCCTGAGCTTCATCTATTCCAAGCGTTTCATTCACAATATTCAACGCCTCTCCATAAATTGTATAAAGCGTCGTATACTCCGTAATTAATTTATCTGCAAAATTCTTAAATCTTTTATATATCTTATACTCTGGATCTACCGTTGTTTCACGATCCTTGTTTACTTTTCTATGTTGTGAAATATACTCTATCAAATCTATGATTGTATCCACTTCTCCCGCCTGAGTTTCTCTCACAGAATAATATTTGTTATACAATTCTTCTGACAGATAATCACTAACATTTTTTATTTGCGCTGTCTCTAATTCACGAATATCTTTTATTAACTTTTCAACATCCCAAATATCTCTTGCCTTTTCAAAAGAAAACAGCCCCTGTGTATCAAAATTAGAAGAATATTTTTTCTTCTGCGTCAAAATTAGCACAACCAATCTGTCGTATAAATGATACGCTTGACTTTTATTAAATTCCTCTATCGTATGTTTGATTTTTGTGCTACTATTGTCTGATGTAACTTGAACTGCTATCCTATTCTTCTGATCAATTAAGTCAATTGCCGGAGCGTTTTTTTCCAAATGATTTGCATTTTTTAATTCATAACCATAGATAAGATTCAACAGCCCAGGAAAGAAGTCTTCTGCAATGATGTTAATGTCATAGAGATTTACTGCGTTTAATATAGATACTTCCCGACTTAATAATGCTAAATTTTCAGCTATATTTTTTAAATAAACCTCTTTATTCATCATGCTTCTCCACTCTCCTCATTTGTTGCTCGCTTCATTTTAACATATTTTTTTCTATATGACTATTGATTTTTTCTGAAAATTGTGATATATACTTACCTTTTCTTGCGTTCCATATCTTGTCCCATTACCTGCTGCATAGCTTTCTGTCCGCCGCGCCTTGCGACTTCTTCCTTTTTCTCATTCAGTTTTGCAAGGACAGATTCTTTTGGACGGGGCTTTTTATCTTTCGGTGCTGCATTATTTTTAAGTCCGTCAATCATATTGTAATTTGCTTCCTCTGTGATCTCCGCACTTCGCAGGTATTCCCCATTCTCCATATATTTCTGCCAGTTATCCAGTTTCGGTTTACTATTTCCGGACTGCTCCTGTACTGGCGGGTGCAGAGAATCAAGAATCTTCTGTTTTACTACATCATCAAATCCATTGTAGGTACTGTCTACAAGCACATTGCCTTTCTGATCTAATACTACATACGCAACATCTTTTCCATACTGCTCATGTTCCATAAGAAAATAATTTTTTCCTTCTACCAGCAGGTAATCTACTACTTCCCATGTCCCGTCTTTTCCCTCTATTTCATATCCAACTGTATCTTTTGTAAGTCCACCGTTTTCTGAAGATGTAACTTTCATAAAATCTGGAATTTCTATAAAAGTATCTTTATTTACATAATAAGTGGTCGTGACACCATTATCATTAAGGATCAGCACATCACTGGTACTGACTGCATGACCTTTATAATTATGTGGCTGTTTCTTCTCCAGCTCCTTTTTTATCTGTTCTGGTGTTTCTCCCGATTTCATTGTTCCAAGATACACCTGTTCATAATTTGCCACCTGCACAGGGATCTGCTCCTGTGCAAGTTCTTCATACATCCGGAAAAGAAGATTTCTCAATTCCGGCTTTCTTTTTAACTGGTAAACTGCAAACTGACTTGTACTCATTCTCCATCCACCTCCAAATCTGCTTTATAAATTTCTACCGTTTTCTGCAGTTCTTCATATCCCTCATCACTAAGATAGTAGAGTTTCTGAATCGTTGTAAAAATCAGCAGCTTCATATCTTCGTCCAGATAGGAAAAAATCTCATCCATCGCTTCCATTGTCTGTACCCTGTTTCCTGCATCAAAAATTGCCAAAGCGGTATATTCATCTTCCTCAAATCTTACCATCATAATGACACCTCTCCCTTCTTATGTGTTCTGGATTTTTCTTTTGCTGCATTCTGTTCCTGCTCTTTTATTTTCGCCTGACGCTCTCTGAGTGCCTGAAGAACTGATTCTTTTCTACTCTTTGGCTGTGAACCATTTTCTTTCTGTACAGGCTTATCTCCAACTGCCTGCTCTGTTCTTTTTGTAAGCTCCTGCTTCTGAGCAAAATATTTTTCCACATCGTCCATTGCTTTTTGAACTAATGGACTTTCCTTATAATGTCGGATCATCTCCACACCTTCCCGGTCAACTTTTCCCAGTCGCATAAGATCATACGGTCCATCATAATCACTCCCATCATGCAATTCAAATCCAACACCTTTTATTCCATTCATGCGATCTGCAGGAATTGTTTCATAAATGCGTAGTGCTTCTTCCAAGGTAAGGTTCTCATGATACTCACCCATAACAGGAAATTCCATACACTCCGCAACATAAAAAGTGATCGTGGCTTCTGGCTGTTCCTGCTCTGGCTGTCTGGTAAAAACAGAGCGTGTTTCTGCATTTTCCAGACGTGAAAGTAATGACCGGGCTGTGACTACATCACTGTCTATATCCGATTCTTCCGACACCTCAGTCAGCCAGTCTTTTAAGCCTGCTGTATCCTTGTTCAAAATATCCTCTGTGATTTTCTCGACCTGTTCTTCCCTATTTTCAACGGTATCCTTATATTCATAAGTATCATACTCATAACTAAAATTATCCAAGTCCACTGCAAGTTTCTTGATTTCCTGCTGATCAAGATAGGCTTCCGATTCCTTTATATACTCTGACAGAGTAATTCTTTCTTCTAAGATCGGGTTAATGTCTACTTTAATGCCTGCTATTGCCATACCATACGAATTCAATTCATTAAAAAAACTATCCTCCCGAATATTTCCTCGATAAGAAAGCACCACATCAAGATCAGAATCTGCACGATACAGGTCATCTCTGCTTCTGGAACCATGTACTCTCGCCCCAATCAATGTAACTTCATTTTCCAGTCCCATTTCTTCCAGCACAGCTCTTGCATGAAATAAAACTTCATATTCAATTTCTGCCCTGCCCATCCCATTCAATGCTGTTTCACATCTGCCAAGTTCTGAAGTGAATCGAACATCTCCACTGGCCAACACCTCTTTAGAATGACTGATTACCTTATCCCGAAACTCCCTGTCATCAACTTTTACACATTCAACATCTTCCAATCCTTCATTTTTTAGACTGGCATACATTGCTTTCTGAATAGAATCTTCTGGATTTCCACAGGCATCTCCTGAAATTTCATGAAGTTCCTGATCATAAACCAGATATTTATAGCCTTCCTCAGTCGGCTGCACTGTTAAATACATACCAGACATTTTAAATTGTACGGTTATTCCCTCATAATTTTTTAATGCCGCTTCCCTGTCATAACCATCAAAAAAAGCCTTTGGACAATTACGTTCAAACTGTATCTTCTCCAGTCTCTCTTCTTCTGCATATTCAATTTCTGCATACATTTCTTCATAATCCATCACATTTGCATCTTCTATGGACAATCCTTCTTCCTCTAAAATGTTCTCGATTGCTTCTGAAATAGAAATATTCGGATTATCGTAGACACCGCCATCCATTTCCAAGTAATCCTTATCATAGAACGTATAATCATACCCATCTTCTACTGTCTGGATTGTAAAATACTGTTCTCCAATCTGGTATGCAATCTCTGTATCATGTCCTGCCAGACTATTTCGTATGTCCTTAAAGGTAGTGTATATCTGCGGATTCAGCCATCCTTCCACTTCCTGGCAATCATAAATCAATGTATCTATTCCATTTTTGCACTGGATAAAATCAAGACTGCCTCTCAGCGGTGCCGTATTTTCAATTCCAAGAGCTTTCATTTTATGGTTTGGCAGAGAGTAATATGCTCCAAGGGCAGCTCCAAGATCCTTATATCGTTCAATCTTCATTCCACCTTTTGCTGCCAGATCTTCGATCACATAATATTGGTCAATATAATGATTTTCTGGCATTTTCAGGTCAATGCCATTATTTTCTCTGACTTTATGTATCTCGAAGAAACTAAATTTCTGTTCTTCCCCCTGCTGATTCTGTCCGGTCAGTGTCGGTTCCCATGTATCTGTACTGATCGTCTGCTGTTCCGTTATTTTCATAACCGTCCCATCTGCTAAGATAACTGTTGCCTGGTCTGGAATATTCATCAAGTCATATACTGTTGCACCATTTTCTTCCAGATATTCTGAAATAGCTTCCCTGGCTCCTTCATCAAATCCATGCCAGATGTCCTCTGCCACCAGTGTTCCATTCTCTGAAACAATAATATCTGCCACTTCCTGACCGTATTCCTCACTTCGCATCTGGAAGAATCGCTCCCCATGATACGTTTTCATATCCACTGCATACCAGGTGCCTGTATGTCCGTCTGCTTCATACCCTCTTGTATTTTCAGTGATATGCTGATTTTTCACACCAAGCACCTCTTCCAGTTTCCGGGTACGGATTTCGTTTCTCGCCATATCAATGAAGCCATTCAATACTGCAGGATGACTGCTCACAATATAGTCCCTGTTCAGATCCATTCCCCGGCTAATATTTTCTGGAATATCAATGCCATCTGCCCACCGTTTATTGCCATCAGAAAATCTTCCATCATAGGAAAGCTGCTTTAACGTATTTGCCAGAACAAAGGCAACACGTTCCTCTCCATATTTTTCAATCACACCTGTTGCAGTATCCGGGTTCAGACTCATGCCATCAAATTTTTCTGCGATTGCCTGTTCGATTGCATTTTTGCAGTCAATATTCAGTTTTCTGGAATCCAGGTAAGCATCTACATTTCTCTCCTGCATAGCCTTTTCCAAAGTTCCCATATAAACTTCCGGATATGCTTTTACCGGATTGGTATTTAATATTTCAACTCTCTGTGCCACAAAGTCCGGCAATTCTGCAAAGCCAAAGGAATCCACATAGTATGCGGTTAATCTGCCGCCCCGGTTCATAATGATCACATCACTGACTGACATGGAATGCCCGGTAAAATCGTTTGGACGTTCTACATTAAAACGCTCAAAGAGGTTGTCCAGTGTCGTAGCATCTCTCAGTCTTTCACTGTAAACCATCTGATAGTCTTTACCATCTACGGTGAATCCCATTTCCTTTGCTGCTTCCAGACTTAAAAACTGATACCCTCTTTCTTCCTGGTCACTGTTGATCTGATAAATACCATAGCGGTTTCCATCACTTTCCAGAAGAAGTGTTTCTTTGATCTTTGCTTTTTCTTCCGGTGTCATAACCGTTTCCTGACTTCTCCGGTAATTTTCCCATTCAAATTTCGTCACTCCGAATAACCCGTCATGCTGTAAAATATCCAGTTCCAGATCCATAACCCTCTGTGACTGCTCCTGGACTCCCACTGCTCCGATCAATCCGTAAACCGTTACCCCATCATGGTACAGTTCCACTGCCCGTTCTCTGGTAAGCGGAAGCATACTTTCCGAATAAAATCCAGCTTCATGTAATTCAGATAACCCGATCATCGAATCTGGCAGACTGTCAATCTGTTCCTCTGCTTCTCCGAGCAGTTTTATTACCTCTTCTCTGTTCCCATTCAGAATAGCCTCTGCAAGATTCTCTGCCAGTTTTTCCGTTGCATCCCTGTCATCCAGTTTATAAGCAAAATTTACGATAAGATTTCTCTGGTCATTGCTGAAAATCGTCCGTTCCTGTTCCAGACGGTTAATCGTCTGCTCCGCATACTGCATGGCACTCAGTTCTTCTGTCTGCTCCCCAACAGTTGCCTCCTGTTCCGATCTTTCTGCCTGAAGTTCTTTTACCTTTTCTTCAATCTGCCCGATCAGTTCAGCAGATGTCTTACGGACGGTGTCCATGGAAGCACGAAGTTCTTTCATATTTTTACCAGAAGACCAACTCGCAATATAGGAAAAGGAATACTCCGATGTGTCCAGTCCAAAATGATTACATACCACATAAGCAACACTTTCTGCTTCCACTTCTTTTGTAAGCTGGTCTTTTACGACGCCCTCTGCTTCCATCTGGTCACGATCATGCAATACTGCATGTGCGGTTTCATGCACCGCAGTTTTCATGGTCTGTGCCTCACTCATACCAGGCTGAACAGCAATATATTTATCTACAATCTGATAAAAGCCTTTCGCTTCCCCGTCAATTTCAATAAAACGGATGGGAACTGGGGCAACCGTTTTCAGTGCTTCCATAAAATCATGGTAAATCAGAACATCCCCCTCCAGTTCTGATACCTCAAACTCTGGAATTGGTTCTCCTGTGGTCTGGCGGACATCAAATACTGTCGTAACCCGGAATTTTGTAATGACACGCTCTACCACTTCTGTTTCCGGCTGTCCATCTTCCCCGATCACAATCTCACCTGTTTCCGGATCTGTTTTTTCAATCTCCTGTTTCTCTTTAAACGGAGCCGGGGCAATAATCTGGATGCCTTTTTCTCCTCTTTTTACCTGTCGGTTAAATTTCTTCTGCCATGCCTGATACCCGGCTACCAGTGTCGCTTCCGGTTTCTGCATGGCGATCAGCAGGGTATTATTAAAACTGTAATTATGGAACTTTGCCATTGTGTTCAGATATTCCGTATATTTTTCTGATGTGAATATTTCCGCAACGCCCTGTTCCAACTGCTCTGTAATCTGCTTTAACTGTTCTTCTCTGTTTGCCATAATCAAATCCTCCATAGAAAAATCCCGCCAAAGCTCTGGTTACTCTGACGGGATACCCTTTATAACTCCTGTTCGTGTTTCTTTTTGGTTTCTGATGTGTTTCGCCTGTCTGCTCCTGCTGTTTCTGTTCTTTAATCCTTTCCAGAATAGATGTTTTATGAACACTATCTGCGATTCTGTCCTGCCGTTCCTCTGACACGTTTACTTCCGGGTTTTCCCCGATTCCCTCATCTGCCAGAAGATTCTCTCCACCTTTCTCATCCATGTTGAGCATGGCATTTAATTCTGCCAGACGTTCCATTTTTTCACTCAGTTCCGCTTCTTTGGTGAATGGCTTCTGCACCTCTTCCTGTGCTGTCTTTAACTGTTGTTGTACCGTTTCCAGATTCTGCTCGGTATCTGCCAGCTTTTTCTCGATTGCAGAAAGTGCATTATGAATCCTCTGGATATTGCCCAGAGTATCCTTTCCGAACTCAATCTTATAAGAGCATTTTCCCTTGATCGTCATGGTATAGGTATTCGACAGGAAATTGTGTTCTGAAGAAAGAGCAAAACCATGATATTCCCCGATCTGTCCGGCTGATTTTACAGACCTCAGACTGGATGCTGCTGAAATCAGTGCAACTCCCGCTTCTTTTTTATCGGTATACAGCTTTCCACTGACTGTCATTGCAAAGTGGTCATTATCCTGTAAATCTATTCCTTTTACTACATCTGCATCCACACGCATACCGGCAATCTTCTCTTTTAATGCTGTGATCTGTACCGGATACCGCTTTGCAATATCCGATTCCAGACGATAAATCTGACTGGTGTGGTTTGCTTTCAGAAGCTTCAGCTTACTTACCTGCACATCCAAATCCATTTTTTCCTTGATGTATTCGTTTCCTGTTGCCAGGGCTTTAATCTCTGCATAGGACAGGGCTGTATCATCTACATCTTCACAGGCACGAACCGGGGATTTACTGGTCATGATCTGCGAAATAAACTTCTGCTTGTTTTCCAGAATCTGCCACATGTACGAATCGAACGTATTTTCCGTTACATACCGGAAGATTTTTACCTTATCATTCTGGTTTCCCTGCCTGAGAATACGTCCCTCCTGCTGTTCCAGGTCAGACGGTTTCCAAGGGCAGTCCAGATGATGCAGTGCAAGTAGCCTGTCCTGGACGTTGGTACCAGCACCGAGTTTCGGAGTGGAACCCATCAGGATTCTTACCTGCCCGGCCCGCACCTTTGCAAACAGTTCTGCCTTTTTTACCTCCGTATTATACTCATGGATAAATGCGATCTGGTCTTTCGGGATTCCCCGTTCCACCAGCTTGTTTCTCACATCATCATACACGTTGAATGTTCCGTCAGTTTTCGGTGTGCTGAGGTCACAGAAGATCAACTGGGTAGCCTGTGTATCTTTTCCGTCCTCCCATACCTGGAAAGCATTCTCTACGCAGGCATTTACCTTACTTTCCCCTGCATCTGGCAGCATATCATTTAAAAGCCTCTGGTCTAATGCACATTTTCTTCCATCGTTAGTAATCTTGAGCATGTTATCTACCCTTGGATCTACCGCACCGCCACGAACCTGTTCTGCACGTTCCGAAAAGGCTTCCACCATTTCTTTCTGTTCCTCACTCGGCTTTAACACTTCGTTGATATATTCTGCTTCCGGTACAGGAAGATTCAACATGTCCGCAGTCTGAATATCTGCTGTTTCCTTAAATATAGAGATCAGTTCCGGAAGATTAAAGAAACGGGCAAATCGTGTTTTTGCACGATAGCCCGTCCCTTCCGGTGACAATTCAATTGCCGTAACTGTTTCTCCAAAAGTTGCTGCCCACGAATCAAAATGTCCCATTCCCATATTCATTAAAGTATCATACTGGAGGTATCTCATAATGGTGTATAATTCGGTCATACTGTTTGATACGGGTGTTCCCGTTGCAAACGTGATTCCTTTTCCCCCGGTAATCTCATCCATGTACCTGCATTTCATAAACATATCTGAGCTTTTCTGTGCATCAGTCTGTGAAATGCCTGCCACATTCCGCATTTTTGTGTATAAAAAAAGATTTTTGTAATAATGTGACTCGTCTACAAACAGCCTGTCCACACCTAATTGCTCAAAAGTCACTACATCATCCTTTCGTGTCTGGTCATTCAGTTTTTCCAGTTTTGCTTTCAGGGTTTTCTTCGTTTTTTCCATCTGCTTAACCGTATACTGCTGTCCCGCTTCCTCTTTTGCCGCTTCAATGGAATAGGTAATGTCTGCGATCTGGTCTTCCAATAATGCAATCTGTCTTTCTCTGGAAAGAGGGATTTTCTCAAACTGGCTGTGCCCAATAATGACCGCATCATAATCCCCAGTTGCGATTCTGGAACAGAACCGTTTTCTGTTTGCCGGTTCAAAGTCTTTCTTCGTTGCCACCAGAATATTTGCTCCCGGATATAAGCGTAAGAAATCGCTTCCCCACTGTTCCAGCAAATGGTTAGGAACCACATAAAGGCTCTTTTGTGCCAGTCCCAGACGTTTGCTCTCCATACCGGCTGCGATCATCTGGAATGTCTTGCCCGCACCTACGCAATGTGCAAGCAGGGTATTATTTCCATAAAGGATATGTGCCACCGCATTTTTCTGATGCTCCATCAGCTTAATTTCCGGATTCATTCCGACGAACTGGATATGGCTTCCATCATACTCCCTTGGTCTGACACTGTTAAACCGTTCATTATAAATTTTACAGAGCGTTTCCCGTCGGCTCATATCCTTAAAGATCCACTCTTTAAATTCCTCCCGGATCAGTTCCTGCTTCTGTTGTGCCAGGGTGGTTTCTTTCCTGTTCAGTACCCGGTGTTCTCCATCGGCATCATGTATTGTGTCATAAATTTTTGTGTCACGCAGATTCAGTGCGTCCTCCAACAGTCTGTAAGCATTTGCCCTCTGTGTTCCGTAAGTTGCGGTAGAAAGCGGGTTATTGCTGCTGTCCACATTCTTTCCTTTTACGTTCCACTGTCCTGTTACTTCCGCATACTGTACTTTGATACGCTCATAATTGATATGCTGTCGTGGCGTATGGAATGTTTCTGCCATAAACTCTGTAATATATTCTGGAGAAATCCATGTTGCACCAAGCCTTGCTTCAATCTCGGAAGCATCCAGATCTTTTGGCTGTACCCGTTCCAGTGCCTGCACATTGACCATATATTCCGGATGGTTTTCTGCAAAATTCCTTGCAATGTTCAGCTTCTCCCTGACATTCCCGGAAAGATACTCGTCGGATGGCTCCCATTTATCCGTAAGCGGATTCTTGAAGATAACGCCTGTAAGCTCCTCTGTGACCTCTTCTTCTGTTTTCCCGGTAAGCTGCATCATATAAGGAATATCCACTTTTGCCTTTTCCCCGATAGACACCGCCAGTGCCTCACTTGCAGTGTCCACCGACGTTACCGGCTCTGCCCTGCGGATTGTCCTCTTTGTGAATATGTCTGCTTTCCGCTTCAACTCGCCCTTTTCGTCCAGAAATTCAAGGGAAGTCAAAAGGCAATAGCTGCTGTCCATGCTGAACGCTCTTTTATTTGCATTGCTGCTGAGTAGTCCATACTTTGCAGTAAAACTGTCATAAACCCGGTTCAATTCAGCCTGTAAGCTGGCAACCTCTTCATCACTGCATTCTTCCAACTGACGTTCCAGAAGTCTGTTTGTTGCATCCCGGATAGCAACCATGCCTCTGACACGCTCGCCTGTCACAACGGGAAGTTCCATCTTATTCATAACAGAATTTTCCCTGTAATAAATGTCCTCTCCGACAAGTGCAAAGCTGAAGTTCTTAATGCCCGGATCTGCCGGTATGGATACTACCTGTTCTTCCAGTTCTGTATCTGAAATCTCCTGCTCTGTGATGGTTCCCTGAATATGCTGTACCGCTTCTTTTAACTGTTCTGCCAGATCTGCTCCCTCTTTTGCCTTTACCGTCACTTCCTGTTTTCCATACTGGGTACTTTCTGTTGTGAAATCCCCAAGCACCATTTCCGGATGGTCTGCAAAATAGGAATTGACTGTATAGCCTTCTGGTGTAGTTTTTAACTGTACCCAGTCTGGCTCTGTGATCGCAGCCCTGTCCCTTTTCTGGAAAAACAGAATATCCGCAACCACACTGGTATTGGCATTTCTCTGGAAAGCATTGTTCGGTAAGCGGATTGCCCCAAGCAGATCTGCCCGGTTTGCAAAATACTGTCGGACTTCTGGATTCTGCTTATCCATCGTACCGCTTGATGTGACAACTGCCACCACTCCGCCCGGACGCACCATATCTAAGGATTTTGCAATAAAATAATCATGGATCATAAAATGGTATCTGTCATATTTGCGGTCACTGACCTGATATGCCCCAAACGGTACATTTCCGATTACACAGTCAAAAAAGCTGTCCGGATAACTGGTTTCCTCAAATCCCTGTACCGCAATCCTGTTCTTCTGGTAAAGCTGCTTTGCAATCTGCCCGGAAACCGGATCAAGCTCCACACCATACATATTTGCAGCACTCATGCTTTCCGGTAAAAGTCCCATAAAGTTTCCTACTCCGCAGGACGGTTCCAGGATATTTCCCTGTTTCAGTCCCATGTTTCCAAGTGCTTCATACATTGCTTTGATGACTGTCGGAGAAGTATAAAAAGCATTCAGCGTTGATGCCCTTGCAGCACTGTATTCTTCTGGCGTGAGGATTCCTTTTAACTGCGTGTATTCCTCTGCCCAGGCACTGTTTCTTTCCTCAAAAGCCTGTGGAATACCGCCCCATCCAACATATCTTGATAGCACTTCCTGTTCTTCCGGTGTTGCCAATCTCTGATCCTGTTCCAGTTCTTTCAGCAGCCGGATAGCTTCCATATTTGCTTTAAACTTTGCTTTCGGACCGCCAGCACCAAGGTCATCATCTGTAATATGGAAATTATGAGGTTCCTGTTCCTGCACCTGTTCATTTTGCAGATATGGTAAAAATTCCCCCTCATAGCCAAACAGTTCGTTCTCTCCTGGAATATAATTTCGTCCAGTTTCCATACATCGGAAAATATCAGCTTTTGATGAACCACTTGCCTCGTAGAATCCTGCGTAGGAATATAAAATATCATCTTCTCGCTCGTAGGTAGTCAAGTGCAATTCTGTATTTCCCCTCGTCTGGTTTACCAGTTCTTTCCCTTCCAGACCTTGCGGAAGAATCCCCACTGGTTCAAAATGATACCCCTGATATTCAAATACATTCTCGTCCCACTGTTCCTGTACAATTACAGATTCTGATTCTGGTTCTCCTTTTTGTACCTCCTCCATTTCTGCAGACGACTCTTCCACTTCTGGTTCTTCTGTATTTTCTTCTGGTTCGGAAGCACTCACAATATCAAATAAAGACATCTGGTATCCATTTAAGCCATCTGCCTGATCTGGTACTTCCTGTGCCGGGAAAATCGTATAGCTGCCTTCCACATACTGATGTACTTCGGTCAAAAGCTGTAATTTCTTCTCATAAGTTTCATTCACTGATTCAAAATCCAGTGGCAGCATTGCCAGTGCATCGTCCATCGCCTGTAACAATTTCTGCGACTTCTCCGAATCATTCAGCATAACAGGAAGTTCTTTTCTTGCTTCTTCATTAAAAAAATCCTGCTTAAACGGACGCTCAATTTCTTCTGGCAGTCTTGCATAAAAACTGATCACTTTTCCTGCAATCCGTTCCCTCTCATATTCCGGCATACGGGAATAATCTGCAGAACGTAAGAACTGCTGGTTATCAATCAGATAGCCGATTCTTTTTGCAACTTTTGCCCAGGGCAGTAACACCGAAATATCTGGATTCCCATAGTCTCCTCTCTCCAGCTTCAAACCTTTCCCGTCATAATCTGCATGTGAATTGTCTGCTCCACATAAAGCATGGCTCTGACCGCCTATCCCATATTTTTCCTTGATAAAATCTGTCCTTGCCTTATCATCTTCATTCAGGAGATAAAAAGAATAGGTAGAAAGCCTTCCATCCGAATACGGACCTCCACCGGCAAGAAAAGCATCTATTTCATCCTGAGTAATAAATACCTTATGTTCCTGCCATGCGAATTCATCTCTGGCATTGTATGGAATTACTTCTGCGGCAAATTTCTGGAACTGTCCGGATATTCTGATTGGATTATAGGTGCGGAACCGCATAATACTTTTATCTTCCTCATAAGCCATTGCCAGTCCTTCCAGACGCTCGTTCAGATCTGCCAGCCACTGCGGATCTGTTAGTTTCTCTTCCAGATAATCAGTAATTTCCGGATAAATACTGTGAAGATGTGGTAAATCCTCTTCATCAAAGACAAGTTCTGCTACACCCTCTGCCATATCCGCTTTCATATAGGCAAGTGCCTGGGCATGTTCCTTTATCGCATTCTTCCTTGCAACATCAAGTACGGACTGCGGTGCATACTCGCCTTGTTTCAAAAGCTGATGGATACGGCCACTCACATCTTCCCAGGACAAAAACGCTTTATCCAGAATCTGATCGGTAACGGTATGCCCTACTGCAATCTGCAATCCAGTTTCATCAAACCAGACCGAATACTCCATACCATTGATTTCAAATCCCTTTCCACCAGTCCCATACTCCCGCTTCACAAACTCCGTATATTCTTCCGGTGTCTGCTCACTCATAAAATTATAGATAATACGAAGCTGGCTCTTGCTTCGGTTTCCTCCGGTTCTTAAAACCTCATCGACCACCTCACTTGGAATGGCAATCTCCCCAGCATAGAGGGAAGCTATTCTGTTTTCGATTTCCCTTTTCTGTTCATTTACAGATGGAAGTTCGGGCAAAGATAAAGCAGAGGCAATTTCTTCCTCTGCTTTACTTAACTGATCTTCACTTGTGTCTTCAATTAGCTGTACACCAATTCCGTCAAGATGCTCTCTTCCGCTGTTGCCGTCAGACTGTTCATATGTGCTGTCCACGCCATCGGGTTCTCCTCTTTCGATGGTGCCGGATTCTTCTCCAACAGTTTCGCTATCTGTACTTCCAATCTCTTCTGTGCTGTTTTCTCGATCTCTTCCAGATGGCTGTTCAGTTTCCCAGTCAGTAATAGGCTCTGATACAGGCTGTTCTTGTGTTCCTTCAGAAATGTCCTCCGCAGCATTCCGTATTTCCCGATCTGTACCTCTGTCTCCTGGATTGTCAGATTCGGAAACAGATAATCCCCTTTGCGATGATATGTCAGTTCCATGCTCATTTCCTCCTTCATCTTCCTGTGAATATTCGTTTTCTATGATTCTGTTGTTGTTTTCTTCGCTTTCATGAATTAACGTGTTAAATTTATTATAATTCCTTTCCTCCGAATTTTCAATACCCTTTTTCATTTCTTCTAATGAAATACGGTGTACAAATCTTCCAATATCCACTAGCACAGACTCACTGGCCATGCTCGTCGCATTTCCAATAAATGTCAGCACCGATAAACTGTTATAGTCTGTGATATGTACGAAGTCCATTTCTTCCTGCCGTTCCAGCGGATCAAGTCCGCATCTGGAAGCCAGCGTATAATAAATGCTGTCTGTCAACAGACTGCGAAATTCGCTGCGTATGGTATCTTCTTCCAGCTCCTCCAGGTATGTTCCTTCCGTCACATATGTCAAGCCATCCAGGTATTCATCCAGATTTTCTTCTACCATATACTTCGCTGTTGCCATCAGTGCATCAGAAAGACTTCCTGTATCTTTAGCTTCCAGTCCATAAACTTCTTCTAAATGGTTTAATAACTCCTCCTGTTGCTTCTCCTGCAACCGCCACAGGTAAGGGGTTCTTCCACCTTTTACCTTATGAGTATCCTGAATATCAAATACATATCGGAGTCTTGTTTTCTGCATGGTTTCATCCAAAAGAGCAATTCCCTTTGCTCCTCGGTTTACCCACCGCAGCATTTTTTCATTCCATAATTCCAGCGAAGCACAGGCAGTTGCTTTTGGACGCTGTGCGTGGATCAAAAGCTGATCCATAAATGGATACCTGTATAACCTGGCTGCGGTATCCAGATAATTCATCCAGTCCCTTGGTGAACTGCTGATATGGGCTGCATGATATTCTGCAAGTCCACGTATCTCATCTAAACGAGCCATAACCTATTCCTCCTTCTGACTGTGCTTTATTTTTTCTTTTTAGGAAATTCCAGACTGAATCTGGCTTTTCCATCTTCTACCCCAAGTACAAGATCAGCATCAAATTTGCTGTCCTTTTTCTTGGAATACAGTCCTTTTACATGGGTACGTCCCTTTTTCAGAAGCTCCACTGCCATCTTTTTATCCATTGATTTTTTCATGCTTTCCAGAAACCTATTTGACTTCCATAAAGCAAACGGACAACTTCTGTCAGAACAATAATAATTGGTCTTACCCTCATATACATCGGAACCGCATACCGGGCATTTCCCAATTACTTCCCTTGCAGTCTGAAAACGATTCCGTTCTTCTTCTGGAATCGCCCTGCATACTGAAAGAACATCGGTAATCATAGATACAATCCCATCCATAAATTCATCATCGTGGATTTTTCCCTTTTCCATCATCAGAAGCTGATTCTCCCATTCTGCTGTCAGGCTTGCGGATTTCAGATTCTCCGGCATTACATGAATCAGCTCACAGCCTGCCACCGTAGGAAAAATCTGCTTTCCTTTACGTTCTGCATACCCGGAAGATACCAGCTTCTCAATAATATTGGCTCTGGTTGCCGGTGTCCCCAATCCCTTTTTCTCTGTTTCAGAATCAAATTCCTTATTTCCCGCTGTTTCCATTGCAGCAAGCAGAGTATCTTCGGTAAACATCTTCGGCGGAGAAGTGTAATGTGTACTCTTCTCTGCTTTCACAGAGGCAAGAGTCATTCCTTCCTCATATCCTTCTGGAAGTTCTGTCTTATGATCCGGTTCATCAGATTTCTTATCCTTTACACAGTATTTCCGAAAGGCTTCTTCCACTTCTTTGAAGCCCATCTGCACAGGCAGCTTTCCTTTTGCAGTAAATTCATGTTCTTTGCACTGTACGGAAATTTCTGTCTGCTCATAAAGGTACTCTTCCCCTGTTGCCTGAACAAGCTGCTGTCCGATCAGCATCAGCAGATTTTTCTTTCCACCGGAAAGTCCTCCCATGCCTTTTTCCATTGCTTCTTTTGTCGGTAGGATTGCATGATGATCAGATACCTTTGCATTATTAACCACACGATCTATGTTTCCCCTAATCTGTCCAGATTCCAGAAACGGAAGAAAATCTGTCATGCCTTCGGCAAGCATTTTTACCGTTTCTTTCATATCCTCGATTACATACTGACTGTCTGTTCTCGGATAAGTAACCATCTTTTCTTCATACAGTTCCTGCAGCATATCCAATGTTTTCTGTGCAGTGTATCCGAAAAATCGGTTTGCTTCCCTCTGCAGACTGGTCAGGTCATAAAGTTTGGGCGGAGAAGTCTTTTTCTGTTCTCTTTTCACTCTGGTCACAACAGCTTCTGTCCCATCACAGAGTTTTCTTAATTCTTCCGCTTCTGTTTCAGACTGAATATTTTCTGAAATTACCGCAAGTCTTCCATCTGACAGGGAAACCTTATAATAGGCTTCTTTCTTGAAATGCTCAATTTTCTCTTTTCTTTCCGTCAGCATAGCAAGCGTTGGTGTCTGCACTCTGCCAACTACCAGACGTTTAAAATATCTGGTTGTGTAAGCTCTCGTTGCGTTCATTCCGATCAGCCAGTCCGCCTGTGCCCTGCATACCGCAGCATTACAAAGCCCTGCATATTCTCTCCCGTCAGTTAGGGACTGAAATCCTTTCTGAATGGCTTCATCTTCCATTGAGCTGATCCACAGACGCTTCACTGGTTTCTGACAGCCTGCCAGATCATAAACTCTTTTAAAAATCAGTTCTCCTTCTCTTCCGGCATCACAGCCATTCACCAGATATGCTACATCTGCCCGGTTCATCAGGCTGCATATCACATCAAATTGCTTCTTTTTATCCTCTGATACCTGAACTTTCCATACTTCCGGAATAATCGGTAAATCCTCAAACTGCCATTTTGCATATTTTTCATCATAGATTTCCGGTGGGACATACTCTGCCAGATGCCCCAGGCACCAACTGACGATGCAACTGTTCCCCTCCAGATACCCGTCCTTTCTCTGATAAGCAGATAAATTTTTTGCAAGGCTCTGTGCCACGCTCGGTTTCTCTGCGATCACTAAAAATTTCGCCATGTTTTCCTCCTGTTCCTGTCAAAAAGGCAGTCCATAAAGAACCGCCCTTTCTCCATACCTTATGCTTTTTTTGTTATTTCTGCTGATCTTCCGCATTTTCTTCATCTTCATTGATGTAACTGTCATCAGCAAATTCCAGACCTTCCTCTACAATACCGTCCTCTTTTTTCTTTCGGAATTTACTTAAAGCAAAAGCAGCTAAACCACCGAATACCAGTACAATACCGCCGCCCAGGATCGCAGAGCCAAACATTTTATTACCACCGGATTCCGGTTTTACTTCTGTTTCTGGCTGTACGGTAGTTTCTGGTTCTGGTGCTGCAGTCGTTTCCGGAAGAACAACTGCTGGTTCCTCTTTTTTCTCGATTTCCTCGTTTTCGCCTAAGAACTCTGCCAGATCATTTTCATCTACCAGTGACATCATGTACACGTTTTCGGAAGTACCGGAACGGTCAATGACCATATAAAAGGTGTTTCCATTCTTTGTCTGTACCGTCAGAAACTGCTTGGAACTGTCATTCTCCTTATCATCCACAAGCTGTCCGTTTCCCGATGTGGAAAACGGTGTTCCCTCTGCGGCAGGCTGCTCCGCCGGCTGTTCTTCTATCACCTGTTCCGCAGTTTCAGTCTGCTCTGCGTTTTCATTTGCCTGTGCAAAAGCGGTCACACTGGCAGAACCCATCAGTATTGTTGATGACAACATAATCATCAAAATTTTTTTCATTACTTTATTCTTCATCTTCCAAATCCTCTCTTTCTTCTATCAGTCCGGTTGACATTTCTCTGTCCATATTTTCTTCTTTCTTTATACCTGTTTCAGAACTATCCATAGAAAGATTGCCCTCTTCATCAAACTGCATGGTAACTGTTCCATTCTGAATCCCGTCCAGAAAAGTCAGCATCTTTCGGCTGTCCATCTTCATGGAACGGATTGCCTTAATGATTTCTGCATCTTCCATCTGCTTTTTCTGGATTCTCAGTTGCCTTACATGCTCCTGCAGTTCCAGAATCTTGTTTTCAGTTTTCTGAATGTCATCCAGAACCTTTTTTAATCGCATATTCATCTCTTGTTTACTCCCTTCTAGTGAAGTCTGCCAAATGCCATAAAATGTTGCTGCCAGTAAGAACTTGCAATGCTTGTATATTGAATCGGATTTCCACAATGAATCATCATGTTATTTCCTACATAAATTCCAACATGGCTCGCTCCCGGCGTATCATAAGTTCCCTGGAAAAAGATCAGATCTCCCGGCTTTGCATCCGATGGAGATACATAGGAACAATAAGAACGAAGCCCGTCCGCTGTTGTTCTTCCCACGTTCCATCCATTTCCGCAATTATTGATTACCCAGCATACAAAACCAGAACAGTCAAAACTGGTAGATGGCGATGCACCGCCCCAGACATACGGATAACCAAGATATTTTTCCGCTTCCCGAATCATCTTGGCAAACTGCGGATCAGAAAGTGCTTCTGCCGGAATATCATATCCAAAGCCTGCCCCACCTGTCGGAATTGTGTTAAGGTCAAACAGATAATCACGATTTCCATAGTATTTGTTGTAAGCGTCATACTGCTCCTGTTCCTTATCTGTCATACGGTTTCTTAAAACTGCATCCAGGTTATGGTTCGTAAGTGTTACATCCAGCCGGTTCACTTCTCTTGTTGTCGTTACTTCCACTTCCTGACTTCCATTGCTGTCTGCTATGTATGCTTCCCAGGTCTGATGCCCATGTGCTGACGCAGAAGCGTGATCGCCGTAGAATACATCAAACTGCACACCATACTGTGCAAAATTTCCGGTATCCTCAACTACATACTCCACACCATTCATAATGACATGGGTTCCCATTGGCACAAATGGATTAGAAGCGTCTACCGCAATCGTATGATTTGCCTGTGGATAGGCTCCACTCGCTGTCGGGCCTCCACTCCACTGTCCACAACAGATCGGGCAGTTACAATATCCACTGGTCACAACCTGTCCCAGTGATTCTCCAACCTTGACCTTTTTCTTTTCTGTTACCGTTTCTCGTGTCGAATCCGTATACAAGCCATACTGTTCCTTAAAAATCTCCTGAATCTCATCTGCAACCTCTGCATAGGTAAAACCACCATACTTAACTGTCAGATAGGAAATAAGCTGATACGGGTTGTGTCCGATCTCATCAATCTGGAACTGGAACTCGTCATAATCGGAATGGTTTGCTTTCATCTGATTGATCTGCTCATTCAGTGCATTTTCTAATGCCACATAAGCATTTTCCGCAGCATAAATATCCTCATCCTCACTGGAATAACTGGTAGAAATAATAGCATTGGAACTGCCCTGGAATAACGCAGCACAGCTTGACAGGCTCGTTGCCATTAACGCAAACAGCAGCACCAGAACTCCTATGGACAGGAGGATATTTCTGTTCTGTGCCACAAGCTCCTTGACCGCAGCTTTGGCTTTTTCCGTAAATCGCTGTGCGTTTACAAGCACTGCGTCTTTCACAGCTTTTCCATGTTTCGCAGCCTGATACTGCTTCTGGTAACGCTTTTTCTGCAATAATTTCTTTAATGCAGACTGTTTCTTCTGCTCTGCTTCTTTCTGAACCGCCTTTTTTGCTTCATTGGAAGCACTGGTGCTAAACTGCAAACGGGATTTTTCTGTTTCTTCCAGAACAGATTCCCTTAACCGATTATTTCTCTGTCGTTTTTCTTTCAACCGTTCCCGAACGTAAATTGACTTTCTTGCAAGACTTTCTCCCGCAAGTTCCATCTGATCTGCTGCATCAAGAGCAGCATTATCATCGGTATCCTCTCTGATTTTTTTCTGACCATAGGCAGATACCGTTTCTGAAACAACGGTTGCTCCCTTTCTTGCCATTCTGCTACCGGGAATCATACCTTTACTTTCATCTTCAAAGGAAAGATGGGATTTTGATTTTTTCTGTTCTTTTAGCGTCTGTTCCCTTTTCGTCTTATCTTTAATCTCTTCCCGAAAGTCTTCCATTGATTTTTCATCAACTTCTGCCTTTTCATGGTAGCGTTTCTGCTCTTTTGCTGCATAGGCTGTGACCATCTTTTTCTTTCGGTTCTGCCTGTCCGGTTCTGTTATTTCAGAATCACGTTCAAATTTCCATTCTGGATGCCCCCGGATACTATCTTTCCGAAGTCTGGAACGTGAAACAGGCGGAGATTTCTCCCCGCCTGCTTTATCATCACTCATTTCTGAATTTTCCATTTCTTCCGTTTCCGCAATTTCTTCCTCTTCCAGAGAAGCGTGTCTCGATTGCAACCTGTGCTTTCCTTCTGTCACTTCCTCAACCGTTTCTTCTGCAGTATGAGTTTTTCTGACCTTTCCAAAGTCCAGCTCCTGTTCCCTGTGTCCGGCTGTTTTCTTCTCATCTGCCTCACGTCCGGTAATCCGCTTTTCCTTTTTACTGCGGAGATTTTTTTCCCTGAGTCCATCCCGACTCATCTTCTGGACAGTCTTGTCCCTTGCTTTATATTCATGCTCCTGCATGGTCATCATCTCCTGATCTATGGTAATTTTCCGTTTTATTCCTTTCCGCTATTTTTCTTTGCAACCAGTACCATACGCCCATTTTTCTGGGAATACTCACAAGTAGACAGTGTAAGTAACTTATCTCTATATTCTGCTGTTGTTCCTGTCTGATAAAGTGATTTTTCCTTAACGGAAGCAACAAATTTTTTATAATCAGCCACTGTTCCAGCTTTGATAAAACTGTAATAATCAAAATCATTTCCTGTATAAACGGGCGTTGTAAATGCTGCAAATATCTGATATTGTTCATTTCCCCATATCGTGCGGAACAGGATTGTCGGATGTTCTTCGTAAAATCCTTCGTCCTTATATTTCTCAAGGTCAGCAAACATCTTCCCACTGTTCATGTGATGTCCATATATGATCAGATTGTCCGAATCCCCTGGTACACATTCCTCTGCCAGAAATAAACATCCATTTGCAGAATATTCCCCATTGAAATCCCGATGCAGATAATAATTTTTATCTCCGGGCCGATACATGACCGGATAGTCTATTCTCGTTCCATCAATGGTCAGCCAGCCAATACAATCCGGATTTTCTTCATGCAATGCCAAAATTCCAGCATCTACCTCTATCAAAGAATCGCCGGAAGCATCTTCTTCCGATTCATCCTCTCTTTTCTGCATTAGCTCCTGCAGTTCCTGCTGTAACTGATTATCCTGTCTTTCCTGTAAAAAAAATCCCATCAGAAAATAAATACTGATTGTAAACAATACAATGGATATAGAAAGTAACAATCCTGCCACCCATTTCCTCATGTTCTGCTGTCACCTCTTCAACTATCATCTCTGCCTTTAATTCCGAGTTTTTCACGCTTCTCTACATCTTCCGGTTTCGATGACATTAACGCATAAAGCATAAGGGTATTATCGAATCTGTCCTTAAATGGAATAATTGTATTTCCATAAAAAATCAGCCCTTCTCCCTCTCCACTGTTTGTTACATAGGAAAGCTGGTGTGTTGAAATATTAAGCTGTTTTGCCAGAATCTGTCGATCCCCGGATGCCTGGTTGAGCATCAGGATAAAGTCTGAGTTTTCAAAGATATTCTCGATTTCCCTTGAAGCAAGCAGATCTTTTACGTTCTGTGTGATACCAGTCGGAATACCGCCCCACTTACGAAATCTCTTCCAGATTTCTACACTGTATGCTGCTGTCTGTTCTTCTTTCAGCAACAGATGGAACTCATCAATATAATATCTGGTGGACTTATGAGCAGAACGGTTGACTGTTACCCTGTTCCAAACCTGATCCTGAACAATCAACATGCCAAGTTTTTTAAGCTGTTTACCAAGGTCTTTAATATCGAAACATACCAGACGATTGTTCAACTCTACATTTGTACGGTGATTAAACACCTTCAGGGAACCATTTACATAGATTTCCAGTGCAGTTGCCAGCCTCTGCGACTCTGCCTCTTCCTGTTTGCGAAGCAGATTATATAAATCTTCCAGGATTGGCATTTTCTCTGGAACCGGATCAGAAAGATAGTCCTGATATACCAGACGTACACATCGGTCAATAATTGTTTTTTCCACTGGTTCCAGACCATTTTTCCCTCCTACTACCAGTTCACAAAGCGAAAGGATAAAATCTGATTTCAGAGATAGCGGATCGTCATCATCCGCATAATTGATGTTAATGTCCATTGGATTGATGTAATCATGACTGGTCGGAGAAATACGGATAACCTGCCCGTTAAATGCCCTGACTAACGGAAAATATTCACCCTCCGGATCACAGATGATAATGTCGTCTTTTGTGACAATAAACACATTGGTAATCTCTCTCTTTGCCGCAAAAGATTTACCAGATCCAGGAGTACCAAGTATCAGACCATTTGGATTCTTCAGCTTTTTCCGATCTGCCATGATCAGGTTATTAGACAGGGCATTTAACCCATAATAGATAGATTCCCCACCCATAAACAGTTCCTGCGTTGTAAATGGAACAAAAATAGCTGTCGATGTGGTAGTCAATGCCCGCTTGATCGGAATCCAGTTTTTTCCAAGCGGTAAACTGCTCATAAGGCCCTGTTCCTGCTGATAGTCCAGTCTTTTTAATGCACAGTTATATTTTTGTGCAATACCTGCCGTCTGGAATACCACATTTTCCAACTCCTGTTTATTTTTCGCTGTATTTAAAAACACCACAGTCACAAGAAACATTCTTTCATTTCTTGACTGTAAATCTTCCAGAAGTCTTTTCGCTTCCCCTCCGTATGTATTCAGGTCAGATGGAATAATATCCATATCATATCCGGAACGTACCGCTTTTTTCTGTTCCTCGATTTTCATGCGGTTAATGTCCGTAACCTTACTCTTGACCAGTTTGATTGCTTTCATCTGGTCGATGGACTGGATATGCAGATTAACAAGCAGGTTACAGTCCATTTCCAGAAATTCAGCAAGCATTTTATCCGTCAGCTCTGGTGCCAGAATCTGCAGATAGCATACTGCTCCGATGGTATCTCCCATCTGAAAATCCTTTCCATTTTTGAACAGGAAACTGGATGGTGCAATATAATCCTTTGTATTCAGCCCGGTACGCAGCATATCATCATAGCTGAACTTGAATGGCACTTTGACATTCTGGTTGAATGTTTCATACATGATCTGCAAACGCTCCGCACCATTTAACGGATACGCAGATACCCCAAAAACCTTAAAATTATTGAGTATATCTGTTTCGATACGTTCCAGTTTTGGTTTTGCTTCCCGGATATTGTCAGCTTCAATTCCAAATGTAATGTACTTGGTTCTGACAAGACCATTATTTCCTTTTGCCAACTGATTTCTGAGCATCTGGGCAAACTCCATACGCAGATCATCAAAACTGTCATTCTGCTTTTTGATACGGATCACATCTTCATATTCTGTCATGTTGCTGTGATGATTGATAAAGGACAACTGAAAATGGATGGTGCTGTCAAAATAATTCAGGAAATCACACCAGTTCTCAAAAATCGCATTTTTATCCTCATTCTGTGCCAACTGATAGTTGATATCATAAAAACGAATCGTCTTTGAATAATACCCATCCTCCACACGACAGATTCCGTCTTTTCCCATTTCCCTGTATGGAATGGACTGCTGTGCGGTAATATCTTTCCCTTTATTTCTACTGTCTTTATTCGTACTGGATATTTTCTTTACAGTACCTTTTTTTCCACTGGATTTTACAGAACCCGACGGCTTTGTCTTTTTTTTATGCTTTTCTTCTTTCTTTGCCTGTTTCTGTGCCGCCTTTTCTTCACGAGCAGCCTGTTTTGCCGCCTGCTTCGCAAGTTTTCTTTCTTCTTTTTCGTGTGCCTTATGTAATTTCATTTCATATTTCTGGGCTTTTTTCCAGGCACGTTTTTCCCGTCTGCTTAATTTACGTCTTGGTCTGCGGACACCTCGGTGTCGCTCCAGTGCTTCATACCCCGTAACCATCGGTACTCCCATCAAACGCTGTCTGTCCTTTGCATAATCTTCTGCCTCGTCCGGATCAAACACTGGTAAACCATCAGCAGAATCCTCTTCATCCAGCCACCAGTCATCCGGATGGGAAAATTCTTCTGTCTGCTCTGGAAGATTCTTATCGTTTCTTACTTTTTCCACGAACGGTACCTCCTTTCGCTTTTGTCAAAATTCTCTTTTTTTCATAGAGGTTTTCCACCTCATATTTCCGTACCGGAGGACGGATAAATTTTACTGTAATCACGTTTTTGAGGACTTTCTCTAAAGGAAGTCCATCTTTTTCATACATGGCAAATAAAAAAGCCGGAAGCATCAGCAGACACATTCCGGTTGCCGCATTACTCGAACCAATCAATCCCCTTGACAGGAAATAAAACGGAAGCCCTACTGCCGCTGCAATACCAAGGCAGATAAGCTGTCGTTTTGTAAGATTGAAAATAATTTTATTTTTTACTTTTGTCAGATCTTTTGGTACTGATACAAAAGCCATTTTCATCGTCTCCTTTTCCACATTTAGTGTGCATTAAAGATGCTCTTTGAGAAATTAGCTGTTTTCATAAGACTGAAACACAGTATCACTGTATATGCCATTACACTGAGCAGTGCCGTATGCACATTGTCTGATACCTGTATGTTTGCAACCAGCACAGAATAAATGCCCACACACACCATGATAAAAAATCCCTGAAATGCCAGTGCAAACAATCCTCTTAAATAATTGCTTCCAATCTGTCCCCATTCCCGGTTGCTCATAGTGGCAAATGGAATCGCACCGATTGACGAATACAGATAAATTTCTATCATACGACCATATAAAATGACCGTTATAAAAACGGATATAACCTTTAAACACAGGCTCGCCAGAAGCGTTTCCAGTGCCAGTATAATCAGTTCCCCTACTTCCATTGATTCCATTGCTGTCTCCATCGAGGTGATTACCGAATCAATATTGATTGCCGTCTGCTGGTTGATAACACCTGCCGCCCGGTTCACTACATTCTGCCCAACATCAAAAATTGCCATTGTGATCGTAAAAGCATTGCTTACGAACCAGACTGCTACCCACATCTTGAAAAAATATTTGAAAAACATCCATGTATCTATGTCATGCATATTATTCTTTTCGGTGAGCATGGAAATCAACTCATAGCACAACACAAAGGTTATGATCATTCCGGCAATCGGTACAATCACAGAATCCGACAGATTTTGGATCAAGCTGAAAATACTGCCACTCCAGCCCTGGGGCGTTTGCCCAACCTGACTTGCAATATCACCGGTTTTTTCATTCACATCGGTAAACATGTTCGTCAGGTTTGAGCTGACCATGCCTGTAAGGAGGTTACGCATCCATTCTTCTATGGACTCAAAAATCTTATCCATGCGTGTTCTCCTTTCTTACTGCCCCGGCTAAAACAAATTCGCCAGTAATGGTACAAGCTGTGTACCGATCAGAACGACACCTCCACCTGCCATAAGCTGCTTGATTCCCTGGGACTTGGCTCCGGGATTGTCATTTCCATATCCTTCCAGGAGATTGATAACTCCCCAAACTGCCAGACCAGCTCCGATTGCAACAACCAGAGTCTGTAAAATATTAATTGCGGATGTAAAAAACGCCATAATCTATGTTCTCCTTTCGTAACTGCTGTTTTCATTGTGATTTTTTAACGGTTACTACTCGGAGGGTTCCGCCCTGATGGGCGGTCTTTCATGCTTACGCATATCGCTACCTCCCAAAAGGGCATAAAAAAAGAGCTATGTATGTTTTACGTTACATGCTCTGTGCCTTCATTTTCACTATTTGATTGTTCTTCCAGTTCACTGCCTTCATACATATAAAGGTCGAACTGTTCTTCCGGATCTAACCGGACTTCCATCTGATGTTTCATGTATTCTTCCACATGGAACTCATTCTTTTTATCATAATCGGATAACTGCTTATACCGTTTATGTTTTGTAATATCAAATTTATCACTGTAAAACGGACGGACACCACGAAGCTGTAAAATACACTTGTTGCCGTCCATGACTGCCAGTTCATCCCGGCTCATCAGTTCTTTTCCTGTTTTCTGATAGTTCAGACCATAAGACCTGCTCTGTCCTCTTGTATCAGAAGTGTTATATAAGTCAATGGTTTCCTTACCCAGTGTTTCTGAAATTTCTTTCAGAGTGGTACTTTCCTTACCTCCAAGGAATAACATTGTGTCGCAATTCCCGGTAATGGTTTCGGCTGCATCCTTGTAAATGGTCTTGAGCTGCGACTGGGACTGGAGTATAATAGAAGCAGAAATTTCCCTGCTTCGGATCGTTGCAATCAGCTTATCGAACTTCGGAATCTGACCGATATTTGCGAACTCGTCACAGAGGATTCTTACATGATAAGGCAGTCTTCCATGATGAACGTCATCGGCTCTATCACATAACAGATTGAAAAGCTGACTGTACATCATGGCAACCACAAAGTTAAATGTATCATCCGTATCAGAGATTACAATAAACAATGCAGTTCTTTGATCTCCGATCATATCCAGCTCCATCTCATCATAAGACATAAGCTCCCGCAGTTCCGCAATATCAAAGGGTGCGAGTCTGGCACCACAACTGATTAAAATACTTTTTGCTGTCTTTCCTGCAGCCAGCTTGTATTTTTTATACTGCCTTACTGCAAAATGATTCGGCTCGTCTCTTTCCAGCTCCTCAAATAACAGATCCACTGCATTTTTAAACTCTTCATCTTCTTCCCTGGTTTCACTGGCATTGATAAATTCCAGCAGGGTTGAAAAATTCTGTTCTTCCTCTGGTGCTTCATAATAGATATAACCAATCAAAGCACAATACAGCAGACGTTCCGCTTTTGTCCAGAAATCCTCGGAAGATTTTTCTCCCTCTCCTTTGGTATTTACCATGATCGTATTTACCAGTTTCAGAATATCTTTTTCCGAACAAATGTAATGAAACGGATTATAGTGCATACTTTTGGCAAAGTTGATAGTATTCAGCACCTTGATTTTGTAAGGAGCCATTACCACTCTGCCATTTTTATCACGCAGGATTTTCCCATTTTTATCTTTCTTCGGTGTCCCTCGTGCTAACATCTTACCACATTCTACGATAATTGTCCCCTTGGGATCAGTAACCACAAAGCTCACATTATCCGGCATCTGCATAAGCTGTGGTTTCACATAAAATCTGGTCTTGCCGCTGCCAGATCCCCCGATTACTATGACATTCTTGTTTCTGGCATACTTTGGTTTCTTTGGTCTGCTGTTCATGGTCAGACGTTCCGTTTGTGTCAACAGAATATTATTCTCAAAGACCGGATCAATAAAAGGTGCTATATCCTTTTCATTTCCCCATCTGGCAGAACCATATTCCTCCCCTTGGCGAAACTTCTTTCCATTCTTTCCTTTGAAATATACCACTGCCCACACACTGACTGCTGCGATAGTTCCCGCAGCCAGACTTTTCGGTTGTATACTCGGCAACAACTTTTTAAACGCTAACGGATAGTTCATAAGAAGAACCATCAGCCTGTCCACCACTGTACTGCCTCTGCAATATTGATACAGCCAGGTGCATTTATTTACCACATAAAATACAACCACATACGGAATATGCAACAGAACCTTTTTTATCACTTCTGCATTCGGGGGACGCACCTGAAATCCTTTCAGTTTTTTCTTTATATTTTTTATCCCACTCATAAGGTCGGCTCCTTCTGTTTTTCTTTCGATTTTTCCCGTTCTCTCTGTTTATCCTGGCTGCGGGCTGCGATTGCCTGCTGTAATTTCTTACGGACAGACGGTTTCTTTGTTTTATTCAATGTCTTTCCGGTAAATTCCCGAAATGCCGCTGTCATCACATCCACATCCCTTGCCTTGAAGAAAACAAAATATCTCGGTGGATCTACGGCCTTATCACGTTTCAGGCTAAAATCAATGCTATATTTTTTTGCCACTTTTTCAAAAGCCTTAATATTGTTATCCGTAATCTCAATGTTGGAAAGCTGAACATTCTGCTGTGCCAGCTTCTTTAAACTCTGCTTCCCATGATAATCTTTATCTGGCGGTCCTTTTACCTGCTGTTTTCTTGCTTTCTCTGCTTTTTCTTTCTCTATTGCTGCCAGAAAACGCATCATTGCCTGTTTCAATAAGCGAACTGTCACTTTTCCGCCAGTGATACACAGGGACACTGTTTTTTCATTCACTTCTTCCTGCATCAATCTGTTCCTTTCTATGGTTTTCCAACAGACGGTCTTCCTTTGCTCCTACCCGGATACAGCAGTACAGAACAAAGTTGACTACTAATACCAGAAGAATCCCTGCAATAATCAATAACGTTCTCATTTTATACCCCTTTCATCATTCAAAAGGGCATCTACGACTTTGCTGCCCATAAATGCCCCTCCATTAACTTTTATTTTCTTTTTTTTGCAATCCAGACTGCTGATACACTGCCTGCCATGCCTGCAATCGCAAGCAAAATCCAAATCAGCATGTGTGTATTATCTCCGGTTTTCGGTGTATCTGTTACCTGTGTAGACGGTGTTTCCGGTGTTGGTGTTTCTTCCGGTTTTACCTCATCTTTCATCACTACTTTCTGGATCTCTCCGGTATCCTCCACTGTAAATTTCACATCTTCCGCTACCAGATATCCATCAGGGGCAGACTCTTCACGAAGTGTATACTCCCCCATCGGAAGCATTTCTATGTAGTGTGGTTTTTCCTCAGAAGTCCAGCTCTCTACTGTCTTACCGTCTTTGTCAAGAATGGTCAGTTTTGCTCCTGGCAGTTCCTTACCGGAAATATCTGTTTTGGAAATTTCTACCTTGGTCACATCATCTTTCATTTCTATTTTCTGTGGCTTTGCAGTGTCTTCAACGGTAAACGTGATGCTTTCTGCTGTCACATAACCATCTGCCGGTTTTGTTTCTGTCAGAGTATATTTCTGTCCGACTACCAGTTCTTTGATGATATGAGCTTCTTTACCGGAAGTCCAGGAATCTACAACTTTACCGCTTTCATCAGTTACCTGTAACTTAGCTCCTTCCAGTTCTTTTCCGTCTGTCAGGGAAGTCTTAGTGATCTCGATTACAGTCGGCTCGTCCTCAAAGGTAAAAGCATAAAATACTTTTTCCTTTTCTGCACCTCCATACTCAAACGTGAACTCCTGTGTTTCATCTGTCGTTGCAAATCCAGGTGCCGGAGATGTTTCTTTGATATAATACGCAAAATCAATCGGTAAATCTGCCGTAAAAGTCAGCTTTCCTTCTTTGTCTGTTGCCAGTTCCTCGATCACAGTATCTGCTTTCAGAATTACTTTTCCGTCTGCTCCTGTAATATCATCCTTGACACAGAGGGCAAATACCGCACCTTCCAGTACACGATCAGAATCTTTCTCTTTTTTCACAACTTTCACTTCTACTTTCTGGCGGTTATTCTGCCAGTCAGCAGAGTAAGTAACCTCTGCAGTATCCTGATCCCGGTATGTCAGATCAATCTCTCTTGCTTCATCATCCAGAACAAAGCCTTCTACTGTAGCTTTTTCTTTTACATAGTATTTGCCAAGCGGAAGTCCGGATATTTTTGCAATACCGGTATCATCTGTTGTAATGGTTGCCACCAGCTCATCTTTTTTATAATGATCTTCACTTTCTCCGTCAGCAGACTTCACATCTTCTAAAGCATAAACTTCAAAAGTAACATCTTTCAGACTGCCTGTTACATACTGGAATAAATGGCTGATCCAGCCTCCAACGGAATCCAGTGCAGTTACTTTATCCAGAAATTCTCCATTTTTATTGATGATAATCGTTCCTGTTGGCACATCATCTTTCATTTCAACTTTCTGGATTTCCCCGGTATCCTCAATCGTAAAAGTGATCTCTTCTGCCTTGAGGTATCCATAAGGAGCCATTTCTTCTCTGAGAGTATAGGTTTCCCCTACGGTAAGTCGTTCAATCAGATGCTGCTCGCCTTTTACAGATTTCCATGTATCAACTGCATTTCCAGCTTTGTCCAGAACAGTAAGTGTCGCACCTGACAATTCCACGCCAGTAGTTAAATCAGACTTGGAAACTACAACCTTTGTAGGCTGGTTCTTAAATACAGAAGATAACTGTACTACCTTAACATCCTGTCCCTGATATTCTGCTTTTACTTCCATAACTTCATCAGAAGATACATAACCATCTGGTGCTGCAAGTTCTTTGATATAATACTCACCAAATGGAAGATCCTGTGTAAATACAGCCTTTCCATCTTCTCCGGAAACAGCTTTTCCAAGCAGTGTGCCTGCTTTCACAATTACAGCTCCATGACCTTTCATATCATTCTTTGCATAAAGTCCAAACTCTGCTCCTGCAACGGCTGCTTCTGTATCAGCATCCTGTTTTACCACAGAAATTTCTACTTTCTGACGGTCATTTTCAAAGATAGCTGTCTGTTCAATGACTGGTGTTTCCTGATCTTTGTAAGAAAAAGTCATGATCTGTGCTTCACTGTTTAAAGCAAAGCCATCCGGTGCTGTCTTTTCAACAATCTTATAGCTTCCAAGCGGCAGATTTTTCAGGACCGCTTTTCCATCTTTATCCGTTGTAACCGTTTTTACCAGTGTTCCAGCAGCATATTCCAGAATACGGTTTCCATTATCATCTTTCTGGAAATCTGCAGTATAGATGTCCTCGGCAGCGTAAATCTCAAACTCTGCCCCTTCCCGATTTTCTGTCTGATATGTAAAATCATCCTTGAATCCGTCCAGAACTTCGCCCTTTTTCACGATAGTCAGTTCACCCTTAACAGGATGGTTCTCATAAACTGCTTCAATGATCACATCCCCGGAAATTCCGTCCATCTGGTATGCAGTATTGGAATCTACTGTTACCTCATAGTAATTTTCATTCAAAGTATATCCATAAGGTGCATTTACTTCCTCAATGTGATAATGTCCGATTTTAAGATTCTGCGGAAGAATCAAATATCCCTGCTCATCTGTAAAATAGGATTTATGTTTTACTGTAGTCGGATAAGTTGTTACCTGCTCCACATATTTCTCAGTGTCCATGTTGAAAATCTTGAACTCTGTATTCTTCTGAAGCACTGCCTTTTTCGTCTCATCATCCTGTTTGATGATTTTCAGTTTCGCTTCAAACTCGTCATCCAGAAGCACTCTCCATGTCTGTGGCTGGTTCGGGTTGTTCTCAGTGATACGCACTGTAAAATCATCTACCGGAGTGTAATTATGAGGTGTCGTGGTTTCACGCACAATATAAGTTCCATAAGGAATCGCAATACTGCAGGCATAACCTTTTTCATCTGTAAAGATTTCTGTTGCTCCGTTTTCCCCGATCACTACCGGTTTTGCAGAATCAAAATCATAGCTTCCATCCTCTTTTACTTTCAGGGAAGATACCAGATAAGCGGTAAATCCTGCCCCTTTCAGTAAGTCGGCATCGGTCTTTCCGTTATTTGCCGCCTTGATAATCTGGAATGGCTGTTTCATTACCTGCTCCAGAGACAGACAGTCACGTTTTACTTCTGCTACAAGATCTCCTTCGTAATTGCAGACTAGATCATGTTCTTCTTCATCTGCCAGATAACCAGTTGGAGGAGTAATCTCTTTCACATAGTAATTACCAAGATATAATCCATCCACAAAAGCCTGTCCATTCTCATCTGTCGTAAGAGTGGCAACCTGTTCTCCTGCTTTATAGATCACGCCAGTAGCACCATACGGATGCACAATATCCTCACGAGCATACAGTCCATATACTGCTTTTTCCAGAGTGGCATCACCCTGTGGAACTGCCTTTTTGGTTTCTTTATCCTGCTTCTGCAGAGAAATCTTAGCTGTCACACGTTCATTTTTGAATGTATGCTTGAATGTCTGTTTTGCTTCTTTATCATTCGTATAAGAGAAAGCAAACGTATAAACATCATCTGTGTTTCTCACATACCCTTCCGGTGCCTGCACTTCTTTCACATCATAAGAAAATCCAAGCGGCAGGTCTGCTGTAAACTTCGCTGTTCCGTCTGCTCCTGTTGTCACTTTCTGGATCAGTGTCCCTTTCTTTACAATGACGGTTCCATCCACGTTGGTAATGTCACTTGCAGCATAAAGTCCAAAGATTCCTCCAGCCAGAGGATTTTCTGTATCTTCATCCTGTTTTGTTACCATTACTTCTACTTTCTGTCTGTCATTAGTAAAGGTTGTCTCAGTGAAAACAACATCCACATTCTGTCCTGCATAGGATAATGTTACTGTCTTTTCCTCTCCGGCATTATAGAATCCTGTCGGAGCCTGTTTCTCTTTTACGATATATGTACCAAGATACAGATTTTTAAGAACGGTAGCTCCGTTTGTATCTGTTGTCAGATTCTCTTTTACCAGATCACCCTTGCTGTAAACTTTTGTACCATAAGCAGTTTTAATATCTGCTCCAGCATACACATCATAAACAGCACCACTCTGTCTGCGTTTCTCATACTTAAATGTTGTTCCGTTTTCTGTTACATCTGCACCAACCAGAACCTCACCTTCTTTATAAACGGTAAGCTGTCCCATCTGTTCTTCATCTGGAACGGTAACGGTTGTGGTCTTGCTGACTTCCAGTTTCACATTGTAAGCTGTTGCATTGATACGATATCCGCTTGGAGCTGTAATCTCTTTCAGATATACAGTATCCTGTGTCTTAGTGATCTGTACGGACGCTTCACCGTTTTCATCCGTCGCAGGTAACTGTGTGATCAGTTTTGTGCATTCTGCATCACTGTATAATCCAAACACAGCACCAGACAGCTTTGCGTCTGACTTGGCATCTTTCTTGATCACCTTAACACTTGCCTGCTGTACCCAAGATACTTTAAAATCTACATATTTCTCATCATCAACGCCTTCACCAAATACCAGAGCCAGATCCTGGTTTCCGGAACCTGTTGAAATCTTATAAGCTGAATAATCTTTGGTAATGCTTCCTTTCATGGTTGCAGACCAGCTTCCTGCCACATCACTCACCTGTGTTAATGGTGCAGACAGATAAAACTTTGTACCACCACAAATTTCCACACTTTCTCCGGCTTTATTTATTTTACCTGTTGTCAGGTTATGAAGCTGTACACCTGCCGGAAGTTTCATGGTAATGGTCTGTAACGCATCCGCATTAAATGTAATATCCTTTGTTCTCTGACTGTTGCCATCCACATAGGCTTTTACATCTGCATCCGAAAAGGACATTGCCACATCTGGAATTTCCGGCTGTGAAATACAGTAATTATAGAGTTTCATTGCCAGATTCTGTGCTGTACTGTTTGCACCTGAAAAAGCATCCCCACTTCCATTTGCATAAGATGCTGCCAGATGTACCAAGATAAATCTGGCTCCTGTACTTAAATTGCCGTATCCGTTTTCTTCTGTAAAAAAACCATCATCACCGGAAGCCTTTGTACCGTAATAGCACACTTTTGCAAGTGTTTTCCCATCACCAACTTTATTGATCGTATAGGTTCCACTTCCTGGCCCTGGTTTGGATGGCTGCACACAGTATGCTGTGGCAGATATATTACCGAATTTTACAGTGTACTGATAAGTAAGATATGTTCCATATCCATAATCTGCATATCGGTATTCTGCTCCTCTGGTCACAGAAACCTGCTGTGAACTTCTGGCATTGCCCGCCGCAGCCATAAAGGTCACTGTTTCTCCGGCTTCCATTGCATACAGATCAATGCCATTACTCTCTGCCTGTTCCAGTACTTCTGAAACGGTTAATTCAGATTCCAAATCTGCTGTGCTTTCAGAATTTTGTGTTTCCCGGTGCGACTCCGAATCCTCCTCGCTCTGCTCCGTATCCCCAGTATCATCCTCAACATTCACTGTACTGTCCGAAGAACGCTCTGACTGCACTTCTGTTTCCGGTTCTTTCACTGTAATATTTCTGCTGATTCTATAAGCAGGATGACCGCTGACTGGTTTTACTGCATAGACAGCCTTGTAAGTATCCGGTGTATGTGTGTCGAAATCTGTACCAGTTTCATTCTTTGCTTCATGGAATAAAATCTTGATCTTACTTTCATCTACACCTTCGATTCCAGACAGATCAACTTCTACATCAAATTCCTGCCCATAAGAAAGTTCAATGTCATTTGCCTTTACGATTTCATCCGGATCAAGGGAATCTTGAACGTCTTTTAATTCTGCATACTGCTGTTCAAATGGTATTTCTTCCGGTTCTAATTCAGAAGCCGAAACTGCTACTGGCTGAATAATGACAGAAGCCAGTGTTGCGACTGCCATAAATCCGGACAAGAATCTTTTGAATCTCATTTTCATTTTGACTGAATCCTCTCTTTCTTCTATTATCTGCTCTGTTTTCATGCAGGCTCACACCTGCATTATTCAATCATTGGAACCACCTCCCACATCTTATTACTGATACAGAAATAACTCTGATAACAGCACATTCATATGGCAGTGCCTTTTTTGAAACACCGCCACATGGTATCTGCTGTCATCCTGTAAAACAGGAATGACACTCAGGTAAAGTTCAGGATCAAGCATTAAGCCGCAAGAGGTAATTCGTAATCGTTCCTGCAAGGGGTGCCTCCCATCTGTATCCCTTCACGTTTTCACCGGATTCCCGCCGCAAGAATGCGTAGCTGAAAAGTTCCGGGTATCCTCTCGCTGCTGGTATGAAATTGTCAAGGTTCAATTTTTAAGGGTATTATTATCTCGAATTGAAAATAGACATTTGCCCCTTCACTAACCGCATGTGTGAAAGGGCAAAAATTAACCTGTTTGAAAAATTTTTTAGAAATTTTTATTCCAACATTGTTTTATGTGTTTTCCAGTTGTTCTTTTAACTTCTCCAATACTTTCTTCCTCCGGTTTCTAATCGTCTTTGGGCAGCACCCCAAATACTGTGCCGTTTCTTTTACTGTAAATTCTTCAAAAAACAATAGTGTTATCAGTTCTGCATCCTCTTTAGTCAAATATCCCAGAGCTTCTTCCAGTTCCTGTATTTCTGACAGTCTGATAACGATTTCTTCCGGTGATACTACCGAAAAAGAGCAGTCATAGCCTTTTTCCTGTAATTCCTCCATGCTGCATACCCCATTCCTCTGCATTTTTTCAACCTGGTATCGCTCTTTTCTTCCAGCCTGATACCAGGCCAAATATACTTCCCTGGTAACTTCCACAAGCGTGTCATTTATACGCAGCATATAGCGTTGTCTTTCTTTTGGCTTTTTACCAGGCATACTTCCAGTCTCCTTTTCCAATGCTCTGGCAGAGTTATCCGAATTATTCCGCATTTTCTGCATTGCCTGTGAAATACACTTTGATACTGCCGGAACTGTAATACCCAGTTCATGCGAAACTTCTTTTTGTGTTTTCTGCTGAAAATAAATACGCTGGATCATCTGTCTCTGTCGCTCTGTCAGCAAATCCATCAGCTCTCTGACTGTTTCCTCTGCAATGATTTTTTCAAGCAGACATTGTCCTTTATCTGCCAACTCGCACCATTCTTCAGAAATACAGCTATATGAAACACAATTATTATGTTCTCGTGTTTCCCTGTTTCTCCACAGCCGGTCTTCGCCTTCTAATATCAGCCTTACATACCAGGGTTGATCATCGAAAAAATTCTCCTCAACAACTGCTATTTTTCTTTCTGCTTCATATACATAATCTCGACAGGTAAATAATGGAAAAACCGTTGCATAGTCCCCCACACAATAGAGAACATATCCGGTCTGATATGCGATAATTTCCGCACAATCCATCAACCTCTGCTTCGCAACTGCTACCTCATTTTCTCTTAAATATTTAGCGGACGGAACCTTTCTTCTTTCTTCCCTGTTACTTACAACCTGTTTCAATTCCTGCAATGTAAGCATAATTACCACCTTTCTGCCTGCTGGCAACAGGTGCCCATCAGCAGAAAGGATAGGATTCTTACTGTTCAACTGACAAAAAGGACAGTAAAAAACAGCTTCCGGTACACCCGTTTTTTTTAAACGAGAGCCTGAAACTTCTTTACTGCCCTTTCTAATAGTTACAATATTCTCTACTTTATTTTCTGTCTGATGCCAGCATCAGACTTCTTGGCATTTCTTTTTGCTTTTATGTTCTTTTCATTTTCCATCAAAACAGAATAGTCTCCCATTGCATCATAGGGACACTGTTTCCGATAAAGCAAATTTTCTTCTCTTGTCATCAATCCTATCTCCCTTCTTTATCTCTCTGTTTTCCATTTTAACAACACAAGATTCTATTATCCTTAGCATATATGGGGAGTTTTTTTATTTTGCACCCCATATATGGTGAAATTCACCTGTATTCATTTAAACTGTCTATCAGAGAATCTATGGTCTGCATGATAATTTTCTGCTCTTTCCATTCCATCTTCTGAATACGGTAAAGCACTTCCTGAATTGATTCCAGCTTCTCTGTACCGCCTCCCTCTTTCCCCAGCAGGAGATTGGCATCCGTTTCCAATATCTCAATCATCTTCCTAAAAATCTCAACAGACATTGCCGTTTGTCCGCCTTCTATCCTGCTGACCGTATTGACACTGATACCTGCTTTTTCCGCAAAAGATTCCTGTGACAACTTCATTTCCTGCCTGCGTTTTCTGATCCGTTCTCCCAATTCAATAAGTTCTGTGGAAATTGCACGATTGCTCAATACGGTGTCTCCTTTCCTGCAATTTGTCCCAACTTTACGCCATTGTGTCGCAAAGTTCCCCGAAAAAAAGCAGCTAATTTTTGTCTTAGCTGCTTTTCAAAAAATCTATTTCATTTTATTCTCGGTATTTTATGTATCCCTGTAAGAACTGTAATCAGAAAAACGCAGAGATAAATGATCGCCTGTCCAATCATTGCCAGAAGAACGATGCTTCCGATCAATCCTCCGATCAGAAGATTCATTGTCCAGACTGCCAGCGTTCCTCCGAGGTCAAAACCTTTTGGAACCATCCAGACACACATTTTTCCGATTCCAAACGGTATCCCCATCAGAAGTAACAGCAAGAAATAATTGCACTTCCCATCCTGGATACAAAACGGTCTTAATACTGCAAACAATACTGTAATCACCAGCACTGGTGCTATCACTTTTTTAATCATCTTCTTCATGTTCCTTTATCCTCCATACATATCGTGATTAACTTCTGCCTGATAATAACTGTTTATCGTTGCCGGGGCATTATACAGGGCGGTCAGAAGATACGCTTTAATATTCCCAATCTTGGTCGTATTCCGATTCAGACAGAACAGCACATATTCGATATGCGAATAGTTCAATTTCATAAACCTGTTTTTTACCAAAGCAACTGGTTTTTCTACTCCCGCAATTCGAATCATACTGTCCTCCGGCATCATCATAACTTCGATCATCAACTCCACCAGTTCATCTACATCTTCCTTGGCATGATATTGATAATCTATGTTTTCATGAATCACCTCACGATATGCTCTCATCTTCTCCATCACATCTTTTTTCTTTTGGGGATTACCTGATATGATTGGATAAGATTGATTTATCTCAGTTTCACTAATATCAGTCTTGTTAATATCAGTATTATTAGATTGTGATTTCGGGTATTCTGGATTTGTGATTTCCACTATTCTGGAATGATGATTTTCACTATTTTGGAATTGTGATTCTGGAAATTCTGGATTTGTGGTTTCCACCATTCTTGAATTGTGATTTTCACTATTCTGGAATTGTGATTCCCCATAATCCTGAATTGTGGTTTTCACTACTCCTGAATGATGATTTTCACAATTCAGAGAAATGCCTGTTTTCCCCTTGTTTTCTGCTTCTTGTTGCAAATCTGCACATTCCTCATGTCTTTTCTGTTTCGATTGCAAATCTGCAATTTTTTTATGATCTTCCTGCTCAGATTGCAGATCTGCACAATTACCTGTCGGCTTTTGATCTGGAACCTCTCTGATCATAAAATTTTTCACATAAATAACATTCGGTTTTCCCAGTCCCAGACGTTTCTTCTCTATCAATCCAATCCCATTACTGCTGTCCAGCTCTTTTACCAGTTTCACTGCCTTTTGAGTTCCGCAGTTCATCAACTCTGCAATTTCTTCCACAGTGAAAATAATGTATACTCTGTCCTCTGAATCCAGCCATCTGTTCTTAATGCTCAGGCTCATACGGTCCAGCATCAGACCGTATAATACCTTTGCTTCACAAGAAAGAGTTTTAAAGCATGGTTCGGTAAACAGCACTTTAGGGACACGATAAAAGCTGTATTGTTCCGCTTCCATCCCCGTAAAATAATCAAACTGTATCTTCTGCATCTGCTACTCCTTCTTTGTTTTCTTTCCATTTATCCAAAAGCATAAAAATGACTTCTTCTATCTGTTCTTTAGAATATGTCTCCGGAAAATAATTTCCAATTTTCTTTGCCGGAATCGTCACATTGATCTTACTGCTTTCCTTTTTTAATAAAACAGCATAGATATAACTCTGGTTTAATTTTCCATTTGCACTGCATTCTTTTAACTGTTCTGCCTGTTGTTTTGTCGGAAAAATGCTGCTGTTGGTAATCACTTCCAGAAGCCACCCCTGTTCCTCTGGCTTCAGATAAGACAGCTTTTCTCCCACAATCATAGGAATTTTATTATTGTCCACATATTCCAGCAAAGCATCTGATAATGCCGCCAGACGTATATACCTCTGTACGGTTCTCCCACTGTCCCCGGCAGCTTCCCCAACCATATCTGCTGTATATTTCTCACCTTTACTTCCCTGATGCTTCATTGCATCATATTTCATCTTATAGGCATGAGCTTTCTCACTTGGCAGAAGATTTTCACGCTGAATGTTGGAATCGACCATAATAATGACCGCTTCATCATCCGTATAATTTCGGACAAGAGCTGGCAATGTAGTCTTTCCACACAGTTCACAGCCTCTTTTTCTTCTATGCCCGGAAATCATCTCATATCCGCCATCTGGTCGAGGTCTTACCAGCGCAGGAGTCAAAACACCGTATGTTTTAATGCTCTCTACGGTTTCTGCCATTTTTTCATCATCATTTACATGGAACGGATGATTTTTAAAGGGATAGAGCTTTGCCAGATCTATTTCCACAACCTGGTTCATACTCTTTTCCGGTGTTTCCTCTAATCCCAGTAATTCATCATAAGAGGTAAGCTGAATATCTTTTTTCGGTCTACGCATGTTTCAACACCTCCTGAACCAGTTCCAGATAGCTGTCTGCCCCCTTGCTTTTTCCATCATAGGCAAAGATACTTACACCCTCCGATGCTGTTTCTGCAAGGCTTTCTGTTCTCGGAATCGTCTGCTCAAAAATCCTAATGTCACTTCCGTATGTAGTTTTGATTGCCTGTTTGTTTCTCTTTGCATTATTGTAACGACAATTATCCATTGTGAATAAAATACCTTCTATCTGTAAATCCGGATTGAACCTCTGATGGATTCCCTTAACTACTTTCAGTAATTCCATGAGTCCATCTGCCGCATAATATTGTGGCTGCACTGGAATCAGAACACTGTCCGCTGCACTCAAAGCATTGAGCGTCAGCATTCCCAGGGATGGCATACAGTCAATCAGAATATAATCATACTCATCCTTCAGCAGTTCCAGATACTCTTTCAGCACCTTTTCTCTGTCCTCTACTGTAAATAAAGACATATCCATTCCGGCAAGCAATTTATTGGACGGAACTAGGTCAACACCTTCTTCATGGTGCAGAATTGCTTCTTTCGGATCAAATTCCAGTCCCATGATAATGTTCTCCATCATGCTTTTTAATGTTACCTTGAGATTTTTAGGGAATCCCAATCCCATTGTCAAGTGCCCCTGTGGATCAGCATCTACCAGGACTACTTTTTTCCCTGACTTCACCAGTCCGGCTCCCAGATTGATTGTTGTCGTTGTTTTGGCTACTCCGCCTTTCTGATTTGCAATAGCAATTACTTTACACATATACTTTCCTCCGATTTACTCTTTTTCTTCTACTTCAACATAAACACGAAAATATTTGCTTGTTCCTTTGTTCGCATAAGCATCCGATACTTCCAGAACATCCAATTCTTTATGCTTTTCCAAAATACGACGGAACCATTGAATATCCTTTAAAGTACCCTGTAATCTAATTTTCAGCATACATATCCTCCCAGTCTTTGTAAAAACAATACTCTGGATAACGGATTTTAATGGCTTCCCAAAAATACCGGGCATATCCGCAGCAAAACAGATCTTCTACGGTATAATACTGACACTCTTTTAACTGATCTTCCTCTGCTTCATAATCTCCGACACTTGGTGTCCCATTGCAGTAAAGATTAAATGCCATGCGGACGATCCGTAAACTTCCACTGGTCTGCCAACCTTCCTGCAGGGATTCCGTTTTTACACATCCAGTTTTAAAATTATAGATTTTATTCACATTTTCTCTTGTGTCTCTGTCGATACCCAGGCAATAAACCAGAGCCTGATGGTAGACATCCTGATATCTGCATTTTTCCAGATATTCCATATAAAATTTTTCGTGTTCCTTGCTCTTGAAAGTAATTGTGCGAGAATTGCTATTCTCTGCTCTTAACGCTGTGTTTGTCATTTTCATTCTCCTCCTGAATTTTTAATATTTTGGTATAAAAAAGACACTCCATTTCTGGAATGCCCTATAAAAAATAGGGACACCCGCTTTTAACAAGTATCCCTATAATCTATCAATGATCTGATAGCTCTCTATTCATTTTCATATTCAAGATTCTTTGTGTTCCCCGTCCCGAGGTCTAACGCAACAACAACGGTTACTTTCTTCACAAGGCTCTTTTCTTTGTGATTTTCACCTATTTTTCTGAAACTGAAAAACTCCACAAAGTGCGTAAATTCAAGGATTTCTACATATTTTTCCTTTGTAGCAACACCACAGTCTCAACAGTTGTTTCAGTTTCCAAGGGAAGTTCTTTCACTTCCTCACCATCAACAGGCACAGGAAAATTGAATACGATCTTCTTTATCCAGCTTCCATCTTTCCTTTTCTCCGGGAACATCTCAATTCGCTCGATAAAGGCCTTCATAAACTCCTTCTGCTCCGCTTCCGTTGCGGAATGGTAGACTTCATCAAATGCCAGTAACAAGCGATAGATATTGTCACCGGAAATCTTCTCCTGCTGTATGTTGCGGATCTGACTTTGCAATTCGCCAATCTGAACTTCGATTTCCTCTATGGTATCATACTGCTCATCATAGCGGCGCTGCAAGTCTAAAATCTTTCTGTCATAGTGGACATCGTTGATGTCCAAGGTATCCATCTGACGCTCCAAGCGACTTTTCGTTCCAAAGGCTTGCTTTAGCTGCCCTTGCAGAACGGCGATCTGCTTTTCCATATCCTCTGTATCAACCGCCGTTCCGATTTTCGCTTGAATCGCTTCCACAAACCGGGGATTGTTAACCATAGCAGAAATAATCTTCGCCACAAATTTATTGATTTCCGTCTGCTCGATATTCAGACGGAAGCTGCACTCATGCCCGGTAGGTGTAACCGTATTTTTGCAGTAGTAATAATACCGTGTTTTTTTGTCCTTGCTGTGCGCCTTGGCGATATTGCCGTACATACTCTTACCGCAGCATGGGCATTTCAAGATACCGGACAGGATGTGTGCATGGTCTGGATTGTTGACCTTTTCCCGCTTGAAAGAATTGATCTTGCGCTTTTCCTGTGCCAGATGCCAATCTTCTTCGGAAATGATAGCTTCGTGCTGTCCTTCATAAACCGGGAACTCCGACTGCTCAACCACGTGCATCTCGTTTCTTGTACCCTGTTTCTTTTCTGTTCTTCGTCTGCCGTAAGCAATCTTTCCCATATAAACAGGATTGTACAATACATTTTTCACAAAATCTCTTGAAAATCCCGGAATGGTATTATTCTGTCTTAGTTTCTTTACATAACCATTGCGGTTCAGATATTTTGCAACTCCAGCAACGCCCTCGTTGGTATGGATGTAGCGGTCATAAATGACACGGATTACTTCCACTTCATCCTCTGCAATAACAAGGTTTCCGTCTTCCAGTTTGTATCCATAGGGAGCGAAACCGCCGTTCCATTTGCCCTCACGAGCCTTTTGCTCCCGTCCTGCCATTGTCTGTGTGCGGATATTTTCTCGCTCAATCTCTGCCACCGCAGACAGCACAGAGATCATCAGCTTTCCGGCATCCTTGGAGCTGTCAATGCCGTCCTCCACGCAGATCAGGTTGACACCAAAATCCTGCATAAGCTGCAAAGAGTTCAGAACATCCGCCGCATTTCTGCCAAATCGGGACAGCTTAAAGACCAGCACATAAGAAACATCATCTTTGCCGTCCTGGATATCGTTCAGCATCCGTTGGAAGTCCTGCCGCCCTTGGATGTTCTTGCCGGAAAATCCCTCGTCAGAATACTCCCCGGCAACGATCATATCCTCGTATGCCGCATACTTCCGTAGCTTGTCACGTTGGGCATCCAAACTGTATCCGTCAACCTGCATCGAGGTGGACACTCTTGTATAAAGATAGCATTTAAGTTGTTTCTTTTTCAGAATCTCCACCTCCCTCATTCCTTCCTTTTACCATAAGTCCCTCGTTGCGGATATAATACTCCAAAAGCCACAGCACATAATCCGGTGCATGGCGGTTGTCCAATTCCCATTCAGTCATAGTCCGGTAAGGAATATGGACGAGCTTGCAAAAATCTTTCCGGTTCAGTCCTGTGCTTTCACGCAACTTTATAATTCTGTTTTTACAATCCATCCGTCTTTTCTCCACAAAAGCAAAAAGTACACGTTGCGTAATCATTATAGCATAGCTGTAACGAATACGCAACGTGTAAATTGCGAGATTTTACGCAGCCTTATCCGTCAAAGGCTGTGCTTGATTACTTTCCTCGGAATGCTCCACTTCCTGCGGAGCGTCCTGTTCCAATTTATCCAAAACCTGATGTCCATATTTCTGGAGCATCTGGCTCATAACATCCACACAGCGGTCAAATGCCGCATTATATTTCGCTTCTTCATAATATTTCTTCAATAGGCGATTCCTCCATCAAAGTTCCATATCCTGTCCACGCTTCCGGGCAGGGTGTTCGTGTTCCTGTGTTTCCTTTCCTCTGATGAGGATAGAATTGATAAAAGCCCGAACCTTTTCGGATGCGATTTCCAGTGCATCCAGAAAGGGTTGGGCTTTCTGTTTGAGTTCCATATATTTTTCGCTTACCGCTTCATACCGCTGCTTCCAGATGGAAACCGTCTTTTCTGCGGAAGCCAATTTTTCTTTCAGTCGCTTGTTGTCAGCATTGGCAATAATACCATTGACCGCATAGTGTTTGAGCGTGTCGCATTCATCCGGAGTCAGCACAACATTGTTTCCGAATGTGGCTTTTTTGCCCATTGTTTCAATCTCCTGCACCGTCAGAGCAACGGTCTTTGCTGTTTTGGTTTCCTTTTGCAGAGCTTCCAGTTTCTGTTTCTGCTTCTCCGTGGCAGCTTTGGCATTCTCCAAACCCCGCTCCACCTGTGCCACCTGTCCGGCCACAGTTTCCAGCCGCTGCTGTTCTGCCTGCACCTTGAACTGGGTCACAGTCAGATGTTCCTCGGTGCTTCCACGTTCTCCACGCTCCAGATCGGTATATCCGGCAACTCGCATGAAATGAAAAAAGTCATCCTGCAACACACTGTAGGATGACCTCAAAATCTTTTTTCCTCTTGCGTTCAACATTGGATTACCGTCCTCGTCAAGCACCGGCTTGGACTCCCATTTCTTACTGCGGCTGACCTGTGTGATGACCTCCTTAACGGCTCCCCGGAGGGCTTCATCCTTGCATCGCTTCGACCAAAGGATCTGCTTTTCCACCACCGGGATATAAACCACATGAAGATGATAGTGGTACACATCCTCGCCCAGAGCTTCGGACATTGCCCGGTTGCGCTCATCGGCGTGCATCACAGCGGAGAGGATATACTGCTCACCGCCTACAATCTCCACGGCGGCTTTGTAAGCATCAGCATAAAACTGTTTTGCAAATTCATAGCCGCCATGATTGTAGAAATAAGCAGAGTTCACATCAAATACTAACTCGCCGTATTTGACGGCATCCGGTTTCAGACCTCTGGTGGAGATTACGCCGTCCTGTTCCATCTGCTCAAACATTTTTACATAATCGTCCGTGGGTGCTTTGAAATGAACGTTCAGAGAAGTGCGTTCCGGCACGATGTCCTGATTGCTGTAGCTGTCCTTTTCACGCTCATTGTGTTCCTGTACCTTAGCCACATCTGCCGGGGTTTCCAAGTCCTGATTTCTGGCTACGGTACGGTCTATTCCATCATTTCTTGCCATAGAATTTTTGTCCTTTCTTTGAGATTTGCAGACAGCGGAGAACTACGGAGAGGCACTTTTTCAAAGTGTAATAACCCACTATGACACTTTCATCCATACTGGCTGCAAAGTGCCGTGGGCTCTCCGAGGGCTCTCCCGAGGGGGAATGCGGTCACTGCGGTGACCTCTGCTGAACTGCCCGAAAACTGTCTGCATCGTTTTCTGTTGTTCAGCCGGGATAGCTGCTGTTTTGCGAAACACCACCCATCCCGGCGGCAGTGAAAATCAAATCTTTCACTGCAATAGAAACAGCCCAAATAAAGGAAATGAGCTGTTTCTATCACAAGCGTTTCACGCTCTTTTGCTGCGTACATACGTACCAGCCAATGGGATTTACTCGACCTGCCGCCATTCCTCCGGAATGTCCTCCGGTACGTACGTACACGGCGAATTTCCGTAAAACCCATTTATATGAGGTCTTGCCACAGCCTCCACACCCATAAATCCCCATACCCGCCGTCCGGCAGAGTTGGTGATGTTATTGCAATGCTCCAGATTAAATTTCTTGGCATTGGCAATCATGGCGTCGCTGAAGCTACGGGCTTTCAGCGGAGCAAGGGAATTTTCCTCGCACCACATCCGGTAGATTTCATAGAAATCCTTGGAGCTGATGGAAGCATCCGCTTTCAATCGGATGTATCCCTCCGACTCCATGAAATCAAAGATATTGTTGTTGTCACGCTTGACCGCTTCCCGGTTTTCCTGGATACGGTCACTCTCCGTAAACTTAAAGTTGTTGGCAACAAGCCGCTGTAAGCCTTCAAATGCCCACAGGAAGATACCCTCGGCTTCAGCTTTCATCTTCTCTGCAAGGTCAGGATCATCGGCTCTGTCCATGGGCTTTTCTTTGGTGGTCAGCACAAGTTGTCTGCGGTAAAAACCGTCGCTGCGGTCATACAGAGCTTGCAGATCGCCGTTGCTGAATGCCAGCAACCGGGCAAACATCCAGCCCTGATAACTCTGCTTTCCCTTGCGTTCCAGATCCATCTTGCCCTGTGCAGTCACAATGGATTTTACATAGTTGGTCTGACGCAGAGCTTCCATCCGCATATCATCATCCACGCACAGCAGGATGTGTTCCAGATCAGCACGGGCGAAGCGGTTTTCGGAAATTTTTCCGATGCTGCCGTCTTTCATATTCGTGCCGAATATAGCGGACAGCACCGCACCAATTTGGGATTTGCCCTCGCCGCCGTTGCCTTTAATCACCATCATGCGCTGCCCCTTGTTGGAAGGAATCAGACAGTAGCCGAAAAACTCCTGCAAAGTGGGGATGTCCTCCGCATGGAGCAGCCCATCCAGAAATTTTAGCCAGGTCACAGGTGTAGGTGCATGAGGATTGTAAACAACAGGCAGACGGTTTCGCACGATAGCCGGTCTGCCCTTGGTAAATGTGCCGTTCAATAGCAGCGTACCGTTGGACAAATGAATCCGATCCTGCTCCGGTGGAAAGTCCGGCACTTGTGCTTCCAGTTTCAGCACTTCCAGAATGTTGGTGATCTTCCGGGGGATATTGTTTACGGCACAAAATTTCAGCTTGTCGTAAATCTCCCCACGCAGTGGGAGATCGTCCGTCACTCGACCATCGGGCGTAAAAAAAGCTCCGTTTGCGAAGATAATTCTGCGCTCATGCAGAAATTCTTCACAAAACAGAGCTTCGTTGATGTTCTGCCCATCAAACCAGACAGGCAAATTCATATCAGGCGTTTTCCGGTTCTTCGCCATGGTGCGCCACCTCCTTTTTCTTTCGTGTGATGTACTCTTGCAGAAAAGTAATTTTTCCCTCCTTCATCAGCTCGTCCACCAATGCCACCCGCTCTTCCAGATCACCCACGGTCAGCACATCTGCCATATATTCGATAGGACAGTGCATCTGGCAGGCTTCCACAAAACGATCATCCAGAGCCTCCTCCGGTGTTTTGGGTGCATACCGCACTTTCCAATCTTCCAGCAGATGCAGATAATCCGTCAGCACCCGGAAACACAGCATTTCATCCTCCCGGAACTGACGGATATAAGGACGCTTTGGCTTGGCCATAGCTGCGGCAGTGGGCGGTTTCGGGTCAAGTTCGAAGTCCGAAGCCAGCTTTTGCGCTGCTTCATAGCTGCTCATATTGAACAGCCTTGCCACAAGGTCGATCACATCTCCCTTTGCTCCACAGCCAAAGCAGAAAAAATAGTCCTCATTCAGCTTCAAGCTCGGATGCCTGTCGTTGTGGAACGGGCAGCAAGCCATGCCGTTGTGGCTCACTTTCAGCCCGTAGTGTTCGGCGGCTTGCTTGACGCTGATTGCCGCCTTGATGGTTTCATAGATTGTCATAGAAAACCCTCCGTTCATAATATTCTGGAAAGCACGAAGCACCCGCCGTGATTGGCAGGTGCTTCGCTCCTTCTATTATGGTTATGACGGATTTTTCAAAAAACAGGCTAATGGCAGGACAATCCTGTTTCAAAAAACAGGACAACTTATTGATAGATGTAGATTTCTTTACATTAGCATGATACAATTAAGAAAGTGAAAAAACAGGACAGGAGGGTAAGCATGAACCAAGAATTGATGACATTGGACTTCTGGCAGGATACGGTCATATATGAGGGCAAAACATTCCCTGTCGGCACGCTTGCCTGTGATGCGCTGAATGTTCCTGCGGATACTATTACAAGAATGAACGAGCAATGCGAGAAAATCAATCTGCTGCTCGGGATGCTGAATGCCGGACAGGATACTTCTGCACTCTTTCCTATGGCAAAGGAAGCTGCATTGACAATGTTAGAGATTCTCAGCAAAACGCCGCCGTTCTCCTATATGGATATACCAAAGCACAGGGAACGGATAGAAAAGGTTTTTACTGCGGACAATGCTCTGAAATATGTGGAGTTCGCCATAAAAGCCGTAACCAATTCTTTACCGTTCGAAGAAGTTCCAAAATATGCTGATGCGGTGATGCTCCAGCGCTATACCGCTGTATGCGGGCATCTGGCATACTCTCTTGAGGAATATCAAAAGGCAATGCTTGATTTTGCAGAAAAATCAGACGGCAACGAGGCAGACCGCACAGCGGAGGGCTTTGCAAAAATGTTCGGCAGCTATTTCCCGCCTAAGTTCTCTATCACAGAGGGCAATGCCTGGATGTCTGTTGCAAATAACTCTGTTCAGTATGTGGCTACCATCCGTCCCGGCGAGGACATAGCGAAGCTGGTCAAGCGGATGCACTATGTATCCTTTGTGGGAATGTTCCGGTCTGATTTCTTTGAGGGTTTGTGTGTGGGTCATGCACCGAAAAAATGCCGGATCTGCGGCAAATGGTTTCTGACCACCAACGCAAGGCACACCAAATACTGCGGCGGTTATGCGCCGGGGGACAAGCTGCACCGCACCTGTCGGCAGATCGGCAATCTAAAAGGCAGAGAACAGCGGGAACTTGCGGACGATCATCCGCTGAAACAGATTTATGAAAAGCGGCTAAATACCATAAACCGCTATGTGAAGCGTGGTACTCTGGACGCTGATCTTGCAGAGGTTATGAAGAAGCTGGCAAAGGATAAAATGCTCCGGGCATTGAGCAATGTAGCCTATGCCAAGGGCGATTATGAAAAAGAAATGGGACAAGGCGTATTAAGAAAAGAAGCGTTGGAAGGAAAAAACTATGATTAATGTGGATGCTATAAAAGAATTGATTGATCAAGCACCGGAAATCAAAACACTATTTACCACAGAGAGCTACCCAGTGGCTTCAATGTATGACTACAATACTGGAACGCATAAAACATCCAGCATAGATCTGCAAACCATATATAAGAATCCAGTCTTTTTGCAGTGGAAAGACCGAGTGTGTTTTGAACTTGCCAAAATAGAAGGTGACGCATACATTGACGAAATAATTGCATTGTCATCCCATTTTACCGGATGGGATGACAAAACACGATTTGACAAATTAGAGTCAAAATTATATGTATTGAAGGATCATTTGGACGAATACAAAGAAGATTGTAGTACTGCACAAATAGAAGATGATAGCCGAATACCCGAAAAAGAAATATGCGACAAAATGTTACGAGCACTTTCAAAGCTACAGCGTAATCACCACTACAACGCAGATAGTAGCGAAGATACAATGAATGATTATATTCGGGATATTTTGGGCGAGAGCTATTTCATGAAAGATCAAACAAGGCAAGGAGACTCAGAAAACGGTGACGAGGCTGGGGAGGTTGATATTCAGCTTTGTTATGATGGATTACCTGTTGTAATGATAGAGGGAATAAAGGTATCTTCATTGGAAAGAGAGCGATTAGACTCCCACATGAATAAAGTTCTTACAAAATACGACCCCAACGGTTGCCCGTACACTTTTTTGATAGTTTATACCACTGCCAAAAACTTCGATTTGGGTTATAAAAACATTTTCAACCATTTTGATAAATATTCCTACCCGTTTCCACGAGAATGTAGTCTTTTAGATGTGGAAACGGGATATGGAGAGTTGAAGCATGCTCAAATCATTTTGAATAGAAATGGTCAAAAAATCAGGGTACATATTTGGGCAGCACATATTGTTTGACTGAATAGATTTTGAAAGTTGAAAGAAGGTGCGCTATGCTGAATGATTTTACATGGAATATGACCGGATACATACCAAAACACCAAGTCAATCCGCACGATGACGGCATCATTTCCTATGTGGCAGAGCACATTTTCCAACTGGAACCGGAGCCTCCAGCGGTGGGCAATCTGAACGAATATATCCTGTCTGCCTTGCAGGAAAAGAATTTGATATATTTCTCATTCTTCCTACACCACTACGAGCCGCAGCTTAACAAGCGCATCAAAGACTTTCTCGGTGTGGATGGCGGCGATCTGTACGACACAGACCGATTTATAGATATAAAGCTCTCCTGCCGGGAGCAAATGCTCCAAAAGCTGATGGACTATGACCTTGCCAAGGGCGCAGAGTATGCTACATACATCTATCCGTTCATCCGGGATGCTATGCTCCGTTTTCGCATGGGCGAAGAAAAATGGTCGGTATCTTCTCTGACCAATTATAAAATGGTGCGGTCAATGGCATGGCTGTACCATAACACCAAGGATGCGGTCAGCGAGTTTTCCAAGAAATACAACTGTGATCTTGCCCTTGCGGAAGAATATCTGAAAGTTGTCCGTGGCATCCGCAATCAGCAGCCTTTCTATGTGACAGACGAAGACGGCGAGGAAACCGGCGAAGATGTTGCCTTGGATGATACTTGGAACTATACCGACATCCTCTGGAACGGCATACAGGCAGAAAAGGTGCAACGGGCATTTGAGAAACTGAATTACCGGGAACAGACCTTGCTCGAAAAACGGTTAGCAATTTGCATGACCTGTGGGCGTGTCAGCTCATGGAAAGACCGCCCCACCTTTGAAGAACTGGCGGTTATGTTTGAGGGCAGTACAGCCAGCGGTGCAGAACGAGCCTACCGAAAAGCAGTGGACAAGTTGACGGAATTGTTGGTTGCCGAGGGCGCAATCCATGCAGTCCGGCTAAAACAGAAATCCAAGACCAAGCGAAAAAAGAAAATCGCCGCCGCAATCTACGAATATCAGGCAGACTGCGACGGCGAATGGGGCGAGATTTCATTTGATTTTGAGAACGGCACAGCAGAGATCATTCGCCTTGCCGATTGGGATACGATAAAAACCAACCGCTTTGCGAACAAGGCCGTAGCCTATCTTCTGAACTGTGAGAACGAAAAATTGCCCAAGGAAACGATGGTGGCATTTGAATAACGAGGGAGTGAGATATATGGAGCAATTACTGATTGTTGAAGATGATATCGGTTTGAATCAAGGCTTATGCAAAGCGCTGAAAGCAGATGACCGTCAGATTATATCCTGCCATGATCTAAAAGCGGCAAGAGAACAATTGCTTTGCGGGAGTGTATCCCTGATCCTGCTGGATATCAATCTGCCGGATGGCAGTGGGCTTGAGCTGCTTCGGGAGGTCAAGGAAAACCTGCCCGGAGTTCCTGTTATTCTGCTGACTGCCAATGACACCGATCTGGATATCGTAGACGGACTGGAGAGGGGCGCTGATGATTATATTACCAAGCCCTTTTCTCTTTCGGTTTTGCGGGCAAGGGTGAATACCCAACTGCGAAAGCAAGCGTCAAACCATAAAAATGCGCCGATCCATATTGATCTATTTCACTTTGACTTTGAGGCTATGACCTTTTATGTGGGAGATTCAAAAGTGGAATTGAGTAAAACAGAACAAAAATTACTGCGTCTGCTTGTTGAAAATCGTGGTCGAACCATGACCCGTGGAGACCTTGTCGACCGGATCTGGACAGATGGCGCAGAATATGTGGATGAAAATGCTTTGTCTGTTACGATCAAGCGTCTGAGGGATAAGCTTGGTGCACAGAAATACATTAAAACCATCTACGGAATCGGTTATAGCTGGGTGACAAAAGATGAATAGAACCGGCATTGTGATTATACTGCTGTGTTTTCTGGCGGCGGCAGCTGTTGTGTTATGGGAGCGGAGAAAGACCAGAAAAACGATGGAAGAAATCGAAAGGATGCTGGACGCTGCTATGATCGGCTCCTTTTCTGAAACAACTTTTGATGAAAGCCAGCTGTCTGCTTTGGAAACAAAGTTTGCACACTATCTTTCCGCCGCAGAAGCATCTTCTCAAAACATAGCGCAGGAAAAAGACAAAATCAAAACCTTGATTGCGGACATCTCGCACCAGACAAAAACGCCGATTGCAAACCTGCTGTTATACAGCGAGCTTCTGATGGAGGAAACTATGCCTGCATCGGCGAAGGCAAATGTGGAGGCACTGTACAAACAATCGGAAAAGCTGCGTTTTCTGATCGATTCTCTCGTAAAGCTTTCCAGACTGGAAAACGGGATCATTTCACTCTCCCCCCAGCCGGCAGCGCTGCAGCCGCTGCTTGAAAGTGTGGTAGAACAATATACTGCCAAGGCTTCTGAAAAAGGATTGTCTTTGCAAATGCAGGATACAGATGCTTTTGCTGTATTCGACTTCAAATGGACAGCGGAAGCGCTGGCTAATATCGTAGACAACGCCATCAAATATACAGAGCATGGCACAATCAGGATTTCTGCCGTAAGTTACGAAATGTTTGCAAGGATCGATATATCGGATACCGGTTCAGACATACCGGAAAATGAGCAAGCGAAGATATTTGCTCGCTTTTACCGCTCAAATAGTGTGCAGAAACAAGAAGGGGTCGGCATCGGCTTATATCTTGCCCGACAGATCATATCCGGCGAGGGCGGTTATATCAAGGTTGCTTCCGTTCCGGGAAAAGGAAGTACGTTTTCCATATTTCTGCCGAAATAACAACAATTCTATCAAAACTGTTAGATTTCATTTTCCGCCGGAAAGAATGTGGAAAGATTCCTATGCGATAATCTGTATGTATCAAAGGATCATTTCCTTTCATATATACAGATTTTTTCATGGAGGTACTCATTTATGGAAGTTTTACAGGCAAAAAACCTGAAAAAGATTTATGGCTCCGGCAATAACGCAGTTCATGCGTTGGATGGAGTTGATTTAAGTGTAAAGAAGGGCGAATTTGTTGCAATTGTCGGCACATCCGGCTCCGGCAAATCCACGCTGCTGCACATGCTGGGCGGGCTGGATCGCCCTACAAGCGGCACGGTTATGGTGGACGGACAGGATATTTTCTCCCTGAAGGAGGAAGCGCTGACCATCTTCCGCCGCAGGAAAATCGGCTTTGTGTTCCAAGCATATAATCTTGTTCCGGTGCTGAATGTGTATGAAAATATTGTTCTACCCATTGAGCTGGACGGTGGCAAGGTCAATAAGGATTTCGTACAGCAGATCGTGCAGACCCTTGGGCTGGATGATCGTCTGGATGCGCTGCCCAATCAGCTCTCAGGCGGTCAACAGCAGCGAGTAGCCATTGCCCGTGCGCTGGCGGCAGCACCCGCTATCATTCTGGCAGATGAACCCACCGGCAATCTGGATTCCAAAACCAGCCAGGATGTATTGAGCCTTTTGAAAGTCACCAGTCAAAAGTTCGCCCAGACAATCGTAATGATCACTCACAACGAAGAAATTGCGCAGATGGCAGACCGCATTATCCGTATCGAAGATGGTCGGATCGTCTCCCAGAACTAACGGGAGGTGGCTACGATGAATGTCAAAAACAGAAAATGTATTCGAAAGCTCAGCTTAAAATCTCTTTATGCGAACCGTCGCCGCAATCTGATCGCCATTTTTGCCATTGCGCTGACAACGCTGCTATTTACTTCCATGTTCACCATTGTCTTGTCACTGAACGCCAGCTATGAAACCTACCAGTTTCGGCAGGTAGGCGGCTATGCGCATGGCACCTTTAAGGATGTTTCCCCCGAGCAGGCGGAACGCATCGCTGCCCACCCAAAGGTGAAGGCTACGGGGGCACGGAAGGTAATCGGTATCACTGCGGAGGGGGTCTTTGCCAAAATACCGGCAGAGATCAGCTACATGGATGCCAACTGCACTAAATGGAGCTATGCAACCCCTACTACCGGACGGATGCCCGAAAGCGGCAAAGAGGTAGCCATGGATACGGCAGCGTTGCAGTTGCTTGGCGTAACGCCGGAGCTGGGCGCCGAGGTCACGGTTTCCTATTCCATTACGGACAAGGATCAAACCGCCTTTACTGTAACAGATACCTTTACGCTGGTGGGCTATTGGGACTATGATGAACTAATGCCTGTTCATTACATCAACATCAGCCGTGATTACGCAGATGACATCGAAGCGCAGGCAGTGAAAACAGGTTTACAGCCTTTCCGCACCGATTTGAATGTCATGCTGGCCTCCGGCACAAACATTCAAGGGCAGATGGAGCAGGTGGATACCGATCTTGGTTACACATGGGACAGCTATACCGATCCCAACAGCGTCCGAATCGGCGTCAATTGGGGATATACCTCATCCCAGCTGGAGTCACAGCTCGATCCAGAGCTGATGGTCGCCATAGCAGCTTTTTTGCTGCTGGTGATTTTCACGGGGTATCTTATCATCTATAACATTTTTCAGATCTCTGTTGCAGGGGATATCCGGTTTTACGGACTTCTGAAAACCATTGGCACAACGCCCCGGCAGCTCAAACGCATCATTCGCCAGCAGGCACTTCTGCTTTGTCTGATCGGCATTCCGGCGGGGCTGCTGCTGGGCTATGGCATCGGCGCTGTTTTGGTTCCTGTTGTCTTGCGCTCCACCCAGTTGGATGCAGGCATCACCACCATCAGCACATCGCCTGTGATCTTCCTTGGTTCTATGCTGTTCGCCTTGTTGACGGTGCTCTTGTCCTGTTCCAAGCCCGGAAAAATGGCAGCTAAGGTCTCTCCGGTGGAGGCTACCAAATATACGGATGCAATGCAGACCAAGAAAAAACAGCGCAGCACCCGGGGAGCCAAGCTCCATCAGATGGTCTTTGCCAATTTGGGACGAAACAAGAAAAAGACGGTGCTGGTGGTGGTGTCTCTGGCACTGTCGGTGACGCTGTTCAATGCACTGTGTGCCTTTGTGGGCGGCTTCAGCATGGAGAAGTATGTATCCACCATGACCTGCGCCGATTTTATCGTCAGCACGCCCGACTATTTCCGTTACAACTCAGCAGATGAATTCATCACGCCAGAACAGATCGGAGAGATCGCAGCAAACACAAAGGCCAGTCTTTCCGGCACGGGATATGCTGTGCGAAAACCCGCATATCTGTGGATGACGGAGGATGCTCTGCGGCAGGACTATGCAAGGTACGAAAGCGCCGAGCAGTTGGACAGCCATATGAGCCGTCTGGAGCACCGGGGCAATATGGTGATGGGAAAGACCAGAATTGAGGCTCTGGATAACAGTCTGTTTGACAAGCTGCAAGTGTTCGACGGAGATATTTCTCCCATGTTGGAGCCGGACAATAACGCCATTGCCATTGCGGTTTCCTTAGATGACTACGGTAATCTGCCCAATCTTGAATACTACCCCAAGGTGGGAGACACGATCACCGCTACCTATGCGGACGATGTGAAATATATCGACAGCCGCACCGGGGAACTCTGCACCGAAGATACACCGGAGGAGTACCTTCAGGAAAAACTGTATGGAGCCAGAGATGTAGCGTACACGGTCTGCGCCTTGGTAGAGCTTCCGTATTCCATGAGTTATCGTTATGGTGGTATTGGATATGAGACAGTTTTGTCTGTGGATACCGCACAGCGGGACAGCGGTGGTGCGGCCATTCCGATGCTCTACCTGTTCGACACAGCGGACGACGCTAACGAGGCCGAAGCAGAGCAATATCTATCGAAGCTCACTGCCGGTGAGTTTTCGCCCTTGATGTATGAAAGCAAAGCCACGGCTCGCTCTGAGTTTGCTCAGTTCCGGCAGATGTTCCTTCTGGTAGGTGGTATCCTCTGTGCTATCATCGGACTGGTGGGACTCTTAAATTTCTTCAACGCCATGATGACAGGTATTCTTTCCCGCCGCCGTGAATTTGCTGTGCTTCAGGCTGTAGGAATGACGAACCGGCAGCTCAAAACCATGCTGATCTACGAGGGGTTGTTTTACGCAATGTCTTCTGTAGCGGCGGCCTTTATTCTGTCGCTGGCGGTGGGACCTCTTGCGGGAAAAATGCTGGGCAGTATGTTCTGGTTCTTTGAGTATCGATTCACCATTCTGCCTGTCCTGCTGACAATTCCGATATTTCTTCTGCTGGGGTGGCTGATCCCCTGCATGATGTATGACAACGCAGCGAAATGCAGCGTTGTAGAGCAATTAAGGGATGCTCAATAACTGTTAAGCAAAAAACGGCCCTCTGCCAATGAAAAGGCAGAGGGCTGAGTTTTAATCTAAGGGTTTACATTCAGTTACAGTTTTTAGATAAATTTCGGGATCACCGTTCAAGATCAAGTCTGCATATCCAACCGGATCATTGTAGATTAGATAATCCAGTTCTGACCGTTGATACATATTGTCAGCAACCTCATTCTCCACGGCGATGGTATCAATGGCAATCATGCTGCCATCTAAGAATTTCAGTTCCACACAAGCGGTATCCATGTTAAACTCACAAGAAATCAATCTATCCATAAGAAACCTCCATTTTGCGAGATGTTAGATCATCCCAAAATATTTGAATGCTTCTCGGATTGCTTTCTCTTTTTCCGGCGGACACATGGGCTGTCTGGAATCCTCGGACTTCGGCAAATTGTAATTCTTGCCAACTTCAATCCCACATTTCCTCTTAATCTGTGAGATATAAAGATTGGATACCTTTAACCCGCTATGCTCCAGCACATAGTCTTTGATCTGGGTGTAGGTTGCCCCATCCTGAAATTCGGACATATCCATATCTTCCAAAGAGAACTCAACCCGAATCTTTTTCGAGTCGACCTCTCCCTTGGAAAGCAAGACAACCGTCTCCACATGAACCGTTCTGGGAAACATATCCATCAGCTTCACTCGTTCCACCTGATACCCTTCCTGCTGAAAAATCTCCAGATCCCTTGCGAGGGAAGTCGGTTTGCAGGAAACATAAACAATCTCCGGTGCGCCAAATGCAATAATCTTCCCAATCGCCTTCGGGTGAATCCCATCCCTGGGTGGGTCTACAATAATCAGGTCGGGTCTTTCCTTAAGCTCATCCACCATTTTCAGCACATCTCCTGCGAGGAAGGTACAGTTTTCGAGATGATTACGCTTTGCATTTTCATTTGCAGCTACAACCGCTTCTTCAATCAATTCAATCCCTATCACCTTTTTAGAACCTGCTTCAGCCATAATCTGCCCAATCGTACCTGTGCCACAGTACAGGTCGAAAACCGTCTTATCCGCCACATCTCCGGCAAATTCCTTTACAATGGAATAAAGCTTTTCCGCGCCGGCGGAATTCGTCTGGAAGAAGGAATACACAGAAACCTTAAATTCCAGATCAAACAGCTTTTCCATAAAGAAATCTCTGCCATAGAGCAAGCGCATTTCGTCGCTTTTGACCACATCCGCCAGTCCATCATTCACAGAATGCAGAATACCACAGACAGAGCCGTCCAATTCCAGTCCGAGCAGCATATCCTTAAATTCCTCCACGGAAAAGGGAACCTCAGAGGAAGTCACCAGATTGATTAAAATTTCGCCTGTTGCCGCGCCCTTTCGTACGACCAAATGACGCAGAGAGCCATCATGACGCGCCTTATGATAAAACGGCACCTTTCTCTCCTGAAAGAATTGCAGCGTCCCTTCGATGATTCGCAGATAATCCGCATCGACAATATTACAGTCCTTCAGCGTCACAACCTCATAATAGCTCATGCGTTTGCGCATCCCAAGTGCTAAGTCGCCGTCCTTTTCCTCGTCTCCGAAGGAAAATTCACACTTATTGCGATAGCCCGTTTCGGAAGGGGCAGGCACAATGCCTTCCCAGCTTTGCACACAAATCCCTGCGTTTTCCAACAGCCGTTTTACCTGTCGCTCCTTGAGTCTGAGCTCCTCCTCATGCCGCATGGTCTGATAGGTGCAGCCGCCGCAAAGTGCATAATGGGAACACATTCCTGTTTCTCTTTCCATCGGAGAGCGTTCGATGACCTCCTGCAGGCGCGCCTCCACGCCGCTACCCCGTTTTTTGAACACCTGTGCCTGCACCTTCTGCCCGGGCACAGCATTTTTCACGATGACCTTCTCTCCTTCGTAATACCCATACGCCTTATTGGGAAAATTCACATCCGCAATCTCCAGAATAATCTCATCTTTTTTCTTCATAAAAGCCTCCAAATTTGTAACCGAATTTTATTTGTATTCCCTTTTTATCTATGATATAATACCCACTATACGCAGTATTTTCTGCGCAAAACAAGTCAAACAATTCATCATTTGAACAGGAGTGTATACAGGAATGTCTGAAAAATTAGAAGTCGGCAGCATCGTAGAAGGTAAGGTTGTTCGTGTCAAGCCCTTTGGCGCTATTGTTTCTCTCGGCAACACGCAGGGCTTGGTGCATATCTCTCAGGTAGCCAACAGCTTCGTTCAGGATATCAATGACCATGTAAAGGTTGGCGATATGGTAAAGGTAAAGGTGCTTTCCATTGATGAAGAAAGCCACAAAATCGTGCTTTCCATCCGTGAGGCTCTGCCCAAGGAGGAACGCCGTCCAAAGTCCAACAAGCCCTTCAACAAGCAGCCCCGCAGACAGAGCGAAGCATCTGCGAACCCTGCACAGGAATATTTCCGTCCCCAGTCCTCCGTCAATGCGTCTTCCGATTTTGAAGACAAGATGAAGGAGTGGATGAAGCAGGCGAATGACCGTCAGACCAGCCTGAACAAGAGAGCAAACAAACGCTCTTACTGATTTCTGCCACATATCTTATAAGTTTACCATGAAACAGGCTGTGTTGCAAGAATTTGCACCGCCGGAAAGGAGGAGAAAACGCTGTGACGCTGCTATTTCTCGCAGGTATTTATTTCTTTGCCCGAGGCGTTTTTGCCCTCTATGGTCAAACGATTTTTTATACCAAGCGCGTTCTGGAAAATATTGAAGAAAAAAATATCCCTGCTTATCTAAAGGAGATTGGCAAAATGAATCTTCTGCTCGGCGTTCTGTTCGTCGGCAAGGCGTGTCTGGATATTCCCTTTCCCGGCAGTCGCCCCATTCTGTATGGATGGCTGCTGATTTTGCTGCTTTGCGTATTTTCCATTTCCAAAATCGATACAAAATATAAAAAGCAATAAGCATAAATCCTCTCTGTTCACATGTACAGAGAGGATTTTTTTGTACAAAAAAAGACGGTACTTAAAAAGCACCGCCTGTTTTCGACTTAGAAGTCGGCTTTGCCGACACCCTATTAGCCGTTGATGATCTTTGTCAGTGTAACGGGATCAACATACTTGCCGTCTTTGTATACACGCATGTTACCGGATGCGATTTCGTCAATCAGGATAACTTCATCCTTATTGTAGCCGAATTCAAATTTGATATCATACAGATCCAGACCCAGCTTAGCCAGTTCAGCTGCAACGATTTTTGTAATCTGCAGTGTCTGTGCCTTCATGCTGTCATACATTTCAGCTGTCATGATACCCAGAACAACCAGACCGTCCTTTGTTACCAGAGGATCGCCCAGAGCGTCATTCTTGAAGGTTGTTTCTACATAGCCACCTTCGATGGGTGTACCGTCTTCGATATATTCGCCGTAACGACGGATGAAGCTACCTGTTGCTTTCAGTCTGCAAATAACTTCCAGACCATGACCGAATACAGTTGCAGGCAGAACTTCCATTGTTACGTTATCCAGATCAGCGGAAACATAATGTGTCTTAACACCTGCTTCCTTCAAAATTTCAAAGAATTTGATGGATGTTTCCAGGTTTGCTTTACCAATGCCTTCAATCTGCAGACCAACAGAGTTTTCGCCGGGGTCAAATACGCCGTCTTTGCCTGTGCAGTCATCCTTGAACTTCAGCAGCACATTGCCGTTTTCCAGTTTGTAAACGTCCTTTGTCTTGCCCTGATAAATCTTTTCCATTATTGTTTCCGTCCTTTCTAACTTTTAACAACACAATTCTAAAGAGATTTATTTCTCCTGACAAATTTACTGTACTGCAAATTTTCGCCATATTCAAGCATTTTTTTTCGCTTCTAAAAATCTTGTCAAATCCATCACCTGAACGCTTTTCTGAGAAAAATTTTTGATACATCCGTTTCGCAAAAACAGCAGTTTTAACCAAAAAAGCCCCCAAGCGGAGGCTTTTCTCTGTAAAAATCAGACTATTTAAAAATTCTATTTTCGTTATAAGTGATACTTATTACAAGGAATCAGAGTGCCTTTGCGTCTCCCCATACATGGTCAAGCCCGTAAAACTCTCTTTCCTCTCTGTTAAACAGATGCACCAGAAGATTGCCAAAATCCAGCAGAATCCATGTGCCGCCGCTGTAGCCCTCACTATGGTGCAGCTTTACGCCCTGCTGAAACAGCTTCTGCTCCACTTCATTCGCCATCGCATGCAGCTGGTTCGCGTTTTTGCCGCTTGCGATTACAAAGCAGTCCGCAATATTGGAAAGCCCTCTCAGGTCAAGCACCTTGATGTCCTCTCCAAGCTTATCCTCCAGTGCTGCTTCGGCAACCTTTGCCGCTTCTAATGCGTTCATTCTGTTTCCTCCTTTTCCACACAATGCTTATAGTATTCCAATGCCTCCAGAGACAAGGGGTGCAGCAGTCTGCCACGCTCCTTCACGAAAGCAATGGTGCTTTCCAGAATATATTTCATCGCCATGTCTAAATCCAGATATGCCAAACGTCTGGCTTCCTCCAGACCGTCAAATTTTTCTCTGTTCGGCTCGATATAATCCGCAATGAAAATGATTTTTTCCAGCAGGGACATGCCTGCGCGCCCTGTTGTATGGTAACGGATGGCATTGAGAATATCCTCATCCGTCACCTGATATTCTCTCCTTGCGACCTCTGCGCCTAAAAACGGATGAATCAAATCAGTCTGCTTTTCCATAATTTCATCCATTTTCACCTTATATTCCTTGCAGAACCGCAGCCGCATAGCTTCTGGGTAATCCTTTGCACAATCATGCAGAAGCCCTGCCACGCGCGCCTTCTGCTGGTCCTGCGGCGTACCGTAGATTTCCGCCAGCTTGACTGCTTCCTCCGCCACGCCCATCGTATGAATATAACGCTTGACCGAAAGCGCAGACTGCAATTTTTCCTGCATTGTTTCCACAGGCAGCATAAATTTCACCTCATCCTCCGCATCATCCTGATACAACCCAAATTTATGAATATAGTCCTCTACCTCCTGCGGCAGAAGATATTTAATCGGCGCACCGCGCTTGGCTCTCTCCCGAATATCAGAAGAGGAAATTGCCAGTGCCGGCACCTCCATATAATGCACCCGACTGGAAAATTTCTCCCTGATTTCGCCAATATCCTGAAATAGCTTCGATTTATCGTAGCCGGGTCTTGTCACCGCCACAAAATCGCACATGCCAAGCAGTCGTTCCGATTCCTTCCATGTCATAATCTGATGGATGGCATCCGCACCCGTAATAAAATACAGTCGCACATCCGGTCTGCACATCCTTTTCAGCTCTTCAATCGTATCAATCGTATACGTCACGCCGGCGCGATCAATCTCAATACGGGAAACCTCAAAATTTTCATTTCGCATCGTTGCCAGCACCGTCATCAGATAGCGATGCTCATTATGTGTCACCTTTTTGTTTGTCTTATGTGCAGGCTGCCCCGCCGGCATAAAAACCACCTTGTCCACCTTGAAGCGATAGCGCACCGCCTCTGCCGTCACCAGATGTCCATGGTGAATCGGATCAAAGGTGCCGCCCATAATGGCAATACTTTTGCAATCCCTGAAGTTTGCAATTTCATTTCTCATCTCTGTTCCTTCTTTCCCCGCTGTCGGTTTCGGGTTCTTATTTCTTTGCCTGCGGCAGCTCGATTACAGGCTTTTTCGCCGCACGGTACAGCACAAATTTGTTGCCAATCACCTGTACCACCTCTGCGCCTGTTCTGCTTGCCAGCATTTCTGCCGCCTCTCTTGCACCCAGCATATTATTATCCAGAACACTGATTTTTACCAGCTCTCTTGCCTCCAGTGCATTGTAAACCGTATCTCTCAGTTCAGGGGTTACGCCGTTCTTGCCTACCTGAAAAATTGCGTCCATTCCGTTTGCCATTCCGCGCAAAAAGGCTCTCTGCTTGCTTGTTAACATAATATTCTCCTTCTGTGTATTCTTCCTCAATATAATCCTTCCTATCATACCATACCGACACCTAATTTGCAACGAAAACAACCGAAAATTCAACTTTCTGCCCCTTGCTTTTTCTTCCTCTTTTTTTGAAAAAGAGTTGTACCTCTTGCCCAAAAATGATACAATAAGCGTATAAATTCTTTGAAAAAATCATGGGAGGGCAATAAAAATGGAGCTTATGATCGGTGGAAAACTAAAACAGCTGCGCTTAGATAAAAAGCTAAGTATTGCCGAGCTTTCCAGGCTTTCCGATGTCAGCACAGGTCTCATCAGCCAGATTGAGCGCGACCTTGTTGTTCCCTCTGTTACCAGCCTTTGGCGGCTTGCCAAAGCATTAGATACCAATATCAATTATTTCTTTTACGAAGAACCACACGAGGAGCAGCTGATTATTCGCAAGGGTTCGCACCGCACCATCGTCACCCACCATGACAGCAGCTTTTATAAGCTTCTGCATACCAATCGAGATGACCGCGCACTGGATATGATGGTAATTACCTTAAAGGCAGGCTACACCTACGATAAAAAGCCCCTCTGCCACGAGGGCGAGGAATGTGGCTATGTGCTGAAGGGCTCCTTGACGGTCTATCTCAATGGCAAGGATTATGTCCTGCATGAGGGGGACAGCATTTATTTCAACAGCACCCTGCCCCATAAATATATCAATAACGGGGATGAGGACTGCATTTCCATCTGGGCAATGACCCCCAAATTCTTCTGATATCTGCACACAAAAAGAGACTGCTTTCACAGTCTCTCTTTTTTATGTCATTTTTGCCTTTTTTAGCCCAAAACTCTCTGAATCAGGTTTGTCCAGTTGCCGCCGCTAATCATTTCCAGATCCTTTTCTGTGAAGCCCGCTTTTCTCAGCTTTTCAATCAGAACAGGAACCTCGGAGCAGTCCTTCATGCCCTTCAGACGGGAGTCATCCTGATCGCTGTAGCTCTTCATGGAATCGGAATCCAAGAATTCAAAGAAGTCAAAGCCGAAGCCCAGATGTTCTACACCAATCTTATCTGCGATATAGGTAGCATGGTTTACCAGATGGTCAACATCCTGCTCTGCCTTGTTGTCGCTGATAAAATCACCGAAGGCATTCAGCCCAACCAGACCATTGGTATCTCTGATTGCTCTCAGCTGATCATCTGTCAGGTTTCTTGCTGCGCTTGCCAGCGCCTTCGCATTGGAATGAGATGCCAGAATAGGGCCTGTTGCCAGATCGATAACATCCCAGAAGGATTTTTCATTGATATGAGAAACGTCCAGAATCATCTTCTTTTCCTGCAGCTTCTTAATTGCCTGCTTGCCCAGCTCGGTTACACCCCTGTTGGGGTCACCCTTTACACCGGTTGCCAATGCATTTTCTTCATTCCATGTCAGCATTGCATGACGCGCACCCAAGTCATACAGCTCATCGATCTTGCTCAAATCCTCGCCGATGCCTGCCAGACCCTCGATCCCCAGCAGGATTGCAAATTTGCCTGCTGCCTCTGCCGCCTTCAGCTCCTCCACATTATGAATCAAAACAAATTCCTTTGTTTCAGCCATTTCTCCCTTGATGCCCTTAACGATAGCTTCCATTTCATCCTTAGGTGCGTGACCATTGTAGGTATCTGCCCAGATAACGAAGCATGCACCGCCGATGCCGCCCTTACGCAGTCTGTCCAGATGATGATTCTTCAATACCTGTGTTTCGCCTGCTTCTCTTTTATATCTTACATCGCTGAAAATGTCACTATGTCCATCAAAAATCATACTGTATCCCTCTTTTCTCATCTTTTGCCTTGTTTTTGCTTATAAAAATGCCGGGAAACCCCCTTGGCCCCCGGCAAATATTCATTTTTTATACGCAACTCAGCCAATGACTCTCTGAATCAAATTCATCCAGTTACCACGACAAATCATTTCCAATTCCTTGTCGCTGAAGCCTGCTTTCTTCATTTTTTCTACCATAGCAGGAACGTGTGTGCAGTCCTCCAGACCTACTGTAAAGGTATTTTCCTGATCACAGAAGGAGCCGGCAGCTTCGTCATCCAGAAATTCACAGAAGTCAAAGCCAAATGCCAGATGCTCTACACCGATTTTATTTGCAATGTAGTCTGCATGGCGAATCAAACCATCTACGGTCTGTTCCTTCACATCCTTGTCAACCAGCATATTGAAGGAGTTCAGCCCAACAATCCCGTTTGTATCTCTGATTTCCAGAAGCTGGCAGTCTGTCAGATTTCTGACTACATCTGCCAACGCTCTTGCATTGGAATGGGATGCCATCAAGGGGCCGCCGCCCACCTTTGCCATGTCCCAGAAGGTACGTTCATTTGTATGGGAAACATCTACCAGCATGTGCTTATCATGCAGCTTTCTGACAGCCTTTTTGCCCAGCTCGGTCAGCCCTCTGTTGGGGTCGCCCTTCGTCCCTGTAGACAAATCGTTCTGTTCGTTCCAGGAAAGCATTGCATGACGGCAGCCGAAATCATACAGCTCGTCAATCTTATCCAGATCCGTACCGATGCCGGAAAGCCCTTCCAGTCCGGGCAGAATATAAAACTTGCCTGCTTTTCTTGCTTCTTCGATTTCCTTCAGGTTCTTTACAACAACCGCTTCTTCACACTCAGCCATTTCGTCCTTAATGCAGTGCATCAGCTCTCCCAGTCTCTTTGCAGGATCTGCATCATAGGGAGGATCAATCCACAGAACAAAGCAGCCGCCTTCGATGTTGCCCTTTCTTAAACGAGGCAGATGGTGATTTTTCAGAACCTGCGTTTCGCCCTTCAATCTGCGAACCGTTACGTCTGTAAAAATATCACTGTGTCCGTCAAAAATCATAATTCTTGCCTTCCTTCTTTTCTTTCTTCCAATTCTATTTCTATTCTCTGTTCGCTTATGCTTATGCGCCCAAGAAGTTACCTACGATAGTACCGAAGTATGTACCTACAACGTAGCCCAGAGTACCTACCAACATGATAGGACCTACCAGCTTGATCCAGCCCTGAGAGATTGCCATAGCCGCCGCTGTTGTGGGGCCGCCGATGCAGGCGTTGGATGCCAGAATGCAGTCCTCCAGGTCAAATTTCAGCAGCTTGCCGAATACGAAGCAGAACAGCATGTTTACGATTACCATGATTGCACAGAATACCAGCAGCAGAGGTGCATTCAGGAAGATAGCCTTGATGGATGCAGGTGCGCCGATTGCAAAGAAGAACAGGTAAATCAGGTATGTACCCAATTCCTGAGAACCGGACAGACCCTCCAGTGGTTTGGAGAAAATTGTCGCGATAATCATTGTAATGGTTGTCAGAATCAGATACTTGTTGCCGAACAGACCGCCAATCAGGTCTGTGATTATGCCGTTGCCGGAAGGGAACGCTGCGGAAATGAAACCTGCGATTTCTGTGGAAACCCAAACAACGATTACGCTGATTGCAAAGTTGATTGCAATGTCACACAGAGAGATGGGTTTCTTTGCCCAGAATGCAGCCGCCTGTGTTTTTGCAGCCTCATCCACACCTCTTGCATTGATTTCATCAATATGAGGATGTGTGAATTTTGTCTTAAAGAACTTCAGTGTAGGAATCATGATCAGTACAAAGAAGTACAGAGTCATCAGCAGGTTATCCGCTACAACCGCTGCGGATGTTGTGTCGCCGGGTACCTGAAATGCACTTGCCATTGCAGCGAAGTTTACAGTACCGCCGATGTAGGAGCCTGTCATCATAGCAGCTACGCCTGCCAGATCCTTTACATGGTTGCCCAGCACCTTGAAGCCCAAGATTGCACCAACGGATGTACCGATTGCACCAATCATAAAGATAATCAGAATCTTACCTGCTTCTCTACCAATCTTACGAATGTCGCAGCTCAACAGCAGCATGGGGATTGCCATAGGAACAACATAGCCCCATACGATATCGTCGAACCAAACGCAGTTTGTAGGGATGATACCCAGGTTTGTCAAAACCAGTGCGCCAATCAAAGCAACGATCGCACCGGATACTTTAGATGCCCATTTCCATGTCTGTTCTGCATAGATAGAGAATGCAGCCCACCGCAGGTAATAGCCATCAGCGCCCATGTATTGTCAGCGCTAATCAGTGGTGTACTCATAATAATAGCCTCCTTTGAATACATAAATTTTTTTGTGATTCAAGAGCATTTTGATGTATGATAGCGGGTGTATGTATATTAAAACACTTCAATATCTTGAATCTACATGGTATATGTTAACACCCTGTTAAGAATTCGTCAATTCACTATTTCGACAAAAAAACCATTGAAATATCGTTCTTTTGTACAAATATTCATCCAAAAGTTATAAAATGATTCCTTCACACAGGGATGTTTGTTTGTCATTTGTGTACATTTCATTAGTCATATTTTCATTCAGTATTTTGATGCAATAAAGCGCACAAAAAAAGCAGATTAAATCTGATTTTTCAGATTTAACCCGCTTTCCAATTTATTCCTGCTGTTCCTTATTCTTCCTTCGGAATCCCTTTGTAAACAAATCCCTTTTCCGCATCTACCGTAATCAGCGAATGGGCAGGAATAAAGTCAACCACCTTCGCATTGCAGACAATCACAGGAATATCCAGTGCCATCCCTGCAACCTCCGCATGGCTGTTTACATTCTGATCCAGAGGCCCGACCACGATTGCCGCCGCCTTACGGATATAGGGCATAAAGCTGCTGTCCGTTGCCGTTGTCACCAGAATGTCCCCCTGATGGAAGGTGCGCTCCACGCCGTCCCTTGCGGTAATGACTCTGGCTGTGCCTGTCGCCCTTTTCGTGCCAACGCCCTTGCCCTTGCAAAGCACATCCCCCACGATATCCACACGCAGAGTGTTTGTTGCGCCGCTAAAGCCAAGGGGCATCCCCAATGCGGAAACAACCGTATCGCCGTTTTTCAGCAAGCCGCTTTTCACTGCGATTTCCAAAGCTGTATCAAATACACCGCCGCGGGGCAGCTCTCCTGTATAAAGCATCGGCTTACAGCCCCAGATGAGGTTCATCTGCCGCCATACCGTTTCGTCCGATGTGCTTGCAATGAGCGGGCAGGCAGGGCGATAACGGGAAATCATTCTTGCCGTAAAGCCGGATTTTGTTACCGTTGTGATTGCCGCCGTTTTCAGTTCTGCCGCTGTTGCGCAAGCCGCCATGCTGATCGCATTTGTAATATTCACTCTCGCCGGCTCTGTCGTATTCGCAAGCTTTGCCGCATAATCCACAGCACTTTCCGCCTTCAGTGCGATTCTCGCCATCGTTGCAACCGCCTCCAGAGGATATGCCCCTGCTGCCGTTTCGCCCGAAAGCATAATGGCATCACTGCCGTCAAAAATCGCATTTGCAACGTCATTTGCCTCTGCTCTGGTCGGGCGAGGGCTGTGTACCATGCTCTCCAGCATCTGCGTGGCAGTGATCACAGGCTTGCCGATACGGTTCGCCTTCGCAATCAGGATTTTCTGCACCAAAGGTACCTCCTCCGGCGGAATTTCTACGCCCAGATCCCCTCTGGCAACCATAATCCCGTCCGAAGCCTCCAGAATTTTATCAATATTTTCCACGCCCTGCTGATTTTCAATCTTGGAGATAATATGCATCTGTCCGCCGCCGTTTTCCTCAAGCACTCTGCGGATTTTCAGCACATCCTCCGCTGAGCGGATAAACGATGCCGCCACAATATCAAAGCCGTTCTCCACGCCGAATTTCAAATCCTCAATATCCTTTTCCATCAGGGAAGGCAGGTTCACCTCCACCCCCGGCAGGTTTACGCCCTTGCGGGATTTCACAACACCGCCGTTGATAACCTTGCAGACAACATCCGTTTCCGTAATATCCTCTACCTTCAATTCAATCAGCCCGTCATCAATCAGAATTCTGGAGCCTCTGTGTACATCCTTCGGCAGGTCTGCATAGGTCACCGAAACAATATTCACATCCCCCTCCACCTCTCTGGTGGTCAGGGTAAAGGTTGCATCCTCCTCCAGTCTCACCTTATCCTCCTTGAAGGTTTTCACGCGGATTTCGGGCCCCTTTGTATCCAGAATCAGGGGGATGGGGGCGTTCAGCTCCTCTCTCGCCTGTTTCAGCTTCGCAATCGTTTCCGCATGGGTTTCGTATGTCCCGTGGGAAAAATTGATTCTCGCGGCATCCATACCGTTCTGAATCAGCTGCTTCATAATTTCCACATCATTTGTTGCAGGCCCCAATGTGCAGACAATTTTCGTTTTTCGCATATTGCGGCACCTCCTTTTTTCTGTCGTATTTTTTCATTTCAATTAGAATTTCAATCAAATCGAAAGAATTTTGATTACATCGTAAATTTCGGGGTCTAATTCCTTGTCCATCTGTAGGGACTCCAGCAAATCCAGAATCTCGTAGCGCCCTCTGTTATAGGCAACCGCAATGTTTTCCCTGCCCTCCAGAATTGCCTTCACCGCATGATAGCCCATCATAGATGCGTGCATGCGGTCGGTCGCCGTCGGGCTGCCGCCTCTTTGCAGATGTCCCAGAATGGTCGCTCTGGTCTGAATCCCAGTAATCTCCTGAATATCCTGCGCCAGCTTCTGCGTACCGCCAACGCCCTCTGCCACTACTACTAGATTATGGCGTTTGCCGATACTTCTATTCTCCAAAATCTGCTGAATCACTCTGTCGCTGTTGATGTTTTCCTTCTCCTCAGGAAACATAACCTCCTCAGCGCCGCCGCACATACCGCACCATACAGCAATGTAGCCGGCATCTCTGCCCATCACCTCTACAACGGAGCATCTTTCATGGGAGTTGGAGGTATCTCTCAGCTTATTCAGCGCATCCATACCGGTATTGACCGCCGTATCAAAGCCAATCGTATATTCCGTCCCCTTCATATCCAGGTCAATCGTCGCAGGAATCCCCACGCCATTAACCCCTCTTTTCACCAATTCCGCCAGACCGCGATAGGAGCCGTCCCCACCGATGACAACCAGTGCATCCAGTCCCAAAATCTTATAGATTGCCGCCGCCTTATCCAGACCCTCGTCCGTCATCATTTCGGGGCAGCGTGCCGTATGCAGAATCGTACCACCAAGGTTCAGCACATTGGAAACATCTCTGCTGTGCATTTCCTTAATTTCGCCGCCAATCAGCCCTGCATAGCCCTTGCGGATACCTACAACATCCACGTCGTAATATTTTGCCGTTCTGACAACTGCACGAATTGCCGCGTTCATGCCAGGCGCATCGCCGCCGCTAGTCAGTACGCCGATTTTTCTGATTTTCTTTTCATTCTTCCGTTCTACCATCTAAATTCCTCCTCATCCTCCGCAAAAAAACTCCCACACAAAATCCTTTGCGGCATTATTTTTTCTCAATATCGACTTCGCCTGCCCGAATCATGCCGAACTGCGTATAAACCTCTGCTTTCCCTCTGATTTTCATGGCAGAGGTATTCTCCGTAAACTGCGCAATCAGAACCTCGCCCTGATCCAGCTTTTCCGTATGATGAATCTTTGTCACCTCGCCACGGGTCACGCCAATGATATTCACACCCTTTTCCAGTGCCTTCACACAAATATAGGATGTATCTGCTCCGATTTTTTCAGCCATACGCTTTCCTCCTCAATATTTCAACGCAACATTTTTTTCGCCCAGCAGCTGCCGCAGCTCCTCGCAGAGGGCATCCTCACCCGTCACCCAGTTTATGCGGTCTGCCTTCATTTTCTGTCTCGTTTTCTCATCATAAATATATACCGGCACATCCCCGTGATATTTTCGGAGAATTGCCGTAATCTGTCCGAAGGGAACACTCTGCCCTGCCGCAAGCTTCAGCCATACGGAGGACGGAATCTCTGCCGCTTCGTTCTGCTCCAGATTTTTGATATCCGCTGCAATCACCTTGCCCTCGCCATCTGCGGAAACACTCGCCCTGCCACGAATAAGCAGTACCGCATCCTCCTGCAAAAGCGGCGCACATTTTTCATACACCTTCGGGAACACCACAATCTCCATGCTCCCTTGGAAATCCTCCAGTGTGATAAACGCCATCTTATCATTATTTCTGGTATATTTCACAGAAACCCCTGCAACCATCCCACCAACGATTACCTTCGTGCTGTCCTCTATCTGTGTATGGTGCGAGCCCTCCTCATCCGGCAGAAAATCCATGCTTGTATTGCTGATTTTCTGCCGCAGCTGTTCCTCATATTCCGCCAGAGGGTGTCCGCTGACATAAATCCCCAAGGCTTCCTTTTCCATCGCGAGCCTCTCCTTCGGCGGAAATTCCCGAATGGAAGGCAGTTCATCCGTCTGCTGAAAGCTTTCGTCACCGCCCATGTCAAACAGGTTCAGCTGTCCTTCTATATTATTCTTTCTTGCATGTCCGATTCCTGCCAGAATCTCTTTATAAATCGCCATGTACTGACTGCGGAAACCGCCGAAGCTGTCCAGTGCGCCGCCCTTAATCAGTCCTTCAATGCCGCGCACGCTCCATTCTCCGCCCTCCATGCGGTTGCAGAAATCCGTCAGAGAGGTGAATTTACCGTTTTTTTCGCGCTCCACAACCAGTGCATCCACCGCACCCTTGCCGATATTCTTGATTGCCGCCAACGCAAAGCGAATCTTCCCATCGGATACGGAAAACTGCCGATATCCTTCGTTGATATCGGGGGGCAGAAGCTGAATCCCCATTTTCTTACATTCCTCGATATAGCCGCTGACCTTCGCCGCATTGTCCATCACGCTTGTCATCAGTGCCGCCATGAATTCCACGGGATAATGCGCCTTCAGCCAAGCAGTCTGATAGCCAACCACCGCATAGCAGGCAGCATGGCTTTTATTAAAGGCATATTTTGCAAAGTCCGTCATTTCATCAAAAATCTTTTCTGCCGCTTCTATGGGAATCCCGTTTTTCACACAGCCGGGCACCTCGTCCCCATCCCCATGGATAAATTTTTCCCGTTCCTCTGCCATCACGGATGCCTTTTTCTTACTCATCGCACGGCGCACAAGGTCACTTCTGCCAAGGCTGTAGCCTGCCAGATCCCGCACAATCTGCATTACCTGCTCCTGATACACGATACAGCCGTAGGTGTTTTCCAGAATCGGCTCCAGCTTCGGATGGGTATACTGCACCTTGCCGCCTGCGTTTTTCCCCTTGATATATTTCGGGATAAAATCCATCGGCCCGGGGCGATAAAGCGCAATCCCCGCAATCATATCCTCCAAACAGCGTGGCTGCAGCTCTCGCATAAACTGCTTCATGCCGCCGCTTTCCAGCTGAAACACGCCCTCTGTTTTGCCTTGGCAAATCATGTCATACACCATAGAATCATTTTCGGGCAGCTCCTCCATGTTTAACCGAATCCCATGGATACGCTCAATTTCCTGCACCGCGGACTGGATCACCGTCAGTGTCCGCAGTCCCAGAAAGTCCATTTTCAGCAGTCCCAGCTCCTCCAGAATCGTCATGGTGTACTGGGTATTGATCTGCCCGTCATTCGCACTCAGCGGTACATATTCCATAACAGGCTCACGGCAGATAACCACGCCGGCGGCATGGGTAGAGGAATGGCGCGGCAAGCCCTCTAAGCGCAGAGAGGTATCAATCAACCGCTTCGTATCCGCTTCCTCCTCATAAGCATGCTTGAGGTCGGGGTTCATTTTCAGTGCCTTTTCAATCGTAATGCCCAGTTCTGCCGGAATCATCTTGGAAATGCGGTCAACATCCGCATAGGGCATTGCCAGCGCGCGCCCAACGTCCTTGATTGCCGCTCGCGCCGCCATCGTCCCGAAGGTAATAATCTGCGCCACATTTGCCTCGCCATATTTGCGGATGACATAATCAATCACCTCCTGCCGCCGTTCATAGCAGAAGTCAATGTCAATATCCGGCATGCTGACACGCTCAGGGTTCAGAAACCGCTCAAAAATCAGATCATATTTCAACGGATCAATTGTTGTAATGGAAAGGCAGTAGGAAACCATGCTCCCTGCCGCAGAGCCGCGCCCCGGCCCAACAATAATGCCGTTATCCTTCGCATATTTGATAAAATCCCAAACGATCAGGAAATAATCCACATACCCCATATTTTCAATCGTGGTAAGCTCATATTCCAGCCGTTCCTTCCATTCTTCCTTCGCCGCAGGGTATTTCTTTGCAAACCCTGCATAACAAATCTCGCGCAGATAGCCTTCTGCCGTTTTCCCATCGGGTACATCAAAGCGTGGCAGCTTCAATTCATGGAACGTAAAGCTCACATTGCACCGCTCGGCAATCCTTGCCGTATTGGCGCAGGCCTCAGGTGCAAAGGAAAACAAATCATACATTTCCTTCGGGCTTTTCACATAAAACTGGCCGCCCTCATAACGCATCCTGTCCTCATCCAGAACCGTTTTCCCCGTCTGGATGCAAAGCAGAATATCATGCGGCTCTGCGTCCTCTTTATAAATATAATGGCTGTCATTTGTACAGATGAGCGGAATCCCTGTCTCTCTGCTCATCCGCACCAACGCCTCATTCACAATTTTCTGCTCCCGAATCCCATGATCCTGCAATTCCAAAAAGTAATTGCCCTCCCCGAAAATATCAAGATATTCCAGCGCGACCTCCTTCGCCTTCTCATAGGATACATTCAGAATATTTCTGGGTACCTCCCCTGCCAGACATGCGCTTGATGCAATAATGCCCTTGCTGTATTTCCGCAGAAGCTCCTTATCCACACGCGGCTTATAATAAAACCCTTCGGTAAAGCCATAGGAAACCAACTTAATCAGATTATGGTAGCCCTCATTATTTTCAGCCAGAAGAACCAGATGATAATAACCGCCGCCCTTGCCCTCCTTTGTGAAGCGAGAGCCCTCCGCCACATAAACCTCACAGCCGAGAATCGGCTTGATGCCGGCCTCCAGTGCCGCCTTGTAAAATTCCACCGCACCATACATCGCACCGTGGTCGGTGATGGCAATGCTGTCCATCCCCAGCTCCTTCACCCGCTGCACCAGCTCCTTTATCTTGGCAGAGCCGTCCAGAAGGCTGTATTCCGTATGAACATGAAGATGCGTAAACGGTTTCTTCTCCCGTTCTCTTTCCTGCATTTCCAATTTCCGCACCTCCTTTGTTTTCTAAAAATCTCTTTTCCTATCGTTTCAGTATATCATATTTTTCCACGCAGAAAAACGCCCTAGCCCGGAAAAAATTCTTTTTTCTCTCAAAAAAACAGTTGACAAATGTCTTTTGGATGTTATAATAGTCCTCAACAACTTGATAGCAAAAAGCGATGACGAAGAGGACTGAGTGTCTGCGTTTTCAGAGAGTCGGCGGTTGCTGTGAGCCGATAACAATTTCATTCAATAGTCTATGGCTTCTGAGCTGGAGGTTCGAAAATACAAACGTATCGGTAGGCTCCTCCCGTGACTGCTGCGTAAAAGCATAGGGCTTGTTTGAGCCCGAAGAGGTGGCATATTTTATATGCAATTTGAGTGGTACCGCGGTTTATACTGGCCGTCTCAAGGTTTTTCCTTGGGACGGCTTTTTTATTACCTGTTGCCTGTCCTCGCATTTGCTGCAACCAACATCAACTTTATTTTATATTTTTACTAAGGAGGAACGAAGCATGAGTGAATATCGTATCGAAACAAAATGTGTACAGGGTGGCTATACCCCCGGCAATGGGGAGCCCAGACAGATTCCCATTTACCAGAGCACCACATTCAAATATGACACAAGTGAGCACATGGGGCAGCTTTTTGATTTGGAGGCATCCGGCTATTTCTATTCCAGACTGCAAAACCCCACCTGCGATCTGGTTGCGGCAAAAATTGCTGCGCTGGAAGGCGGCACAGCAGCAATGCTGACCTCCTCCGGACAGGCGGCAAATTTCTACGCCGTATTCAATGTTGCAAATTGCGGGGATCATGTCGTTGCATCCTCCACCATCTACGGCGGCACATTTAACCTTTTCTCTGTAACCATGAAGAAAATGGGCATCGATTTCACCTTCGTTGCGCCCGACTGCACAGAGGAAGAACTTGCAGCGGCATTCAAACCCAATACAAAGGCAGTCTTTGGCGAAACCATCGCAAACCCCGCCTTGAGTGTTCTGGATATCGAGCGTTTCGCAAAGGTGGCACACGCACATGGCGTTCCTCTGATTATTGACAACACCTTTGCAACCCCCATCAACTGCCGTCCCATCGAATGGGGTGCGGATATCGTTACCCATTCCACCACAAAATACATGGACGGTCACGGCGCGGCTGTCGGCGGCTGTATCGTAGACAGCGGCAATTTCGATTGGTTGGCACATGCCGATAAATTCCCCGGTCTCTGCACTCCCGATGACAGCTACCACGGCATTACCTATGCGGAAAAATTCGGTCAGGGCGGCGCATTTATCACAAAGGCAACCGCACAGCTGATGCGTGACTTCGGCTCTACCCAGTCTCCCCAGTCTGCCTTCCTGCTGAATCTGGGTCTGGAAAGCCTGCATGTGCGGATTCCCCGTCACTGCGAAAACGGCTTAGCTGTCGCAAAATATCTGAAAAACCACGATTTGATTTCCTATGTCATCTATCCCGGTCTGGAAGGAGATAAATATTACGAAACAGCGAAAAAATATCTGCCGAACGGCTCCTGCGGCGTTGTCAGCTTTGGCGTAAAGGGCGGCAGAAAGGCGGCGGAAGCCTTCATGGGGCATCTGAAAACAGCCGCTATCGAAACCCATGTTGCAGATGCACGCACCTGCTGCCTGCACCCCGCAAGCTCCACCCACAGACAGATGACAGATGCAGAGCTGGCGGCTGCTGGCGTACCTGCGGATATGGTTCGCCTGTCCTGTGGTCTGGAAAATGCACAGGATTTGATTGACGATATTGCACAGGCACTCGAAGCTATCAGATAAGCATACGAAAGAAACGGAGATTATAGCAATGCCCATTAAAATACCCAATGAATTACCCGCAGCCAAGGTGCTGACCGATGAAAACATTTTTATCATGACAGAAACGCGTGCGATCACACAGGATATTCGTGCTCTGAAGATCCTGCTGTTAAACCTCATGCCGACAAAAATCGATACCGAAACACAGCTTTCCCGTCTCTTGGGCAATACCGCCCTGCAAATTGAGCTGGAGCTGATTCATACCAGAAGCCACGAATCCAAAAACACACCGGTGGATCATCTGCTTGCCTTCTATAAAACCTTCGACGAGGTAAAGGAGCAAAATTGGGATGGTCTGATTATCACAGGCGCGCCCATCGAACAGATGGAATTTGAAGAGGTGGAATATTGGGACGAGCTGGTGGAAATCATGGAATGGAGCAAAACCCATGTCCACAGCACCTTCCATATCTGCTGGGGCGCACAGGCAGGTCTGTATTATCATTACGGCATCAAAAAACACATGATGCAGGATAAAATGTTCGGCGTATTTCCGCATAAGCTGGATAAAAAGACCTCTATCCTCTTCCGTGGCTCGGATGATATCTTCTATGTCCCCCATTCCAGACATACCACTGTCTACCGCGAGGACATCGAAAAGGAACCGCGCCTGAAAATCATTGCATCCTCTGATGAAGCAGGGGTATACGCCATCCATAATGACGGCGGCAGTCAGATTTTCATTATGGGACATTCGGAATACGATCCCCGTACTCTGGAAAAGGAATACCTGCGGGATAAAAACGCAGGACTTCCCATCGAAGTACCCAAAAATTATTATCCCAACGATGATGATACACAGGAGCCTCTGGTAACATGGAGAGCGCATGCAAATCTGCTCTACTCCAACTGGCTGAATTATTTCGTCTACCAGACCTCCCCCTATGATATCACGCAGATTAACCAAAACCAGTAATACGCCAAAAGGAGCCTTTCGGCTCCTTTTAGGGTGTCGACTTTGTCGACACCCTAAGTCGAAATCAGGATTTCGACTTGCTAAGACAGAAGAATAAACAGACGAGTTCCATCAGCTTAAAAGCCTCGAAACTCGCTGTTTTCCTCGCCGGAAGTGAATTCCGACTGCGGATTCCATTTGGGAAACTACTTACCGCCCAAGAAGGGGCGGCAGGCGAAGCCTGCTTTGCGTAGCAAAGTAATGAACAGTTTGTTTCCCAAGCCCTTCCGCTATCTCAAAATTACTTTGTCTACAGTCTGAAAGGAGCCTTTCGGCTCCTTTTTTTATGTGCTACGTTCTTAGGTACGAAGCTGTTTTCCTTTCCCTCATACATAAAAAAGACGAGATATATTTCTATATCTCGCCTTTTGATTATGCGTAATCGCTCAAAAGATTAGCCCTGAGCCAGCTTTTTGTAGCCTTCCAGTCTTTCTTTTGCTGTTGCTTCTGTCTGTTCAAACAGTTCTTCAGCGATTTCAGGGAATGTTCTCTGCAGAGAGCTGTAACGAACTTCGCTCAGCAGGAATTCTCTGAAGTTGCCTGTAGGTTCTTTGGAGTCCAGAGTGAAGGGATTCTTGCCTTCCTTCTTCAGTTCAGGGTTGAATCTGTACATCTGCCAGTAGCCTGCTTCAACTGCACGTTTGATTTCGTTCTGCGCACCGGACATGCCGCCCTTCAGACCGTGGTTGATACAAGGAGCGTAAGCGATGATCAGGGAAGGACCATGGTATTTTTCAGCTTCTACCAGAGCCTTAACCAGCTGGTTCTTGTCTGCGCCCATAGCAACCTGTGCAACGTATACATAGCCATAGGACATAGCCATCATACCCAGGTCTTTTTTCTTAACTCTCTTACCGGATGCAGCGAACTGAGCAACTGCACCAACGGGTGTAGATTTGGATGCCTGACCGCCTGTGTTGGAGTAAACTTCTGTATCCAATACCAGAACGTTTACATCTTCGCCGGATGCCAGTACGTGGTCCAGACCGCCGTAACCGATATCGTAAGCCCAGCCGTCACCACCGAAGATCCACTGAGACTTCTTAGCCAGCTGATCCTTGTTTTCCAGAACATAAGCAACGATGTTCTTAGCTTCTGCATCTGCGCCGTTGTAAGCTTCCAGAGCAGCAACCAGAGCCTTCGTAGCTTCCTTGGAAGCCTCGCCGTCGTTCATTGTTTCTACCCAAGCATCAACAACACCTGCAACGGATGCATCGATTGCTTTCAGGTTTTCCAGTTTATCCTTCAGGCCATTTCTCATGTGCTTAACTGCGGAAGCCATACCCAGACCATATTCTGCGTTGTCTTCGAACAGGGAGTTTGCCCATGCAGGACCATGACCGTCTTTGTTTGTTGTGTAAGGCATAGAAGGTGCGGAACCACCCCAGATGGAGGAGCAGCCTGTTGCGTTTGCAACATACATTCTGTCGCCGAACAGCTGAGTTACCAGTTTTGCATAAGGTGTTTCACCACAACCTGCGCAAGCGCCGGAGAACTCAAGCAGAGGCTGTTCGAACTGAGAGCCCTTAACGGATTCCTTGCTCATAGGGTTAGCCTTATGTGCAACTTCGTCCATAGCGAAATCCCAGTTAGCAGCTTCAGCTTCCTGTGTTTCCAGAGGCTTCATTTCCAGAGCCTTGTTAGGAGCAGGACATACTACTGCACAGCTGCCGCAGCCCAGACAGTCCAGAGAGGAAACCTGCATTCTGTATTTCAGACCTGCAAATGCAGCGCCGCCCTTTGCTTCTACAGCCTTGAATGCTGCGGGAGCCTTAGCCAGTTCTTCGTCTGTTACCAGAATAGGTCTGATTGCAGCGTGAGGACATACATAAGAGCACTGGTTACACTGGATACAGTTTTCAGCGTTCCATTCGGGTACGTTAACTGCAACACCACGTTTTTCGTAAGCAGCTGTACCTGTAGGGAAGTGACCGTCTTCTCTGCCGGAGAATGCGGATACGGGCAGCTTGTCGCCTTCCTGTGCGTTCATGGGTTCAACGATATTCTTAACGAATTCTGTTTTCTTTCTTGCTGCTGCAGCTTCTGTATCTTCTGCAGTTGCCCAAGAAGCAGGGATTTCAACCTTAACAGCACCGTCTACACCACGGTCAACAGCAGCGTAGTTCATGTTCAGGATTGTGTCACCCTTCTTACCATAGGATTTTGTGATAGCCGCTTTCATGTATTCTACAGCCTGATCAATGGGGATGATGTTAGCCAGCTTGAAGAATGCAGCCTGCAGAACTGTGTTGATTCTGTTGCCCAGACCGATTTCGCCTGCGATAGCTGTACCATTGATGATGTAGAAGTTTGCGTTCTTAGCAGCCAGCTGTCTTTTCAGCTTTGCGGGCAGCTTTTCATCCAGTTCGTCTACAGTCCATGTTGTGTTCAGCAGGAATGTACCATTGGGGTTCAGCTCTGTAACCATGTCGTACAGATGAACATATTCCTGTTTATGACAAGCAACGAAGTCTGCTGTTTTTACCAGATATGTAGATCTGATGGGTGTATCACCGAAACGCAGGTGAGACTGTGTAATACCACCGGATTTCTTGGAGTCATAGCTGAAGTATGCCTGTGCATATTTGTCTGTATGGTCACCAATGATCTTGATGGAGTTCTTGTTTGCACCTACAGTACCGTCAGCACCCAGACCCCAGAATTTGCAGGAGATTGTGCCGTCGTTGCCTGTAACGTTAACTTCTTCGCCAACTTCCAGGGATGTGTTAGTAACGTCATCCACGATACCCAGTGTGAAGTGGTTTTTGGGTTTATCCAGTGTCAGGTTTGCATATACTGCCAGGAACTGTGCAGGTGTAACGTCCTTGGAACCCAGACCGTAACGACCGCCAACTACAACGGGAGCGGATTCTGCTTCAAACAGTGCTGTACAAACGTCCATGTACAGAGGTTCGCCCTGTGCGCCGGGTTCTTTTGTTCTGTCCAGAACAGCAATCTTCTTCGCTGTTGCAGGGATAACCTCCAGCAGCTTTTCTGCTACGAAGGGACGGAACAGATGTACCTTAACCAGACCAACCTTTTCGCCCTTTGCTGTCAGGTAGTCGATTGTTTCTTCGATTGCTTCACAAGCGGAGCCCATAGCGATGATGATTCTGTCAGCATCAGCTGCGCCATAGTAGTTGAACAGTCTGTAATCTCTGCCTGTGATTCTGTTGATTTCGCCCATGTATTCTTCTACTACTGCGGGCAGAGCATTGTAGAATTTGTTTGCTGCTTCACGGCCCTGGAAGTAGATGTCGGGGTTCTGAGCTGTACCTCTGATAACGGGATGTTCGGGGTTCAGCGCATTTCTCTTGAATGTGTTTACTGCATCCATATCGATGATCTTTGCCAGTTCATCATAGTCGATGCATTCAATCTTCTGGATTTCGTGAGATGTACGGAAACCATCGAAGAAGTGCAGGAAAGGTACACGACCTTTGATTGCGGACAGGTGTGCAACGCAAGCCAGGTCCATAACCTCCTGTACGGAGTTGGAAACCAGCATAGCGAAACCTGTCTGACGACAAGCCATAACGTCGGAGTGATCACCGAAGATGGACAGTGCATGTGCAGCCAGAGCACGTGCTGTTACGTGGAATACGCAGGGCAGCAGTTCGCCGGCAATTTTGTACATATTGGGGATCATCAGCAGCAGACCCTGAGATGCTGTGTAGGTTGTTGTCAGCGCACCGGCTGCCAGAGAGCCGTGTACTGTACCGGAAGCACCTGCTTCGGACTGCATTTCTACTACTTTAACTGTCTGACCAAAAAGGTTCTTTTTACCATTCGCTGCCCAGTCGTCTGTTTTTTCAGCCATGGGAGAGGAAGGTGTGATGGGGAAGATACCGGCAACTTCTGTAAACGCATAGGAAGCGTATGCAGCAGCTTCGTTACCGTCCATCGTTTTCATTACTTTAGACATTTCTTTTTCTCCTCCTTTTAAAATTTAGAGAGTTCTGTTTGTTCCGAGGGATATCCCCCGTCTTTCATCTTTTGCAGCCATCAAAAATGGCGGCTCACCCTTTTTTCGGTATATAAAGAAAGTTTATCAATCATGTTGTCTTACAACAGCAGTCTTCCCCTATACATCCGAAACGGGATTTTTTACGTAATTATTATACAATTAAATCTTTTTCATTTCAACAGCAAAATGAAAAAACCCCCGTTATGTTTCTAACAAGATACTTTTTGTGATGTTGCTTACATGTCTTTTGTTTTTTAAAATATTTTTATGCAAAATTATTTTTTGCCGACGATTATTATTTATTTTAATGTCTGACAACATTAAAAATTGTACAAAAATTTATACCATAAAAATATTTATCAAAAGAAGTTTGTGAATCAAAAAACAAACACCCTGTATACAGTGTATAAAATAGAATACATAGTTTTCCTCTATCTTTTTTTGCATTTACCAATTCGACAGGATAAACTGTCAAATCAGAAAATAAGATGTCTGATTTCATGATTTCAAACTTTTTTCTTTCTTCTTTCAAAAAAATAAAAAAGAGAGTGGATTTTTGCAAATTCCGCTCTCTCTGCTTTATTTTGTAAATATGCCCTTATACTTTTTCCGCCAGATACTCTGCTCCGCCGTCAGCGGCTCTATCGTCTGTCCGCCCTCCGCATTGCGTCCAATCAAAATCAACTCGCCATCCGCCGTCAGATAGAACTGCTCCGCCGTCCAATCCTCGCCTGCCTGCGCCTGTGCCGCCTCCAAAGAGGTCTGCGTCAGCATATCCGCAAGCGTTACGGCTCTCTGCCCCAAAAGATCAAAGTTTTTTGCAAAGCGTACAGGCATGCCGTCTCTCGTCCCTTCCCAGAGAATCGAAAGAAAATCCTTCGTGCAGAAGCCTGTTGTCACCTGCACCTGCAAAAGGCTGTCCGCCGTATTTTCCTCCGCTATAAATGCTGCGATGTACTCCTGCATCTGCTGCATCAGGGAATCATTCAGGCTTTTTTCGTAATTCGCATCATTCAGCCCCACAATGACAGGCACATCCACAGAATATCCGCCGTTTTCCTCGTCCGCCGTCAGCTCCTTCACTGCCACTACAGGCTCCGTCCCGTCCTTCATTTCCAACGTCACCTGCTTGGTTTCGTGGTTAAAGCGAACCTCCCCTGTATAGTACGCCGAAATAACCTCCTCGTCCACATACAGGCAGCCGTTAATCATATTCGGTTCATCCGGCAGAGTGACCGCATACCCATTCAGAACGGCATCCCGTTCCCCGGAACGCACGCGCAGCGTTCTGCCGCGGTAGGAAATCGCCGTTTGCTTCGTTTCCGTATCCCATTTTACCGTTCCACCCAGCGCTTCCATGGTATTGCGCAGGGGCAGCAAAAGCTTTTCTGTATCCTCAAAATAAAGCGGCATATTCTCCATATTTTCCAACGTTTTTACGCCGCCTTCTTCCTGCTCCGTTTCATTTTGTGCCGAGGTTTCCGTTGCCGTCACCTCTATTTTATTCCGCGTAATCAGCGTCATGGAAAGCGTCAGCGCACCTGCCAGAAGCACCGCACCTGCCGCCGCAATGATTGCAACCTTTTTTACTGTCATAATTCTCCCTCTCTCTGCTTTCGCTCAGAAAGTATTTTTTATTTCTGCATCATAAAAAATGCCGCCAGCTTTTCAGGAAATGTTGCCTCATCCTTGATCTCCGGCACTCTTTCAGGCAAATCCTTCCCCAGAAGAATTTCCTTTTCGTCCAGACGGATAGTGATATGCTTCGTATCCTTATCCCAGTGCATTTCCGCACCAATCAGATTTGTTAAGTCGCGCAGCTTATAATACGCCGCATCCCCCTTCGCTCGCCCCTCTATCTCCTTTGTCTCTCCGTCATAGGAAACCCTCACGGCATCGTATTTCACCTTATTGCCATCCGCAGAAAGGTCTATTTCCTTATCCAGAAAAGCGAACAGCTGCTTTGCATTTGGCGCAGAAATGTAATACGCACCCTTTTCATAATAGAACTCAATTCTGTCATCCGCCTCTGCCGTCTGCAGCTGCATCTCCTGCATTGTTCCCTTTCTCCATGGGTTTGCGGCAGCAGGGTCTGTCGGGTCCCAGCCGCGGCGCACCGTATCGTTTCTGTTGACCTTCGGCACAGCGGCGGGCTGCAAGGGCTCCTTCACATCCCCACGATACATTCTCACGGTTGTGCCAATCGGACAGTTATCATAAATCCATTTTACATCCCGCACTGTCAGGCGGATGCACCCTGCGGATGCAGTTGTCCCCAATTTGTTGAATTCATCATATTCCAATGTGGTTTTGTCCTTTTCAAAATAAGGTACAGAATGAAAGAGATACGGCCCCGTAATGCGTGTGGCATACTGCCCCCACACATTCCCGTATAATGCGCGCCATTCGTATTTCGCACTCGTCCGGAATGTCCCTTCGGGGGTATCCGTGCCGCCGCTGCATCGAAACGCCTTAATGGGAACGGTATAATTTCCCGCCGCATCCTTTTCATACACCGTCACCACATTCGCCGTCAGGTTCACCGTTATGTAATAGGGACTTTTCGTTTTTTCTGCCGCAAATGCTGTGCCGCATAAGCCAAACAGCAGCAAACAGAATACCAATATGCCCAAGCTTCGTTTCTTCATGGTTCTTCTCCTTTGTTACACAGTTGCTTCAATTACCGAATTTTTCTCCTTATACATTATAAAAAAGGATTGCACAAGAATCAAGAAACACTTTCTTAAAAATCGTTGAATTTTTGAGAAATCTGCAAAAAAAAGAACAGGGAACGTCCTTTTCAGGCAATTCCCCGTCTGTTTGTTTAAATATTTTTCAAATCCTTAAAGCTTTGGAACAGGGTTCTGTAAAGCTCCTTATACAGCGTGAAGTATTTCGCATACGCACCATTCGCCGCCATATTCGGCTCGGAACTATCTTTTTTCCGCACCAGCGCATCACAGGCCGTCTCCAAATCGGAATAAATGCCTGCGCCAACGCCTGCCAAAATCGCCGCACCCAATGCGCCGCCCTGGTCAGACTGCACCGTGCTTACCGAACAGCCATACATATCTGCCAGCATTTGTCTCCAGAAGGGGCTTCTGCCGCCGCCGCCGCAGATCATCATATCCTCAATGGGTACGCCCATCTCACGGAACACCTCAACACATTCCCACTGGGAGAAGGAAATCCCCTCCATCACAGAGCGAATCAAATGCGGTCTTTCGTGCATGGCAGAAAGTCCAAAGAACACCCCTCTGCAATCCGGATCGGGATGCGGAGAGCGTTCCCCCATCAGGTAAGGCAGGTAAATCAGCTTTTCAGAACCGATAGGCACCCTTGCAGCCTCTGCCGTCATGATTTCATAAGGGTCTACGCCCTTTTCCGCAGCCTCTGCCATTTCCGGCGTGCAAACGTGATTGCGCAGCCATTGCAGAGAAAGCCCTGCCGCTTGTGTGCAACTCATTACCGTCCATTTGCCGGGTACAGAGGCACAAAGCGTATGCACTCTGCCCTTGGGATCAAGTGCCATTCGGTCGGAAACCGCATAAACCACCGCAGAGGTACCAATCGTGGTGAATGCCTTCCCTTGAGAAACAATGCCTGTCCCAATCGCTGCCGCAGGGTTGTCCCCCGCACCGCCAACCACAATCGTGCCTGCCGCAAGTCCTGTCAGCGCCGCCGCCTCCTGATGCACCTCGCCGGTTACATCCTGCGATTCATACATCTTGCCAAGCAGTCTTTTTTCAATGCCAAGTCCCTCCAGAATTTCATCCGACCATGTCCGCTTTGCAACGTCCATCAGCTGCATGCCGGAGGCATCGGAAACCTCCGTGGCATATTCGCCCGTCAGCTTATACCGAATATAGTCCTTCGGCAGAAGGATATGCGCGCATTTTGCGTACAACTCCGGCTCATGCTTTTTCACCCAGAGGATTTTTGCCGCCGTAAAGCCGGTTACCGCAGGGTTCGCCGTAATCTGAATGATTTTTTCCGCACCCAGCATACGGTTCATATCCTCGACCTCTTCGCCCGTTCTCTGGTCGCACCAGATAATCGAGCGGCGCAGCACCTCGCCGTTTTCATCCAGCATAACCAGTCCGTGCATCTGTCCGGAAAGCCCAATGCCCTTGATATCTGCCACATCCACGCCGGAGGCTTGCAGCACCGCCTGCACACCCTGCACTACTGCGTTCCACCAGTCCTCAGGCTCCTGCTCTGCCCAGCCGTTCTGCTCCTGATATAAGGGATATTCAAATGTTTTTGCTGTGATTGGGTTGGCATCCCTGTCAAACAGAACCGTTTTCGTGCCGGAGGTACCAATATCAATCCCCAGTAAATATTCCATAGTCACACCGCCATTTCTTTCGCATGCATCACAGCTTGATAACAGCCTTTACCACGTTTTCCTTATCGTTGATAGCAGCCTCGTATGCCTCCTGAATGTGTTCAAAATCGAATTCATGGGTTGCTACCATGCCGATGTCAATGCCGTTTGCAACTGCGGAAATTGCCTTTGCATACAGATTTCTGTAACGAAATACGGATTCGATTCTTGCTTCCTTTGCCATAATCTGACCAAAGTTGAATTTTACTTCTGGGTCAGCCGCCATACCTACCAATGTGATAGTACCGCCCTTCTTTACCAGATAAGGTGTCTGTGCGATGGTAACGGGAGAGCCTGCTGTTTCAAATACCTTTTCAATCCCTACGCCGTTTGTAAATGCTTCTACTTCCTTCAGCACATCCTTTTCCTTCGCATTGATTACTCTGGTTGCGCCCAGCTTCATTGCGTAGTCCAGACGCTTCTGCGCCATATCTACCACTGTGATATCCGTTGCACCGCAAGCCTTGCAAGCCAACAGTGTCATCAGACCGATACAGCCGGAGCCAAGGATAATGCACTGGTCGCCCATGCCAACCTTGCCCTGGTGTGCCGCATGCAGACCAACAGCAAAAGGCTCAATCAGTGCGCCTTCCTTTGTGGACATCCCTTCGGGCAGCTTGAAGCACATATCCGCAGGGAATGTGATATAGTCCTCATTGCAGCCCTGCACAGGAGGAGTTGCAAGGAAAACAACATCGGGGCACAGGTTATATCTGCCGGATTTACAGAATTCGCAGTGACCGCAGGTGATACCGGGTTCTAATGCAACCTTGTCGCCCACCTTCAGGTCTGTTACGCCTTCGCCCAGTTTTTCTACAACGCCGCCTGCTTCATGACCCAGCATCAGTTCGCCGTCAACCACGAAGTCGCCGCATCTGCCGTCCTTGAAATAATGCACATCGGAACCACAAATCCCAACATATTCAATCTTCACCAGAACCTCGCCCGCCTTGGGTTCGGGAACTGGGGTTTCTCTGATTTCCATTTTGTTCAATCCAACCATATAAGCTGCTCTGTTTTTCATCTTTTATCTCCTCGCTTTCGCTTTATTGAAATACACAGTTTTATCAGTTTTCGGGAACCTCTCCTGCAAGACGCTCTCCCTTTTATGATAACAGTATAGACGGAATTATGCAAGAATTACACACCTTCCAAAGTACAGTTTTTCATGAAAAAAATAGAGGTATCACTCCCGGAAAACCCGAAAATGATACCTCATATTTACAAATCAATCACGAAAAACAGATTTACCTTCTATTATTCTGTAATCTGACCGTTCTTTTTGTACATTTCAACGTATTCGTCTACGTTGTCAGCAGTAATCAGAACTTCTTCGATATCTGTGTCGATCTGTGTTTCTTCGCCTGTCAGCAGCTTGTGTACTGTGTCAAGGTTCAGAGCAGCCAGGTCGATTGCGGACTGCAGGCATGTAGATGTCATGGAACCATCCTGAATCAGCAGGCAAGCCTCTGCTGTACCGTCAACGCCATATACCAGCATATCTTTGTAAGTGGGGTTGCCCTTTACAACCTCCAGCGCACCTGCTGCCATGTTATCGTTCATAGAGATAACTGCATCAATCTTGCCGTGTGCTGTTGTCCAGTCTTCCATCAGAGCCATAGCTTCGTCCTTGTTCCAGTTTGCGAAGTCTTCGCCTACAATCTGAACGTCAGGTCTCTGGTCAAAGAATACTTCCTGCCATGCGATACGTCTCTGGTCAGCGTGGAAGTTGCCGGAGGGCCCCTTCAGAACAACAACCTTCGCATTTTCGGGAACCTGTGTCAGTGCCAGCTCAGCGTTAACCTGTGCCTGATTGTAAGGATCGGCATCGACAGAGGATGCACCTTCAATGCCTTCAATTCTGGAGTTGGTTGTGATTGCAACCAGACCTGCCTGTACGATTTTTTCAACGTAGGGTCTCTGTGCTTCGCCGTTGTTGGGCTGCACGATGATTGCATCGTAGCCGTTTGCGATTGCGTTTTCGATTGCAGCGTTTTCCTTTGCATCGTCAGCCTGACCATCGAATACCTTCAGCTCGATGTCATCATACTTATCTGCTGCTGCTACCATTTCGTTTGCCAGCCATGCTGCGAAGGAGTCAGACTGCGCTCTTGCAATATACGCTACCTTGTAGGTTTTATTGCTGTCATCGCCGCCTGCGGAATCACCGCCGCCGCAGCCTGTCAGAGCGGTTGCCGCCATAGCCAGTGCCATAAATGCTGCTAAATACTTTTTCATTTTACTCTCTCCCTTTCTTTTTGAAATTACCTTTTTGAGAACATTTTTGCTTTATTTACATTTGATTGATCAAATGAAAGCCATATCATTGGGTTATGCCTTTGCCGCAGGCTCCTTCTTTTCGTCCTTCTTCTGCAGGATAACCTTGGGCGATTTTTTATTCTTGAAGTTGATATCATACAGAACAGCTGCCACGATGATGATACCCTTTACTACCTGCTGAATGTAAGAGTCTACGCCCTGCAGGTTCATGATGTTGTTCAGGCAGCCGATGATGAAGGAACCGATTAAGGAGCCGGAGGTTGTACCAACACCGCCGGAGAAGCTTGTACCGCCGACAATGGCAGCCGTCAGACCTTCCATTTCGTAGCCTACCGCACCATTCGGCAGACCTGCGTTTACACGCGCCATGAACAGCACGCCGGCAATCCCGACCAGAACACCGTTAATCAGGAATGCCATGTATTTGGATTTTACAACATTGATACCGGATGCGATAGAGGCCTCCTCATTGCCGCCGATGGCATAGAAGGAACGTCCCAATCGTGTCTGGTTCATAATATACGAAATAATAATCGTCGCCAAAACAGTAAAGATAACGGGAATGGGAACAGGACCGATTTTCCCCTGCCCGACTACAGCGTATTTCCCAATCTGCAAAATATTCTGCCCGGAGGTATACAGCAGTGCCAGACCTCTCGCCGCCATCTGGGTTGCCAGTGTTACGATGAACGCAGGCAATGCGAAGTTTGCAACAAACAATGCGTTAATCATGTTGAAGATAACCGCAACACCGATGGAAACGGCAAACGCCACTGCCATAGAGCCGGTCGCCTTATACGCACTGACGGAAAGCACACCCGACAGTGCAAGCACCGCACCCGAGGACAAGTCCAGCAGACCGGATACAATCAGTACCATTTCACCATACGCCAGAATGGTCGCTACCGCCAGCTGCACTGCAATATTGGTAATATTTCTGTGGCTCAAGAAATTGGGGTTCATCACAGAAGATACGATAATCAATACCAGCAGAACAAAGAAAATAGAAAATTTCTGCATTAACTCTTTTGATTTATTATTTTTCACTTTTGATCTCCTCCTTTATTTATTCCTGAATAATGCTATGTGTCCCTGTCGCATAAACCATGATAGCCTCCTGAGAGAATTCCTCCCGCTTCAGCTCGCCTGCAATATGGCCCTGGTTCATCACATAAATTCTGTCACACATACCAATCAATTCGGGCAGCTCAGAGGAAACCATTACAACTGCTTTACCCGCCTGTGCCACTTCTGTCATCAGTTTATAAATTTCAAATTTCGCGCCAACGTCAATCCCTCTTGTGGGCTCGTCCAGAATCAGCACCTCAGGGTCACGCATCATCCATTTTGCCAGCAGCACCTTCTGCTGGTTCCCGCCGGAAAGAGACTGAATCGGTGTTTCCTGTGTCGGTGTTTTTACGCTCATTTTATCAAAATATTTTGCAACCATCGCTTCTTCTTCTTTTCTATGGGCATGCCCGCCATAGAAGAATTTTTCCAAGGCTGCAAGGCTCGCATTTTCGCGCACACTTCTCATGGGGATAATGCCGTAACGGCGGCGATCCTCCGAAAGCATGACCATGCCTGCCTTTGTTGCATCGGCTACCCGTTTGATTTTGATTTCCTTGCCGTGTACCTTTACCGTACCGCCGTCAATGGGGTCAAGCCCAAACAGACAGCGCATCACTTCCGTACGCCCTGCGCCGACCAGCCCTGCAAAGCCAACGATTTCGCCCTTGCCTACATGGAAGGTTACATCCTCAAACAGCTGACCGCTCTTGAGGTCTTTTACCTCAAGCAAAGGCTCCCCAATCTCAATATTCTCCTTGGGATATACGTTTTCCATACGACGGCCTACCATCAGCGCGATAACCTCGTCAATGTTTGTATCCTCCGCACGCATACTCTTTACAACCGTACCGTCACGGAATACCGTAATATCATCCGCAATGCGGAATACCTCATCCATCTTATGAGAGATATAAACAATCGCACAGCCCTTTGCCTTCAGAAGTGCAATCTTCTTAAACAGCAGCTCAACCTCCTTCTGCGTAATGGAGGACGTAGGCTCGTCCATAACAACGATAGACGCATCGTTGGAGATTGCCTTCAGGATTTCCAGCATCTGAATATCGGAGGTAGTCAGCGTTTTCAGCTTATCCGTTGCCTTATAGGGCAAATGCTCCTCCTTCAGCAGCCTTTCGGTTTTTTCGCGCACCTCGCGCCATTTTACTCTGCCCATCCCATCCACAGGCAAGCGTCCCAGAAAAATATTTTCCTCTACGGACATTTCGGGAACATAGTTCAGCTCCTGCGCAATCATGGCAATTCCGAGAGATCTTGCCATAATGGGATCTTTGATTTTCACCGATTTCTCATCCACAAAAATTTCGCCGGCATCCGGCTTATAAATCCCGTTGATAATCTTCATCAATGTAGACTTGCCCGCGCCGTTTTCACCGCACAGCGCATGTACAGTCCCTTTTCTGACTGTAAAGTCGATTTTATCCAAAGCCTTTACACCCGGAAAAGATTTTTCGATTTTTGAAACCCGAAGTTTGATGTCATCCCCCATAGGTTCCTCCCTTCCGTAATCACAGACCCAAACGTCTGCTTACTGTTTCATTTGTTCTTCCGTTCCGACCCACTTCCAAAGGCCATTCTCCGGTGCTGTTTTTTTACACCCTTTATGTAACATTCTTTTTCTGTACATATCTGAGTTTAGTATATACTCAAATGTGCCAAAGTGTCAAGATACTGTATGAAATCCTCTATTCAATTTGAATAAAAGAACTCCATTCAAATCAGAATAATTAAATGCACTTTCTATAGAAAGTGTCTTTTCGGCTTGTCTAATGTGTGACATTGTTTTAACAAAAATACACTCGTCCGCATCCGAAAAACACAGCACTGTTTCCTGCGGATTTTACGCAGATTTTACAGTTTATCCTATTATATTTCATCCACAAAAATATTTCAACCGATAGCACCTGACAAATTTTCCCACAAAAGAAAAGCACAGGAAGCCTCCTGCGCCTTTCTTTTTCTAATGAAATTTTAATCTTTTTAGCCGATAAATAATGCCACCATACCGAGTACCACAGATGCCGCCGCCAGCAGCTTTGCCGCCAATGCTGCATTTTTGCTCTTGCCGCAAAGCCGCACCAGAACCGCCACAACCGCCAATGCACCGAAGCCCCACGAAATCATCTGCTCCTTAATCTGATTGGTGGCATATCCTGTCGCTGTCATCCATGCGATAAACATCCCCAGAAGTGCCATAAAGTAAAACACAATCTTCTGCGCCCTTTCTCCCTTTAAAAGAAACAGGAGCAGCAGCCCAACTACGCTGATGATGCTCATTACCATAAATAAAATCAATAATAATCCTAATGCCATAAGCCATTCCTCACTTTCTTGTTGCCTTATTTTCTTTGATGAATTCATCATAGCATAGGATTCTAAAGAAATCGTGCAGGAAATTCTAAAGAATTCTAAAGGCGGTGCCGGCGCACCTTAAGTCGAAATCAGGATTTCGACTTGTTAAAACAGAAGAATAAACAGACATGTTCCATCGGCTAAAGTCTCGAAACATGCTGTTTTCCTCGAGTGAGCAAAGCCCCCTCTGCGGATTCCATTCGGGAAGACGCTTCGTTTCCCGAACCCTTCCGCTATTCGGCTAACCTTGGCACTTTTTCGCAACTGGCAGGGTAATCTCAATCTGAAATTGCTTTTCGTCCAAGGAAACCGTCACCGCTCCGCCATAGCCGGCGGTAATTCTGCGGATGCTCTCCAGTCCGATTTGGTTGCTTTCTATCTTCTGCGCCGTCTGCCGCACTGCGTTTTTCTGTAAAATCCGTAAGGTGTCCACTCCCCTGTCCATTTGCAGCAAAACAGGGTGTCCACTGTCCGCATATTTTTCCACATTAGAGGACAGATTATCGAAAATCCGCAGGATCTCCTGCATATCCCATTCTGCCCGAAAATCGGTGCAATTCTCCATAGAAATCTCGCAGGAAAAGCTGTCCTCCAGAATTTCCTCCCATTCTCCTGCAAGCTGCTCCATCAGCAGCCTGCCGTTTTCCACCGGCTCCACATTGCGCTTACTGCCCTCCAGCAGGCGGTCTGTCATGTCCTTCATCTGCGCTGCCTTCTTCCGCACCAGCGAAAAATATTCCCGTAATTCCGCATCTGTATACCCATCCTTTCGGCTCATATAATCCGAATAGGATAAAATTGCCGTCAGCGGCGTGCGGATATCATGCGAAAGGTCGCGAATCATGCGCTCCCGCTCTGCCTGCAGTGCCATTTCCTGCTGTCTGAGCCGCCGCTCCGTTTCCGAAAGAAAATTGATATGCTCCGCCAGCTCCGTCAGCTCATTCGCCTCTCGCAGCGGAATGGTATCCTCCAAGCGGTGTGTGCGCAGGGCATCCACCCCTTGTATAATTTCCCTCAGATACGCCAGCTTTTGCCCCAGCAGGAACAGAAACAGCACCAGAAACAGAATCACCGTCGAAAGCAGGCTCACACTGCGAATCCATGCTCGCAATGTCAGCCATTGTCCCTCTGAGGGCTGCAGGTTGCGCTCTGTGAAATAGGTTTCGGAAATGGAATTTGCCGTCAGATATAAAAAGCCCCAGAAAAACAGCGCAATCACTGCCGTAATCAGCAGCAGTCCCAGAATCTCGCGCGAAAGCCGCTTTGTTTTCCTTCCATTCTCATTGGTCAACATAATACCCCCGTCCCCACGCCGTCTTGATATATTTCGGGTTTCTGGAATCATCCCCCAGCTTCTTGCGGATATTTTTGATATGCACCATAATCGCACTGTCGCCAACGGCATCCTCTCCCCAGATGCTTTGATAGATATTTTCCAGGGAATAAATCTTCTTTTTATGCGTCACAAGAAGCTCCAGAATCTGAAACTCCGTATAGGTCAGCGGAATCATTTCCCCCTGTCTGGAAACAGAGCGGCTCTCCGTATCCAGAATCAAATCCGCAAAGGGAATTTCCTCTGTCACCACAGGTACTTTTGCACCGCTGCTTCGCCGCAGAATCGCCTTCACGCGCATCAGCAGCTCCATATTGGAAAACGGCTTTACGATATAATCATCTGCCCCGACAGAAAAGCCCATCACCTTATCCGATTCTGTAGAATACGCCGTCAGAAAAACAATCGGCGCATCAAAGTGCTTGCGAATTTCCGCCGCCGCAGGGAATCCAGATACCTCTGGCATATTCACATCCAGAATATATAAATCAACCTCCGCCGCCGCTTCTGCGATCGCTTCTCTGCCATCTTCCGCAGTCAGCACCGCATAGCCCTCGCCCTCCAGCAGCAGCCGCAAAATATCCCGAATTTCCTTTTCATCATCTGCAATCAAAATACAATATTTCCCGTTCTTCATGCGCTCACCTCTTTTTCTCCAGTATAGCATAAGGACGGCAAGCCTAAAAGGAAAAGCCGCCGTCCTCAAAATATTTTTATTCTTCTGTTTCTGTCTGCTTTTTCTGCTTTCTGCCCTTTTTCAGCTTCACAGCACCGAAAATCACAGCAACCGCCGCAATGCCTGCCATGCAGACAAACAGCAGCGTCTTTTTCGCTGCACCCTCGTAGCTGATGCAAAGCGTACCTTCCGTACCGTCAATCTTGCAGACCACATATTTCCCACGATTCTTCGTATCTAATTCCTTCCAGTCTTCGCCGTTCTTCTGCCAAACGGAAACCTTCTCCTTATTCTCATTCAAAAGACGCAAGGTGGTTTTTTCCGTATCGGAAAGGTCTCTGTCCTCCAGAATCACATCATACACAACCGTCTTGCCCTTTGCCTGCGCAGGTGCCGCTTCCTCCGCATTTGCAAAGATATGCAGCTCTGCCTCATCGGTATAGTCACCATCCGCCAGCGCAAGGGACATCTTACCGCTTTCGTTCTTTTCCATGCTGGAAACAACCGTAACATAAGGCGTATATGCACATTCGATTTTGATATCGCCCTGTACGGTATCGGTTTCAAACGCCGCCCATGTGCCGAAGCTCCCCTTCTTTTCGGGAATATCCGGCAGCTTGATGCGGCTCGTTTCCATGCCGTAAGGCACCTCCTCGGTTTCCACTGTTTTGCCGTCCGCAATAAAGCTTACGGTAAAGCTGATAAAGCGCTTGGGAATTCCGCTGATTTCCTTCATAGCCTCATAGGAAATCGGCTCCGCCTTTCCTGCATAGCTGATGCCGTCCACTGCACCTAAATCCTGCTCTGCGTAATAATTACCGCGCAGGCTGTCGGTATCCTCCGCACCGCCCAGCACAACGCCTAGCTTTTCGTCCCCGTCTACAGTCGCAATGACACAGGAATCATATACATTTTCGCCCTTGCCGGCAATACCACCGACATATTGTCCGCCGCTCATGCTGCCCTTGGCATAGCTGCTGCGAATCGTGCCCTCGCTGAAGCCTGCAATGCCGCCGACATAATTGCCTGTTGTGCTTTCCGCCTCTGCGTAGTTTTCACAACGATATACCGTACCGCTTTCCGCATAGCCGACCACGCCGCCGACGCAGTCCTTCTTACCTGTAATCTTGCCGTCATTGATGCAGTCCTGCAAAATCACCTTCATGCGATAGGTAAAGCTCAATGTTTTTGGATGTGCAATATCATCCTCCGGGTCAATCGCAAGGTCAATCGACATCGCACCCGCAATACCACCTGCGTTGCGGTCGCCCTCAACCTCGCCGTAGTTATGGCTGCTCGCAATCTTTCCCTGCTTCGTGCGGTTGATTTCCTCATCGGAAACATCAATAAAGATATCATCCAAATCCTTATCCGCGCCATCCCGCAAATCATCTATTTCGTCAAACAGCAGATTCATAATCTTCTGGAACTGATCGCTTATGCTGCGGATATCCGCCGTCAGGGTCTGTCTGCCGCTTTTCAGAGACTCACGCAGCCCCTTCAAATCATCCGAGATATCTCCCATGGAATCAAACAGCGCATCGCTCGATTCCTGAAAATCATCCCCCAGCTTCACAAAGGTTGCCGGATCTTCATTCGCCAGATCCGAAATAATATCACTCATATCACGCATGGAATCCGCAATGTTTTCCGTTGTATCAGCAATATCATCCAAGGCATCCTGCGCGTTGGTAATGGTTCTTTTCAGTCTTCTCTGCACAATATCCGCCGCATCCTTCACATCATCCGGCAAATCCGCCAGAAGCCCTGCAAGCTTCTTCTGCTCCTCCAGAAGCTGCTGCTGCAATCCCATCATCTGCTGCAGGGTTGCCGTAATCTGCTGCATGATTTCCCGTACCTTTTCCTGATCGCCTGCGGCAATGGCATCCCTGAGCGCCTTCTGCTCCTGCAAAAGCGTCTGTACCGCCTGCGCAAGCTGCCGTTGTGTCCGCTGCATCTTCTCTACCTGCGCTTCCACATCCTCCAGACCGTCAATCTCAGGCAAATCCTTTTTCAGCGGAGAAAAAGCATCGCCTAAATCCTGCATATTCTTGCCTAAGTCCTCGATTCCATCCGACAGACCATTCATCGGGTCCTCCAGCTTTCGCATGGTATCGGAAAGCAGTGCCGTCCATGTATTGATTTCGTCAATATTATCATCCGCAAAATCCTGCAGCTGATTCTTGACCTCTCTTGCGCGGTCGCTCGCCGTTTCGGAATGGTCGGACATCCCGTTCAGGTAAACCTCAACATCGTCCCCCAGACCATTGGTATCATCCAGAAGCTGATTTGCCATATCATGCAGAATATCCAGATTATCGCGTACCTCGTCCAATCTGTCCGCCGAGGTATTCAGCCAGAGATACGGCTCTGCCTGCCCGACAATCCCGCCGATATCCTTTCTTCCGTGTACCGCTGCGTTGTTGTCGCAGCCCAGAAGATAGCCGGACTGTCTGCCTGCCACACCGCCGATATTATAACCGACATGCGGATAGCCAACCTCGCCATAGTTGTCGCAGCCCTGCACCACGCCATCGCTGAAACCGACCACGCCGCCAATATCCGTATAGGTCAGATTGCTGCGCTCGGTGTTCTCCTTTGAAATTCTGTATTTTTCCAGAATTGCCGCCGCATCTGTATCAATGTCGGAAAGCTCCTGCTTTTTTTCCTCGTATTCGGTATTGACATCCGCCTCATTTCTGCATTCCGCCAGAAAACCGTTGTTTTCGCCTGCAATGCCGCCGACAGACAGCTCACCGTGAATTTCGCCCGATGCACTGCATTCGCGCACCTCGCCTTTATTTTTGCCGACAACACCGCCGACCGTATCCTTGCCTTCCACTGTACCGTCAAAGCTGCATCCCGTAATCGTGCCGTTGTTTTCACCGACAATACCGCCGATGCTGCTTCTGCTGCCGCCGGGGGTTACGTTCCCCTCGACCTTTAGGTTTTTCACAACGCCACCCTCCGCAACATAGCGGAATAAGCCAAGCTGAGAGCCATCCTGCTCCAGATTCAGCCCCGAAATCGTATGCCCGTTGCCTTCAAAGGTGCCCCCGAAAATCGGGATGGGTGAAAAATTCACGCGTCCCAAATCAATATCCGCCGTCAGCACAACGGTTTTCCCTGCCGACCAGCTGTCCAAGGTACAATTTTTCGCAAAGCGGAGAAAGTCCTTTCTCGTAGAAATCGTCACCGTATTCGCCGCATAGATATCCACGGGAGCGCTGCCGCAAAAGAGCACCGCAGCCGCCAGAACGGCAATTCCTTTTTTCAGTCCCTTATGCACCTTCCACCGCCTCCTTTCCGATTGGCACGTTTTCTTTCTTCTCCTCATTTTCCTCCTCATTCGCCTTCTTTTCCTTCCTCTCCGGCTTCTTGAAGGAGGTCTTATCAATGATGAAATCACCCAACAGCAAAAGCTGCGGCAAAATTCCCATAACCAGCAGAATAGAAAGCAGTGTCCCTCTGCCTAAGCAGATACCGATACCGGAAATCGCACCATCCGAAGAAAGGAACCCGATTGCCGTGCCTGCCGCCGCAAGGATACTCCCTGAGGTGAAAATCGTCGGGAACGCCAGATTCAGCGACTGCTTCATTGCTTCAATCTTCGGCATCTTCTGACGCAGCTCCATATAACGGTTTGTGATAACAATCGCATAGTCAATATTCGCACCCATCTGAATTGAGCTAACAACCAGATAGCTCATGAAGAAAATAGGCGTGCCGCGCAGAGTCGGGTAGGTAAAGTTCATCCATACACTGCCCTGGATAACCAGAATCAGAATAAACGGAACCCCCGCCGACTGGAACGTCAGGAGCAGAACAATCATAACAAACACAATAGAAAGGATGCTGATTAGGGTATTATCCTCCCCAAAGGTTGCGGAAAGATCAAAGTTGCTTGTCGCATTGCCGACCAGAAGCACATCATCCCCATAATAATTCTGCGCCGTTTGTCTTGCCTTGTCCAGAAAAGCAAAGGTTTCCTCGCTCTCCTGCGATACATTCAGATCCATAACCAGACGGCTGTATTTTCCGCTGTTCAGCTGATCCTTCCCGTCTGTCAGCTCATCATACAGGTCATCTAAATCCTTCTGCTGCTCCGCATCCAGAGAAACTGCGCCGTCCTGTATCTCATCATAAATAAATTCAAACATATCAATCAGAGGTACCCCGTAATGGTCGATACCACCCACGATATGCCCGTATTCCTCCTGATCCACCGCATACGCCGTATACAGCAAATCCACCAGCTCAATATCAATATCGGCAAATTCCGCCAGCTCTCTGGGTGTCATCTTATCCCCCAGACGCAGGGTTTCGCCGTCCTTTTCCTCCGCCTCTGTGGTCGCCAGGCTCGTAACCGTATCCACCTCCGGCATTGCCTCCAGTTCCTCCGCCAGCTGCTGCTCCTTCTCATAATCCCCACTGGGAATCAGCAGTGCAAGGATATTCGATGCCGTAAAAGTATCCTTGATTTTTTCCTCCGCAATCTGCGAATCATTCTTCGTATAGGTCGTCAGATGCTCATAGCTGTATACATAAGGGCAGTTCTGCGAAATCAGAAAGGACGCAATCAGGCAAACTACAAAAATAATCGGTGTTACATGGCGCAGGCGAATGACAACATTCGTAAAGCCTGTAATATTCGGCACAAAATTTCTGTGATGTGTGCTGTCGATTTTGCTGCTGAAGGAATACAAAAGACCCGGCATCAGCGTGAATACAGACAGAATACTCAGAATAATCGCCTTAATCAGCACCATACTCATATCCAGACCAATCTGGAAGTGCATAAATGCCATCGCAGCCAAGCCGGAAAGCGTTGTCAAGCAGCTGCCGGAAATTTCGGGAATTGCCTTGCAAAGCGCCGCAACAACGGCATCCATCGGCTCGCTACTCTCTCTTTCTTCCATATATCTGTGGCATAGGATAATCGCATAGTCTATCGCCAGCGCAAGCTGCAATACAATCGCAATGGAGTCCGAAACGAAGGAGATTTCCCCGAACATAAAGTTGCTCCCCTTATTCAGAATCGCCGCTGCGCCAAAGGTCATAATCATAACGGGTACTTCCATATAGGTACGGGAGGTAAACAGCAGTACCGCCAGAATAATGCCGCAGGTCAGCACCATAACAACATTGATTTCCTTCGCGATGGTTTCCGCCTTGGTGTTGCCCAGCTCCGCAGAAATATACGCATCATAGTCCTGCATTTCCGTTTCGATTTTATGTAAGGACTCCTCACAAAGCGGATCGTCGTTCTCTCCGTCAAAGGTAACGGAAAAGAGCGCCGCCCCATCCACATAATGCTTGGTTGTATCATCAAAGGTGATGGATTTCACCCCTTCGATATCCTCCAGAGTATCACAAAGCACCTCCGCATCGGCATACGAAATGTTATCCACCATAACCTCCGCCGTTGCATAGGTAATAAATTCCTCATCCATCCGCTTGAGGCCGCGGCTCGTTTCCGTATCATCCGCCAGATAGTCCGTCAGCGTGTTGTCTACCGAAACCCATCCTGCGGAGAAGCAACAAAAAATCGCCAGTAAAATATAAATCAAATAAATCGCCTTGCGTTTTTCTACAATAAAACGGGCGATACCTTCCAGTCTGTTTTTCTTCTTTCCATGCTCTTTCGTCACATATATCCCTCCGAAGTCATTGAAATCTTTGAGAAAGTGTCTCTGCACCTGTATACTTTACATAAGTAATTTAACTTATTTTTGTTTTCCCGTCAATATTTTTGATAGGATTTGTCGGCTTTGAACGCTTTTATAACAGAATTTTAATCCCTTTCGGAAAAAATGCCAAGTAAAAAATCCCCAAAACACAAGGTTTTGAGGATTTCTGTAAATGCTTTTTGAAACGCGTAATTATCTCTTGGAGAACTGAGGTGCGCGTCTTGCTGCTTTCAGACCCGGTTTCTTTCTTTCTTTCATACGAGGGTCTCTTGTCAGGAAGCCTGCTTTTTTCAGAGAAGGTCTGTAGTCACCATCTGCCTGAAGCAGTGCTCTGGAGATACCGTGTCTGATTGCGCCTGCCTGACCTGTAAAGCCACCGCCGCAAACGTTAACGATAACGTCAAATTTTGCTGCTGTTTCTGTCAGTTCCAGAGGCTGACGAACGATCAGTTTCAGTGTTTCCAGACCGAAATATTCGTCGATGTCTCTTTTATTGATTGTAATTTTACCGTTGCCGGGTACCAGGTATACTCTAGCTACGGAAGATTTTCTTCTGCCTGTGCCGTAATATCTAGCTGCTGCCATTATGCTTTCCTCCTTCGATTAGAATTTGAATTCCAGTGTTTCGGGTTTCTGTGCTGCGTGAGGGTGTTCTGCGCCTGCGTAAACATGCAGCTTGCCGAACATCTTTCTGCCCAGAGCATTCTTAGGAAGCATACCTTTTACAGCGTGCTCGATAACTCTTTCGGGGTGTGTTTCCAGCATTTTGTCCAGTCTTGTTTCTTTCAGACCGCCTGTCCAACCGGAGTGGTGACGATACATTTTCTGTTCCAGCTTTTTGCCTGTAACAGCAACTTTTTCTGCATTCACAATAATAACATAGTCGCCCATGTCAGCATTGGGTGCATACTGAGGTTTGTTTTTCCCTCTCAGAATAGATGCAACTTCGGAAGCCAGACGGCCCAGTGTTACGCCTTCAGCGTCAATCACGTACCACTTTTTTACGATGTCCGCTTCTTTAGCGATGTAAGTAGTTCTCATGGTTTTTACCTCCTGTCATATTATTTTGTTTGACCCGTTGACTTCGCCGCAACGCAGGAACGAATACGGTCGATCTCCATTATGCGCAAAACACATAACTTATTGGGTCCCACCTTGAGAAACATATATTTAAAGCTGATTTCAGCCTTAAAATCATATTAACAGCCCTTATATTATAATCTTGTATACAGACCGTGTCAAGATATTTTTGTTAAATTATCAATTTTTCGCTGCTTCGTACAGGTCTTTTTCGTCATAGAAAATCTCCAGAAGGGTTAAGCCCTGCGGCTCCGCGGTCTGCCCTGCGGCGCGGCGGTCCTTCCCTGCGATGATTGCGGCAACCGCCTTTGGCTCCAGCCTTCCCATGCCGACCGCAAGCAGCGTCCCTGCCAGAATCCGCACCATATTGTAAAGGAAGCCGTCCCCCGTCACCAGAATCCGCACACTCTCTCCCTGCTTTTCCACATGACAGTCAAAAATCGTCCGCACTGTGGTCGAAACCTGCGCGCCTGCCGCACAGAATGCCGCAAAATCATGCGTTCCGAGAAATGCCTTTGCCCCCTCGTTCATCCGTTCCACATCCAACGGCTTCTGCACATAGGCGGAATAGAGCCGTTCCTTCGGATTCTTCGCAGGCGCATTCCAGAAACGATATTCGTACGTTTTTTTCACACAGTCAAACCGTGGGTGAAATGTCTCTGCAACTTCCTCCGCCTTTGTCACCACAATATCCGCAGGCAAAAAGGAGCGAATCGCCAGAGGGATTTTCTCCGCCGGGATACTTGTTTCCACGTCAATCACCGCACGCTGCCCCAAGGCATGCACGCCTGCGTCCGTTCTGCTTGCGCCGACGCACTCCAACGCAGGATTGCGGAACAGCAGCCGCAAAGCCTTCGTCAGTTCGCCTTCCACAGTGATCACCGCTTCATCCTTCTGCTTCTGCCAGCCGGAATAATTCGTTCCATCGTATGCGATTGTCAGTAAAATCCGTTTCATCAATCCTATTCTCCTTTTTATGCCCAAGGCGCAAAGCTCCACAGCACCGCAAGCAGAATCGCCGGCAGCAGATTCGCTACCTTCACCTTTTTGCCCCAGACCAGATTTACTCCGACACAGAACAGCAGCACTGAGCCGACAAAAGAAAGATTTGACAATGCCGCCTCTGTCATAAAGGGCTCAATCAGCCTTGCCAGAAGCGTTACCAGTCCCTGAAAAATTCCAACAGGAATCGCAGAAAGGATGCACCCCTTTCCCATCGAAGCCGTCATGATAAATACAATAATCAAATCCAGGATTGCCTTTGCCGCCAGAATACTGTAATCGCCGTAAATCCCGTCCTGAATCGCCCCGACCACTGCCATTGCGCCGATGCAGACCGTCAACGATGTCGTTACAAAGGCATCCACAAAGGCATTATCCCCGTTGCTGCCGGTTTTCTTTTTCAGCCAGACACCGAACTGCTCCATCTTTTTCTCAATATTCATCCATTCGCCTGCCAAAGCGCCAACAGCCATGGTAATAATCAGCATCATAGAACCGCCGCTGGCAAGCCCTCCATCCGTAATCGAAAGCATCTGCTCCATTGTGCCGCCAATGCCAAGCATCAGCACACAAATCCCAACAGCAATCATAAGGATATCCTGATAGCGCACCTTCACGTTTCGTCCCAGAAACAGCCCCAGCAGGCCTCCAATGATAATCGCGCCAACATTGATAAGTGTTCCCAAACCAATCATGCTTTCACCCTTCTCTTTTGTATTTTTTGAAAAAACACTCTTCGAGAACATTTCTCAAAGAGTGTTTCTTCCTTAAATAATAAACGGCACTGCCTTTGCCACAAACCGCAGCCCGATAATCACAACTGTATAGACCGCAGCCATCACTGCCGCGCGGTAATCGCTGCTTTTCATTGTCATCACATTCATTCTCGTGCGGTGTTCATCCCCATGGTAGCATCTTGCTTCCATCGCCATTGCCAGCTCCTCCGCTCTGCGGAATGCAGAAATAAACAAAGGCACCAGAATGGGAATCAAGGATTTCGCCTTCTGAATCAGATTGCCCGTATCAAAATCGGCACCTCTCGCCTGCTGTGCCTTCATAATCTTATCCGTTTCATCCAGCAGTGTCGGGATAAAGCGTAGCGCAATCGTCATCATCATTGCGATTTCATGCGCAGGCACACCGATTCTTTTGAAGGGCTTCAAAATATATTCGATGGCATCTGTCAGCTGAATGGGCGTTGTCGTCAATGTCAGCACAGAGGAACCGATAATCAGAAGCACCAGACGGACGCACATTTTCGCCGCCAGAAGTACCCCCTCCATTGTCACCCGCAAAAAGCCCACGCGCAGCAGAACATGCTCCCCCTGCGTCATGAACAGATTGATGACCACCGTAAAAAGAATAATAACGATAATACTCTTCAAACCGCGTGTCATAAATTTAAACGGCACCTTCGATGCCCGAATTGTCAGCCCCATGCAGGCAATAACAAACACATACCCCACAAAGGTATTCACCAAAAACAAAGTTACAATAAAAACAAAGGTAATCATCAGCTTCAGCCTTGCGTCCATCTTATGAATGGCAGATTCCGCAGGATAATACTGACCGATTGTAATATCTCTAATCATGCTTTCACCTGCTTTACCAATTTTAACAAGGCATCCCTTGCTTCCTCAACCGTATAAATATCCGTCGGCACATCATAGCCTTTTTCCTTCAGCTTTGCAAAAACATAGCTAACCTGCGGTGCCGCCAGTCCCATCTGCTCCAGCTCCATGGGATGAGAAAAAATCTCTCTGGGCGTACCTGTCATAGCAACCTTGCCCTTGTGCATCACGATAATACGGTCTACCAGTCTTGCCACATCTTCCATACTGTGACTCACCAGAATAACCGTAATTCCTCTTTCCTCATGCAGCTTGTGGATTGCCGCCAGAATTTCATCTCTGCCCTTGGGGTCAAGCCCCGCGGTAGGCTCATCCAGAATCAGCACCTCCGGATTCATTGCCAGCACGCCTGCGATTGCCACACGGCGCTTCTGCCCGCCGGAAAGCTCAAACGGAGATTTTTCGTAAAACGTCTCGTCAATTCCTACAATATTTAATGCCGCAACCACATTTTCATGAATCTGCTCCGCAGACAGCCCCAGATTCGTCGGGCCGAATGCAACATCCTTATATACTGTCATTTCAAACAGCTGATATTCAGGATACTGGAACGCCAGACCAATCCGTCTGCGCACCTCCTTCAGCTTTGCCTTATCCTTATGGATATTTTCGCCGTCCAGCAGAATTTCACCCGAAGAAGGAGAAATAATGCCGTTCAGATGCTGAATCAGCGTGGATTTTCCTGAGCCGGTATGCCCGATTAAGCCGATAAATTCGCCCGTCTGAATCTCCAGTGTCACATCGTTCAATGCCACTTTTTCAAAGGTGGTGCCTTCGTTGTAAACGTGTGTCAAATGATTTAATTGAATTGACATAATGCACCTACCATTTCTTCGACCGTCAGAATATCCGCGGGCAAATCAATACCCTCTTCCCTCAGCAGGTATGTCACCTCTGTCACCTGCGGCACATCCAGTCCATATTCCTTCAGCTTCTCCACCTGTACAAAAATTTCTCTCGGTGTACCCTTCATCACAAGGTCACCGTCATCAATCACATATACCTTATCTCCACGCACAGCCTCATCCATATAATGCGTAATGAGAATCACCGTAATGCCTTCTTCTTTATTCAAACGCTCAATCGTCTCCATAACATCTCGCCGGCCGACAGGATCAAGCATTGCCGTAGGCTCATCCAGAACAATACAGTCCGGCTTCATCGCCAACACGCCTGCAATGGCAATTCTCTGTTTCTGCCCACCGGAAAGCTTGGAAGGCGTATAAGCCGCAAATTCCTTCATTCGCACTGCATCCAGTGCTTCATCCACGCGCATCCGAATTTCCTTCGGGGGTACGCCCATATTTTCGGGGCCAAATGCAATATCCTCCTCAACCACCGTTGCAACCAGCTGGTTATCGGGGTTCTGGAATACCATCCCTGCCGTCTGGCGAATCTCCCAAATCAAGCCTTCCTCCTGCGTGTTCATTCCTTTTACCCACAATGTACCGCCTGTGGGCTGTAGTAATGCGTTAATATGCTTCGCAAATGTAGACTTTCCGGAGCCGTTATGCCCCAGAACTACAACAAATTCACCCTTTTCAATTTCGATGTTCACGTTTTTCAACGCAACCACCCGATGCTCCTCCGTGCCGTGGTCTGTTTCCATAATTTTTGTATATTCGTAGGTCAGACCTTCAGCCTTCACCATTTTCATAATTTCACCTGTTTCTCCGGCGTTTCTTCGCCTCGTATAGTCTATTGCGCAAATGCTCACAGCTATCAATATGATACGGAGTTTTCGCTAAAAAGTCAATAGAATCCCAGTAATTCTCTCTGATTCTCCCAAATTGTACCCTTACATTTTTCGAGTATAAAAAAAGAGACTCGCTTATTTGCAAGTCTCTGATTTTCTATTCGGAATCAAATTAAACCAGTTCCAGAATAACTTCCATAGCGCCGTCGCCTTTTCTTGCGCCCAGTTTCACAATTCTTGTGTAACCGCCGTTTCTGCCGGCATATTTGGGAGCGATTTCGTCGAACATTTTAGCTGCCATGTCAACCTTCTTTGTGTTCTTTCTTACTGCCTTGCCGTCAGCAGGAACTTCTGTAACGGGGTACAGGTAAGCCAGAATTGCTCTTCTTGCAACCAGTCTGGAAGCCTTATCCTTTTTGATTGTTTTCTGCACTTCGTCATAAACAGTTACTTTCTTGCCGTTTACAACTTCTTTCACACGTTTGCCGTTTGCATCTTTCTTTGCAACCTTAGCTGCTACTGTAACTTCTTCAAAGTTATCTTTTTCTTTGATAGCCAGTGTGATCAGCTTTTCAGCGATTCTCTTTACTTCTTTTGCTCTTGTTTCTGTTGTTTTGATTTTGCCGTGATACAGCAGATTTGTTACCTGGTTTCTCAGCAGAGCTTTTCTCTGGGGTGTTGTTTTACCAAGTTTTCTATAACCGGATGCGTGCATGGTTAAATCCTCCTCATGGATACCCGTCTGACTGAGCCCGTCTCCACCACTCTTCGGTCTTATGTGGAGCCGTAATCAAACGGTAAATAATAGGTTACTCTATGACGAAATTATTCGTCACTAGGCTTCAGGGAAAGACCCAGTTCCGCCATTTTGTTCAATACTTCTTCCAAAGACTTGCGTCCAAGGTTTCTAACCTTCATCATCTCGTCCTCTGTCTTATTTGCCAGATCTTCAACCGTATTGATGCCGGCACGTTTCAGGCAGTTATAAGAGCGCACAGACAGATCCAGTTCTTCAATGCTCATTTCCAGAACTTTTTCCTTCTTGCCTTCTTCTTTTTCTACCATGATAGAAGTATCTTTCGCATTATCAGACAGGTCGATGAACAGGTTCAGGTGTTCATTCAGGATCTTCGCGCCGAAACTTACAGCGTCATCGGGTGCGATTGTTCCGTTTGTCCAAACCTCCAGAGACAGCTTATCGTAGTCAGTAATCTGACCGACACGCGTATTCTCCACCAAAAAGTTTACTCTTGTAACAGGTGTGAAAATACTGTCTACCGGAAGCATACCGATTGGCTGATCGTCTTTTTTGTTTTTGTCTGCACCAACATAGCCGCGGCCCTTGTTGATTGTGATCTCCATATACAGCTTACTGCCTGCGCCACCGGAAAGTGTTGCGATATGATGTTCGGGATTCAGAATCTCAATATCACTGTCACATTTGATATCGGAACCCTTTACTTCGCCTTCGCCTTCCACGTCAATGTAAGCAATCTTAGGCTCATTGCCTTCGCTTGTATTTTTGATCGCAAGACCTTTCAAATTCAGAATGATTTCTGTAACGTCTTCTTTTACGCCGGGAATCACGCTAAATTCATGAAGTACACCATCAATTTTCACATTGCTTACTGCAGCACCGGGCAGAGAGGACAGCAGGATTCTTCTCAGGGAGTTGCCCAGAGTTGTACCATAGCCTCTTTCCAGGGGTTCTACAACAAACTTACCGTATGTGCCATCGGGTGCCATTTCAGCAATTTCAATGCGAGGTTTTTCAAATTCAAACACTCGTTCAAACCTCCCTTTTTTATGATAGAGTGCCGCAGGGCATATAGCCCCACGGCGTTACCTTTGACTTCTCTACACAATCGATGATTATTTGGAGTACAGTTCGACAATCAGTGTTTCTTCTACAGGAACATCAATCTGTACTCTTGTGGGCTTCGCCACAACTGTACCGCTCAGTGCATCGTGGTTAGCGGACAGCCATTCAGGAACGATTCTGCCGTCTGTTGCAGCCAGAACGTCTTTGTATCTCTGAATTGTTTTGTATTTTTCTTTCACTTCGATTACATCGCCAACCTTAACCTGGTAGGAAGGGATATCCACTGCCTTGCCGTTTACGGTTACGTGTTTGTGACGAACAATCTGTCTAGCTTCTTTTCTTGTTCTGCCGTAGCCCAGTCTGAACATTACGTTGTCCAGTCTCATTTCCAGCAGCATCAGCAGGTTTTCGCCGGGGATGCCTTCTTTTTTGGCAATCTTTTCAGCCTGTGCGTAGTAACCTCTGAACTGTTTTTCCAGTACGCCGTAGATGAATTTTGCTTTCTGTTTTTCTCTCATCTGCAGACCGTATTCGGACATTTTCTTGTTTGCTCTCTGATTCTGTCTTTTAGATTTTTTATCAATACCCAGATAGATGGGATCCAGGTTCAGGGATCTGCATCTTTTCAGTACGGGAACTCTATCTCTTGCCATTGATCTACACCTCCTAATATTAGGTTATACTCTTCTGCGTTTGGGGGGTCTGCAACCGTTGTGAGGAACGGGTGTAACGTCTTTGATAAGTGTTACATCCAGACCTGCTGCCTGCAGGGCACGGATTGCAGCTTCACGACCGCTGCCGGGGCCTTTTACGAAAACTTCAATTGTCTTCAGACCGTAATCGGAAGCAGCTTTTGCAGCTGTATCTGCAGCCATCTGTGCTGCATAGGGTGTGGATTTTCTGGAACCTCTAAAGCCCAGCTGACCAGCACTTGCCCAGGAAAGCGCATTCCCTGCTGCGTCAGTAATTGTAACGATTGTATTATTGAAAGTGGACTGGATATGAGCCTGGCCACGTTCTACTTTTCTTTTATCACGGCGTCTGCGAGTCGTTGCCTTTTTCACAGTTTTCTTTGCCATTTGCCTCAAACCTCCTTATCGAAATATCGAATTATTTCTTCTTGTTCGCAACGGTCTTTCTGGGACCTTTTCTTGTTCTTGCGTTTGTCTTTGTCTTCTGACCTCTAACAGGCAGACCTCTTCTGTGGCGGATGCCTCTGTAGCAGCCGATTTCGATCAGACGTTTGATGTTCAGAGCAATTTCTCTTCTCAGGTCACCTTCTACAGTCTGAGTTCTGTCGATGACATCACGGATTCTGGACACTTCTTCATCTGTCAGATCTCTCACTCTTGTATCCAGGCTAACACCTGCTTCATTCAGAATACGAACAGCGCTGGAGTGGCCAATGCCATAAACATAAGTCAGGCCGATTTCTACGCGTTTTTCTCTAGGTAAGTCTACACCAGCAATACGTGCCATTATTCTTGCACCTCCTGTAATTTTTCACGATAAGTTTCAAATAAATGTTTTTTACATAAACACAGTGCGATACTCGTTGGGCATTACGAACAAAGGAGATAGACCGTCAGTCATGTGCCTTACGCGCCTACAAGTCGGCGCCGCCTTTGCCATTAACTGTATGCTCCTCCCAGTATAGTTGACGGATTTATCAATTCGGCTCTTTGGGGTTCTCCCCCGCAAGCCCATAATAAATTATCAGCCCTGTTTCTGTTTATGTTTGGGATTTTCACAAATAACCATTACACGACCTTTTCTCTTGATGATTCTGCATTTTTCACACATGGGTTTTACAGAGGGTCTGATTTTCATTGTGATCGCTCCTTCCTTATTTTGCTCTCCAAATGATACGACCTTTTGTCAGATCATAGGGAGACATTTCAACTAACACTTTGTCACCGGGCAGGATGCGGATGAAGTTCATACGCAGTTTGCCGGAAATGTGCGCCAGAATCTGGTGACCGTTTTCCAGTTCAACCTGAAACATGGCGTTGGGTAATTTTTCCAGTACGGTTCCTTCTACTTCGATTACGTCATCTTTAGACAAGACCGTAAACCTCCTTAAACATTAAACATCTCGTACCTGCTGGTACTTTTTCAATGCCTTCTTGATATCTGCATCCAGAAGATATTCCCCTGTCTGCAATTTCGCAGCCACATCCTTTTCTACATAGAAAGTAGGCTGAACATGCTTCTTCTTTTTGCGTTTGGGCTTTTCCAGCTTCCTGCGTCTGCCGTCTGCAAGAAGAAGGTATTCCCCCTCAATCGCACAAATCATCTGCACGTCACCCTGATCGTGACCGCTTTTGGAATAAACCACTTGGCCGATCTGATATTCCAACGACATCACCTCATTTTCCTTCGCATAACGTAAGAATTTCCGGCTCTCCGCTCGTGATCAGAACGGTTTTGCTCAAAAAATCGCTTTCCCAAGGTGCCTGTATTCACCTTCCCGCATAGGTACACGCTATTTTCATAAGCCTATCAAGTATACACTATTTTCATTTTTATGAATACTCTATTTTTAATGTTACTATTTATACAGTAATATTTTTTCTTCTATATTATATAGGAAGAAAAAATCGACAGAAATCACATCCCATCATTTTCTGTCGATTTTTTTACATTTCTTATTTATCCAGGCCTGCGATGATTGCCTTTGTAATCTCGTCAATCGCCTGTGTACCATCTACTTCAAACAAGATGCCTTTCTTCTTGTAGAAGTCCACCAGAGGTTCACTCTGTTCGTGGAAGGTAGCAATTCTTGCCTTACCTGCTTCAACAGTGTCATCCTTGCGCTGTGTCAGTGCTTCGCCGCATTTATCACAAACACCTGCAACCTTTGCGGGCAGGAACAGCTTGTTATATGTTGCGCCGCATTTGGGACAGCTTTCTCTTGCTGTCAGTCTTTCCAGCATCACTTCATCGGGTGCGCTGATATATACAACATGGTCAAGCTTTACCATATCCTCCAGCTTTTCAGCCTGTACAACCGTACGAGGGAAACCATCCAGGATAAAACCCTTCGCGCAATCGTCTTTTTTGATTCTTTCCTGTACAATAGCGATAATCAGTTCATCGGAAACCAAGCCTCCTGCTGCCATAATGCTCTTTGCCTGATTGCCCAGCTCTGTGCCTTTTGCAACTTCCTCTCTCAGCATGTCGCCTGTGGAAATGTGAGCAATGCCGTAATGCTCTACCAGTCTTGCAGCCTGTGTCCCTTTACCTGCTGCGGGTGCGCCGATCAGTACTAATTTCATACGATTACCTCTTTTCTTAATAGATGGCCTTCTCTTTTTTATCGTGTTATATAATCTCCCCAGATTATTGCCTATGAATGTCAGTCTGCCGACTGCAAAGTACATTCGTAAGCCTGTGGCTTACTCACGCCTTTGGCTTTTCAAATGCCCTTCCCTCTGTTTATGCAAGCAAAACCATCGGTCAGTCACAGGAAAAGTCCTTCATAGCACAAAACAACCCCTCGGGAAATGCCCGAAAGCATTTCCCAAGCGATTGTTATCAGTCATTCAAAAAACCTTTATAGTGGCGCATCAGCAGCTGGCTTTCCAGTGCTTTTACGATATCCAGGCAAACACCAACAACGATGATCAGTGTTGTACCACCGAAGCCTACATTTACCTTAAAGATCCACTGCAGAACAACAGGCACCATCGCCAGAACCGCATAGCAGACTGCACCAACCAGTGTTACTCTGTTTACGACTCTTGTAATGTAAGCGCTTGTGGGCTGACCGGGTCTGATACCGGGGATGAAACCACCGTTCTTCTTCATGTTCATCGCAATTTCGTTTGGATTGATTACGATGGATGTGTAGAAATATGTGAAGAAGAAAATCAGGATAATATAAATAATCGCACCAATAGGGTGTGTCATATTCAAAACATCTGTCACCTTTGTGAATGTTGCGCCCTTATTGGGGATAAACATTCCAATCTGCTGCGGGAACTGCAGCAAAGAGATTGCAAAGATGATGGAAATAACGCCGGAAGTATTTACCTTGATAGGCATGTTTGTACTTCTGCCGCTTGCCTGTTTTCTGCCTACCATCTTGGAGGAATACTGCACAGGCAGTCTTCTTTCACCGGTGTTTACACAAACAATGAAAGCAAGAACAACAATCAAAATCAACAGAATTGCTGCTACCTTCGCCGCACCTGCTGCACCGCTGCCGGAAATCAGGTAGTACATCGTTGCTGCGCCTGTAGGCAGGTTGGAAACGATGTTGATGAAGATGATCATAGAGGAACCGTTGCCGATTCCGCTTGCAGTAATCTGCTCCGCCAACCACATAACAAATGTGGAGCCGCATACCAGACAAAATACAGATGCAACATAAACCAGAGGACTATGCACCAGATACATGTTATGGTATGTGTAAGTCAGACCGATACCCTGAATCAACGCCAGAATAACCGTCAGATATCTGCTATAGGACTGCAGCTTCTTTCGTCCGTCCGGACCTTCCTTGGAAAGCTGTTCGAACTTGGGAATCGCAATCGTCAACAGCTGCATAATGATGGATGCGTTGATGTAGGGGCCGATACCCATTGCAAAAATAGACCAGCTGGAGTTCGCACCACCGGCGATTACACTGTAAAGTGTGCCCGCCATGGATGCGTTTTCTCTCGCTGCTATTACACCTGCGGTATCGATACCGGGCAGGGCGATCTGTGTACCCAGTCTGACAATTGCAAAAATCATCAGTGTGTACAGAATCTTGTTTCTAATTTCTTTCGTTTTCCAAGAGTTAACGAAAATCTTAAACAATTAAATCACCTCTGCTTTGCCGCCGGCCGCTTCAATTTTTTCCTGAGCTGTTTTGCTGAAGTAGTTAACCTTAACTGTCAGCTTTCTTTCCAGATCGCCTTCGCCAAGGATCTTCACGCCATCTCTGGGATTGCTGATCAGACCAACGTTTCTCAAAGCATCAATGTCTACTACTGTATCATTATCAAATACGTTCAGCATGGAAACGTTGATTGCAACAATTTCTTTGCTGTTTCTGCATGTGAAGCCTCTCTTAGGAAGTCTTCTGTACAGAGGCATCTGGCCGCCTTCAAAGCCGCATTTGCCGCTTGTACCGGAACGCTGACCGGCACCTTTATGGCCTCTGCCGGCTGTTTTGCCATTGCCTGTTGCATGACCTCTGCCGCGTCTCCAGTTTTTACCTCTGGAGCCTTCAGCGGGTCTCAGTTCGCATAAGTTCATTTGGGCACCTCCTAAAATCAAACTTCTTCAACTTTAACAAGGTGGCTAATCTGATGGAGCATACCTCTGATTGCCGCATTGTCCTGCTGAATTACACTACTGTTTGTTTTGTTCAGACCCAGCGCCTGAACTGTTCTTTTATGTTTGGGAATTGCACCGATTGTGGATTTCACCAATGTGATTTTAATTTCAGCCATCTGTCTAATCCTCCTTAACCTAAGAGTTCTTCAACAGAAATGCCACGCAGTTTCGCAACAGCTTCGGGTGTTGTCGCTCTGGACAGACCTTCGATGGTTGCGCTTACAACGTTACGTTTGTTGTTGGAGCCCAGGGATTTTGTTCTGATGTTACGGATACCAGCCAGTTCCAGAACCGCACGCGCGGGACCGCCAGCGATGATACCAGTACCTTCGGGAGCGGGCATCAGCAGTACGCTTGCACTGCCGTATTCACCTGTAACGCCGTGGTAGATGCTGTCTACATCGTTCATTTCTACTTTGATGATATTTTTCATCGCTGCTTCTTTCCCTTTGCGGATTGCATCGGGAATTTCAGCTGCCTTACCCATACCGCAGCCTACATGGCCATTGCCGTCGCCAACAACAACCAGAGCAGAGAATCTCATTGTACGACCACCTTTTACCGTCTTGGATACACGGTTGATGGTAACTACTTTATCTTTCAGATCTAAAGTGCTTGGATCGATTCTTTTCAACTTACTTTCCTCCTTGCCTTAGAATTTCAGGCCAGCTTCTCTAGCTGCTTCTGCCAGTGCCTGAACCTTACCCTGGTATACAAAACCGCCTCTGTCGAATACTACTTCAGTGATGCCTTTTTCGATTGCTTTCTTTGCAACAGCTTCACCTACTGCAGCAGCTGCTGCTACTGTGTTTGTGTATTCAACCTTGCTTGCGATTTCAGCTTCCATTGTGGATGCTGCAACCAGTGTATGCTGCGCAACGTCATCAATGATCTGCGCATACATGTGTTTATTGGATCTGAATACTGCCAGTCTAGGTCTGGCAGCTGTGCCTTTTACATGGTTGCGGATTCTGTAGTGTCTTTTCACACGAGCCGCAGCACGATTGGGCTTATTGATCATAGCAAATTCACTCCGTTTCTTCAAAAATTAGTCACTTTCCGATATAAATATACCTTACGCCGCCGTGCGCAGATTATTTCTTACCGGTCTTACCAACTTTACGTCTGATGTGTTCGTCAGCGTATTTGATACCTTTGCCTTTGTAAGGTTCGGGAGGTCTTTTTGTTCTGATTTCGGCTGCAAACTGACCTACTTTTTCTTTATCAATACCCTTAACGATGATTTTGTTTGTACCCTCAACAATGGATTCGATGCCTGCGGGATCTTCCATTTCTACAGGGTGAGAATAACCCAGTGTCAGTGTCAGCTTCTTACCGGATTTTGCTGCTCTGTAACCTACACCGTTGATTTCCAGTGTTTTTTCATAGCCTTCTGTAACACCAACAATCATGTTGTGGATCAGTGTTCTTGTCAGGCCGTGTAATGCTCTATGCTTCTTCAGATCGCTGGGTCTTGTAACTACGATCTGACCGTCTTCCATTGCGATGTTCATGTCTGCGGATAATTTTCTTTCCAGTGTACCTTTAGGGCCTTTCACTGTCAGCAGATTGCCTTCGCCAATCTTAACTTCTACGCCAGCGGGTACCACTACGGGCAATTTACCGATTCTGGACATGGTCTGCACCTCCTATAATTCTGTCTCTATCTTACCAGATGAAAGCGATAACTTCGCCGCCCAGACCAGCTTTTCTTGCAGCTTTGTCTGTCATCAGGCCTTTGTCTGTGGAAATAATTGCTGTGCCCAGACCACCCAGAACTTTAGGCAGCTCGTCTTTGCCAGCGAATACTCTCAGGCCGGGTTTGGAAATTCTCTTCAGACCTGTGATTACTTTTACGTTTTTGTCTTCACCATATTTCAGGCTGATGCGCAGTGTGGATTTGATACCGTCTTCGATTACTTCGTAACCTTTTACGTAACCTTCTGCTACCAGGATGTCAGCGATTGCTTTCTTCATTTTGGAAGAAGGAACATCTACTGTATCGTGTTTTGCAGTATTAGCATTTCTGATTCTTGTCAGCATATCTGCGATAGGGTCGCTCATAGACATTGTGAATTCCTCCTTTCAATTACCAGCTTGCTTTCTTTACGCCGGGAATCTGACCTTTGTATGCCAGTTCACGGAAGCAAATACGGCAAATTCCATATTTTTTCAGTACAGAGTGGGGTCTGCCGCAAACTCTGCAACGTGTATAAGCTCTTGTAGAGAACTTAGGCGCTCTCTGCTGCTTAACTTTCATAGATTTTTTAGCCATCTTTGTCCCTCCCTTATTTAGCGAATGGCATACCGAACAGTCTCAGCAGTTCTCTTGCTTCTTCATCTGTTTTTGCTGTTGTAACAAAAACGATGTCCATGCCTCTGATCTTGTCTACTTTATCATATTCGATTTCAGGGAAGATCAGCTGTTCTTTGATACCCATTGTGTAGTTACCTCTGCCGTCAAAGCTGTTTGCTTTTACGCCACGGAAGTCACGTACACGAGGCAGTGCGATGTTTACCAGTCTGTCTGTGAATTCATACATTCTGTCGCCTCTCAGAGTAACCTTGCAGCCAATGTTCATACCTTCACGCAGCTTGAAGTTCGCGATGGATTTTTTTGCCTTTGTTACTACAGGTTTCTGACCGGAGATAATGCTCATATCTCTTACAGCGCCATCCAGAACCTTAGCGTTTTCTCTTGCTTCGCCAACGCCCATGTTGATAATGATCTTTTCCAGTTTGGGAACAGCCAGTTTATTTGTATAAGAAAATTTCTTAGTCATTTCAGGAACGATCTGTGCTTCATAGAAGTCTTTTAATCTGCTCATTGTTTGCCTCCTTTCACCAGGTATTTATTAGTCGATTACTTCGCCTGTTTTCTTTGCTACTCTTACCTTTTTACCATCTTTGATCATAGCGCCCAGTCTTGTAGCCTTGCCGTTATGCAGGTACATTACGTTGGAAGCATGAATGAAGTTTTCCTTCTTGATGATGCCGCCCTGCTGGTTCTGTGCGTTGGGTTTTGTGTGTTTGGAAACCATGTTCACGCCTTCAACCATTACGCGGTTGTTCTTTTTATCTACAGCAACAATCTTGCCTTCTTTGCCTTTATCCTTACCGGCAATAACAACTACCTTGTCACCGGTTTTCAGTTTCATATTAGCCACCTGTCGCACCTCCTATTACAGTACTTCGGGAGCCAGAGAAAGAATCTTCATGAACTGTTTTTCTCTCAGCTCTCTTGCAACGGGCCCAAAGATACGAGTACCTCTGGGGTTTTTGTCGTCTTTGATAATTACAGCTGCGTTTTCGTCGAATTTGATGTAGCTGCCGTCTGCTCTGCCTACGGGATGAACTGTTCTTACTACAACAGCCTTTACTACATCACCTTTTTTTACAACGCCGCCGGGTGTTGCGTCTTTAACCGCAGCAACAATGATGTCGCCCACGCCTGCATATCTTCTTGTGGAGCCGCCCAGAACTCTGATGCACAGAAGTTCTTTCGCCCCGGAGTTATCTGCTACTTTTAATCTGGTTTCCTGCTGAACCATATTTCGTCCTCCTCTCCAAAAAGGATTATTTTGCTTTTTCGATGATGCTTACAAGTCTCCATCTCTTGTCCTTGGACAGAGGTCTTGTTTCCATAACTTTAACACGATCGCCGATACCGCATTCGTTGTTTTCGTCATGAGCTTTCAGTTTGTATGTTCTGTTAACGATTTTGCCATACAGAGGGTGTTTTACTTTATCTTCAACAGCAACAACGATTGTTTTGTCCATCTTGTCGCTAACTACTCTACCAATTCTGGTTTTACGAAGATTTCTTTCCACGATGATTTCCTCCTTTCAACGAACGGAATATCTATTATTTTACTTCTCTTGCTTTCTTTGTGATGATTGTCTGGATTCTTGCGATGTTCTTACGAACTTCCTTGATTCTCGCTGTATTGTCCAGCTGGTTTGTTGCGTTCTGGAATCTCAGGTTGAACAGCTCTTTCTTCGCGGAAACAAGGTCCTTCTGTAATTCATCTGCAGTTTTACCCATCAATTCATTTACATAACCTTTTGTTTTCACTGATGTTCACCTGCCATTTCTTCTGCTTCTGCTTTAGATACGATTTTGCACTTGATAGGCAGTTTGTGAATTGCCAGTCTCAGCGCTTCTCTTGCCTTATCTTCTTCTACGCCACCGATTTCGAACATTACTCTGCCGGGTTTTACTACTGCAACCCAGTATTCAGGTGCGCCTTTACCGGAACCCATACGAGTACCGATAGGTTTTGCGGATACGGGTTTGTCAGGGAATACTTTGATCCAAACGTCACCGCCACGTTTGATATGTCTTGTCATAGCAACTCGTGCTGCTTCGATCTGGTTGGATGTGATCCATGTGGGTTCCATCGCCATAATACCGAAATCGCCGTATGTTACTTTGTTGCCTCTATATGCACGGCCTCTCATTTTGCCTCTCTGCTGTTTACGATGTTTTACTCTTTTAGGCATTAACATGATTCTTTAGCGCCTCCTTACTTTTTATTATTCTTTACAGGAAGTACTTCGCCTTTGTAGATCCAAACCTTTACGCCCAGTTTGCCGTATGTTGTATCTGCTTCAGCAAAGCCATAGTCGATGTCAGCTCTCAGTGTCTGAAGGGGAATTGTACCTTCGTGGTAGGATTCGCCACGAGCGATATCTGCGCCGCCCAGACGACCGCTTACCATTGTCTTGATACCCTTTGCGCCGAACTTCATTGTTCTGCCCATTGCCTGCTTCATCGCACGACGGAATGTCACACGGTTTTCCAGCTGCAGTGCAATGTTTTCAGCTACCAGCTGTGCATCCAGTTCGGGTCTCTTTACTTCTTCGATGTTTACAGCAACCTTCTGCGCTGTCATTTTCTGCAGCTCAGCCTTCAGTGCTTCGATGGATGCACCGTTCTTACCGATAACAATACCGGGTTTTGCTGTGTATACGCTGATCTTTACTCTGCCGGCTGTTCTTTCGATTGTAATCTTGGAAATGCCTGCATCGTACAGTCTCTTCTTGATGAATTTTCTGATTTTAACGTCTTCTACCAGGTTATCAGCAAAGTCTTTTTCTGCATACCATTTTGCATCCCAATCTTTGATGATACCTACTCTTAAACCATGAGGGTTAACCTTCTGTCCCATTTCGTACCTCCTTATCTCTCATTGAGAATGATGGAAATATGGCAAGATCTCTTCAGAATGCGATATGCTCTGCCCTGTGCTCTGGGGCGAATTCTCTTCATTGTAGGGCCCTGATCTGCACTTACTTCTTCCACATACAGTTTGCTTACGTCCATACCCAGGTTGTTTTCTGCGTTAGCTACAGCGGATTTCAGTACTTTACCAATGATTTCTGCTGCCAGTCTGGGGCTATAGTTCAACATTGCTGCTGCTGTAGCAACATCCTTGCCTTTAATCTGATCCAGAACGATTTTCGCCTTGGGAGCGGGGATGCCTACGTATTTAGCAGTAGCATGAGGTCTTTTTTCCTGTGTTGCAATGTTTCTTTCTTTTTTGATTTGGCTTCTATGACCTTTTGCCATGAACGAAACCTCCTTTCGTTATCGGATAAATTAGCGAACTCTAGATTTCTTTTCTGCGTCTTTGCCGTGACCTCTGTAAGTTCTTGTCAGTGCAAATTCGCCCAGTTTGTGGCCTACCATGTCTTCTGTGATATATACAGGCACGTGCTTTCTGCCGTCATAAACTGCGATTGTGTGACCGATCATATCGGGGTAGATTGTAGAACGACGAGACCATGTTTTGATTACGTTCTTTTCGCCTGCTGCGTTCATAGCATCGATCTTCTTCAGCAGATGATCGTCAGCGAAAGGTCCTTTTTTCAAAGATCTGCTCATTGATGAATCCTCCTTATTTTTTCTGTTCGTGCCTAAGCTGCCTTAGGCACATTCGGATCTATTAGCCGTTTCTGCGGCGAACAATATACTTGTTGGAAGCTTTGTGTTTGTTTCTTGTCTTGTAACCCATTGCAGGCTTGCCCCAAGGTGTCATAGGAGCAGGACGACCGATAGGTGCTCTACCTTCACCACCGCCGTGAGGGTGATCGTTAGGGTTCATTACGGAACCTCTTACTGTAGGTCTAACGCCCATGTGACGTTTTCTGCCGGCTTTACCGATGTGAACCAGCTCGTGGTCTGCATTACCAATCTGACCGATTGTTGCTCTGCATTCGATAGGCAGCAGTCTCATTTCGCCGGAAGGCAGCTTAACTGTTGCATATTTGCCTTCTTTTGCCATCAGCTGACCAACATTCCCTGCGGAACGTACCAGCTGACCGCCTTTGCCGGGCTTCATTTCGATGTTGTGAATGGAAGCACCAACAGGGATTTTGCTCATGGGCAGTGTGTTGCCCAGCTTAACTTCTGCTTCGGGGCCGTTCATCAGATGATCTCCAACCTTCAGACCTGCGGGAGCCAGAATATAAGATTTTACGCCGTCTGCATAAACAATCAGAGCAATGTTTGCTGTTCTGTTGGGATCGTATTCAATCGCCTTAACAATTGCAGGTACGCCGTCTTTGTTACGTTTAAAGTCAACCAGTCTGTATTTGATCTTTGCGCCGCCGCCGTGGTGACGTACTGTCAGCTTACCCTGGTTGTTTCTGCCGGAAGTTTTTCTCAGGTGTACTACCAGAGATTTTTCGGGCGTGGATTTTGTAATTTCATCGAATGCGGACACAGTCATGTGTCTTCTGGATGGTGTATAGGGTTTATATCTCTTAATTGCCATCTCTTGTTTCCACTCCTTTCGGATTTTTATATCGTCTACACGTTTCCGTGTGTTTTGCAAGTTTCCACTTAAAGATTTTATATGGTTGTTTGCCGCTCGAAAGTTGGCTTGCTATGCGACCAATCGCTTTTCAGCACTTTCTCGCTTACATGCCCATAAAAATTTCAATATCTTTGCTGTCAGCTGTCAGTTTCACAACTGCTTTTTTATATTTCTTTGTTTTGCCGAAGAACATACCTCTTCTTTTAGGCTTGCCATCGTAGTTCATTGTGTTTACGGAAGCTACCTTAGCGCCTTCAAACATTTTTTCAACAGCATCTTTAATCTGAGCCTTTGTTGCTTCAGGGTGTACGATGAAAGTATATTTCTTTTCATCCAGTACAGACATACTGTTTTCTGTGATTACGGGTCTTTCGATTACGTCGTAAAATTTCAGATCAGCCATTATGCGTACACCTCCTGGATTTTTTCTACTGCTTCTTTTGTTACAACCAGATTGTTGTATTTCAGCAGGTCGTAAACATTGATTGTGTTTACGGAAGCTGTCTTAACTGTGGGAATATTTCTAGCGGACAGCATTACGTTTTCGTTGGAGCCGTCCATAACGATCAGTGCGTTGTCGCATTTGATGTTGCCCAGAACCTTCACCATTTCTTTTGTCTTTACTTCAGACAGTGTCAGCTCATCCAGAACGATGATTTTGCCTTCCGCAACCTTTGTGGAAAGTGCGGACTGCAGTGCCAGTCTTTTCACCTTCTTGTTCAGCTTGAAGGAATAATCTCTGGGCTTGGGAGCGAATACAACGCCACCGCCAACCCACTGAGGGGAACGGATGGAGCCCTGTCTTGCTCTACCAGTACCTTTCTGTCTGTAAGGTTTTCTACCACCGCCACGAACTTCAGCGCGTGTTTTTGTGCTCTGTGTGCCCTGTCTCTGGTTTGCCAGATACTGTACTACAGCCAGGTGCATCACATGTTCATTTGCTTCAATACCGAAAATAGCGTCATTCAGCTCGATTGTGCCTACCTGAGCGCCTGCCATATTTAATACTGCAACATTTGCCATGTTAGTTTCCTCCTTTCGTAAAGTTTATCAAGCCTTTACGCTGTCTTTGATTACCAGAACGGAACCCTTAGGACCGGGAACTGCGCCCTTGATCAGCAGCAGGTTCTTTTCTGCATCAGCACGTACAATTTCAAGATTCTGGATAGTTACATTTGCGCTACCCATGTGACCGGGCATTCTTTTGCCTTTTTTAACACGGCTGGGGTAAGCGGAAGAACCCATGGAACCTACTACTCTGTGAGATTTGGAACCGTGACCCATAGGCCCTCTGGATGCGTTATATCTCTTGATTGTACTCTGGAAACCTTTACCTTTGGAAACGCCGCTTGCGTCAACCTTGTCGCCTGCTGCGAACACATCAGCTTTGATTTCTGCGCCAACCTCATAGTTTGCTGCATCTTCCAATTTGAATTCTTTCACATATTTCTTAGCAGCTACGCCTGCTTTTGTGAAATGACCCTTCATGGGCTTTGTTACTTTCTTTTCCTTTGCATCGGCAAAGCCAACCTGAATTGCTTCATAGCCGTCGTTTTCCATTGTTTTCTTCTGGATAACAACGCAGGGGCCTGCTTCAAGAACTGTAACTGGTACCAGCGCACCGTTTTCTGTGAAAACCTGTGTCATACCAATTTTCTTAGCGATGATCGCCTTTTTCATTTCGTTGCACCTCCTAATTTTCTACAGCGGATTGCCTTCGGAAGTCTTCGTCTTCGCCAGGTAATCATTCTAGTCATATAAGAGTTGTAACTTCCTGTTACTTATCTATCTTATATAAACCAGCTTTTTTGGATGTTTTCTTTATAAAGTTTAAAAATAACCTTCGCTCGTTGCTGTGTGGGATAGCGTTGATTATTTCATCACTTTCAGAGTAATGTCTACGCCTGCGGGCAGATCCAGACGGCTCAGCGCGTCTGCTGTCTTGGGTGTAGGGCTAAGAATGTCAATCAGTCTCTTGTGAGTTCTCATTTCGAACTGTTCACGAGAGTCTTTGTATTTATGCACCGCTCTGATGATTGTTACAACTTCCTTCTTTGTGGGAAGAGGGATAGGGCCGCTGATCTGCGCACCTGTTTTCTTTGCTGTTTCAATGATCTGCGCTGCAGACTGGTCGATCAATTTGTGATCGTAAGCTTTGAGACTGATTCTGATTTTGGGATTAGCCATAAAAAAAGTCCCCTCCTTTTCGTACTTTTTGATTTCAGCACGACAAGTGGTGACTGCACACTCATCCGGGTGTATCCAGCAACGTCAGATACGCAAACTTACCCCATCGGTAAGTCAAACCCAAAATATTCAGTACAGTGACCTTGTCGCCCGGTTTCTTTGAACTGGACATCGCTCCTCGGAAAAACCCGTAAGCCCTTGATTCATCGGCTTCGGCAACCTTCCGTATCAACACTCTATGTCACAACAGCTATTATTATAAGGCATAAAGACAGGGATTGCAAGTGTTTTTTTGCATTTTTTCAGAATTTTTCTTTGATTTCCGATAAAAAAACAAGCCCTCTTTCCATCATTTTTTAAACAAATTGCACAATACTTTTTCTCGAAAATCAACCGAACTATCCTTCTGCAAAACAAATCCGCCTCCAAATATCTATCTGTCCTTCTGTCAAAAACATTTCCTTTCTCCGTTTCCGGATAAAAAAGGACTCTCCTTTCGGAGAGTCCTTAATAACCAATCGGTTTTTATTAGCTGTTTGCTTTTGCTGCTTTGTATTTTCTTACAGCGTCAGCCAGTTTAGGCAGGATCTGCTTCAGATCGCCAACGATACCCAGGTCAGCTACTTCGAAAATAGGAGCGGATTCGTTCTTGTTGATAGCGATGATCAGTTCAGAGTTTTCCATACCTGCAACGTGCTGGATAGCACCGGAAATACCGCATGCCATGTACAGGTCGGGACGTACTGTCTTACCTGTCTGACCAACCTGTCTGTCTTTTTCAATCCAGCCAGCGTCTACACATGCTCTGGAAGAACCAACTTCTGCGCCCAGTGCATCAGCCATATCTCTGATTACATCAAAGCCTTCTGCGGAACCAACACCACGACCACCGGAAACAATCAGTTTTGCTTCTGTCAGGTCAACGGATTTCTTGTCGGATTTAACAGCTTCAACGATTTCAACGTTCATGTCTGCTGCTGTGAAATCTACCTTGAATTCAACCAGTTCGCCTTTTCTTGTTTCGTCCTTTGCGATCATTTTCATAACGCCGGGACGTACAGTTGCCATCTGAGGTTTTGTTCTGGGGCACATCAGTGTTGCCATGATGTTACCACCGAATGCGGGACGAGTCATCAGCAGAGCTCTTTCGGGTGTTGCGTTACCCATTGCTGCTTCCTTGTCCAGTTCTTCCTGTGTCTTAGCCATTCTCAGACCTGTTGTATCTGCAACCAGACCTGTTTTTACACGAGATGCTACACGGGGAGCAACGTCACGACCGATGGAAGAAGCACCGAACAGCATGATTTCGGGATCAAATGCTTTGATAACTTCGCAAACAGCCTTTGTGTAAGGTTCTGTTACATAGTCCTTCAGCATGGGATCGTCAACCAGGACAACCTTGTCAGCACCATAGTGGAAGATTTTGTCAACTTCGCCTTTGATATCATGACCCAGCAGTACTGCTACTACGTCATCCTTCAGATCTTCTTTCAGTCTTGTAGCTTCACCAACAAGTTCCAGACCTACGTTCTGAACCTTGCCGTATCTCTGTTCCATTACTACAAAAATACCTTTGCTCATTGGGTTTGCCTCCTAAATCTATTTCAAAATCAGATAATGAATTTTTCTTCCAGCTTCTTCACGATTGCATCAACCGCTTCTTCGGGTGTCAAACCATTCAGAATGGTACCTGCGCCCTTCACTTCTTTTGTGAAGGATTTGAATACGTTTGTAGGGGAACCCTTCAGACCAATCATATCCAGTTCCAGGTCGTCCTTCAGGTCTTCAAAGCCCAGAACCTTGATTTCTTTCTGGTATGCATCGAAAACGCCGCCGATGGACATATATCTGGGTTCTGCCAGCTCAGCGATAGCTGTCAGCAGGCAGGGTGTTTTTACCTTTACGATGTGGTAACCATCTTCAAACTGTCTCTTTACAACAACATGATCTTCTGCTGCTTCTACAACTTCTTCTACATAGGAAACCTGAGCCAGGTGCAGCTTCTCAGCAATCTGGGGACCAACCTGAGCTGTGTCACCGTCGATAGCCTGACGACCTGTGATGATCAGATCATAGCCGATGTGCTTCAGCGCTGCTGCAATGATGCCGGATGTAGCATAAGTATCGGAACCACCGAATTCTCTTGCGGATACCAGGTAAGCATCATCACAACCCATAGCCAGTGCTTCTCTCAGTGCAACGTCTGCCTGAGGGGGGCCCATGGAAACAACTGTTACTGTGCCGCCCAGCTGTTCTTTGATTCTCAGTGCAGCTTCGATACCTGTCTTGTCGTCATGGTTGATGATAGAGGGTACACCGTCACGAATCAGTGTGCCTGTTTTGGGGTCAATCTTTACTTCAACTGTATCGGGAACCTGTTTGATACAAACTAAAATCTTCATGGATTTTTTTCTCCTTCCGTTCTCTTATGTCAAATTATTTCAGTTTCATCCAGCTGGAGATAACCATCTTCTGAACTTCAGATGTACCTTCGTAGATTTCTGTGATCTTCGCGTCACGCATCATTCTTTCTACGGGGTAGTCTCTTGTATAACCATAGCCACCGAACAGCTGCAGGCATCTTCTTGTGATATCGCTTGCTGTAGAGCCGGCAAAGTATTTGCACATTGCAGACAGATGGCTGTAAGGCTTGCCTGCATCCTTTGTTGCCGCTGCTTCATAAACCAGCAGCTTTGCAGCCTCTGCTTTTGTAGCCATATCTGCCAGCTCGAACTGTGTATTCTGGAACTGACCGATCTTCTTGCCGAACTGTCTTCTTTCCATTACATATTTCACACATTCATCGATTGCACCCTGCATGATACCCAGAGCCTGAGAAGCGATACCGATACGGCCGCCATCCAGTGTCTGCATTGCAATCTTGAAGCCCTGACCTTCTTTGCCCAGGATGTTTTCCTTGGGGATTCTGCAGTTTTCAAAAATCAGATCGCAGGTTGCAGAACCGCGAATACCCATTTTTCTTTCCTTCTTACCAACGGAGAAGCCGGGTGTGCCTTTTTCTACGATGAAAGCAGAAATGCCCTTATTGCCTTTAGATTTATCTGTCATAGCGATAACTACATAAATATCAGCGTAGCCTGCGTTTGTGATAAATACCTTTGTACCGTTCAGAACATATTCGTCACCATCCAGAACAGCTGTTGTCTGCTGCATGGAGGAGTCTGTACCTGCACTGGGCTCTGTCAGGCCGAATGCACCGATTTTTTCGCCCTTTGCCAGGGGTACCAGATATTTCTGTTTCTGTTCTTCTGTACCGAAGTAATAGATAGGACCTGCACACAGAGATGTGTGAGCGGAAACGATAACTGCTGTAGTCGCGCATACCTTACCCAGTTCTTCAACTGCCATTGCGTATGTCAGATAGTTGCCGCCTGCGCCGCCGTATTCCTTAGGGAAGGGAATGCCCATAAAACCGTATCTAGCAAGTTTGGGAATGCTTTCTACGGGGAATCTTTCTTCTTCGTCAAGTTCTTCTGCCAGAGGTTTGATTTCCGTTTCAGCGAATTTCTTGTACATTTCTCTCAGCAGTACCTGCTCCTTAGAATATCCGAATTCCATAAATTTGTTTCCTCCTTTAAACATTTGCTTGTGTCTTTAGACGCATCGTCTTTTGCTCTTGTGAGACAAGTCTCACGGTTTATATAGATGAAATCCTCGATTTTTTCGATTTTTTCACACTATCCTAGTATAATGTACTTTTTTCTGTTTTACCAGAGTGTTTTTTTAAAAAAACTAAACAATTTTCAGGGGGCTCTGCATATCAACAAAATTGACAATAAAGACCCCCCTGAATTCCCCTAATTATGCTCTTTTTTTGTTATATTCTTCTAATTCCAGAATTGCATCCTTAATCATAGCAGGTGTGATTTCGTAAGGAACCACATCCAGGTCATATCTCTGTACTGCCAGCTCCAGTACGGGATCCAACTCGTCAACCTCGATTTCCAGGTCAGCCAGCTTTGTAGGCAGCTCCATGCCTTTGTAGAAGTCGAAGAATCTTTCCAGCTTGTCATACTGCTTATCCAGTGTCAGCAGCAGCAGTGTGCCGTAGGAAACAACCTCACCGTGTTTGTGTCTTGCTTCAATCTGAGGCAGTGTTGTGCTTGCGTTGAAGAAAGCGTGTGCCAAGGATGTGTTGTATTTTGCAGAGTCAACCATGTTGGAAACCATACCTGTGTTGATGAAGATGTTCAGTGCAACCTCTTCGATTGCCTTGGATGCACGGTTGTTTCTGCAGTCCTCCATTGCCTGTACGCCATATTTCAGCAGAGGCTCTGTGCAGCATGCTGCCAGTGCAACGCCTGCCTGTTCCTCCAGTGTCAGCTCGTGCTCTCTGCCTCTTGCAGAGAATCTTACCTCTGTTTCCTTACTCATGCCATCGCCGATGCCTGCCCACAGGAATGCAGCGGGTGCTTCTGCGATAACCTTTGTAGAGATGAAGATATGTACGGGGGGTCTGTCCACGCGGAAGAAGGTGCGGAACTCGTGGTTGGGGTAGTAGTAAATTCCCAGCGCGGAGTTACAAGCGCATGTAGATGCAATAGTGGGGAATGTGAAGTAAGGCTTATTCATTCTGTGAGCCAGCAGCTTACCCGTATCAATGGCCTTGCCGCCGCCCAGACAGAAAATCATATCTGCATTTTTCACAATTTCATTCTGTTCCAGGTCTTCTACAGCCTCGAAGGATGCTTCACCGGGGAACAGGATATAATCAATCTTTACAATACCGTCCTGTGTTGCTTCATCCAGATATTTCTTTGTTGCGTTGATAGAAATTTCATCACTGATAACAACAGCCTTTGTACCATAGGGAGAGCATACCTTGTCGATTTCCTTGTAAGCATTTTCACCTGCGGAATAGCCGGGGAAAAATACAGTATTGTTTGCCATAATTACATTCCTCCTAAAAAATTTAAATTCTCAAAAACTTCCTCATTATTTTGAACAAAAACTTTTCATACCTGTCAAGCAGGCTCCTCTTTGTACACAGCGGAAATACATTCCGTTGTTATACAAATAAAGTATATGAAAAAACCCTTTATTTTTCAATCAATTTCGCAAACAACAAATCATCTTCGGAACAATGAACAAGAAAATATGCCTTTTTCTTCCTTTTTTTGCTGAAAATTTGTTCATTTTTGTTGCTAATTTCACAAAATTAAACCTTATGTTTAATTTTTTTAAATTACTTCTATACGAAGGATTCCCCTCTCTCTCCCACACTTTGCACAAATAAAAAATACCAATCCCACGAAAAGACTGGTATTTTTTTTATTGCATCCTGCAAAATGAGATTTTTCTGTCTCATTTTCCGATTAAATTCTGTCTGAAAACAGGCACATACATCAACCTTGCACCCCTTCTGACACTTTCCATCAGCGAAATGCTTCTCACAGAAACACGCATCGGCTCCACCCGAACACCCCTCTGCACGTCAGTAAAATTCCGCTGTGACTCCACCTCTCTGCCAAGGGTGATATGCGGGCTGAGTCCCTTTCTCTCCCTCGCAAAGCCCTGCTGCTCCAGAGATTTTTCCAGCGTGCTGAACAATCTTTGCAGATGATTGCTTCTTTCAATCCCTGCCCATAAAATCCCCTTGTTCCCTCTCGGAAAAAAGCCGATTTTATCTATCGTCATCGTGAAAGGACGATTGCGGCGTGCCGTTTCGTAAATTGCCTCATGCAGATAATCCAGATCCTCCTCCTGCACCTCTCCCAGAAAATGCAGCGTCAGATGAAAGTTCTCCTTCGGTGTATAATTCCCCCTGCGGCAAAGCTTCTCTGCTTCTGCCTGCACCTCTGCCAGCTGTGCTTTGGTTTCCTCCTCCAGTTCAATCGCAATAAATGTACGCAAGCGTATCCACCTCCTTTTCTCAAGAAAAGCTCTGCACAGCCTTATCTTGCAGGACTGCACAGAGCCTTTTCCTTCCTTAAAATACTATTATTTTACCAGTGCCAACGCCTTCTCTACTACGTTTTCTACCGTAAAGCCAAAGTCCTTGAACAATAAGCCTGCGGGTGCAGATGCACCGAAGCCGTTCATGCAGATGATGTCGCCATCCAAACCAATATATCTCTGCCAGCCGAAGTCAGCCGCCGCTTCCACAGCCAGTCTTGCGCGCACATTCTTGGGCAGTACGCTTTCCTTATACGCCGCATCCTGTGCTTCAAATACCTCCCAGCAGGGCATGGAGATGACTCTTGCCTTTACGCCCTTTGCCGCCAGCTCGTCTGCCGCCTTGTAAATCAGCTCCACCTCGGAACCGGATGCCATCAGCAGAACATCAGGTGTACCCGCGCAATCCTTCAGCACATACGCACCCTTCAGTGCGTCCTTGCCTGTGCCTTCCAGTGCAGGCAGATTCTGTCTGGAAAGAATCAGTGCGGTAGGTGTTGCTTTGCTGTGCAGTGCATTATACCAAGCCGCCGCGGTTTCTCTTGTATCACAGGGACGGAATACATTGTAATTGGGCAGGCTGCGCAGCATTGCCAGATGCTCAATGGGCTGATGAGTAGGGCCATCCTCGCCAACGCCGATGCTGTCATGTGTCAGAATACTGATTACGGGCAAGCCCATCAGTGCTTCCATTCTCAGCCCCGCCTTCATATAGTCTGCGAATACAAAGAAGCCTGCAATATAAGGTCTTACGCCCCCATGCACAGACATACCGTTTGCGATTGCTGTCATCGCAAATTCGCGGATACCGAAATGCACATTAGAGCCTGCGGGGTTTTCCTTGCTGTAATATTCTCTGTCCTTCATCTGAGATTTATTGGAGGGTGCGAGGTCAGCAGAGCCGCCAAACAAGTTCGGCACTACCTTTGCCACCTTCTGCAATACCTTCTCGGATGCCGCTCTGGTTGCAAGGTCGCCCTCGTTCTTCCAGAAGTCCTCGTCATTGAGCAAATCAGCCGCCAGCTCGTCGCTGTGCCACTGTGCATATTCCTTCGCCAGTTCGGGATATTTTTCTGCATACGCGCGGAACATTTCATTCCATTCTGCTTCCGCCTTTGCACCCTCTGCCGTGATTGCCGCAACGTGCGCCTTCACCTCTTCAGGAACAAAGAATTCCTTGTCGGCATAGGGCCAGCCCAGGTTTTCCTTTGTCAGCTTAATTTCTTCCTCGCCCAAAGGCTCGCCGTGCGCAGAAGCCTTGCCCTGCTTATTGGGTGCGCCGTAGCCGATTTTTGTTTCAATCTTGATGATGGAGGGCTTGTCGGATTTCTTCGCTGCCGCAATCGCTGCCTGAATTGCGTCAACATCATTGCCGTCCGCAACCTCCTGTGTGTCCCAGCCGTAAGCCTCAAAGCGCTTCAGCACATCCTCGGCAAATGCGGTTGCTGTATCGCCTTCAATCGTAATATGGTTGCTGTCATACAGTACGATAATCTTATTCAGACCCATTGTCCCTGCCAGAGAAGCCGCCTCGGAGGCAACGCCCTCCTGCAAGCAGCCATCACCGCAGAGTGCGTATGTGTAATGGTCTACCACCTTGAATTCGGGTGTGTTGAATTTTGCAGCCAGATGGCTTTCTGCCAGTGCCATACCAACCGCATTGGCAATGCCCTGTCCCAGAGGGCCTGTTGTCACCTCAACCCCTGTTGTATGCTTATATTCGGGGTGGCCGGGTGTCAGGGAATTTCTCTGACGGAAGTTTTTCAGATCCTCAATCGTCAGCCCATAGCCAAACACATGCAGCAGGGAATACAGCAGTGCAGAGCCGTGTCCTGCGGAAAGAATAAATCTGTCTCTGTCATCCCAGTTGGGGTTTGCAGGGTTTGCTTTCAGCTCCTTTGCCCACAGGGTATATGCCGCAGGTGCCGCACCAAGGGGCAGACCGGGGTGACCGCTTTTTGCCTTCTGGATAGCCTCTGCCGCCAGAAAACGCAGGGTATTGATTGTCAGGTTGTCCATATTATTCATTTGGTTTTCCTCCAAAAGCTTCAATTTTTCTTCGCCGTTTCAAAACTGTCTTATTTCTTGGGTACGGATTCCCAGTCCTTCAGAAATCTTTCGATACCGATATCTGTCAGAGGGTGCTTTGCCATCTGAATCAGCACGTTATAAGGGATGGTTGCGATATGGCAGCCTGCTCTTGCCGCATCGATTACATGCAGGGGGTTGCGGATGGATGCCGCGATAATTTCTGTTTCAATGCCGTGGATATCAAAAATATCAACGATTTCTTCGATCAGTGTCATCCCGACAGAGCCAATATCGTCTACTCTGCCCAGGAAGGGGCTAACATAGGTTGCGCCTGCTCTTGCCGCCATCAGTGCCTGTGTAGCGGAGAAAATCAGTGTCACGTTTGTCTTTACGCCCTCTGCCGCCAGAATCTTAACCGCCTTCAGGCCCTCCAGTGTCATAGGAATTTTGATAACGATATTCTTATGAATTTTCACCAGCTCTCTTGCTTCCTTTACCATGCCCTCGTGGTCAAGGCTGATCACCTCTGCGCTGATGGGACCGTCTACGATGGTTGTGATTTCCTTTACCACCTCAACGAAATCTCTGCCTTCCTTTGCAATCAGGGAAGGGTTTGTGGTAACGCCGCAGATTACGCCCAGATCGTTTGCCTCTCTGATGTGGTCAACATTGGCTGTGTCAATGAACATTTTCATGATGCTTGTCTCCTTTTTTATCTTATCTTTTTTATCAGTATCCATTTCATCCGGCACCCTGCCGAACGCACATAATATGCTGATTTTATTTTACGTCATGCACGCAATAAAATCAATGCTTTTCCGTTTTTCTGCCAAAGAAACAAAAAAAGCAGGAAACCTCCTGCTTGATTTTTTTGCAAAACGCGGAAGGGTTCGGGAAACGAAGCGTTTTCCCGACCGGAATCCGCAGGCGAAATTTACTTTCGCCGAGGAAAACCGTAGGTTTCAAGGCATTCGCCGCCGGAACCTACGGTTTATTCTTCTGTCTCAGCAAGTTGAAAACCCCGTTTTCAACTTAATTTTATTCTACCTTCAATCTGCCCTCCTGCACCGAATCAGCCGCCTCAATCGCCGACTCCGCCGTCTCTACATCGCCGTTTGTCACATGAGAGCGGTCTACCAAATAGGTATATTTCAAGCCGTTTTCATCCTCCGCCTTGAAGTAAACCTCAATGTACTGTCCTTCTTTCACTTTAAACGCCTTCTCAATCGTGTAGGTGTAGCGTGTAAAATCCGTATCGTCTATTTCTGCCTGCATCTTATGCTTCTGCACCCGTTTTCCGTCCACATAAATTTCAATCGCGGGATTTTTCAGCGTCAGGCTCTTGTCCTTCTGCATCATCCAGTCGCTCGGCTGCACCTCAACATTGATGTCTCCACCGACCGTTGCCTCTTTGCCGACAGCTACCCAGGAATAGCTGCCCAAAAACTCACCGCTGAAATAAGGATATACCGCACCCGCTACACTCGTTTCGCCCAAATCGAAGGGGTACTCCGTATCTCCTCTTTGCAGGATTGCCGTAACCGCCGCTGTTTCGCAAAAGGGAATTTCCTTTTCCGCCGTAAAGCTATGGTCTGCACCTGCCGCCGCATCAACGGCAATCTTTTCGCCGCCGTCGCAGGAAAGATAGAACTGCAAGGAGGTATCCCCCGTTTTCCATTCCTTCGGCATTACCGTCATGCGAAGGGTTACCTTCTTCGCCTTCAAATCTGCCGCTGCAATTTCCACACTGCTCTCCCGAAAGGGATTATCCGCCTCCCGCAATGCAGTCTCAATGCTGTTCGGGATGTTGCCAATGCGGCTCTCCACGCTTGAGATTCGGTTTGCTATGCTGTTTTCAAGCTGTGTATTCCCCCTGCGGATGAGTGCTCTTGTCTGCATCCCCTGCAAAAAAATCGCAATCAGCAGAATAATCACACAGCCGTAAAAATCCCTGCGTGTCACAGGATACTGCTTCTTTTTCTCCTGCTTTTCGTCCTGTCTTTCCTCCGGATGTTCAAGCTTTTTTTCTTCCATACGTGCCTCCTTTTTTTATTTCAGCCAGTTTTTCACAACTTCCTTGATTTCATTTTTCTCGCAGACGTTCTTATGCAGAATCGGTCTATGCGCCAAGCCCACAATGGGTGCAGGCACAGCCACACCGCTGATTCTCTCCAAATCCGCCTGCAATGCAAAGGCATCCCCATCCTTGTATTTCGCATCCAGTGCTGTCATTACGTCCTTTGTGAATTTATACGGGCTTGCGGTGGAAACAATCACCATCGGCTTATCGTCGCCGCTCTCCGCCTTATATTTCTGATATGCCGCATAGGCAACCGCCGTATGCGTATCCATCACATAGCCTGTTTTTTCGTAGAAATCCTTAATTGCCGCAAAGGTTTCCGCCTCTGTTGCATATTCGCCGCTGATTTTCTTTTCTGTTACCTCCGCATGATATACCCCTGTTTTATTCAGGCTTTCCATTTCCGCCTTTGTCGCGGCCTGTCCGCCCATGTGTGCCAGCAGACGCTCCAGATTGCTGGAAATCAAAATATCCATAGAGGGAGAAACCGTTACATGGAAGGCTCTGTTTTTGTTATATTCGCCTGTGCGGAAGAAATCGTACAGCACCTTATTGTCATTGGATGCACAAACGAAGTGTCCTACGGGCAGCCCCATCTGCATCGCATACCAGCCTGCAAGAATATCCCCGAAGTTCCCTGTCGGTACAGTGAAATTCAGCTCCTCGCCGTTTTTGATTTCGCCCATGCGTACCGCCTGCAAATATGCCCAGAAATAGTAAACAATCTGCGGCACCAGTCTGCCGATGTTGATGGAGTTCGCCGAAGAAAATTGGAATCCCTTCGCCGCCAGCTCCTGCTCCAGCTCCTTATCCGTAAAAATGCTCTTTACCGCAGACTGCGCATCATCAAAGTTCCCCTTAATGCCGACCACGCAGGTATTCGCGCCCTCCTGCGTATTCATCTGCAGCTTCTGCACGGGGCTGACCCCATCCTCCGGGAAGAATACCATAATTCTTGTACCCTCCACGTTCGCAAAGCCCTCCAGTGCCGCCTTGCCTGTGTCACCGCTTGTCGCAGTCAGAATCACAATCTCCTTATCCAGACCGTTCTTTTTCGCCGCAGTTTTCATCAGATAGGGCAGTATAGAAAGTGCCATATCCTTAAATGCCAGTGTTCTCCCGTGGAATAATTCCAAAAACAGTGCATCGCCCTTTTTCACCACAGGCACAATCTCAGGTGTATCGAATTTCTCATCATACGCCCCCCTGATGCACGCCTTCAGCTCCTCCTCCGTAAAGTCCAGAAATTTGCTCAACACCTCATACGCCAGCTCCCGATAGTCCAGCCTTCCCAGTTCCTCCAAGGATTTCTCCATTTTGGGAATCTCCTCCGGAATATACAGCCCCCCATCGGGACAAATCCCCCGCAGAATCGCCTCGGACGCTGTTGCCTTGATGCTTCTGTCTCTTGTACCGATATATGTCAATGCCATTTGTTCCACTCCTTCTTTTCTTTTATGTCTGCCTATGATAGTTCTATTTTACAGGCGATTCCGCATTTGTCAACAGGAATCAAACAAATGTCTGTCTATTGTACACATTTTTATTCCCATTTCCAGCTGACAGCGTATTTATTCTTCAAGCGTCCCTTCTGCCGTTTTGCCCAGCCAAGCGGAAACCCGTCCACGCAAACCAGTGTCCAGCCATCCTTGCCTTCCGCCTCAACCGTTTCCCCCTTCAAATATCGAATCACCCGTTCATCCTCCAGAGAAAAATCCGCCGTATGCTTCACTTCTTCCTTACGCAGTCCCATTGCAAATGCCTGCGAAGGCTCAAACCGCCCCTTTTTCAGCGTTCCAAGCATCCATCCCGTCCGCAGTACGCGCAGCTTTTCCAGCTTCGGTGTCCCTTCCGGCAGAAGATACAGCCCCTCGCCGTAAATTTTATAAATTCCCTTCGGCTTCTCCTGCAAAACCTCCTTTGCAAAGTCCCCAAAGGCATCCATTTCCTTTGTCCATCCGCCACTTTCCGCAGGAATCGCCTTGCCCTCTGCCGCCTCCTTCTTCCGCAGCAGTGCCAGAAAATGTCCCTCGCCCTTCAGCCTGTGCGGATAGAGTCTGGCGCAGTCCGTATACGGTGCAAGCCCTTCCGCAAAGCCGTTTTTCTTTGCAATCGGCATCAGCTCAAATTCGGGATGGCGTTCCAGAAAATTGCCAATGCTTTTTTCGTTTTCCTCCGGCGAAAAGGTACAGGTGGAATAAAGGAGCATCCCGCCTGCCTTGAGCATCGGTGCGCATGCCTCCAGAATCTTCGCCTGCTCACTGCGACAAAACGCAAGCATCTCCGCATCCCAGCTTTTCACCATATCCGGCTCCTTACGGAACATTCCCTCGCCGCTGCAAGGCGCATCCACCAGAATCTTATCAAAAAAATGCGGCAGCCGCTCCGCAATCCGCTCCGGCGTTTCGCTCATCACAATCGCATTGCGTATTCCCGCAAGCTCCACATTTTTCAGAAGCGTTTTCGCCCTGCCTGCGCTGATGTCATTCGCAACCAGAAGTCCCGTTCCGCCCAGTCTTGCGCCAAGCTGTGTGGTTTTTCCGCCCGGTGCGGCGCAAAGGTCAAGCACCCTGTCTCCTTCCCCAATCGGCAGCGTCGCCGCAGGGCTCATGGCGCTTGGCTCCTGCAAATAATACAGCCCTGCATGGTAATACGGATGCTTGGCAGGGCGTTCTGCCCCGTCATAATAAAATCCCGTTTCGCACCACGGCACAGGTCTAAGAGAAAATACTCCCCTCGCCGCCATTTCCTCTGCGGAAAGCTTCAGCGTGTTCACGCGCAGTCCGTAAAATCGCTCCTCGTCAAAAGAGGCGAGATATGCGTCATATTCCTCCCCCAGAAGTGCTTTCATTGTTTCGGTATATTTTAAAGGTAGCTTCATCGTTCTTCTCCTATCGTTTTTGTTTGATTTTATCATACCGAAGCCATGTCGGTTTTACAAGTAAAATTCATTTTTTCTCTTTACAAACCGCCTCGCTTCATACTAAGATAAGCAGTAAGAAACCCATGAAAGGAGTACAGCACTATGGGAAAAGATATCTGGAAACCGGGGACTGTCATTTATCCTGTCCCTGCCGTTATGGTCTCCTGCGGCACAATGGAGCAGAAAAATATCATCACCGTAGCATGGACAGGCACTGTCAACAGCGACCCTGCCATGACCTACGTTTCCATCCGTCCGAGCCGCCATTCCTACAATATCATCAAGGAAACGGGCGAATTTGTCATCAATCTGGTTACGGAAAGGCTAGCGTATGCCTGCGATTTCTGCGGCGTGCGCAGCGGCAGAGATTTGGATAAATTTGAAGCCATGCACCTCACCGCAAAGAAGGGCGAAAAGGTCAATGCACCCATCATTTATGAAAGCCCTGTAAATATCGAATGTAAGGTAAAGGAAATTATCCCCCTCGGCACGCATGATATGTTCCTCGCGGAGGTTGTTTCCGTGCAGGTCAGCGATGAATATTTAGATGAAACAGGCAAGTTCCATTTCGACCGTGCAAAGCCTATCTGCTACTCGCATGGCGCGTATTACGGTCTGGGCAGAAAAATCGGCACCTTCGGCTATTCCGTCCGCAAAAAAGAGGAAACCAAACCCGTCAAAAAACCCGAAAAAAAGCCTGCAAAGGGCAAAACGAAAAAATCATCCGTAAAGAAAAAATCAAAGAAAAAATAACAGCAAAAAGGTCTCTTGGATATTTCGTCCAAGAGACCTTTTATTTATGCCGTTTCCTTGATTTCTGTTTTTTCTGTTTCTTCTGCTTTATCGGCATTTTCTGCTTCAACTTCTTCCGCTTCCGCCGTTTCTTCTGCTTCCTTTTCGGCTTCTGCCCCCAGAACCGCCTCCACCAGCTGTTCTACATTGCCTTCCTCCAGAGCAGTCTCCTCCACATCGGGTGCATCCGTCTCCGCAATGCCTGCCTCGGCATCCTTTCTGTCCTGCTCCTTCTGCAAAATATTTCTGCCGACCATAAATAACAGCACTGCAATCACCGCAGGGGGAATTGCCGTCAATGCCATCCGCACCAGCCGTAGTTCCTCACTCCAGCGGAAGAACGGCAAAAATACGCCATAAATCATCGTATAAAGTGCCGCAAGCAGAATCAGCACGCCTGCCAGTGTTTTCTTTTCCTCAAAGCGCTTCAGCGGGTCGCTTTTCACAAACGCAACCACCGTATCCCAGCAATCCTGGTCCTCAAATTCGCGGATTTCCTCAGGCAGCTTTGCAACATGGAAGGTATCGAAAAAGCAGTAGCACCAGATGACGGGCAGCAAAAACGCAAGGAATTTCCATCCAATCGTCAGCGTCAGCCCCGTAACCGCCGTAAAAAGCGCCATCACCATTGTCCCCTTCTTCATCATGCCGAAGTACATATAGCCACCGCCGGGCCAAAGGGCACAAAGAAATATCTGTATTTTTTCCTGTCGATATTCACTTGCCTTCCTCCTTATAAAATCCGCCTCGGACAAAACGCAATATAATCCGCCGCAATCAGCGCATAATCAATGCCTTCCCGTTTTCCTTCAAATGCCGTTTTATGGCTTGCCGCGCCATGCAGATGCCCATAAATCACCTTTTTGACGGGATATTCCCGAAATAACGCCGTAAATGCAGAATCCTCCTGCTTATCATTCATCGGCGGAAAGTGCATCATCAGTATGATTTTTTCCGCACCATCGCGCATGGCGGCATCCAGAGACAGCCTGAGCCGCACCTGCTCCCTTTCATAAATCCTTTTATCCTGCTCCGTAAACTGCACATCATTCGGGCAAAGCCAGCCCCTTGTGCCGCAGATATGCCAATCCGCATACCGATCAAAATTGTTTTTCAGAAACCGCATTCCGGGGTATCTCGCCTCTAATTTTGAGGAGGATTTCCACCAGTAATCATGGTTGCCGCCAAGCAGAATTTTTCTCCCCGGCAGGCTGTAAATCACATCCAAATCCGCCGCCGCTTCATCAATCCGCATCCCCCAGGAAAGGTCTCCCGGCAGAAGAACGGTATCTTCTTCGGTGATATACTTCTTCCAGCTTGCGATGATTTTTTCACTGTGATTCTTCCAGTTCTCCCCAAAAATATCCATGGGCTTATCCACGGAAAAGGCAAAATGCAGGTCTGCAATGGCAAAAAGTGCCATTTTCTCTCTTCCTTTCTTATATCCGATAAACCTCCACCAGCACATTCAGCTTTTCGTTGAATTCGCGCAGTTTATCAATATCGTTGCTGTTCCATACATCCGAAAATTCCTTATTGATGGCGCTCATATCCTCCAGATTCAGCATAAAATGCAGCTTCTGGATGTTATCCAGAATATTCGAGGTCATCTTTCTGCGGATTTCATTCAGCCGCTGTGCATTCGTGATTTCCTCCCGAATCGTAGACATTTCCTGATCTAAGTGGAACGCCGCCTCCGCGCAGTTATGCAGTCTGTCCTGCAGCTCCTGCGGAATGTTGCCGCTGTATTTATACCGCAGGGAATGCTCCGCCGTTGCCCAGAAATTCATTGCGTTTGTGCGAATCTGAATTTCCGCGAAAACCTCCTTCGGTCCCAGCGCCGTACTGAGCGGGTAGCGGATGATGATGTGGTAGCTGCGGTAGCCGCTCGCCTTTGTATTTGTTATGTAATCCTTCTCCTGCACGATGGTCATATCACGGCGGGAACGCACCATATCAACCACCTTTTGGATATCCTCCACGAACTGGCAGAGAATACGAATGCCTGCGATATCCTCGATTTCCTCCTCGATATGCTCGGGTGCGATATGCTTTCTGCCTGCCTTATCCAGAATACTGGCAGGGGTTTTCAGCCTGCCCGTGACAGAATCGACAGGAGAATAAATGCCTAAATGTCGACATTCTTTATCCAGATTTTTGAACTTCAGCAGCAGCTCCTCCACCGCCTGCTCATAGGGATAAAGTAATTCTTTCCAATTTATAATTTCCAAAGGGGTTCCTCCTTCGACTAAATTGCCATATCTCTTCTATTTTATTGTACTACAAAATCCTGCGGCTATGCAACGGGAGATTCTTTGAAACTAGGCGAAAATATGCCAAAATTCAGCAGCTGTCCACAGGGTGTCCACTTTTGCGGACTTATGGACAGAGTGGACACCGAGTGGACACATCTTTTCAGCCGTTTTTGCAGATGTGTCCACTGTGTTTTTCCACTGATTTTCCACTTCGATTTCAGCATTTCGATTTCAGCGTTCCAGTAACCCCCTGACCTCTTTTTCCGTTCCTGCCGCCAGAGCCCTTCGCGCAAGCTCCGCAGCCTGCTTTGCGGCAAGCCCCCGCACCTGATAGCGCACCGCCGCAATTTCATTAGATGCCATGCTGAATTCATCCAGACCCATGCCAAGAAGGAGCGGCACCGCTCTTGCATCTGCCGCAAATTCGCCGCACATCCCAACCTCCTTGCCCTCCTTATGCCCTGCCGCGATTACCTTTGCCACCGCACGCAGCACCGCAGGATGAAAGGGGCTATAAAGCTTGGTCAGCTTTTGGTTGCCGCGATCTGCCGCAAGGATATACTGTGTTAAATCATTCGTGCCGATGCTGAAAAAATCAGCCTCCTTCGCCAATTCCTCCGCTATAAAAGCCGCCGCCGGCGTTTCTACCATGATGCCCGTGCTGATGCTTTCCCGAAACAGCAGCTTTCGCTCGCGCAGCTCCGCCTTACATTCCTCCAAAATGGCATTTGCTTTACGAAATTCCTCTACGGAAACAATCATGGGGTACATGATGCGGATATCCCCGAAGGCAGCGGCACGCAGGATCGCCTTCAGCTGTGTTTTGAACACATCGCGCATATCCAGACAGAAGCGAATGGCGCGCCACCCCAGAAACGGATTTTCTTCCTTTTCAAACTGATAATACGGCAGGTTTTTATCCCCACCGATATCCAAGGTGCGAATGGTAATCGGCTTTTTCAGCATTTCCGCCGCCTGCTTATAAATTTCAAACTGCTCCTGCTCTGTCGGGAAGCGGCTGCTTTCCATATATAAAAACTCACTGCGGAACAGACCGATGCCCTCCGCGCCATGCTTTTTCGCCAGTTCAATATCTCTGAGACTGCCTGCATTGGCAAAAAGCACGACCTGCCGCCCATCCGTTGTAGCAGCAGGCAGGCGGTTCATTTCCTTCAGCTTCCGCTTCACTTCCTTTTCCGCCTGCTGCTTTTCCTGATACGCCGCCTGCGTTTTGGCATCGGGAGAAAAAATCAGCCGTCCCTCCTTTCCATCCAGAATGACGGCTTCGCCCTCCCGTACCTTTTTCAGAATCCCTTCCATCCCCAGAAGGGCAGGGATTTCCAGACTGCGCGCCAGAATGGCAACGTGGCTGGTCGTGCCGCCCTTTTCCGTCACCATCCCTCGGATGTATCGAAAATCCATCTGAGCGGTATCGGAGGGATGGAGCTCCTCTGCAAAAAGAATGGCCTTCTCGGTGATATTCCGAAGGGAGGTCTCCGAGACTCCCTTGAGTGCCGCCATCATCCGGCGGCATACATCACGCACATCTGCCGCACGCTCGCGCAGATAGGCATCCTCCAGACTTTCGAGCATCCCGGAAAGCTCCTCTGTTTCCTCCTCCAACGCCCACTCCGCATTTTTCCCTGCAGCAATTTTTTCTTCCACGCCCTGCAAAAGCGTTGCATCCTCCGCCATATCCAGATGGGCGGCAAAAATAGCGTTTGTTCGTGCAAGCGGGCGCAGTGACTCCCTCACCTGCTCCGCCGCCCGCCGAAATGCTGCCTGCTCCTTCTCCGCCTCTGCCGCAGTGATTTCACGCCGCTCCGCCGCCAAATCCGGCTGCTTCAGCAAAACAGCCTTTCCGATGGCAATGCCGCCGCTCTGCGGCTCCGTTCTGATTTCTTCCATGCTTATCCCTCCAGACTTATCCCTCCAGAATCGCCAGAAAGGCTTCCAGTTTTTCCACAGAATGCTTATCCCCTTCGCCATCCGCAGAAAGCACAAGCTCGCTGCCCTCCTTTGCCCCCAACGCAAGAAGCTGCAGGATACTGTCTGCCGCGGCTTTTTTGCCGTTATGCTCCAAATAAACCCTGCAGGGCAATTCCTTCGCGAAGGCAACCAGCTCCGATGCCGGACGCGCATGCAGCCCCGTCCGATTTTTTAAAACCACTTTTCGTTCTATCATTTCTTTTCCCTCCCGAAAATCATTTTTCTTAGTTTCTCTGCTTTCCCGAAAAATATGAGCCATTCTCAAGGAAGCGGCTTTTTGAGAATCTTTTTCACATAAATTCCCTAGGAATTGCTTGACATTCTTTTTTCCGCATGCTATGATAGGCGCATAAGTTAGTTACGGCTAACTAATCTTTGAAAGGAGGTCATCCTCATGAGCGTTGTCATTGTAGGCGGACATGACAGAATGGTTCGTCAATACATGGATATCTGTAAAAAATTCAACTGTAAAGGAAAAGTATTTACACAGCTACCCGGCAATTTCAAGGGACAGATTGGTCAGGCGGATTTGATTATCCTTTTCACCAGCACTGTTTCCCACATCATGGTAAACGGCGCAGTACAGGAGGCAGAAAAAAACAATATTACCATTGAGCGCAGCCACAGCAGTTCTTCTTCTGCATTAAAGCGTATTTTGGGTCAATATTGTTGTGCCTGAGTTATATGTTTCACCAAAAGTTAGCAATAGCTAACTAATAAGGAGGTATTTCATGTCTGATTTTGAAAAAGACCTGTTATATTTTGCCTCCCCCGCCCTTTTGGGCAGAAAGCAGGCAAATCTGTTTTCCTTTTCGATCAACTGCCTGACAGACTATCGCAAGGAAATCGACAGATATAAAAAAGAGCTTGCCCCCCTGGGCATTTCCGTTGAATATCTTTACTGCAAAAAACAGCGGGTATATCTTCTTGTTTACCGCAAGGATATGATGCTGCATTATTTCAAGCAGCCCGCTGTAAAGGAATTCCTCATCAAGCAGGGCTACCCCAAAACGCCGGATGAGGAAGCCTCCCTTTATGAAACCCTGTGCATCCTGCGCAAGCGTATCATTCAGGGCGCAGAATTTCCGCACGAGATCGGGTTCTTCTTCGGCTACCCCGCAGAGGACGTTTTCGCATTCATTCGCGAAAAAGGGCATAACTACAAGCTGGTTGGCGACTGGAAGGTTTACGGCGACGGCAAGGCCGCCCTGCATACATTCCGCAGCTATGCCAGATGCAGAAAAAGACTCTTGGAGCAAGCTTCCGCAGGTGCAGATATTGTGTCTCTTTTGACACCGGCACGCACCGGCGCAGCGATATAAAAAACACAATTACATCTCAAAAATTACATCTTAGGAGGCAAAACATTATGAAAAAAGCAGTTATCTATTGGAGCGGCACAGGCAACACAGCAGCAATGGCAAGTGCAATCGCAGCAGGTATGGGCGAAGGCACAGAGCTGTACTCCGTAGATCAGTTCACAGGCGATATTGCAGAATATGACAAAATCGCTTTCGGCTGCCCCGCAATGGGTGACGAAGTTCTGGAAGAAGGCGAATTTGATCCCTTCTTCTCCTCTATCGAAGGCAAGCTGGGCGGCAAAAAGGTTGCTCTGTTTGGTTCCTACGGTTGGGGCGACGGACAGTGGATGCGCGACTGGGCAGAAAGAACAACAAAAACAGGCGCGAACCTGTATGACGATGGTCTGATGGTAAACGGTTTCCCCGATGCTGATGCAAAAGTGCAGTGCACAGCATTCGGCGAAGGCTTCGGCGCATACTAATTCGTTAGATAGCATCTGACTCAGATGTTTCTATAAAAAAACTCCTCAAATAAACTCTCTTAAATTTAAACTCTATTATCTCTCTAAAAACGAAAACGAGTCCAAATGGGCTCGTTTTTGTTATGCTTTTTTCGGGATGCTCTCCCCTGCTCATGCTCCCACCCTCTTTAACTTCCCTGCTCTTCGCGCTTTGGGGCGGTGTACTGGATCGGTGGTGGTGTTCTTCCCTCTTGTTCCGCTGCGAAAGAGGTATAATGTTTTGGATGATTGGGATGGGGATTTATTCAGCCTCCCTGCGGCTGTCAGAGAGACTTTTGGGTTTGGATGACTGCGAAGTCGGGTTGCGCCGAGAACGCCTGTCAGAGAGGGAATTACAGCGCGGACAGGGCGTGCCTTCTCTGCAAAACGGACATATAAAATGCCCCTCACAGGAAATTCCTGCAAGGGGCGGAGAGAGGATTCGATATTTATTTTTCTGTATGACAGTCACAGCTGTGGTCAGAATCACCGGGGTGATGCTTCTGGCAACGTGTGGAATAGGGGCAACCTACGCATGCACCTTTCTTTTTCTCTTTTCTGATGTAGAACAATGCTGCACCAATAATAATTACCACTAATAAACCAACGATAATATCTATCATACTTATGACTCCTTTTTATGCGAACTTATGCGCTCTTTGCGCTATTGCTCATGTTATTGCCAAGCGCATATTCCTTTGCAATACTCTTGTTTGCTTTCACAATCAGATGTGCAATGAATGCAGCGATCAGGATAACCACAATCAGGCCGGGGATGAAGCCATTGCCCAGAGAGCCGGTTGTGATCAGTGTACCAATCTGGTATACGAAGAATGCGATTGTGAAGCCTGTTGCAAACTGCAGACCAATGCCGCCGAACAGCCATTTTTTGCTCTTGATTTCAGAGTTCATCGCACCCATTGCCGCGAAGCAGGGAGGTGTATACAGGTTGAACATCAGATATGCCAGAGCAGCTACCTTTGTCAGACCCATAATGGTTGCAACCTGATTGCCGCCGCCTACCAGTGCCAATTCCTCTGTATCAATGAAGTTTGTTACACCATAGCAAACTGCCAGCGTACCAACTACGTTTTCCTTTGCGATAAAGCCTGTGATTGCTGCTGCTGCCAGCTGCCATGCGCCGAAGCCCAGAGGAATCAGCAGAACTGCGAAGGGAGAAGCGATAGAAGCCAGAATGGAGGTATGCTCCATGCCCTCTTCTACCAGCTGCAGCTGCCATGTGAAGGACTGCATAATCTGTACGACTGTGTTACATACCAGAATTACAGTACCGGCTTTTACGATATAAGCCTTACCACGAGAGCACATGGAATAGAATGCTCTTTTCAGGCTGGGGATTTTGTATTCGGGCAGCTCCATAATGAAGAAGGATTTTCTTACCTTATGACCTGCGATTTTGTTAATCAGCAGTGCGCCGACAAAAATCAGAATAATACCTACGAAGTACATCAGGGTACCAACCCAGGATGCGTCTGCGAAGAATGCACCTGCGAACAGCGCGATTACGGGCAGCTTTGCACCACAAGGCATGAAGGATGTCAGCATTGCTGTTACTCTGCGTTCTCTTTCGTTTCTGATGGTACGCGCCGCCATAACACCGGGGATTGCACAGCCGGTACCGATAACGAAGGAAATGACGGATTTACCGGACAGACCAACCTTTTTGAAGATGGGGTCCAGAACCATGGATACACGTGCCATGTAGCCGCAGTCCTCCAAGAGAGCCATCAGGAAATACATTACCATTACCAGAGGCAGGAAGCCGACAACGGCACCAACACCGCCGACGATACCATCTGCTACCAGTGCCTGCATGAAGGGAGATGCGCCGGAAAGCTTATCTGCAACGAAGCCCTGGAAGGACTCAATCCAACCTGTCAGAATATCTGCCAGATAGGGCCCCAGCTGAGACTGGGAGATATTGAATACCAGGAACATAACCACAACGAAGATTAAGATACCGCCGATGGGGTTTGTCAGAATAGCATCCAGCTTATCCTGACTGTTTTTCTCTCTTGTCAGAATCTTTCTTGTTTCCACCTGCTTTACAACGCCGTTTACAAATTCAAAACGCTTTCTGTCGGATTCTGTAACTGCGTTCTTATCGGTCAGATCTACATTACCTTCCCAATAGGGTGCCTTCTGCTCTTTGCCCTTCTGCGCTACGGCTGCCTTTACAACCTCCAGAAGCCCCTTATCGGATGCGGTAACGGAAACTGTTTTGATAACGGGGCAGCCCAGCTTTTCGGACAGCAGCTTTTCATCAATCTTTGTTTCCTTCTTTTCGTTGATATCGCTCTTGTTCAGTGCAACAACAACAGGAATACCCAATTCCAGCAGCTGTGTTGTAAAGAACAGAGAACGGCTCAGATTTGTTGCATCCACGATATTGATAATAACATCGGGATGTTCATTTTTAACATAGGTACTTGTGATGCTCTCCTCAGATGTGAAGGGAGACATGGAGTAAGCACCGGGCAAATCGACTGCAATCAGTTCCTCTGCGCCATCATAGAAATTCTTCTTGATGTGAAATTCTTTTTTGTCTACCGTAACACCTGCCCAGTTACCAACACGTTCATTTCTACCTGTGAGCGCATTGTACATGGTGGTCTTACCGCTGTTGGGATTCCCCGCCAATGCAATTCTCATTTTTCTGTTCCTCCTATGAGCTTTTGATCTTCTTTCTACTCCTTTAGTTTTCCCGCTTCGGTTAGCTGAATCTAACCAAAGCACAAAATATATGTGGTGAATAAATCCACCACTTATACTTCATTCTTTTTCTTACTTTTTCTTTCACTCTACCTCAATGGCCTCTGCCAGATGATTGTCGATATTATAGCGACCATCCTTGATGGATACCACACAGCCACCCTTTACACGCCTTACAACTGTAATAGGTTCGCCTGCATAGCAGCCCAAAGAAAAAAGAAATGCATCCATTTCTTCATCATCTGTCACAATCGCCTTGACGATATGTTCTGTGCCTTCTTGCACATGTGTCAGGTTCATTGGATCCTCTCCTTCTTTTGTTAGTTATAACTAATTTAATTAGAGTTTACCATGACTAATTTTCTCTGTCAACCCCTTCTTATTGAGAAAAAATGTTTATTTGTGAAAAATTGCAAATTTTTTCCGCCTGCTTTTCCGTAAAAAAAAGAAGTGCACAGAGGAAAGAAAAATACCCTTCTTTTCCTCTTGCACTTATCCCATAGAAATACGCTGAAAAGAAAATTTCGCCAAAAATTTTTCTATTTTTTCTTCTCACAGTGGCTACAGTCTCCACCGCAGCCGCCACAGCCCTGATTCCTTTTCAAATGCCGCACTGCCGCAAGGATGCCGACTGCAATTCCTGCAAGAATGAGGTAATCCAAAATTCCCATGCGCCTTCCTCCTCAGAACAACAGGCAAAGGCCCTGATATACCAAAAAGGCAGCTGCCCACGCAACCACGCACTGCAGCACCACGACGCAGCCTGCCAACACACCACTGCCCAGCTCTCTCTTTACTGCCGCAATCGCCGCCATGCAGGGGGTATATAATAAGGTAAAAACAAGAAAGCTGATCGCAGAAAGCGGCGTAAACAATCCTGTCAATGCCGTTCCCAAGGTCTCCATGGAGGTTCCTGTCAGAACGCCCAAGGTGCTGACCACCGCCTCCTTTGCGGAAAAGCCTGTAATGAGTGCTGTGGGAATCCGCCAATCATCAAAGCCAAGTGGTGCAAAAATGGGTGCCAGCCAATGCCCCATCATGGCAAGCAGGCTATCTGCACTATCCGCCACCACATTCAGACGGCTGTCAAAGCTTTGCAGGAACCAGATTAACACGGTTGCCACAAAGATAATCGTAAACGCCCTTTGCAGGAAATCCTTCGCCTTATCCCACATGAGAAGGAACACGCTTTTTGCGGAAGGGAAACGATAATTCGGCAGCTCCATAACGAAGGGAACCGGATTCCCTCTGAAAACGGTTTTGCCAATCAGCAATGCCATCAGAATTCCGACAAGCATCCCTGCGGCATACAAGCCAATCATCACCAGTGCCGCACGCTGCGGGAAAAATGCCGCTGCAAAGACCGCATAAATGGGAATCTTTGCGGAGCAGCTCATAAACGGCGTAAGCAGAATCGTCATGCGTCTGTCTCTGTCCGAGGAAAGGGTACGCGTTGCCATAACGGCAGGAACGGTACAGCCAAAGCCAACCAGAAGCGGCACAATGCTTCTGCCGGAAAGACCAATTTTTCGCAGCAGCTTGTCCATCACAAAGGCAATCCGCGCCATATAGCCGGTATCCTCCAGAATAGAAAGGAAGAAAAACAGCACCACGATAATCGGCAGAAAGCTCAGCACACTGCCCACACCTGCAAACACACCATCAATCAGCAGGCTATGTACTACAGGGTTAATGCCATAAGCCGTCAGCGCCTTATCCACCACTGCCGTTACCCAATCAATGCCTGCCGCCAGAAGGTCGCTCAAAAACGCCCCGAATACGTTAAAGGTCAGATAAAACACCAGAAACATCACAACAATAAAAATCGGAATCGCAAGGTATTTATTCGTCAGCACACTGTCGATTTTTACACTGCGCAGATGCTCCTTGCTCTCCTGCGGCTTAATGACGGTTGCACTGCAAACCTTCTCGATAAAATCATAGCGCATGTCTGCCAGAGCGGCATTTCTATCCATGCCATGCTCCTCCTCCATCTGGATGATGCTGTGCTCAATCAGCTCCAATTCATTTTGGTCAAGGCTCAGCTTTTCGGCAATCGAGGCATCTCCTTCGATCAGCTTTGTTGCAGCAAAGCGGACAGAAATGCCTGCCTTTTCCGCATGGTCCTCAATCTGATGGCAGACAGAATGGATACAGCGATGCACAGGGCCGGAAGGGCAGAAATCATAAATCTGCGGATATTGCCTGTCCCTTGCAACATGAAGTGCCGTTTGCAGCAGCTCCTCAATCCCTTCATTTTTAATCGCACTGATGGGCACAACGGGAATCCCCAGCTCCTCACTCATGCGGCTGATATCCACTGTGCCGCCATTATTACGCATTTCATCCATCATATTCAGTGCCAAAACCATGGGGATGTTCATCTCAATCAGCTGCAGGGTCAGATAAAGATTTCTCTCGATATTCGTTGCATCTACAATATTGATAATGCCATCAGGCTTTTCATTCAGAATAAAATCTCTGGTAACGATTTCCTCACTGGTATAGGGACGGATGGAATAGATTCCCGGCAAATCCACCACCGAGCAATCCTTCTGCCCGCGGATTTCACCGATTTTCTGATCTACCGTTACCCCGGGGAAATTGCCGACATGCTGATTGGAGCCTGTCAGCTGGTTAAATAGGGTCGTTTTGCCGCAGTTCTGATTGCCTGCCAATGCAAAAATCATGCGGATTCTCCCTCCTTCACTTCAATATTCTTCGCATCCTCAATACGGATGGTCAGAGTATAGCCACGCAGACGCAGCTCGATGGGATCTCCCATCGGCGCTACCTTTGTAATTACAATTTTCGTTTTGGGAATCAGCCCCATATCCAACAGACGGCAGCGCAGCGCACCTGCTCCGCCTACCTTCGTAATAACAGCGGCTTTCCCGACAGGAAGCTCATTTAATGTCATAAAATTCCTCGATTCCATATCTAATGATAATTTTTCTCAATTTTCTAAGACTGAGTATATCATGGCTAACTTTTTCTGTCAATGAAGCAAAAGCACCGAGATCAACAGACCTCGGTGTTTTTTGCTGTTCGTAATTAAATTTTATGATAAAAGCTCCTCAAGGTTTCCTTCTTTATAGCCTGTGACCTCTTTCATCAGGCTTTGGAGACTTTTGTTCTCCTGCCGCAAAGCATCCGTCCGTACATCTGCCGCAATTTCGCCATTTTTGAGAATCAGCGCGCGGTCGATGAAATTTTCGATTTCATCAATCTCATGGGTGGTGATGAAAATGGTTTCCTCGCCTGTTAGGCTGCCTGCCAATGCCTGCATGAAATCCTGTCTGGTGAACATATCCTTCCCGATAAAGGGCTCATCCATGATAAGGATATGCGCCTTTTTCGCCATGCCTGCGGCAACCTCGGCTTTTGCCTTCTGCCCCTTGGACATCTTCTTGATTGGCTTTTCCTCTAAGCCGAAGAAGTGCAGCAGCTTTTCATAATACGCCATATCAAAAGAGGGGTAGAAGTCCGCCAGAAATGCACCATATTCCCTTGGGGTTAAATCCTTCAGATAGGTGCCGGCTTCGCTGATGAAGGCGATTTCTGCATTACATTCCCGAATTGGCTTGCCATTGAGCCAGACACCGCGTTCCGGCTCCTTCTCTCTGGGTCGGGGCGGCAAAAGCCCTGCCAGAACTTTCAGTAAGGTTGTCTTGCCGACACCATTCGCGCCCAGAACCCCGACAATCTCGCCCTTCTCTACGGAGAAGGAAATATCCTTCAGCACAAACTCTCCCCATTGCTCATAAGAAAACCAGATATGCTTTACTTCAATCATATTTCCGCCCCCTTTCTTAAAAATCCACCTCGAAGCTCTCCACCTCTTGACCTACTACCCAGCTTGTTTGCTTCGCAGTGCCGTCAACAGGTAAAAGCATTTTGAAGTATCTCTTTTTTACGCCAATACTGCTATATCTTATCCAGCTTTCTTCATCCCTTCTTTCGGTCAGCGGCTTTTCTCTCTGCCCGATATTGATTGCATAAAGCTCTCCATTATAATCCTCAACGAAATCTGTTTTCAGTTTGCCACGATAGAGCAGTTCATTTGTTTTTGCATCCGTCACTGTAATCTCATACCCATCAATCATATATCCGAAATAATCCGCCGCAATATGCTCCGGCTTCGTGCCATCCAGCTTCAGCACCTTTCCATCCTGCACATCTACATATTCCGCACCGCCGTCTATCGCAATCTGTGCAATGGATTTCTCCTGCACAACGAAGCATTTTGTGCCTTCGACCCGTTGATGAACCGTGCCGTCCTCATCCTCTTGGAAGGTTTTGCTCAGATCCAGCCAAAGCACCAAGCCATCCGCACGCTGCAGCATATTGACAAAGTCAATCTTATATTCCGATACCTTCTGCACGCCTGTTTCCAGACGATCCAGCAGCTTGCCCTTGGTATCATACAATTCCAGAATCAGTGCGTCCTGCTCCGTTCTTGCCAGAAGCAGCTGATTATCGCCTGCCTTTTCCAGCGAAAGAATGCGGTTTTCGGCATTGACGGAAAAGGTCTGCAATGGCTCTGCCTTGCCATACTGCTTTGTGGAATAGAGTGCATCCTCGCCGCTATAGGGAAAATCCGCCATACCATCCTTCGGGATACGGAAAATCGAAACCTCTCCCTGCCCATCTGCACCCGTTCGGGGAATGGCATACCTCGCATCGTCCATCTTTACGGTACAAAGGATAACCTCATTCCTGCCGTCAAACCAAGAGGATAGATGCGTTGTATCTCCCTGCTTTACCTTCGCAGCCTGATATTCCCCACCTTTTAATTGCAAGCCTGTAAAGAAACGGGTTTCTTCGCCGGTATAATTTCTGACTTTGCCGTAAACATCCAATGCATCGGCAGTCACGCCCTGTACGGTATCCCCATCGAAATATTCTCCGAGATATTCTCTGGTACTCTCCGATAAATCCTCCAAATCGGAAAGCCTGCGGACATTGGCATCCTTGGATGGTGCAAACTCTGTATCCGAAAAATAATCAGAACGCTCCAAACTTCTTTTTTTGAAATATCTGCTGATACCCTTGCTTCCGTCTCGCTCCTGTCGGATGATATAGCGCATTTCATCATCTGTAGCGGCGTAGTATTTTGTTTTCAGCTCACCATTCTGCCATGTATAGTAAATCTGTCCGTTATCATCCCCTGCAAGCCCTTCAAAGGCAAAGGCATTGAGGGCGGTTCTGTCGCCTTCGATATCCTCAAGAGCAAATACGCCGTTATCCCTCGCCGCAAGCATATAGCCCCAGAAAACCACAACCGCAAGAGCGGCGCAAAGGATAACCTCCAACACACGATTTCGTTTTTTCATATTGCACCCCTCCTTATAAATCGGTTCGCTTGCCGAGCTTTTGCACGATGGAATCCTGCCACCAGATTGCTGCCACTAAGCCGATTGTGCCGAGAATCAGCTGTCTGCCAATAGGTGCCTCATAATATGTAGAGGTGACATATCGGATCACATCATGCAGATACAAATAGCCGCCGCACAGAAGCATCGCACTACTGCCAAGCACAGCGGTCACTTTGTTTTCCGTACAAAAGCCTGCGAAGAAAATGCCTGTGAAGATTAAGGCCAAGCCGCCCAGCGCAGGCACAACCCTCCAGAAAGAGGAAGGAAAGACCATATCCAGAAAGGTGCTTCTGTGGAATGCGAGAAACAGCCCATTCGTCCGGGAAGCATCCAAGCCTGTGACGATATTGTCCTTCGTCAGAACGAAAATTTCCTTTGCCGCCTGCATTTTATAGAAGGACATCAGCGGAAAATACGCCGCCACCATAAGCACCAGCCACAAAAGATAATACAGCGCGACTGCCGCCGCCGCGGAAAGCACGAAGGCAAGATAGACCTCATGCCGCTTCATGGGCAGAAGAAGCATGGTATAAATTCCCTTGCCGTTTGTGGAAAAGCCTTTGATCTGCACGAAAATCCCAATCAGAATCAAAACCAGACCAAGCGCGAACAAAATCGGCAACAGGCTATGGTCAATCACCATATCGTAAGAGCGAAACACCTTGGGATAATAATCATACGCCTTTGGGTCTCCTGTCGGCACTGCGGCGGCAATGAGAAAGCACACCGCCAAAATCATGCTGACCAAGGTGACAGCCTTTGTCCATTTCTGCCACAGCCAGCCATACAGATAATTACTCAGCTTCCATACATTTTTCATACCTCGTCCCCCCATTCTTCCTGCAACAGCTCCGTTACTGTCTGCAATGTCAGTCCGTTTTCCTTTGCCTGTGCGACAAAATCCGCCACCAAGCCTGCAGTCAGCTCGCGCCGCAGTCTTGCGAAAACAGTATCATCCCAATGAATGACGCTGACGGCATGGGGCGGTGTTTCTATGATTTTTTCCTCCTCCATGAGCCGGAACGCCTTCTGTACCGTATTGGGATTGATTTTTAAAATTGCCGCAAGCTCTCTGCGCGAGGGAAGGGATTCGCCCTTTTCCGCCGCTCCTGTGAAAATCTGCCGCTTTACGAAGGAAACAATCTGCACATAGACCGGTTCTGTGGTATTCAATTCCAGCTTTCTGAAATCAAGCACAGGTTTTCCTCCTTTCAACTGTATTACTTGAGTCATACACTTCTTAACTGTATTATAGCCATAATACACCCGTCCGTCAATGGTTTTCAGAAAATTGTAAGAATTTTGCACAGAAAAAAGGACTTGGAAATGCCAAGTCCCTTTGATTTATTCCTGTTCAAATGTCACCGTAATACAGGAAATGTGCCAATCCTCTTCTGTATATGCCTGCCAGCCCATTTCCAGAAATTCCTTTGGATTTTTCCACAAATCCCCATGAAATTCCTCATAGCAATACACAGCATCCATCTGGTACAAAAGCGGTATCGGCTGTCCGTATACAACTGCGCCGCCATCTGTCCAGTAAATGCGCCGTTCCCAGGGCATCGTGGCAATGCTTCTTTCGACAGGTGCGAAATTGCCGCTTTCCGCCTTTTGAAACGCATCATCCGCTACTGCAACATTGTATCCATCTCGGATATCATTCCCGACGGAAAGTGCAAAGCTTGCCTTGCTTTTCTCGTGTATCAGCTCCTCAGATGTGCCGATTGGCTCCCATGCTCCATCCTTTGTCAGACTCCACGTTTGGAAGGTTGCCTGCTTGATTGGCTCTCTCCCCTGAAAATCGTAGAATTTTCCGTTCCAATTCAGAATATGGAGTACATTCTCCGTTTGCGTTTTGAGTTTTTTTGGCGTTAGCGTCATGGATGCTTCCCCTGCACAGCCTGTCAGCAGGAGCAGGCTCAGGCAAAGCAACAGTTTCCTTTTCATACGGGCAGCCCTCCTTTTTTTCAGCATACCAATAAAGGGAAGCACCGTCAATCTCATTTAAAGATGTACAGAAAAAAGGACTTGGAAATTCCAAGTCCCTGTAATTTTTGTTTCTTATTCAACTGTAACGGATTTTGCCAGATTTCTGGGTTTATCCACATCGCAGCCGCGTTCCACTGCGATATAATATGCGAACAGCTGCATGGGCAATACGTCATAGGATGCGGTAAAGAGATGATTTACCTTCGGCAGATAAACCACTTCATCGGCTACATCCTCGATAGCGGTGCAATCCTCCGTGGCGATTGCCAGCACCTTTGCGCCTCTCGCCTTGACTTCCTTCACGTTGCTGACGGTTTTCTCCAGCAGGCTTTCCTGTGTTGCGATGGCAACCACCAGTGTACCGTCCTCAATCAGAGAAATGGTGCCATGCTTGAGCTCCCCTGCGGCATAGGCTTCACTATGGATATAGGAAATTTCCTTCAGCTTCAGAGAGGATTCCATTGCAACTGCGTAATCCAGACCGCGTCCGATGATGAAGGCATTTTCGCAGTTTGCATATTTCTTTGCGATTTCCGCCATTCTTGCGTCAACCTTCAGCACCTCTGCTGTTTTTTCGGGCAAATCATGCAGTTCCTTCACTGCCGCGGTATAGGCTTCTTCCGTCATTGTGCCGCGCACCCTTGCAAAATACAGCGCAATCAGATACAGCACAGACACCTGTGTGGTATAGCCCTTTGTGGTCGCAACGGCGATTTCGGGACCTGCCCAGGTATAAATCACATCATCGCTTTCTCTGGCAATGGAGCTGCCTACCACATTGACAATCGCAAGCACCTTTACGCCCTGCTTCTTTGCTTCACGCAGTGCCGCGAGGGTATCTGCGGTTTCGCCGCTCTGGCTGATGATGATGCAAAGGTCATTTTTCGCAAGGATAGGGTTTCTGTATCTGAATTCGGATGCGATATCCACCTCAACGGGAATACGGCAGGTTTCTTCAATGACATATCTGCCGACAACCCCTGCGTGCATGGCACTGCCGCAGGCAACAATATGAATCCTTCCGCAGTTTTTGATTTCTTCCTCTGTCAGAGAAACATCCTCCAGATGGATGCCGCTTTCGGTCACTCTGGGCTGAATGGTCTTTTTCAGCGCTTCGGGCTGCTCCATGATTTCCTTCATCATGAAGTAATCATAGCCGCCCTTTTCTGCCGCCGCGATATCCCATGTGACATGATAAACCTCTTTCTTGATTTCCTTGCCGTTTATATCGTACAGCTTTACGCCGTCATTTTTCAGCACGGCAATTTCATTTGTTTCCAATAAATAATAATCTCTGGTGTATTCCAGCAGGGCGGGAATATCGGATGCGATATAATTTTCGCCCTTGCCCAGACCAATCAGCAGAGGGCAGTCCTTTCTGACTGCAACCAATATATCGGGATGATCTGTACACATAATGCCCAGAGCGTATGCGCCGCGGATTTTTTCCAGCAGCTTTCTTGTGGTGGAGACCATATCTCCATCATATAAATCCTCAAAAAGCTGTGCCACCACTTCCGTATCCGTTTCGGATTTGAAGGTATAGCCCTTTTCGATGAGCATATTTTTCAGCTCCAGATAATTTTCAATGATGCCATTGTGTACCACGGAAATTTTGCCGTTTTGGCTATTATGGGGATGGCTGTTTATTTCATTGGGCACGCCATGGGTTGCCCAACGGGTATGCCCGATGCCGATATGAGAGGATTTTTTATCATCCTTCTCCACCTTTTCTCTGAGACCTGCCAGCTTCCCCTTTACCTTGATGGTATGAATCCCATCATGATAAACGGAAATACCGGCAGAGTCATACCCACGATATTCCAATTTGGACAGACCGTTCAGCAATACGGGAACAGCCTGATTTTCACCAATATATCCTACGATTCCGCACATAAATTTCAACCTCCAACGTTTTATTCGTTCGTTGCCTTTCTTTTGTCGGGAGCGTTGACCGCTCTGTTTTGTAAAAAGGCCTGCGACCCTGAACGAAAGGGCGAGGAGCATCCGCCGAATTTTCGATATGGAAAGCAAAAAAATACTTAAAATGCTCTCTGCACTCCTGCCTCGTCAGCCGCCCAATCTGCGGCTCTGGCGCTTAAAAACTCTTTTAACCTTCCTTTCCTTTATACTGACCGATTGGCAGCCCTTGCCGAATTTTGTGGTATACATAGTTCGACATGATATTATAGCATTTTTTCCTTCTGTGGTAAAGCCCTTTTCTTATCTTATGCGGCGTTCGCCCGTCCCTGTGTACGAAAAAAGACAAAATCTTTATAAATTTGAAAGACTTTTGTTATGGAAATTTTAAAAAAATACGTTATACTATAAATACAAAGAATTCCGAAAAAAGGATATTGCCGAAAAGGAGGAATATAAAAATGAAAAAATTACTGGCACTTTTCCTTGCCTGTACGATGGTGCTTGGCTTAGCATCCTGCAAGGAGCAGGATGAGGAAGAAAAAAACACCCTTACCGCAGAGGAAACGGTAGCAACCATGCAGGACCCCATTGACGCACTGGCACGGTGCATGGTGGAAAACAATCTGGAATACAACCCCGAAGATCCTGATTTCTTCTGGACCGCACTGTATTATTTTGCAGGGGGCTATGGTCTGAAGCATGAGGGCGTAGAGGAATTGACGGATACATATCAGCTAAAGGTTCCTTCTACTGTAATGGAGGAATATGCGATTGCGCTGTTCAGCGACTACAAGGGACTGCCGGAGCTGCCCGAAATCATGCAGGGCAACGTTTCCTACGATGAAAATGCAGATGCGTATCTGCTTTCCGAAGGGGATATCGGTCTTTCCGAAACAAGGCTTGGCGATATCAAGGAAACCAAGGACGGCTACACACTGGTTGCAGAGCTGACCGGCACGGATGAAGAGGAGGAATTGATTGCATCCTTTGATGTTACACTGATTCGCAACACCTTTGCGGATGAAATCGAAAATCCCCTGTATCTGTGCAGCGTTTCTTCCATGAAGATGACACAGAAAAAGGGCGCGGATGTTTCCGAAGGCGGCACAGCAACACTGATTCCCGACGAAACCATCACGGCAACCTTCAACGGACTTTCCGATGCACATACTGCGGAAATGACGCTTTCCGAAGGCGATATTCGTGCATTTCAGTTTGATGCGGAATCTGCCGCAGGCAAAATCATCAGCGGTCTGAATGAAGGCGACGTTGTAACCTTCGGCTATATCGTGGATAAGCGCAACGGCTCTTATGTGATTGTAAGCGCGGAATAAGGAATTTACGTCGAAAGCGGAGCTTTCGACCCGAAAAACAGAAAATACCACATTCACAAACGCGAATGTGGTATTTTTTTATTTCATCCAGCCATATTTTTCTGCAATTTTTTCTGCGACAAAAATGCCATCCACTGCCGCGGAGACAATGCCGCCTGCGTAGCCTGCGCCCTCACCGGCAGGGTAAATGCCCTGCTTGCAAAGGCTCATGCCTGTTTTATCGCGCAGAATACGAATCGGGGAGGAGCTGCGGCTTTCCACCGCCGTCAGAACCGCATCCGCGCGGTCAAAGCCCTTGAGCTTTCTGCCCATGGCAGGCAGAGCTTCCCGCAGGGCTTCTGTCATGAAGGCAGGAAAAATCTCATCCAGACTGCTTTCCCTTACGGCAGGGCGATAGGTTGCTGTGACCTCTGCGGCTTCGCCTTTTCCCTTGCCCAGAAAGCTACCGACCGTCTGCACAGGTGCGGTATAGCTGCCGCCGCCTGCCAGAAATGCCCTTTCCTCCAATTCCCGTTGGAAAAGCATCCCTGCCAGAGGGTGATCGCTCCCGAAATCCTCAGGGAAAATCTGCACCAGTAATGCAGAATTTGCATTCTTCCCATCTCTGGCATGCTCACTCATGCCATTGACGGCAAGCCTACCTTCTTCGGATGCCGCCGCCACCACATAGCCACCGGGACACATACAGAAGGTATAGACACCGCGGTTTTTCTGCGTAGTATAGGTCAGGCGATAATCTGCCGCAGGCAGAATCGCTGCTGCATCACCATACTGCACGGCATCAATCATAGCCTGAGGATGCTCAATCCGCACGCCCATGGCAAAGGGCTTCTGCTCCAGTGCAAATTTTTCTTCATATAATAAGGTAAAGGTATCCCTTGCGCTATGCCCCAAGGCAAGCACAACATCCTCTGCTTCGATTTTCTCTCCATTTTGCAGGAAAACCGCCTGCACGCAGTCATTCTCCCACTGAAAGCCTGTCACCTTGGCGAAGAAGCGCACCTCACCGCCCAGAGAAATGATTTTTTCCCGAAGCTGCTTTACCACGCCGCGCAGCAAATCTGTCCCGATATGCGGCTTGGCATCATAAAGAATTTCCTCGGGCGCGCCTGCGTCCACCATTTCCTCCAGAACCTTGCGGCAACGGGGGTCTTTGATGCGCGTAGTCAGCTTGCCATCGGAAAAGGTACCTGCGCCGCCCTCGCCAAACTGCACGTTGCTTTCCACATCCAGCTTGCCTGTTTGCCAAAAGGTATCGACCGCCTGCTTGCGGCTGTCCACATCGCCGCCACGCTCCAGTACAATGGGCTGCAAGCCCATTTCCGCCAGAAGCAAGGCAGCAAACATGCCCGCAGGCCCGAAGCCAACCACAACGGGACGCTTTGACGGGCGATTTTCCCCCTTTGGCAGATGATACGCCAAATCGGGTGTTTTGGAAATGTGTTTCTCCTTATTTTTTTCCAGAATTTTATTCTCGTTCTTCACTTCCACATCCACCACATAAGCATAATGGATGTTATCCTTTTTTCTGGCATCCAGAGAACGCTTGAAAATGCGGTACGCCTTGATTTCCTCCACAGGCACGCGCAGCGCCTTTGCCAGCTTCTTTTCCAAAGCCTTTTGATTGCCTGTCACAGGCAGTTTCAATTCAGATACACGAATCATGCTTCGCTGCCGCCTTTCCAATCCTCATAAAATACCTCGCGCAAAAAAAGTCCGCGGCTCGGTGCCGTAAAGCCTGCCTGCTCTCGGCTTTTTGCCAGTAAAATCCGCTCTGCTTCGCCTGCGTTTTTCTTCCCCTCACCAACCTCGATGAGCGTTCCCGTAAGGATGCGCACCATCTGGTAGAGAAAGCCGTTGCCGTAAAAATGCAGGGTCAGCTTATCCTCTGTTTCCTCGAACACGATATCATAAATCGTGCGGACGGTTGATTTTTTCATTCTTTTATTGGCACAGAAGCTTTTGAAATCATGCGTGCCGATGAAGGCTGCCGCCGCCTGCCGCATTGCCTGAACATCAAGCGTTTCCGTACAACGGAAGGTATATTTTCGCTCAAACACAGGCGAATGCTTGCCAATCCAGATGGAATAGGAATAATGCTTCGCCTTTGCGCTGAGTCTGCTGTGGAAACGAGGGGGCATTTCCGCGATGGAAACCGCCGCGATGTCCTCGGGCAGCTTCGCATTGAAGGCATCCAAAAGCTGTTCGGCTGTGCCGTTCCAGTTAATGCGGAAATTCATAACCTGCCCTGTGGCGTGCGTGCCTGCGTCCGTTCTGCCGGAGCCGAAAACCTCTGTTTCCGCGCCGCTGATTTCCTGTAGGATGCGTTCCAGCTTTTCCTGTATGGTGTTTTCCGTATTGCCCTGCTTCTGCCAGCCGTTATAGCGTGTGCCATCGTATGCCAGAACCATTTTATAATTCTTCATAGCTGTCCCTTACTGCTGCAGCACATGCAGAACACTGGGAACAAACTGTTTCTTTCTGGAAACCAGACCGGGCACGTGTACCCAGTTCTCCTCAGGCTCGCCAAATGCGGTTTCCACCAGTTCCTTCGCGCCTTCGCCTGCAAATACCAGATCGGAGGATTCTGTCAGGATATTTGTCAGCAGGAAGAACAGCATTTCACCTTCCTTGACTGCGCCTTCCATATAAGCCGCAATTTTAGGACGCAGCTGCTCCAGCTCTGTCTTATCCATGGAAGAAATCTGCCCTGCGCCAAAGTTTTTATCGTTGCCGCTGAATTTTTTGAAGTCCTGATAGAAAATTTCTTCGGGTGTTTTATCTGCAAGGCTGCTGCCGGCGCGGAACATTTTTTCTGCATGCTCCTGAATTTCAATACCTGCGATTTTCGCCAGCTCCTCTGCCGCCTTTTTATCCTTCGGGGTGCAGGTAGGAGAACGGAACATCAGCGTATCGGAAATGATTGCGGAGCAAAGCAGCCCTGCGATTTTCTGATCCACTTCCACGTTATTTTCCTGATACAGGTCATAAATAATCGTACCTGTGCAGCCTACAGGCTGATTGCGGAAAAATACGGGCAACGCCGTTTCCATACTGCCCAGTCTGTGATGGTCGATAATTTCCAAAATTTCTGCCTCATCAATGCCATCAACCGCCTGTCCCTTCTCATTATGGTCAACCAATATAATTTTCTTATTATCCATACTCAGCAGGGAGCGTCTGGAAAGCATACCGCAATACTTCCCATCTCTACCCAGAACGGGGAAATCTCTGTGGCGGATTTTTGCCAATGTATCACGGATGTCGCTGATGAAATCCTCTCTGCTGAAGGTGATCAGATGATCCTTTTTCATAAAATAGCGCACGGGTGCAGACTGGGAAATCAGTCTTGCTACCATCAGGGTATCATGCGGTGTGCTGATGATTTTGCAGTTATTTTCCTTTGCCAGCTTCTGAATTGTCTTAGAAATAGGTGCGCCGGTACAAACCACGATGCAGCCTGCATTCATCTCGATACCGCAAAGCTGATTTTCAAAACGGTTCCCGGTCAGAAGCATATCGCCGTCTTCTACATAGTTTTCCAGCAGATCAGGATTTGCCGCACCAATCAGAATTTTCCCCTTTGTAATTTCTTCCTCGGAATCACCGACAATCATTGTACCATCAATCGCATCCAGAACATTCGTATATTTTGTGTGGGATATTGCCAGAATCCGTGTTTCGTAGATGTCCATATTCGCTGTTGCGATATCCTTAACGGAAATAATGCCCTCCAGCACGCCATCGTTTACAATGGGCATGGTGGATTCACGCAGGTCTCTCATTTTATTCCACGCATTTTTCAGGGAAATACCCTCATCCAAGGAGGGGGTGGGCTTAATCTCCACATCCTTCACCTGTGTGCCGACATGACCGATGAATTCAGGCGTTTCCACATCAAAAAAATCCAGCACATACTTTGTTTCGTTATTAACCTCGCCTGCTCTTTTCGGTACAAATACACCATCATCCGTTTTATTTTTCAATGCTGCATAGGCAATCGCAGAGCAGATGGAATCTGTATCCGGATTTTTATGCCCAATGACAAATACCTTCTTTTCCTTTAACATTTTTATTCCTCCCTAAAAATTTCTACTCTTCATATTGAAATTTCCAATATTTAACCAAGTTTAGTATATCCTATAAAACAGCAGAAGGAAAGCAAAAACCTGATTTTCGTGAACTTGCCTACTTCGCCTGTCTTTTTGTATACAGAATACGGTAATTATAAACATTCTGTCGTTCTTTTGTTATTCTCTTACATAAAAAATGTCCTGATTGGAAAATCAGGACTCAAGAGGTGCCACCCGGATTTGAACCGGGGGTAGAGGTGTTGCAGACCTTTGCCTTACCACTTGGCTATGGCACCATATTCAACTGTTGTTTATAAGTATACTCTCCTTTTTGGGTTTCGTCAATCCTTTTTTCTTTTCCCAATAATCTGCTTTTGTGCAAAGAAAAAGCCTCGGCTTTCAACCGAGGCTTGCGAGGCGCCACCCGGATTTGAACCGGGGATAGAGGTGTTGCAGACCTTTGCCTTACCACTTGGCTATGGCGCCAGATGATCCGTGCGGGATTCGAACCCGCGTTACCGCCGTGAAAGGGCGGTGTCTTAACCCCTTGACCAACGGACCATAAAAACTCCCCGAGCGGGACTCGAACCTGCAACCCTCCGGTTAACAGCCGGATGCTCTGCCATTGAGCTATCGAGGATTATTATACTTCCCTTTATTCTCTTTCTTACACCTTCAAAACTGAATACCAGTGAAAGCTTTTTTAGTTTATCATCAATCGTCTTCTTTGTCAACCTTCTTTTTTTGGTCAAGCCCTCGATCTATTAGTATTGGTCAGCTGAACATGTTACCATGCTTACACCTCCAACCTATCAACCTCATTATCTTTAAGGGATCTTACTTCCGAAGAATGGGAAATCTTATCTTGAGGGCGGCTTCACGCTTAGATGCCTTCAGCGTTTATCCGTTCCATACATAGCTACCCGGCTGTGCAGTTGGTCTGCAACCGGTACACCAGAGGTACGTCCATCCCGGTCCTCTCGTACTAAGGACAGCTCCTCTCAAATTTCCTGCGCCCACAACGGATAGGGACCGAACTGTCTCACGACGTTCTGAACCCAGCTCGCGTACCGCTTTAATGGGCGAACAGCCCAACCCTTGGGACCTACTTCAGCCCCAGGATGCGATGAGCCGACATCGAGGTGCCAAACCTCCCCGTCGATGTGAACTCTTGGGGGAGATAAGCCTGTTATCCCCAGGGTAGCTTTTATCCGTTGAGCGATGGCATTCCCACTTATTACCACCGGATCACTAAGTCCTACTTTCGTACCTGCTCGAGCCGTCGCTCTCGCAGTCAAGCCACCTTTTGCCTTTACACTCTTTGAATGGTTTCCAATCATTCTGAGGTGACCTTCGAGCGCCTCCGTTACCTTTTAGGAGGCGACCGCCCCAGTCAAACTGCCCGCCTGACATTGTCCCTCATCCGGATTACGGATGCAGGTTAGAAATTCAATGACATAAGAGTGGTATCCCACCGGCGGCTCCACGAAAACTAGCGTTCTCGCTTCTTAGCCTCCCACCTATCCTGTACATATATCATCGAATCCCAGTATCAGGCTGCAGTAAAGCTCCATGGGGTCTTTCCGTCCTGTTGCGGGTAACCAGTATCTTCACTGGTTCTTCAATTTCACCGGGCGTGTTGTCGAGACAGTGCACAAATCATTACGCCTTTCGTGCGGGTCAGAACTTACCTGACAAGGAATTTCGCTACCTTAGGACCGTTATAGTTACGGCCGCCGTTTACTGGGGCTTGAATTCAAAGCTTCGCTTGCGCTGACCTCTCCTTTTAACCTTCCAGCACCGGGCAGGCGTCAGCCCATATACTTCACCTTACGGTTTCGCATAGACCTATGTTTTTGCTAAACAGTTGCTTGTGCCTCTTTTCTGCGGCCTCTTGCGAGGCTCCCCTTATCCCGAAGTTACGGGGTCATTTTGCCGAGTTCCTTAACAACACTTCTCCCGTCGGCCTGTGGATTTTCTCCTCATCTACCTGTGTCGGTTTACGGTACGGGTACACATAACGCAATAGCGGCTTTTCTCGGCAGTGTGGATTCGGAAACTTCCTTACTTTTTTTCAGTCCTCATCACGTTTCACTTACAGGAGACGGATTTGCCTATCTCCCACAGCTTTACGCTTGACCGGGTCTTTCCATTCCCCGGTTTCCCTATCCTCCTGCGTCCCCACAGTTCTGATTATGTGTAGTACAGGAATATCAACCTGTTATCCATCGACTACGACTTTCGTCCTCGCCTTAGGCCCCGACTAACCCTGGGAAGATTAGCTTTACCCAGGAATCCTTAGATATTCGGCCTACATGTTTCTCACATGTATCTCGCTACTCATTCCGGCATTCTCTCTCCTGTTTCGTCCACCATCGCTCTCACTTTGGCTTCGTCCTTGCAGGATGCTCCTCTACCACTCCTTACTTTGTAAGGAATCCGTAGCTTCGGTGTCGTGTTTTAGCCCCGTTACATTTTCGGCGCAGGTTTTCTCGACTAGTGAGCTATTACGCACTCTTTAAATGTATGGCTGCTTCTAAGCCAACATCCTAGTTGTCTATGAAATCCCACATCCTTTTCCACTTAACACGTACTTTGGGACCTTAGCTGTCGGTCTGGGCTCTTTCCCTTTTGTCCACGCGACTTATCTCACGCAGACTGACTCCCGAGGGTATCTTGACGGCATTCTTAGTTTGATATGAGTTGGTAACCTTTTTGGGCCCCGCGTCAGTTCAGTGCTTTACCTCCGTTAGACTCCAGCTCGAGGCTAGCCCTAAAGCTATTTCGAGGAGAACCAGCTATCTCCGAGTTCGATTGGAATTTCTCCGCTATCCACACCTCATCACCACGTTTTTCAACACATGTGTGTTCGGTCCTCCAAAACCTTTTACGGTTCCTTCAACCTGGACATGGATAGGTCACCCGGTTTCGGGTCTACTAATACCAACTCTACGCCCTATTCAGACTTGGTTTCCCTTCGGCTCCGATGCTTCTGACATCTTAACCTCGCTGGCATTAGTAACTCGCCGGACCGTTCTACAAAAAGTACGCCATCAGCCCGTAGGCCTTTGACTGTTTGTAAGCACAAGGTTTCAGGTTCTCTTTCACTCCCCTCCCGGGGTCCTTTTCACCTTTCCTTCACAGTACTGCTTCACTATCGGTCACTAGGGAGTATTTAGGCTTGGGGGGTGGTCCCCCCGGCTTCCCACAAGGTTTCTCGTGTCTCGTGGTACTCTGGATCCTGCTCGCTGCTTCAAGATTTCGTCTACCGGGCTTTCACCGTCTACGGCTGGCTTTCCCAAAACCATTCGTCTATCTCTCGGCAATGCTAATTGCAGTCCGCAACCCCGAAGAACCAGGTCCTTCGGTTTGGCCTCTTTCCCGTTCGCTCGCCGCTACTTAGGAAATCGAGTTTTCTTTCTCCTCCTACTGCTACTTAGATGTTTCAGTTCACAGCGTTCCCTTCCATACGCTATGGATTCACGCATGGATACTTGAGGTTTGCTCAAGTAGGTTTCCCCATTCAGATATCTCCGGATCGATGGCTGTTTGCGCCTCCCCGAAGCTTTTCGCAGCTTACCACGTCTTTCATCGGCTCCTAGTGCCAAGGCATTCTCCTTGTGCTCTTTCTTGCTTGACCAGTTTAATATAATAGCTATTTCTCTGGAATGTTTCGTTGTAGCGATACAACTTTTGTTACATTTGAAAATAGAAAATTTTTGTTTTCTCGATTGACTCTATTTTTGCTTTACTTGTATTCAGTTTTCAAGGTGCAAGTTGTTTTATTTTTGGCCGTTCTCGCGACCGCTTAAATATATTATCATGGGGATACTTCTTTGTCAACAACTTTTTTCGTTTTTTGCAAAAATTCTTTCAAAACAGCAAAAGCCCGTAAAACCGGGCTTTCAGGTAAATATCGTCAGAATCAGCTGCAATAATATGTTGTTTTCGTAAAAATATCCTGCAAAAAGCGTTCGTTCCATGGCAGAAAAAAGTTCTGCAAACGCCCCCCTGCACTGAAAAAATGTCAGCACAATGCCTGACAGCCAGACGCAGACAATCCCCTTCGCGCCACCCACCAGAAATCCGCTGAATCGATTCAGAAAATTCAGTCCCGGCAGCTTACTGAACAGGTGCAGTGCATTGATTACCACCTTCACTACAATATAAATCAGCACAAACGCCGCCGCAACACTCAATACATTGATGCAGACATTCGCGAGATACCCTGCGATATATTCCTTCAGGCTTTCCGCGTGGAGCAGCTGATAAATCACAGGATTATTATTTTCCAGAAGCGCCTCCTTCAGAAATTCCGGCAGGGGCATTGCCTCAATCAGCGCGGTCTGCGTCTGCATTGCCCCCTCCTGCAAAGCCGTATCCAGTCCCATGGAGGTCTGAATTGCCGTGGACATTTTATCAAACAGGATTGTTTCCCTTAAAAATCTTCCGATAAAAGGGCTTACTGCTTTCGTTCCGAGCAGCGCCAGTGCCATCGGCAAAAAGCCGAGTACCGCGCGAATCAGACCCTTTCGCCATGCCGCAACGGCGCAGCCCAGAATGATCGCCGCCACAGCCCCATCCAATATCCAATTCATCCGTTTTCCTCCTTTTTCTTCTATATATAATAGAACCGCATGCAGAGAAAATTTTCACAAAAGAAAGGCGGCCTGGCATTCTCTTGCCCATTCTGCCGCCCTTCCCTATTTTTACTGCTTTTGTGTCGCTTCATTTTGTGTTTTTTCATTCTGCGTTGTTTCATTTCTCGCAGAAACACTTGCATTTTCCGTATCCGCCGTTTTTGTCGCATTCGTCTGCTTTTTCCCCTTTGTCATGGCATAAACAGAAATCTCATTCTTCCCAACTGCCATCACGCGGTTCAGCTTTTCCATCGGAATCAGGTCATTCAAATCGGTGATTGCCGTATAATTCCAGCTTTCATTGCCGCTGTAGGTTACACCGGTATAATCGCGGTCATTGCCGACCACAATGCCTTTTTCTGCCGCATGCAGATACGTCACACTCTCGCCGGAGGCAAAGGAGCCCTTCTCATTGCCGTTGCCATCCAGCCAACAAACCGTTCCCTTCTCTCTGCCATCCTTATTTGCCACACCGTCCCCCAGCGCAAGCACAATATATTCCTTATTCCCTAATGCTGCTTGATCAACGGTATTTTCCAGAGGATAATTCCAAAGCTCGCCGCCGTCACTGCCAACACCATAGACTGCCTGATCGGAAATCACCGCCAACGCGCCATTTTTGCGATAGCTGATAACGGGAATGATTTCATCCGTTTTTTCCACTGCCGCAAACATGCTGTCCGTAAAGTTTTCTCCATCCTCCGCATTGATATAGAACAGCAGAACGCGCCCCATCGGGGAAATATCCGTTGTGTCCAGATAGCTGATCGCAAACACCCTGCTGTCATCCGATACATCCGAGGAAAGGGGATAAATGCCCTTGCTCTCCTCTACGCGCTCCTTCAAAAGCTTCCCCTTTCGGTTATAAACACAGATGCGGTAGCTGCTGTCATTCTTCGTAATCAGGGAAAGATAGCCGGTTTCATTCAGCGCGAACTGCACAGGAGAGCCTTCCGCCTGCAAATCATAAACCATTCCTTCCTTATTATAAACCCGTACCGTTTTACCGCCCATGTCGCCAACAGCAACAAAATCGCCTTCCTGCACAAGGGTTGGCGAGGTCATACTGAAGGTATCACTCCACTTCTGCGCCCCTACGGCGGTATAATATTTCACGCCATCCTTCGTGCAAAGCAGAAATTCCTTTCCAAATGCAGCGACAGCCGCCTTACTGCCGGCATCCACCGCCACGCTTTCCTTCGGTGTATCCTCCTGCACGGCTGCGTCCTCCTCCTGCGCCTGCGTTCGGTTCGTTTTTCCGATAAGGGCGAGAAAACGCCCCTGTCCATGGAAGGTATCAATATAAATCCCACCTGCTACCAGACAGACCACCGCCAGAATACAGACCAACGCAGTCAGCATCTTATTACTGTTATTCAAAAATTTTTTCGGTCTTCTTTTCATTGCCGCTTATTCCTTCAAATTTCTCTGTACCAAAAACATGGCTCTGTCATAGTCTTCCTTCCTGACATAAATCAGGTATTCCGTCTGATGGTCGATATCTGCATCCGTCGAAGTTGTTCTTCCGCTCACAAAAAAATCCGCCCGATCAGAAACGCGCATCTCATAAGAAATATCAAATTTCCAGAGAATATCTCGCACCTCCGCCTGTTTTTTCATATCAAATGTGCAAAACAGCTCTTTCCTGTTCCATACTGTAATCATGGCAATCCCTCCTGACGCTTGATTGCAATTCTTTTTCTCTATCATACTATATTCATACCGCTTTTGCAAATCAACACAGCTTTCTTTTTTCAAAAAAACGCCCGAGAAATTTTATAACAATTTTTTCTCAGGCGTTCTCTTTTCTTAATTTTCTTTCAGCTTTTCATACAGTGCAATATACTGTACTGCGGAGCTTTCCCACGAATAATCGCAAAGCATTGCATTTTTCACAACGTGCGCCCATTCTTCCCTGCCCATATGGTAGGTACGCAGGGCTTCATCCAATGCCCAAAGCAGTCCGCCGCAGTCATAGTTTTCAAATAAAAACCCATTGCCCTCCTTCGTCTCAGGGTTATACTGCCGAATCGTATCCGCCAGACCGCCTGTTTTTCTCGCAATCGGCACAGTGCCAAAGCGCAGGCTGAACATCTGCCCTAAGCCGCAGGGTTCAAACTTGGAAGGCATCAGAAATAAATCCGCAGATGCGTAAATCTGCTGTGCCAGTGCCTCATCAAAGAAGATATTCGCAGAAACCCTGCCGGGGTAACGGCTCTGCAGGCTGCGGAAGGTATATTCATACGAAGGCTCACCCGTGCCAAGCAGCACAAACTGCACATCTCGGCGCATCATTTCATCCAAAACAGGTGCCAGAATATCCACACCCTTTTGGTCTGCCAAGCGTGTAATCATGGCAATCAACGGAACCTCCCGTTCCTCCAGACCCAAGCGCTTTTGCAGGGCATGCTTATTCTCTGCCTTTCCTTCGGGATGCGCCGCGCTGAAATGCTTCACGATAAAACCATCTGTTTCGGGGTTATTCGCCGTAAAATCAATGCCGTTCAGAATCCCGCAAAGGCGGTCGCTTCTGCTGCGCAAAATGCCATCCATGCCATACCCATATTCGGGTGTCTGAATTTCCTGTGCATAGGTTCCGCTGACGGTACTGATATAATCGGCATACACCAGACCCATTTTCATATAGCAGACCGTATTATAAAATTCAATATTGGCGTATGCCCAGTCGGATACCCCCAGAAGCTCCATGGTATCGAGCGAAAAACGTCCCTGATACTGCAAATTATGAATTGTAAACAGTGTTTTGATTTTGGAATATTCCGTTACCTTATTGTACATTTCCTTCAGATACATACAGACCGGCCCTGTCTGCCAGTCGTTGCAATGAATCACATCAGGATAAAAATCAAGCATTGCCAGCATATCCAGAACAGCCTTGCCGAAAAAGGCAAAGCGTTCGTTATCGTCATCAAAGCCGTATAACGCACCACGGCTGAAATAATAATCGTTTTCAATAAAATAAACAGGCACCTCTCCGGGCTTTACCAGAACCTTGGCTCTCTGTTTTCTCCATTGTAAATAAACGTCAAATTCTCCTAAAAATTCCACGCCGTACATTGTCTCGTTTTTAATTACTCTATGACGAGGAATGACCACACGGACATCCACGTTCTTTTTCTGCAATGCCTTCGGCAAAGAGCCGACAACATCACCCAAGCCGCCGCTTTTGACAAAAGGCGCTGATTCGGAGGCAACTAAAAGTACCTTCAAACCCTTTTCCATAAAATATCACCTCTTTTTTATCATACAATGAAAACGTCCCGACAGCAAGAAAAACCCGCAGAACATCTGATAAAATTTACGGATTTCCGAAAAAAATACACGTTTTCATCCCCTTTATAAATTCCCAAAGAAATGGTATGCTATAGATTGAAATAAAAAAAATCAAAAAATAAAATCTAAAATAGAAAAGAGGCTACGATTATGAATCATACCATTCCCGAACGAAAGGATACCGACCCTCGTTTTCATTGGCACATCGAGGATTATTTCAAAACCGATGCTGATTGGGAGGCTGCCTATGTCTCTCTGGAGGAGAGCCTGCCCGAGCTGACCGCCTTTGCCGGCAAGCTGGCGGACTCCGCAGAAGCACTGCTTTCCTGCCTGAAAAAGAATGAGGCACTTTCCCTGAAATTAGACCATATCTATACCTACGCCTCCATGCGGATGCACGAGGATAGTGCAAATGCCTTCTATCAGGGGCTGGCTTCCCGTGCAGAGCTGCTGCTGATTCGCTATTCTGCGGCAGTTTCCTTCCTCACCCCTGAAATTATTGCCATTCCGGAGGAAAAGCTTACCGCCTTCCGTGCAGAAAAAGCGGCAGATTTTGCTGTCTATGACCATTTCTTCCATACCCTTCTGCGCCAGAAGGCACACACCCTTTCCCCTGCGGAGGAGCATCTGCTTGCCAGAACCGCGGAGCTGGGCGGCGCGCCACAGCAGATTTTTACCATGCTGAACGACGCGGATATCACATTCCCGCCTATCCGCACTGCCGTAGGAGAAGAATTGGAGCTGACAAAGGGCAGATATGTCACCTTTCTGGAAAGCCCCGACCGCTCTGTTCGCGAGCAGGCGTTCAAAAATCTCTATTCTGTCTATTCCGCACAGAAAAACACCATCGCCGCAACCTATGCCGCATCTGTAAAAAGCGATGTCTTTTTCGCACAGGCAAGAAAGTACGGCTCTGCGATGGAAATGGCGCTTTCCGATGACAATATTCCGCTTTCTGTATATGATACGCTGATTGAAACCGTCAACAAGAGCCTTCCCCTGCTGCACCGCTATGTTTCCCTGCGCAAAAAGGAGCTGGGTGTAGATGAACTGCACATGTATGATTTATATGTTCCGCTTGTACCCGATGCAGATGTCAAGATTCCTTATGAGCAGGCAAAAGTAACCGTAAAAGAGGCATTGCAGGTAATGGGCGAGGAGTACTGCAAGGCTCTGGCGCATGGTATGGAAAGCGGCTGGATTGATGTTTACGAAAACAAGGGCAAGCGCGGCGGTGCGTATTCCTGGGGCAGCTACGGCGTGCATCCCTTTGTTCTGCTCAACCATAACGATACCATCAACAGCATGTTTACCCTTGCGCATGAAATGGGGCATGCCCTGCACAGCTTCTTCACATGGAAAAAGCAGCCCTATCTTTATGCCGACCATAAGATTTTTGTTGCAGAGGTAGCTTCCACCTGCAATGAAGCCCTGCTGATGGAGCATCTTCTGAAAACAACTGAGGATAAAACCATGCGGAAATATCTCATCAACTATTTCCTGGAGCAGTTCCGCGGTACACTCTTCCGCCAGACCATGTTTGCCGAATTTGAAAAAATCACACACGCCATGGCAGAAAAGGGCGAACCCCTTACATGGGAAGGCATGAACCAAATCTATCGTGATTTGAACATCAAATATTTTGGCGAGGATATCGTGATTGATTCGGAAATTGATATTGAATGGGCGCGTATCCCCCATTTCTATAATGCGTTCTATGTATATCAGTATGCAACCGGCTACAGTGCTGCGATTGCCCTTTCCAGAAAAATTCTGAACGAGGGACAGCCTGCGGTAGCTGCGTATCTGGATTTTCTCTCTAAAGGAGACAGCGAATATTCCATCGACCTGCTCAAGGGTGCCGGCGTAGATATGACCACTGCCGTTCCCATCGAAAATGCCATGCAGCTGTTCAAGGAATTGCTGGATGAATTTGAAGCCTTATAATCGACAAAAGCAACAAAAAACAGCGGTATCTTTCGATACCGCTGTTTTTTTCGCCGAAGGATAGCCCTTTCGGATTATCCTTTTTCCCTGCGGATAACAGGACTTGAACCTGCACGAGTTGCCTCACTGGAACCTAAATCCAGCGCGTCTGCCAATTTCGCCATATCCGCAAATAAAAAATCCCTCTGATTTTTACTCGGGGAGGGTACTCGAGGTGGAGCGATAACCGCTTTCATCCACACGCTTTTATTTTATGTGCTTTTTTTGAAAAAGTCAACCGTAAAAACAAATTTGTACAAAGAAAAAAAGCCAATTCCTCCGATTATCGGTTGAAATGGCTTTTTTATGAACCAGGAGGGATTCGAACCCCCGACCCACGGCTTAGAAGGCCGTTGCTCTATCCAACTGAGCTACTGATCCGCATTGCGAAAGCGGGTGATGAGAATCGAACTCACGTGTTCAGCTTGGAAGGCTGACGTTCTACCATTGAACTACACCCGCAAAGAAAAAATGAACCAGGAGGGATTCGAACCCCCGACCCACGGCTTAGAAGGCCGTTGCTCTATCCAACTGAGCTACTGATCCACGTTACTAGCGCAAGAGATATTATGCCATAAAACGTCATGCCTGTCAACAGGTTTTTCAAACTTTTCTTATTTTTTAAAAAAGCCGATGAAATCTCCTGTGTTGTTTCATCGGCTCCTTCTTTTAATTGATGCGTTTGAAATGCTCCTTATTCCAATATTCCATAATTGCCCCTTCGATTCTGCCGCCTTCCATTGTCAGAATCCCAAAGGTAGGCAGTGTTCCGCCCCTTGGCAAAGAGATACTCCCGGGGTTAAAGAGGGCAACTCTGCCGCCCGTCTCCCAAAGCGGCATGTGCGTATGTCCGAAAAGCACAACATCCGCCCCCTGTTCCTCCGCCCAATAAGAAATCGTGTCATAATTCCAATACACGCGCTGCTTATGCCCATGCGTTAGGAGCAAGTTTTTTCCGCCAAGCCGTACCAGCTTCTGCGAAGGCGTATCCACGCGATAATCATTATTCCCCTTGACATAATGAAACGACAGCTTAGGAAATTCCTGCTGTAATGCAACCGCGTCATCATCATGATCGCCCAGATGAAACACCGCGTCCACCTTCCCTTGCAGCCGCGCAAGCACCGCTCTTGCATTTTCCAGATACGCATGGGTATCACTCAAAACCAGAATTTTCATAGGCTTACAGTTCCTTTTTCAGCATTTCTTTCATTTTGCGCAGTGCCTTTCCTCTGTGGCTGATTGCATTTTTCTCCTCGGAAGAAAGCTCTGCCATATATTTTCCCTTTTCCGGTACATAAAAAATAGGGTCATAGCCGAAGCCATTCTCGCCCTTTGCCTCATAGCCGATGATGCCCTCAACGGTATCATAGCTGACCAAACGTCTGCCATCAGGGAATGCTGCCGCAATACAGCTGACAAAGCGCGCCGTTCTCTTTTCCTCCGGCACACCGTTCAGCTTTTCAAAAATCGCCTTGAAGCGTTCGGGGTAAGGCGTATCCTCGCCCATAAAGCGCGCGGAATAAATGCCGGGGGCTTTATCCATGTAGTCGATTTCCAAACCGGAATCGTCGCTCAGGGTAATCTTGCCGCCGATTTCCATCACCTGCACTGCCTTTTTCATGGCATTTTCCTCAAAGGTCTTGCCATCCTCCACCACGTCAATCGTAATGCCTGCTTCCTCCATGGAAATGACATTTACATCCATATCCGCCAGAATTTCGTTGATTTCCTTGATTTTCCCTTTATTTTTCGTTGCAAAAATAATCGTTTCCATCGTTTCCTCCTCGTTCATCCTTAGCTCAATTCCAGACCATCCAACGCCGCCTGCTGCAGCTGTTTCAATTCGCCTGCCGCCTTTCTACCAAGCGCAAGCAGCTCCAGAAGCTGTTCCTGCGTAAAGGTGCCATGCTCCCCTGTGCCCTGCACCTCTACGAAGTTTCCTTCATCCGTCATGATAATATTCATATCCACTTCCGCCGCGGAATCCTCCTCATAGCAAAGATCCGCCATGGCAACGCCATCTACCACACCAACGCTTACCGCGGAAATATAACGGTGCAGGGGCATTTTTTCAATCAGCCCCTCCGCTACCAATTTCCGACACGCCATTGCCAGTGCAACAAAGCCGCCTGTGATAGATGCCGTTCTGGTGCCGCCGTCCGCCTGCAGAACATCGCAGTCCACCGTAATGCTTCTTTCGCCCAGCTCCGTAAAATCCACTGCCGCACGCAAGGCTCTGCCAATCAGTCTCTGAATTTCCGTGGAACGCTGATTCAGCTTCAGCTTATTGATGTCCCTTTTGTTTCTTGTTGCGGTTGCGCGAGGCAGCATGGAATATTCTGCCGTTACCCAGCCTTCGCCGCTCCCCTTTTTAAAGGGCGGCACGCTTTCCTCTACGGAGGCGTTGCAAAGTACCTTTGTGTTGCCCCATTCTATCAGCACAGACCCCTCCGCGTAGCGCGTAAAATCCTTGATGATTTTTACGGGACGCAGTTCATCTGTCTTTCTTCCGTCAAAACGGTTCATCTCTCATTCCTCCTGTTGTTCTTTTTCTATTCCGGATTAAATTATACCATATTTGCAGAAAAATTTATAGAAAAAGACCACAGCATCTCTGCCATGGTCTGATTTTCTTATCTTATCGCAAGGGATAAGTAAATGCCTCCTCGATTGCATCTGCAATCGCCTTTGCGACTTTATTCTGATAATCCTCCTGCGAAATCTTGAGCGCATCGCCGGGGTTGCTGATAAATACCGTCTCTACAATAACCGCAGGTACGGTTGTTGTATTCAGAATCAGCAAATCGGTACGCAGCTTTGTTCCTCTATTGGTGTTGCCTGTTGCGCTGACAATGCTATTCTGAATCAGCTGTGCCAGCTTCAGGCTTGTCAGATTGCTGCCCGTATCATTGGAATGGTTTTTATACAGCACCTCTGTGCCGTTTGCCACTGCCGAGCCGGAATTCATGTGAATGGAAACCATTGCATCCGCAATCGCATTTGCACTCTGCGCCCTGCTGCTGTTTGTGGGGTAGGTATCGCTGTTTCTTGTCACATAAACCTTAATGCCGCTGCCGTCCAGATAATTTGCAACCTTCTGCATAATGGTAAGGGTGAGATTTTTCTCCGTCAGTCCGTTGCCGCTTGCGCCGGGGTCACTGCCGCCGTGACCTGCATCCAGCAGAAGCACCTTACTGTATACATCCTGCGGATTCTTTACGGAAATGACATATCTTTCCTGCTCCTCCGTAATGCTGTAGCAGCTGATACGGCTCTGGTTAAAACGGATGGTTGTCTTGCCACCACTTGTGGAAACCTGAATACTCTTGATTACACCGTTATCGATATCATAGGTGCCGCTGCCGAAGGTTTCGGAATAATCTCCGGGCAATACCACATCGGTATAGCCATCCAGATAATGATCATTGATTTTCACACTGCCTGTCTGAATGGTATCCTTTTTCTGCAAATACAGCTTATTTGCGCTTGTATCATAGCTCATGTTTTTCATACTGGAGCTGAAAATCTGTAATGTCATCGCATGATTATCTGTGGTATAGCTGTATTTCGCCATGCCGTCCACCTCAAATACCAACCGCAGAGTCGTATCGTTGAACATTGCCGCTCTGCCTGCCGTTACATATTCCAGTGCGCTTACATCAAAGGTGCTGTCCAACTCGGAAACCGCATTGGGAATATCCACTACGATTCTGCTTGGGTTGGAAAGCGTATAGACGCTCACGCCCAGTGCGCTGTCCCCGCCAACCTCAATGATATCTCTGTCGGTGCTGCTGTTATGTCGAATTGCAATATCGCTGACCGTTACGCTTTTGAATGCAATCGTCAGCTTGGATTTATCCGCACTCTGCGTAATGGTGTAGTTCTTTTTCCCTGTTAAATCAAACACCACTCTGGTGTAGATTGTACCATCATCCGCTGTATGCTCCGCCGTCCGCACTGCGGTCACAATACCGCTGTTCGTTGCAGTCAGACTTGTCGCCAGACCGTTCTTTGCGCCGTAAAAATCAAGCACAATCTTGTTATCTGCCACATAGACCTCCTCATAGGAGGAAACCGCACCGCTTGCCTGCACGGAGAAGGTCTGCTCCGCCGTTTTGCTTGCCGGCACAGTCACCTTGTTCAGCGTGACATAATTCACGCTCGGTGTAGTGGGTGTGGTGGGTATAGTGGGTGTGGTGGGATTTGTCGGTGTTGTAGGCGTTGTCGGCGTGGTGTTTGCCGTCGTTTTGATGGAAACCGTTCTGGTTGCATCATCCCACTGAATGTTCAGATCCAGTGCAGAAGCCAGCGCACGCACAGGCAGCATCGTTCTGTCGTTTACAATCATCGGCGGCACATCCATGGTAAAGGTTTTGCCGTTTTTGTAGCCAGTTGCCTTATTCATTTCAAAGACCAGTGTGTAATCATCATTGATCACATACGCCTGCTTGGCTTCTTCGTTCCAGGTAACCTCGCAGCCAAGCTCCTGCGCAATCTGGCGCATGGGCAAAAGCGTTCTGCCGTCAATCGCGACCGCAGGCATATCCTTCGGTGTCATGGTTTTTCCGTCAATCTTTACCACAATCTCCTTCGCATTGTATGCGTGGTTCTTGCCGTTATAAAACAGGTTCATGCTGACATTTGCTGCAAATGCCGTTACGGATGAAAGCATCCCCACCGCCATCGTTGTCAGCAGGAGCCGTTTCCACTTATGTCTCATTGTGTATTCCTCCTGCTTATCCTTATGTAAACTTTCCTTTGACATACTCCTCTAGTATATCAGTATATCAAATTTTGTCAAAATGAAAAGGTTCTTTCCCATTTTGTAAGAAAGTCTTAATCTTTAGTCGAAAAAAGAGCGTCTATTGTTCCCAATAAACGCCCTTTTCCAATATTTTCTTGCTTATCTGCCGCGGTTTTCCGTATAGCTCCCCTTGAGCGTTGCGGTTTTCGTTTCATCGTTCCAGAGAATTTTTTCTGCGCCGAAAATCTTCGCCCAATCCCGCATCGGAAGGAAGGCTCTGCCATTGACAATCTCTAGTTCCCCCGAGGTTTCCAATGGATTGCCACCATAAAGCATTTTCTTTTCGCCTGCTTTCATTTGAAAATAGACATCTCCCTTCAGAATGGTGACCTCTTTCTCCCCTGCGTTCCAATCAACTTTGGTCGGCTCACGGTCAAACGCCTTTACCGCCGCACGCAGGGGCAGCATAGTATAGCCGCTTTTGCTGAGGTAAGCCGGAGTATCCAACGCGATCCTGTCTGCGCCGGAATAAATAGAATTCTCGCCCACAGGAATGGTTATCACCCAGTTTGTTCTGGTCGAGATTTCAAAGTTCGCATCCACGAAATTTTCAATCACCTTTGTCTGTTCAGTTTTTCCGTCTGCATCCTCGTAGTCTGCATACAGACCATAATGCACACCGGAGCCAACCTCCAATGCGCCATTTTCCGCATCCAGCGTATAATCGGAAAGTGTCAGCGCTTCCTGTTTTTTATCATCCGCCGCAAGAATCTGCACAATCAGCTTGCCTTCCTCTACGTAACATTCCGCCTTTACGGAGCCGTTTTCCACAACCGTTTTTTCTTTCTCTGCAAACTGCATTTTTCCTTCTGCGGTAAATACGAATTTCGCGCCTGCCGCAAAGCCATCTGTCTCTGTTTCCGTCAGAATCAGCTTCTTCATGGTAATTTCATCCGGTCTGTCATCCTTTTTGAAGCCCGTGTGTCCATTCGCATACTCGCACTTTGTCGCGATATCCACCGCAGGAAATTCCGCCGCCTGCGCCATCACAGGCATCGCTGCCAGACAGCCTGCCACCAAGGCTAAACCAATTATTTTCTTCATAAAATGCTCCTTTCGTTTTTCCCATGTTGTCTTGCTTTTTATTCTTCCTCGCCCTGCGCTCGTTTATCAAACGCCTTCAGCTTTTTCATAACCCTGCCGTGTACGCTGTTCGCAGGGAAATTTCCTGTCTTATTCTTCTTTCCGGCGGACAGCCCCATCAGAAGCTCAATCCCTTCATCAATCTTAGAAATCGGATAAATATGGAACAGACCGTCCTTCACCGCCTGCACCACCTCATCCTTCAGCACCAGATCCTTCACATTGGAAACAGGAATAATTACCCCCTGTGTCCCCGTCAGACCGCGCTTTCTGCAAAGGTCAAAGAACCCTTCTATTTTATGGGTCACGCCGCCGATTGCCTGAATTTCGCCCTTCTGATTCACAGAGCCTGTCACCGCCAGATCCTGCCTGATCGGCAATTCTGCCAGAGAAGAAAGAATGCAGTATAATTCCGTACTGGAGGCGCTGTCCCCATCAATACCATTATAATTCTGCTCGAAGCAGACCCGACAGCTCAAAGAAAGCGGAAAATTCTGTGCATAGGTCTGCCCCAGAAAGCCCGTAATAATCTGCACGCCCTTGTCATGCGTCTGTCCGCTTAGGCGTGCCTCCTTCTCGATATTCACAATGCCGGATTTGCCGACATAGGTTGTTGCCGTAATACGGGAAGGATTCCCAAAGGCATAATTGCCCATATCCAGAACAGCAAGCCCGTTAATCTGCCCGATTTCCGCCCCTTCGGTATCAATCATAATGACGTTTTCTTCGAGCATTTCGTCCAGCTTTTCTTCATACAGCTTCATCCGCTGTTCCTTTTCGTAAATGGTTTTCTGAATATGTGCCGCCGTCACAAGCTCCGCTCCTTCCAGCTTTGCCCATGTTACCGCTTCGCAGAGAATCTCCGCCAGATGATTGAATCGCGTGGAAAGCTTATCCTGCCGCTCTGCCGTTCGGGAGGAGTATTCCACAATAGCGCAAACCGCGCTTACATCAAATTCCATGCACCCCTCTCTATCCACAAACCGTTTGATAAACTGCGCGATTTTCCGGATATTTTCATCTGTACGAGGCATTTCATAATCAAAGTCCGCGCGAATTTTGAAGAACTTATCAAATTCCTCGTCATATTCATTCAACAGCTCATAATAATAGCTGCTGCCAATCATAATCACCTTGATATTTGCAGGAATCGGCTCCGGCTTCAGGGTGGGCGCAACCACCGCACCCAGCTGCTCCCGTATGGAGTCCATGTTGATTTCTCTGGTCTTCATCACGCGGCGGAGTGCCTCCCATGCCTGTGGCGTAGAAAGGATATCCTGCGCCTGCACCAGCAGGTAACCGCCATTCGCCTTATGGAACAGACCGCCCTTAATCTTCATGAAATCCGTTGTCAAATTCCCGAATTCGCTGTCATATTCCACCTCACCCACCAGATTATTATAGGTCGGGTTAAACGTCACCACGATGGGCGCACCCTTGCTGTCGGAATGGTCTACAATCAGATTGACCTTATATTTCAGCGTCACATCCTCGGCAGGCTTTTTCCCAAGCATCGGCAGGAGACTTGCAAGGCTGTCCTCACCATCCTCTTCCTCCTCAACGAACTGGCTGATATTTTCCAGAACATCCTCCTGCACCGCATTGATGTAGGAAATAACTCTTTCATATTCCTGATATTTTTCCTGCACCGCATTCACATGATGCCCGATGGCAAACATTCCCGTTTTATAATCCAGCTGATCGGTCTGCCGCTTGGATTCCTTATCCATATCGCGCAGCTCACGCATAATGGAGCCTGCTTTTTCCTGCACCATCTGAGAATTTTTCTCAATTTTATTTTTTACATCCTCGCTCAGGTCATCGTATTCATCCTCGCCGACTGCCTTGCCCTCTACCACTGGCATGAAAAATACGCCTGCATTCGTTGTTTTTACTTGAAAGCTGTACTGCTCCGCAACGGCACTCATTTCTGCCATAAGCGCATCTCTCTTTTCATCAAAAGAATGCTCCAAAGTGTTTTTCTGTGTTTCATAATCCTCTGCACGGAACGCCTTTTGCAGCTCTGTTTTGAAAAGCTGTACCAGTTCTGCCATGTCCTCCTTGAACTGCTTGCCCTGCCCCGGCTCGAAGCACAGTGCCAAAGGGCTTCTGGGGTTCTGGAAGTTATAGACATAGCACCAGTCATACGGCACCGGCTCTGTCTGCGCCAGCTTTTCGGTGCTGTTTCTTGCATAGGTGGTTTTACCTGTGCCGGAAGGCCCTGCCATATAAATATTGTAGCCCTTCATTTTTACTGCCAAGCCGAAATCAAATGCCTTTACGGCTCTTTCCTGCCCGATGACCCCCTCCAGAGGCTTGATCTCCGCCGTTGTACGAAAGGACAGTTCCTCAGGAAAGCACCCTTTCTTTAGCTCTGTATACGCCAATTCAAATGGTTTTTCCATTTTTCTTCATCTCCTTTTTGCAAAAAACGCTGAAATGCACTCTCACATCTCAGCGTTTCTATTTTTTCTTTTCCGCTCCGTCAAAGGGACGCACCCTCTGCATCGGGGAAATATTTCCACATGATAATTGCATCCTCCTTGGTGTCGGGGTAATAATTCTTACGGATGCCCTCTGCCTTGAAGCCATATTTATGGTACAACGCCTGTGCAGGCCGATTCCCCATGCGTACCTCCAAGGTAATGCCTGTCATTTCTTTTTCCAACGCCTTTTCAATGAGCTTTTCCATCAGCATGCTGCCGATGCCTTCACAGCGTACCTCCTCCAGTACGCCCACGTTTGTGATATGTCCTTCTGTTACTACATGCCACATCCCTGCATAGCCGACTACTCTGCCATCCATCAGCGCCACATAGTAAATCGCCATTGTGTTTTCTCTGACCTCTCTTTCAAAATCCGCTCTGGTCCAGGGGATGGAAAAGGTTGCTTCCTCAAGCGTCACCACGCCGTCGATATGCTCCTCTGCCATAGGGACAATCTCAATCATTCTCCTGCTTCCTCCTTCGCCAGTCTGGCTTCTCTTTCCCGTTCCGCCTGTGATTTTCTCAGATAAATCAGCTCAAATGCATTGCCCGGCTTTGCCAGTCCTTCCTCTGCCATGATTGCGCCCAGCGTTGCCACCGCAGATGCTCTTTGCATATTGCAGTGCGCAGGAGCGAATAAAAATGCGGGGTTCTGTTCCAGTCTTTCTCTGTGCACCGGCACGCCGTCCCCCAGAAAAATGACCTCATGCTCCAGCATTTCCGCAATTTCAATGACACGCTCAATGCTTTCTGCCATGTGGTCTGTCAGGCGAATCAGCTTGCCGTTTTCCCACATATAAAAAGCGGCATAAACCTGATTTCTTCTGGCATCCATAATCGGGCAGATGAATTTATTCGTTTCAAACACATTATATGCCAATGCATCCAATGTGGGAACGGCAACAATAGGCTTGTCCAGCGCAAGCGCAAAGCCCTTCGCCGTTGCCGCGCCGATTCTCAGCCCCGTAAAGGAGCCGGGGCCGCAGGCACAGGCAATGCAGTCAATGCTTGCCTTGTCCGTTTCCGTCCGTTCCAGAATATCCGCAATCATGGGCAGGATGGTCTGGCTGTGCGTCAGCTTATAATTCATGGTAAATTCCGCAATCAGCTTATCTCCCTCCACAAGAGCGGCACTGGCGGTCTGCCCCGTGGTGTCAATTCCTAAAATCTTCATCCTCAGCCCTCCTGTCTGATGGTGATGCGGCGGTAATCGTCATCCTTGGTGTAGTCCTTCTCTATCGTAATCCAGACGGCATCGGCAGGAATCAGCTCCTTCACCAGCTCCGCCCATTCTACCAGACAAACGCCCTCGCCGTAAAAATATTCCTCATAGCCGGTGTCCTCCATTTCCTCCTCGCAGGAAATGCGGTACACATCAAAATGATACAGCGGCAGTCTGCCCTCGTATTCATTCACAATGGCAAAGGTAGGGCTGGTCACATGCTCCGTAATCCCAAGCCCCTTGGCAAAGCCCTTCGTAAAGACCGTTTTGCCAACGCCCAGATCGCCGCTCAGACAGTAAATCTGCCCCGCCCTTGCCTCTCGTCCCAGCTTTTCTCCCAAGGCTTCGGTTGCCTCAGGGTTGTTTGTTTCAATTCTTTCGTTCATCGTATCATCCTCAATAAATAAAGATTGCCGTAATGCCTGTATCTAGCTTGCGCGCTTCCTTACCGTCATAATAATACAAATCGCCCACGCCTGCATTCACATCATACTTGCCGATATAAACCAGCTTGCCGTTATCCTTATACTGGAAAGCAAATACATCCTTGGCAATGGTGGTTTCTGTCTTGCCATCCCATGCACGCAGCTCGCCGTTGCCTGTTGCTGCATCTGCATCGGCAACATAATACACCGCGTCCTCTGTGAACTGTACGCCGCTTGCGTTTGCAATGGTTGTTTTGCTGCCTGCTGCGCCCAATGTGCCTACGCCTTCTGTATAATCAAAGTAATAAATCAGGGTATTGCCGATGTAGCCGAAGCTCTGTACATTTGTGGCAACGGTTTCTGCTTTTTCCTTTCCCAGCTCGATTTCCACCAGAATGGTATCCCCTGTATTCGCATCGGTATCCAGATAAGCTGCCTTCTTGCCGTTTTCGGAAAGCTTCAGCCCATCCAGCTGCGGCTGACTGCCGGAAAGCAGATTTACCTTCCCTGTCGTATCCGCAAGGAATACCTCCATGCCGCCATAATTCAGAGACATATAATAAATATATTCCACCATGTCCAGTCCGCCATCCATTACAGAAAGATGCATGGGTGTAAATTCCTTTGTTTTATAGCCTGCCACATAGGTCTGCTTGCTGTCAACACCGACTGCCGCAACCACATCACCTGCTACCCGAACGCTCTTGCCGCCTGTCAGCACATAGCATTCCTGCAAAAGCGGTTCAAAGCCCTCGCCGTTTTTCATTGCCTTACGGATTTCGTCTCTCTGCACCTTCTGCTCATAGCCCTCATCGCCCTTTTTCAGCTTCGCATCCTGCTCTGCCATGTCATCCACGATAATGTCCTTATAAAGCACCTTTTCTTCGCTCTTTTTGCAGTAGAGCACATCTCTGCCGTTGGGCATCATTTCCATGGAAGAAACATTTTCGACTGCGGTCTTGGGCTCTCCCTTGAAATCATAGCTGAAAATGTTATAGCCATCCTTGCCTGCCGCAACGTAATACAGAATTCCGCTTTCCTCCGCCAATGCGTAGGTTTCCGCGGAATCGGTCAGGGGAAGAATGTTATCCTCCATATTCTTGCCGACTGCAACTGCATTCAGAAGCCCTGTGGTATCGGTGAATGCAAGATATTTGCCATTGCCGCTCAACGCATAAACATCATTTTCCAGATTTATGCCCGTCTTTACGGTCTGCGCCTCCTTGCCGTCATAGACGCAAAGCGCGTAGGTCTCGCCGCTCTTTTTCAGATAAGCAACCACCTTGCCGTCCTTGCTTGCCATGTAATCGTAAACATCCGTATCAATCTGCGCCGCCTTTGCATCCGCATTTTTCGCATCCCTGCGATACAGCACAAATGCACCGTTTTCATCCACATCATCGGAGAAATACAGATAGCTGCCATCCTCTGTCACGCTTGCGCCCCAAGCAGTGTAGAAGTAATGATAGGTGCCGCCGTTGCTCAGTCCCTCCTGCACCTGATACGGTTCATTTTTCAAATCGTAGTAATACAGATTATCATCCTTGGTATACAGGATACCCGTATCAACAGCTTTTCCCATTGGGTTCATCCACGCATACGCCACAATCGCAATCAACGCAATCAAGCCAATCACAATCCCCAGTACGCCGCCCTTTTCCGCTTTCTGTGCCGCAGGGGCTTCCACAGGCTGTTCCTCCTGCTTCGGTTCTTCCGTTTCCTCTATCTCAGGCTCTTCTGCTGTTTCTTCTACAGAAGCTTCTGCCGTTACGGGTTCTTCCGCCGTTTCTACAGCTTCTTCCGCCGCAGGCGCATCCGTCACAGATGCTTCCTCCTGTGTCGGCTCCTCTTTTGTCTCTACTGCTTCTTTTGTCTCTACTGCTTCTTTTGTCTCTACTGCTTCTTTCGGCTCCAATTCCTCATTTTTTTCTAATTCATTCTTTTCCATCTCGTCCATTTTGGCGTTCCTCCTAACCATTGATTTTTGTCAGAAATATTTTCTTCGCACCACCAAAGCCACACGCCCGATGCCCTTGATGCGCTGTAGTGCCTTCCGCCTGTCCTTCTTGCGGAGGGTCTTTGTATTTGCCTGCACCGCCTGCTTTTCCGCCTTCTGCATTGCCCTTCCGGCTGCTTTCCTTCTGCCGCCCGGCAGAAATTTCCGAAATGCCAAAGCCTTTCTTCCAAGCGATACCGCGCGCAAACCGTTTTGGACTGCGCTGATGCCCATTTTTATTTTTGGCTCCATAAAAAAGCCCCTTCCTTTTTTCTCATTGGGACACACCTAACGTATTTCTACCTATTATAGCATACGCATTACATACCGTTTCAGTATACCACACTGTCAACACTTCGTCTACTCTCCGAAATGTTACCGAATTGTTACAAAATTTAAACTTTTAATGAAGTTTTAGTTTACAAACCCAACTTCTTCCATTATAATATCCTATGGATATCATGAAAAGAAAGGTGAGATATTTCCGAATGAATGAAAATCAGAATGAAATTCAGAACGAAAATCAAGAGCAATCGCAGGAACCCCATAAGCATTTCCTGACACTTCATATTTCTCATAAGGGTCAGCAGAAAACGCTCCACTTCCGCATCCGTCATGCTGTGGCGGTCTGCGCAGCGACGGTTTTTCTGGTCGGCGGTTCTGTCTGCGCCGTTGGTGCATATCAGAAAACAAAAACAGATCTGCATACCTCTAAGGAGCAGCTTCTGGAAACCGAACGGGAACGCCGTAAGCTGGAACAGCGTGCAGAGCTTCTGGAAACCGAAAATACCGAATATACCGAAAATATCGATGCTCTCCAGAATAAAACAACAGAGCTGGAGCAGAAAATGAACGAAATCGAATCCGTAAAAGAGGATTTGTATCATCAGATTACCAATCTGGATGAATCCGATTCCTCTGCTTCTCTGGATTTAACCGCTATGACATCTGCATTGGCACCCACAGAGAGAACAGAGGCGGCAGCTCCGACCTTTACTACCCTCGTCAGCACATCCTATAATAAGGCATCTGCTCTTTCCACCCATCTGGATAAGATGAGCCTTCTGATGGATGAAACAAGCATTTCCTTTTCTGCTGTTGCAGATACCGTAACCTATCTGGCAGCACTGAGCAATGCACCGAGCGGTTGGCCTGTTGACAGCCGTACCGTTTCCACAGAATTCAATCCCTCTGCCGATCCCTCCATCAGCGACGGCAGAAAACATTATGGCATGGATATCTCCACACAGAGCAGAATCATCCCCATTTATGCAACCGCATCGGGGACTGTTGTTACCGCACAGTATCATAGCGAATTCGGCAACTATGTTGTGATTGACCATGGCAACGGCTTCACCACCTTATACGCACACTGCACGGATTTGAACGTAGCTGTCGGCGATAAGGTAAAGAAAGGCGATACCATTGCAACCACAGGCAGTACAGGGATGTCCACAGGTGTCCACTGTCATTATGAAATTCAGCTGAACGGGGTATATCAGAACCCCAGAGATTATCTCGGCGAAGAATAAGAAAAATTTAAGGCTGTCTGATTTTTCAGACAGCCTTTTTTATTTGCTTAATCGTTTGTACTATCTCCGTTTCCACTGACGGGAATGGCATCCCCCAGCAGTCTGGGCTTTCGTTTCAGTGCCGCATTGCAGAAATCCTTCGCTCTTGCAAGCATTTCTCGTGCTTCGCGGTAGCTTTGCCCTCTGTAGCTCACATCTGCCGCCGCAACGCCATAGGCATCCAGGCCTAATTTCTCCGCAACATATAATGCCCGTGGCAGGTGGTATTTCTGGCTGACGATAATCACCTTTTCCGCGCAGAAAATCTCCTTTGCACGATAGACGCTGTCATAGGTGGAAAAGCCTGCATGGTCCATGAAAATATCTGCGGAAGGCACGCCGCTTTCCTTCGCAATCCGCTTCATGGTATTTACTTCATCATAGTCCTCTGTGCCATGATCACCACTCATCAGAAGCTTTTCCGCCGCGCCTGCCCGATAAAGCGCAATGCCTGTTTCCAGTCGGTCGGTCAGCATCAGGCTCGGTGTCCCATCAGGACGCACACCGCATCCCAGCACCAGAATACAATCCGCATCCTGCTTTGCCGCTTCCTCCGCTGAAAGAATACGCGCCGCCGTTTCGCTTTTCACATAGGCACTCAGCCAGACCACCGCCAGACAGCCGGCAACCCCCATGCAGATTAGAAAAAGAAGAATTCGCTTTGTCCATATTTTCATATCGTTTCCTCATTTCTTCCAAGCTGTTCCTGCCTGTAATATGCAGCCACCTTCGCATAATCCGCCCGTTTCAATTCGGTTTTTCCTTTTTCCGAAAGGGCATAAACGCCCTTTTCCACGCGCACAAACCATTTCTCATAATTGCGGCTGAGAAGCGCAGCCAGCTCTTCTAAGCCCCTTGCGCGCAGCTCCGCCAGAGAAATTTCCCCTTCTCGCTCCAGAATACACGCCAGACGGATGACCCTTTCCCGATAGGCAGTGATAATTTTTCGTCTTGTCATGCCGCCGATATTTGCATCTAGCTGTCTGCCTTCCAGCTCCGCCTGCAGCCGCTCCTTTTTTCGCTTATTCTTACGAATCATGCTGTCCGCAGGTGTCAGTACCACGTCCACCGTTTTCAACGGGCTGTCCAGCGCAACAGTCAGCAGTCCCAATTCCAGACGCTTCAGCAGACGCAGCATGTCCTGCCACGCCTTTTCTCTTGCGCCCTTCTTCGGACGAGGGATTGCCACAAAAACCTCATCCGTCAGGCTTTGCCTCTCCAAGCCCTGATAAACTAGCTTCAGCCCAAAGGCCCTTTTCAGTTCCACCACAACCAGTCTGCCGTTCTTCTCGGCAGCAATATCGCAGTGCTTCACCTCTGCCTGCACCTGATAGCCTTCTTCCTCCAGAAATGCGCGAATCGGCTCATATAAATCTGTTTCCTTAAACTCCGTCATTTCTTATTCCTTCGCCATAAAGGCTTCGATCTCGTCCACTGTTTTCAGCATAGCGGCAGTCATCACCTCATTGCCCTCCGCAGTCACCAGAACATCATCCTCAATCCGAATCCCGATTTCCCATTCCTCGATATACAGTCCGGGCTCTACCGTCAGCACCATGCCCGGCTCCAGTACACGGTCGCCGTATCTGCCGATATCATGCGTTTCCGCACCAAGGTAATGGCTCACGCCATGGTAATAATATTTCGCTACATCCTCTCTGGTTTCCACCAAGCCGATTTCCTTTAATGCCGTAAAATAATATTCCTTCAGCAATTCATTCAGACTACTGAACTGCACACCGGGACGAATGGCATCAATGACTCTCCGCTGTCCCTCCAGAACGATATTGTAGACCAGCTTCTGCCGCTCCGTAAATTTGCCGTTGACGGGGAAGGTGCGGGAAATATCCCCGTTATACCACTGCCACTGCGCACCTGCGTCAATCAGAATCAGCTCGCCATCGGCAACGGTCTGATTATTTTCCACATAATGCAGAATCGTCCCGCGCTTGCCGCCTGCCGCAATGGTGCGGAACGCCTTTTCTCTTGCGCCATTCACCATCAGCGTATAATCATACGCCGCTTCAATTTCATATTCCTTCTGATTGGGCTTTGCCGTCCGCATCATGGCTTCAATCCCCAGACGGGTAATATCCATGGCTTTCCGCATCCGCTCCAGCTCCCATTCTTCCTTAATCAGACGCATATCGCTGAACAGAGGATACAAATCCCCAATGACCATCTGCGGTGCATGGCAGTGTACCTTCTCCGCAAACCGCAAAGCAGGGGTACGTTCCCCGTGCCATTCTCTGTTTTCCATATCAAGCCAGATTTTCTTAATGCCGCTTCTGAATAAATATGTGGCGAAATCCTCCTCAAAGGCATCAATCCAACCGATATTTTCAATACCGCTTACCGCGGTCGCCTCCTCTGCCGTCATGTTTGCGCCGACCCATTTTGCCATAACGCCGTTATCTCTGGGGATATACAAGGTTTCCTCCACGCCCGTTCTGGTTTTCGCCAGAAAAAGGATGCAGTCCTCCCGTTCAATGCCCGTTACATAATAAAAATTGCGATCGGGAGAAAAGGGGTAATTCTCGTCCCCTCTTTTGATGGGTGCTTTCCCTGCAAACAGCACTGCCGCCGAAAACATTTCCATCCGTGCAAGCAGCTTTTCTCTGTTCTTTTTCCAGATTTCGTTCATTTTTTCTCACCGTTCCCTTCTATCCGAAATCGTCTCTTTTTTCCGAAAAATCCTTACAGCATCTGAGGGGTTTTTCTAAATTTTTTATTCCGCAATCAAAAATTCCTTGTCTGCAAAAAAATTCTTCAACGCTTTTTTCTCTGCTGCAACCCTGCCCTGCACCGCATCAGGCTTGCCGCCGCCCTTACAGCCGAAGGGCTCCTTCATTTCATCGGTATAGGCGCGTGCGTCCTTCTCCGCACTCAAGAGAACAAAGACATAGCCCTCGTCTGCCTTGGAAAATACCGCCGCACGCTTTGCGCCCTTCTGCAAAAGCAAATCCGCAAAATGCGTCAAATCCTTACTGTTCAAGCCCTCGCCGAAAAACAGGATATTTTCCGTTCCTTCGGGCACCTGTTCCGCCTTGAGCGTGAAGTATTTCCATTTTAACTGATTCAGATTCTGCAACAGCTCATCCCGCTCCGCCAGAACATTTTTCACTGCGCTGTCTGCCTTAACCGCAGGCACAGAAAGCAACCTGCCAACCTCTGCGGAAACGTCGTTTTTCTTACGGAACTCCTGCAATGCACGCTTGCCGCAAAGCAGTTCCAAGCGTGTGCCGCCCTTATAATTCTGCGCGCCGATAATCTTAATCTGCCCGATTTCGCCTGCCAGCTTTACATGTGTTCCACAGCAGGCGCAGCAGTCATACTCGCCCACATTCACAATGCGCACCTGTCCTTCCAGTTCCTTTTTGCTGCGATATTCCAGCTTCGCCAGCTCCTCCTTTGAAGGATAGCGAATCCCGACGGGCACATTTTTCCAGATGGCCTCGTTTGCTTTTTCCTCTAAATAAGGCAAATCCTCCGCAGGAATTTTGGTATTCAAATCAATCGTAATGCTTTCCTTTCCCATGTGAAAGCCGACATTGTCACAGCCATATCTGCCGCAGATGACACCGCTGAGAATATGTTCCCCCGAATGGTTCTGCATCAAATCAAAGCGATGCTCCCAATCAATCTCACCTTCCACCTCTGCACCGACAGGCAGCGGCTTATCTGTTGTATGAACAATGTCCTCACCTCTTTCATGCACATCCAATACACGCACACCTCCCAGAACACCGATATCCGCAGGCTGTCCGCCTCCCTCAGGATAGAAAAGCGTTCTGTTCAGTATGACTGTCCAATGCTTCTTTTCTTCTGTACAGTCCAGTACTCTTGCGGTGAATTTTGTTGCATAGGCATCTCTATAATATAATTTCTCGGTCATGGTTTTTCCTCCGTTTTTCTGAAATCCTACAGATAAAGTATAGCATATTTCAGACAAAAGAAAAAGCGGTGTGTCTGCTGACACACCGCCTATCGTCAAATATGAAATTATTTGTCAACGGAAGGAGCAACATCGTCCATCCATTTCATCAGACCGCCCATTTCAGCGTCCTTATCCCAAACATATTTCTTCGTTTCGGAAGCGATTACGCCGCTCAGACCGAGCAGTGCAATCAGGTTCGGGAATGCCATACATGCGTTCAATGTATCGGCTACGTTCCAAACAACTTCCAGAGTCGCGGAGCAGCCAACCAGTACAACGATTGTCCATGCAACACGGAAAGGCTTAATTGCCTCTACGCCTACCAGATATACCCATGCACGTTCGCCGTAGTAAGCCCAACCAAGGATGGTGGACCATGCGAATGTAATCAGACCGAATGTCAGAACTGCAGGCCCGATAACAGGGATTGCATTGAAAGCACCTGCTGTCATCTGTGCGCCCTTCAAACCTTCCATACCTACGGGGTCTTTAATGATGGAGGATACCAGAACCAGACCTGTCATCAAGCAAACTACGATTGTATCCCAAAATACGCCAGACATGGAAATCAGCGCCTGTCTGGAGGTATTTCTTGTTGCTGCACATGCGTCTACGATAGGAGCAGAACCCAGACCAGATTCATTTGTGAACAGACCACGAGATACACCGGCACGGATACACGCTACTACCGTTGCACCAACAAAGCCGCCGCCGACTGCCTGAGGATTGAATGCGCCATGAATAATTGCGGAGAATGCTGCCGGAATATATGCGCCATTGATGACACAAATAACCAGACAACCTAAGATATACAGACCAGCCATCAGGGGAATCAGCTTTTCACATACTTTGGAGATGGACTTAACGCCGCCCAGAATTACCAGACCTGTAGCAATCATTAAAATAATACCTGTGATAACCTTTGGAACACCAAATGTACCGCTTACGGATTCTGCGATAGAGTTGCCCTGTGTCATATTACCAATGCCGAAGCAGGCAATACCTGTAAGGATTGCAAAGAGAACGCCCAGCCACTTCTGACCCATACCTCTTTCCAGAGCGTACATGGGACCACCGATGAAGGAACCGTCTTTTGCTTTTACACGATATTTTACCGCCAGTGTTGCTTCACCGAATTTTGTTGCCATACCAAACAGACCTGTAAGCCACATCCAGAATACAGCACCGGGGCCGCCTGCGCCGATTGCAGTTGCAACACCTACGATATTACCGGTACCGATGGTAGCCGCAAGTGCTGTTGCCAGCGCACCGAAGCCCGATACGTCACCGCTTGCCTCCGAATCCGGTGTAACGGAAAGCTTAATCGCTGTAATGGTTTTTCTCTGAATGATTCTTGTTCTGAATGTCAGATAAACGTGTGTACCTACCAACAGGATCAGCATGACAGGCCCCCACACAAAGCCATTGATTTTTGTTACAAAAGCGTTAAAAGTTTCTAACATACCTACTTCCCTCCTCTTTTCTTTTAAAAAAGATGATCTTCCTTTTTTTGCATCAGCATCGAAATCAGAGTTGCGCGCGTTTCTGTTTTTCAAAAATACTCATACATCATTCCATTCGGAACACACCTATATGATACATAAAAAATGACTATAACGCAAGATATTTTTTGATAATTTTCAATTTTTTTCCATTTTTAACATAACTTTTTATATGTTATATCTATTAAAACTGTTGATTTTATCTGTTTTTTATGCACTTCGACATCAACAAAAAGACATCTGTCCGTTAAGAAAACGTGAATTTATTTCGTTCAGCGGATAAACAGAAATCCATTTAAACATTGAGAAATCAACATTTTCCGATGTTTTTATAAAAGCAACGACAAAATTCACATTTTACCGATATTGTTATATTGCACAAAAATTTTTTACGTTTTCTTAACACTGTATGCAAAAAACAGAGCACTCCTATTCCCGCTATATACGCCTCTCTTTCGACCCAAGCTCCAATAATCCAATCAGGCTCCGGAACGCCATGCAAAGTCATTGATGGCGCACTTATGAAACGTCTCCATTTCCTTTCCCTCCTTTTTTGAAAATATCGGAATGCTGTCCGAAGTGTTTCTGCTTCGGTATACTTGGAATTTATTCGTTTTCCGCGAGAAATATGCCATCTGCGCCCGTTCAGATTGTATTAAAAAACGGAAGAAACCCTTTTTTGAGGTTTCCTCCGCTTTTATAGGTGCTATGCTTACAGCTCTTTGTTTTCTTCTTCCACAATGGCTTCTGCGATTTCCTGCTCATCCGCTTCTTCTGCTTCCTCATCTGTATCTGTATCTTCGGTTTCCTCATCCTTCGGCTCACGCATCAGGCGCAGTGCCACAACCAGAATTACAACGGCAACCACAATCTGCGGAATCGTATGGCTAAGTGCCCATGCGAAATCGGGGATATAGAAAAACCGCTCCATCAAGTACATTGCCTGCTTCCACAGCTCGGAAAGGGCAATCAGGAGCAATACAAAGCCGAACACGCGGCGGTGCTTGGGACTGCATTTCCAGTCTCTGTCCAAATTTACATAATCCGCAAAAATAAATCTGTCTTCAACTGTCGCAAATTCCTCTTCCGTCATGCGCCGCAGGTTATGCGTGTGAAAAAAGCTGTAGCACCATACAATCGGGCAGATAAAGAAGATCAATTCCTCAAAGCCCAGCCATGCCGCTAAGGCAATCGTACCAAAAAACAACCCCATCAGGCTGACTCCCTGCCGATACAGCCCCATGTACATCTCCCCTGCCCCCGGGCAGCAGGAAAATACCAGTGTGAAAAAACGATTCTTTTGATTGGTCATAAAAAACGCCTCCTATTGCTTGTTCTTTCTTCATCTGCATCTATCATAGCAGAGAAGTTTTAGACTTTCTTTCAGCAATGTTTAAGGTTTCTTAAAGAATCGCAGAATATTTTCGCAATAAAAAAAGAATCGCAAGCGACTCTTTTTCTATAACCACCTTATTCTTCTGCTTCCGCTTCAAATTCCGCTGCCTTTTCGCCGCCGGGGAGGAATTTCTCAATCTCCGCCCAAAGCTCCTCCACGCCCGTTTTCTTCTCGCCGGAGAAGGGAATCAGCACATCCTGCGGCTGTAATTTCAGCGTTTTCCGAATCACCGCAAGCTGCTTTGGAATCTGGCTGCGGTTCAGCTTATCGGATTTTGTTGCCGCAATGATGATATCAAAGCCGAAATGCTTCAGCCAGTCATACATCATAATATCGTTTTTCCCCGGCTCGTGGCGAATATCAATCAGCAAGATAATCGCGCGTAGCTCCTCTCTGCGTGTCAGATACTCCTCCATCATCTGTCCCCATTTTGCCACCTCGGATTTCGGCACCTTCGCATAGCCATAGCCCGGCAGGTCAACCACATACATCATATCATTCACACCGTAAAAATTGATGGTGCGTGTTTTTCCGGGCTGAGAGCTGGTTCTTGCCAGTGCCTTTCTGCCCAGAATCGCATTGATGAGAGTAGATTTTCCAACATTGGATTTTCCAGCGAAGGCAATCTCAGGCTTGCCATCCATAGGATAATGCGAAAAATTCGTCCCGATATATTTCAAATCACATTGCTTTACCTTCATGCGTCTTTTTCTCCCTTCACCAATGCCGTCTGCAATACATCCTCCATGGTTTCCGCCAGAACGAACTGCATCCCGTCCTTGATTTCGTCCATAATTTCATCTAAGTCCTTTTCATTTTCCTTGGGCAAAATCACGGTTTTAATACCGACCTTTTTCGCCGCAAGCACCTTTTCCTGTAAACCGCCAATGGGCAGCACTCTGCCACGAATCGTAATTTCCCCTGTCATGGCAACATCATTGCGCACCCTTCTTCCCGTCAGTGCGGAAATGATTGCCGTTGCCATCGTTACGCCTGCGGAGGGCCCATCCTTGGGCGTTGCCCCCTCAGGAATGTGGATATGTATGTCCTTCTTCTTGTAAAAATCAGGCTCCAGCTGAAAGCGTTCATTCTGAGAGCGAATGTAGCTGACAGCCGCTTCCGCAGATTCCGTCATCACCTTTCCCAGATTGCCCGTCACGCGGAATTTGCCTTCCCCTGGCATGCAGTTTACCTCAACGGAAAGCGTTGTGCCGCCGACTCTTGTCCATGCCAGACCACGCACAATGCCGACCTGCGGCTCTTTGTAAATCGTATCCGGCATGAATTTTCTTGTGCCTAAAATATCCTCCAGATTTTTCTTCGTAACCGTCAAGGATTTTCTTTCGCCCGAAAGAATCATCTTCACCGCCTTACGGCAAACCTCGCCAATGGTGCGTTCCAGCTGACGCACGCCCGCTTCTCTGGTATAGCCGTCGATGATTTCCTCCATGGCATCCGCTTTTATTTTCAGCTGCTTTGCGGTCAGTCCATGGCGTTTTCTCTGCTTTTCAAGCAAATGCTCCTCTGCGATGTGCAGCTTTTCCTGCGCGGTATAGCTGGAAAGCTCTATTATCTCCATTCTGTCGCACAGAGGCCCCGGAATGGTATCCAGACTATTTGCCGTACACATAAACAATACCTTCGATAAATCATACGGCAGCTCTACAAAATGGTCACGGAAGGTGCTGTTCTGCTCGCCATCCAGAACCTCAAGCAATGCCGCCGCAGGGTCGCCATTATAGGAAACACCAAGCTTGTCCACCTCGTCCAGAAGCATCAGCGGATTGATGGTGCCTGCCTGCTTCATGGCATTGATGATGCGTCCGGGCATTGCGCCGATATAGGTCTTTCTGTGTCCGCGGATTTCCGCTTCATCCTTCACGCCGCCCAAGGACATCCGCACATAGTTACGGTTGAGTGCCTTCGCAACGGAACGCGCGATTGAGGTTTTCCCGACCCCGGGAGGACCGACCAGACAAAGGATGGTTGCATGCTCCTCCGGTGCATTTTTGCGGACAGCAAGGTATTCCAGAATACGCTCCTTCACCTTTTTCATACCGTAATGATCCTCATCCAGAATTTTTTCTGCTTCCGCTAAATCAAAGGATTCCTCTGTCGTTTCTGTCCATGGCAGGGAAAGCAGGGTTTCGATATAGGTTCTGGAAACATTCGATTCGGGAGAGGTTACGGGAATCTTGAGCATGCGGTCGATTTCCTTTTCAATCGTATCCCGAACATGCGCAGGGGGATTTTTTTCATCCAGCTGTGTGCGGTATTTCGCCGCATCTGCGCCAACGCCGTCCTTGTCACCCAATTCCTCCTGAATTACCTTCATTTCCTCGCGGAGATAATATTCCCTCTGGTTCTTGTCGATTCTCTGCTTTGTTTTGTTTTCGATTTCGCGCTTGATTTGCAAAACCTGACACTCGTGCTGCATGGTAGTAATCACCATTTCCAGACGTTCATAGGGATTCAGCCGCTCCAGAAATTCCTGCTTTCTGTTGTAGGCGAGCTCCATCCCTGCGGCAATGACATCCGCAAGCGCACCGGGTCTTTTCGCCGCTACCACATTGCCCATCAGATCCAGTGCGGCAGTATTATTCGCCAGCTTCAGATAATTATCATATTCCTCCACCGCAATTTTCATAATTGCCTGCTCCTGCTCGCTGGGCTCTTCCTCAAAATCCTGCGCAATGGTCGTAATTTCGGCATAATCGCAGTTTTTCACATGGATATTCAAAAGTCTGCCGCGGTTTTTCCCCTCCACCACAACATGTGTCAGATTGCCGGGCAGCTTCAGCACCTGCTTCACCTCTGCCAGAACGCCGATGTCATATAAATCATTTCTGGAAGGATCAGGAATAACAGGGTCTTTCTGCGTTACCAGAAAAATTTCCTTTCCGTTTTCTTCTGCCGCCTGCAGCGCATCCAGAGATTTCTGTCTGCCTGCCGGAAAGCTGATTGCCATTCCTGGGAAAATGCTCATGCCTCGCAGTGCAATCATCGGCACAAGAATCGCTTGTTTCTTCTCCATTCTTTTCACCTCGTATATCAAAATCCTTATAAAAAGCTTTATTTTTTGTATTCATTCGGCGAAAATCCCCAAAAAAATCAAGGCTTCGCCTTAACTAAATAGTATACAATAAATCTCTCCTGCGGTCAAATCCCAGCTTTCTGTCGAAAAATAAAATCCCTGATTTTTCTTGTATTACTCATAAAAATATGATATACTATCAAAGATACTAATAAGATATGGTAATAAATTGGAAACGCACACTCCCTCCGGATGATAACGAACAACACATAAAGTTATGATTCAGGAGGATTTTTTATGCCAAAAAACAAATTTCAAGACGCTGTTTTCACCGCCATCATGGCAGCCGTAATGGTATACGGTATGATTGTGTACAATGTTGCATGGAATACAGACGGTGTTTCCACCATGACATTTCTTGCCGCACTGCATGAAATGCCAATCATGTTCCCGATTGCCTTTGTGCTGGAATTTTTTATCGTCGGCAAACTTGCAACGGCTCTTGCCTTTCAGGTAATGCGCCCCGATGACAGACCACAGCTGATTACCTTTGCAATCTCTATCTGCATCTGCTGTATCATGTGCCCTGTGATGAGTCTGATTGCCACAGTGCTTTTCAACAAACCTGATTTCTGCACATGGGTACAGACATGGGCACGCAACTTCCCCATGGCTATCTGCTATCAGCTGTTTTACTGCGGTCCCCTCGTGCGATTGATTTTCCGTACCATTTTCAGAGAAACCGAATAATTCGTTTCAAAAAAGCTCCACGCAGAACCTTCTCCCGCGCGGAGCTTTTGCATTTCATTTTTACCCGATTTCCTTTTCCTGCAAAAAATCAATTCCTTCCGAAAGTGCCGCGCCCTCAGAAAGAAACGCCGCACTGAGCAGCTCCTGCACTGTTGCAACAGAAATGACCTCTATTCCCAAATTGTGATAGCTTTCCTTCCAATTCTGTTTCGGAATCAAGACCTTCGTTGCACCTGCCTCCTTTGCCGCCGCAAGCTTCTGCTCCACGCCGCCAACAGGAAGCACCTGTCCATGCAGACCGATTTCCCCCGTCAGCGCAAGGGTATGGGCTACAGGTATTTCCGTAAAAGCGGAATAAATTGCAAGAAACATTGCTACCCCTGCGGAGGGCCCATCCACAGGAACCCCTCCGGGGAAATTCAGATGCACATGGAAATCCTGCGCAGAAAAGCCGAACTGTTCCAGCAGTGTAAGCACATTCTCCGCCGCAGAACGGGCATTGCTCTTGCGTTTCGCCGTTCCCTGCCCGTTTTTCAGCTCTTCCTCCTCTACGATGCCCGTCACCGTTAAGCCATTGCCGCCCTTCCGCACCACCGCTTCTACGGAAAGCAGCGTCCCTCGGCCATTGCCCTGCACTCCCAAGCCATTTACCACACCAACCTGTGGCTGCTTCGCGATTTTCTGCCGATACAGCGGCTGATATCTGCCCGCCTCTGCCGCCCATTCCAGTTCCCTTGCCGTAATCTTCTTTTTTCCCTCCATCCACGCCAGTGAGGTCAGCGACTGCACAAGATTCACCGCATCTCTGCCACCGCCTGCATACGCCGCAATCCTGCCGCAAAGCCCCTCCTCATAGGAAACGCCCGCACGCCGCAGGCTGTTTTCTGCAATTTTTTCCACCGCGGTTCTGTCCAACGGCTCAAAAAAGATTTCCGTACACCGGGAACGCAATGCTTCGGGAATTTCCTGCGGACTGCGTGTGGTCGCTCCAATCAGCCGAAAATCCGCAGGCATCCCCTTCCGAAAAATCTGATGGATATAGGGCGGAATGCTTTTGTTGCTGCTGCTGTAATAGCTGCTCTGAAAGTGTGCCACCCTGTCCTCCAGTACCTTCAAAAGCTTATTCATCTGCACCGGATGCAGTTCCCCGATTTCATCAATAAACAGCACGCCGCCGTGCGCTTCGCAGACTGCCCCCGGGCGCGGTCTGGGAATCCCCGCATTGCCAAATGCCCCTGCGCCCTGATAAATCGGATCATGCACAGAGCCAAGCAAGGGGTCTGCAATGTTGCGTTCATCAAACTGCAATGTGGTTGCATCAATCTCCACAAACCTTGCACCTGCGCCGAAGGGGGAACCTTCCCTTTTCTTCGCTTCCTCCAGAATCAGCCTTGCTGCCGCCGTTTTCCCCACGCCGGGAGGGCCGTAAATCAGAATATGCTGCGGATTGGGGCCGCAGAGTGCTGCGCGCAATGCCTTGATGCCGTTTTCCTGCCCGATGATTTCTTCCAGCGTCCGCGGTCTGGTCTGCTCCGCTAATGGTTCTGTCAGCTTTGTTTCCTCCATTGCCATCAGCTTATCCATCTCTACAATATTATCCTCGCACCGCAAGCCCTCTCCTGCACCTTTTCTGCGGCTGCTCCTCCAAAAGTACCATGCGCCCAGCCCGAAAAACAAAAGCTGCGCCCCTGCCAAAAGATTCCATTCCAAGCTCCCATCTCCTTTTTCCATTCTTGGAAATAGTATCTCTCAATGAGGGAGAATTATCCGCATAAAAAACGGCATCACATAACAAGCTTGTGACACCGTTTTTTGTTTTTATCCTTTTTATCTTCTTTCTTCTCCTTACAGCACCAACACCGTTGCAATGCTGAAATAAACCACCAGTGCAATCGCATCCACAACCGTAGAAATCAAGGGGCCCGCCATCATCGCAGGGTCAAGCTTGACTGCCTTTGCCAGAATAGGCAGGATACAACCCAGTGTTTTCGCCAGAACAACCGCAACACCCATACTGAGGGAAACCGTCAGGTCAATATTAAACGGGGTCGAATGGTCGAAAAAGGTCATACGAATCATATTGACCATCGCCAGAATCAGACCACAGAGGATACCAACGCGCAGCTCCTTGAATACAACCTTAAACGTATCACGCATCTGAATATCACCCAGCGCCAGACCACGAATAACCATGGCAGAGGCCTGCGAACCGGCGTTACCGCCCGTACCGGTGATGATTGTCATAAAGCTAGAAAGCATAACAACCGAATCCAGAAGGCTTTGATACATCCCGATAACAAAGGCACTCAGCGTACCGGAAATCATCAGCACGCAAAGCCACGGAATACGATTCTTCACCAGTGCGAATACGCTCATTTTTAGGTATTCGTCATCCGAAGGCAGGACAGCATTCATCAGTTCCATATCTTCTGTGGTTTCCTGCTCGATAACGTCCACGATATCATCGACCGTGATGATGCCGACCAGTCTGCCCTCCGTATCCGTTACGGGCAGTGCCATCCAGTTATATTTCTTGAAGATATTTGCAACCTCCTCCTGGTCATCCAATGTGTGTACGGAAATAACGTCATCCTCCATCAGATCCCCAACCAGACTGTCATCCTCCGCACAAATCAGGGTTCTCAGAGGAATAACCCCCAACAGCTTTCGCTGTGCATCCGTCACATAGCAGGTATAGATGGTTTCCTTATCCATCCCAACGCGCTTGATTTCGCTCAGCGCCTTTGTAACAGTCATATTGGCACGCAGGCGCACAAATTCGATTGTCATCAGGCTGCCTGCGGAATTTTCGGGATAATTCAGAAAACGGTTGATTAGCTGTCTTGTGCCGGCATCGGTATTCCGCAGCACCTTTTTGACCAGATTGGCAGGGGCTTCCTCCAGAAAGTCCACCGTATCATCCAGAAACATTTCGTCCACGATATTGCGCACCTCTCGGTCGGTAATGGACTGCACAATATGCTCCTGTGTATCATTATCCATATAGGAGAACACCTCTGCCGCAACATCCTTCGAGAGCAGACGGAAGATAAAAAGCTGCTTTTCCGCCGTCAGTTCCTCAAAATATTCCGCAATATTGGCAGGCTGTTCCTCATTTAATTCCTGCTTTAGCTGCAAATACTGTCCACCGTCCATCAAGGCCGTATAATTATCAAACAGAATCTGCATTTCTTCATTCATGTCACTCATTTTTTCACCCCAAATTCAAATAAAAAGCACCGTATGCCTTTCAAAAAAAGTTTCTCCGCATACCGTGCATTCATTCAAAAAAGGGCATAAAAAACCACAGTCAACTCTGTTGTATCCAAAAAAGCTGACCGAAATACACGGTAAAATTTTTCTCAGATCGTCGATAGCCCTCAGGCTCTAAAGGAATGGTATCTTTACTATGACTGCCGTCCATTTCGTTCACCTCGCTTTGACTGTACGATTTTTCACTCACTATATCCAGTATATGCCTTGATAATTTTTGCGTCAACACTCTTTACAAAAATTTATCAAAAGTTTTTGAATTGTGTTGGATGAAATTGATTTTTTTGTTATACTATGGTTGAAAAAAAGCAAATTTTGCAAAAAATACAGGAAAAACCCCAAAAAAGCATAGGAGGAATTTTTATGGCTTTGAAGGAAACCATTCAGGAATTTAAGGAATTTGCCATAAAGGGCAATGTGGTAGATATGGCTGTCGGCGTAATCATCGGCGGCGCATTCGGCAAAATCGTTACTTCTTTTGTCAATGATTTGATTATGCCCATCATCGGCAAGCTAACAGGCGGCGCAGATTTCAGCCAACTTTATCTGCCTCTGGACGGCAATCATTATGCCACCCTTGCAGATGCACAAGCGGCAACCGCAACCATCGCATACGGCTCCTTTCTCACACAGGTGCTTGATTTTCTGATTGTGGCAATCGTCATCTTTGCGGCGCTGAAGGTGCTGGTGAAGCTGAAACGTCCTGCCGCTCCCGTGGAAGAAGCACCTACAACGAAGGTCTGTCCCTTCTGCAAATCCGAAATTGCGATTGAGGCAACCAGATGTCCTCACTGCACCTCTCAGCTGGAGGGTTGATTTCCAAAAAACAAAAGCGAAGTCCTCATTTTTACAAGGATTTCGCTTTTTTATTTTATCTTTTTCTGTTTTTTTGCTTCAGCCTTCCTGCGCGGCAAAGACCTTTTCTACCTCTGCCAGAAGCTGTTCGGGGTCAGTCTCCCGTCCTATATAATCCAGCTCCATCAACTTTTCGCCGTCGCTGCAAAGCACATGATAGGAAACCGATTCGCTCCACTCCGTGCGGCAGACATGCAGCCGGGAAAACGCAGGATATTCCGCGGAAATTTCCTCGGAGGCAGGAAACTCATGCCCCCTCTCCTGCCATCTTTCTTCGGTCAGCCTTTCATTCTCGATATTCTTATCATATTGCTTTTCGGCATCCCGTTCTCGGCGGAAGCAGGTATAGCGCGTATTCAGATGCCATTCTGCTCCTTCTGCGTTCCGCATATACTGCTTGGTTTGCAAATCCCGTTTTGTCCGCAGCTCAAAGCGATGCTCCACGCCATAGTTATAAAGTCCCCCCATCCGCTTTATCGTCTGATACATCATCCCATCAAACTGATTGGCACTCATGTGAAGTCCCTCCTGCGCAGGGTCAACGCTTTCGCCGCATCGGGTCAGGGGTTCATCTATCAGGCTTTCCAGACGCACCGCAGGCAGATTGGCGTATGTGCTTTTCTTCGGCAGGTCAAAGGTTTTATCGTTAAAGTTGCCGCCGTAATAGATTCCGCCGACAACAAGAGCAACGCCCATCAGAGCCAGAAACGCTTTTATCACGCGATCCTTTCGCCAGTTTGTATATTCATCGGGGATATCACCATCCTCGACCCGTTCCTTTTTCCGCCGCAGCTTGCGTATCTCCCAATAGCCGCCTGCAAAAGCAATCAGAGCAGTTGGTCCAAAGAATCTCAGTGCAATCAGAAGCGTATCTCCGCTCAGTGCCGCCCTTCCCATGCTGAAGACGCACACAGCCAAAATAACCAGAGCAATCAAAAGCCCAATCTTTGTTTCGCGGATACTCCCTTTCTCCTTCTCTATTTTTTTATCTAAATCCCGCAGCACCGCTTCCTGCGACACCTCCGGCTCATCCGCACTGCATTCCTTTGCAAAAACATAATCCAACTCATAATGGCAGACCTCCTGCCAGCCATCCTTCGCATATTCCGCCCGTTCCTCGTCCGTCGGCACATGCTCCAGCTCCTCGATACGGTAGCGCAGGTGCTGCGGCTCGTCCTCACGAAAGATGTATTTCAGATGTGTCATGTCCTCCAAAAGCAAGCCCTGCTCTGCCATCTCCTTCAGATAAAGCTCGCCCAATGTTCCTGCGGATCTCCATTTTTTAATGCGCCTATCATCCCTGCTCATGCATCTGTCCCCCCTTACGATTTCCGTCCCTTCCTTCTTTGTCGGAATCTTCTGTTTCATATATACCATACTTTTGTCCAACAAGGAAGTCCTTTCCCTGAATCGTAAGAAAATTGTAAGAAATGGCAGAAAAAAGAGAAAATTTTTCATTCTCCCTTTTTTCCCTGCTCCCTATTCCTTATTTTTCGTGTATGCGCTTACCCGTCATGTGTTCAATCGTAATCTCGTAAAGCTGCACCGCATGGATACCCTTTACGATTTCCGCTTCAGCCTCCTCTTTTGTGGGGTAATATTTCAGTGCCAGCTCTCGCACTCTATCCTCCGTCTGCCCCGCGTCTGCAACCAGCTTACATCTGCCGAACACAATCACGCTGTGCAGATAGGGTGCCCAATCCCCTTCTTCAAAGGCTTCGTTGCCATAAACGGTAAAGCAGACCTTATCGTCCCTTTTCAGCGCATCCACCTTATGCCCTGCCTTGCCGCCATGGATAAAAATTTTTCCCTGCGCGTCGTCATAATAATAATTGACAGGAATCGCAAAGGGGTAGCCCTCATCCCCATTCACCGCAAGAATTCCCCTTTTTTCTGTGGAAAGCAGTGCCTTCGTTTCCTGCGCGGAAAGCGCCTGCTTACTTCTTCTCATTGGTCTGAACATCTTCTTCTCCTCCTTTATATACTTAAAAAGCCCGAAGGAATCCCCTCGGGCGGCTTTGCTTAATATTTTTTCAGAAAATTGCCAAATTTCGTATACTGTCCCATCCATGTCAAATCGACCGTACCCGTCGGGCCGTTTCTCTGCTTCGCAATAATCAGCTCTGCCTGATTTTTCTTTTCCGTATCGGGGAAATAATATTCATCACGATAAAGAAAGGCAACTACGTCCGCATCCTGCTCAATCGCGCCGGACTCACGCAGGTCGGAAAGCATCGGGCGGTGATCCGCACGCTGTTCACAGGCACGGCTCAGCTGACTCAGCGCAATCACAGGCGCTTCCATCTCTCTTGCAATCGCCTTAAGGGAACGGGAAATTTCGGAGATTTCCTGCTGACGGGAATCGTTTCTGCTATTGCCGCTCATCAGCTGCAAATAGTCAATCACGATAAGCCCCAACCCTTTTTCCACCTTCAAACGGCGGCATTTGGAGCGCACCTCCATCGGGGTCACCCCGGGGGTATCGTCAATATAAATCGGGGCTTCAGAAAGGGGACCCATGGCGTTAATCAACTCCGCCCAGTCGTTTTCCTCCAATTCCCCGGTACGCAGCTTCTGTGCATCAATCATGGCCTCGGAACAGAGCATACGGTTGACCAGCTGCTCCCGGCTCATTTCCAGAGAGAACACCGCCGTCGGCACATTGGCACGAATCGCCGCATTCTGGATGATATTCAGCGCAAATGCCGTTTTCCCCATGGAAGGACGCGCCGCAAGCAGAATCAAATCTGATTTTTGCAGACCTGCCGTTTTGGCATCAAAATCCAGAAAGCCCGTCGGCACACCTGTCAGCTTGCCCTTGGAACGGTAGATATCCTCGATTTTTTCAATCGAGCTGACCGCGATATCTCTGATATGATGGAACTGCTCGGAATGGCGCTTCTGCATGATGTCAAAAATGCTTTTTTCCGCCGTATCCATAATGGCATTGACATCCTCTTTGCCCTCATAGCTCAGCTGAGAAATATCCCCGGCAGTGCGAATCAGACGGCGCAGAACGGATTTTTCCTCCACGATTGCCGCATAATGGCGCACATTGACGGAGCTGCCGACCGCAGAAGAAAGATTTGCCAGAAAAGGCAGACCGCCTATCTGCTCAAACTGCCCTTTTTCCTCCAGCTTATTCTTGACTGTAATCACATCAATGGGAGAGCCGGAACGATATAATTCCTCTGCCGCTTCAAAAACCATGCGATGGTCGGGGCGATAAAAATCCTCCCCACGCAGTACCTCAAGCGCAACAGATGCCGCTTCTCTGTCCAGAAACATGGAACACAGGACAGCCTGCTCCGCCGTTTCATCATGGGGCGGCACACCGCGCATATATTCTGTTTGCTTTTCCTGTTCTTCCATGTTTTCCGCCTCCTGTACGGGGACTTACGCTTCTACGATTTTCACCTTTACCTCTGCCGTTACCTTAGGATGCAGCTTAATGACTGCGGTTCTTTCGCCCAACATCTTGATGGGGTCACCGATAGAAACCTTCTTCTTATCAATATCCAGCTTGGTCTGCTTTACGATTTCCTCCGCAACCTCTTTATTCGTCACAGAGCCGAACAGCTTGCCGTTGCCGCCTGTTTTCACCTTGATGGTAACAACCTTATCCTCCAGCTCCTTTGCAGTTGCCTGCGCCTTTTCCAGCTCCTCCTGCTTACGCTTTGCCTCCGCCTTCTGCTTCAGCTCATAATCATTCAGATTGCTTTTTGTTGCTTCTACAGCCAGCTTTCTGGGCAGCAGGAAATTCTTTGCATAGCCCTCGCTGGCATTGATTAAGTCGCCCTTTTTGCCGACGCTTTTTACGTCCTGTAATAAAATCATCTTCATGTCGTTTCCTCCTTCAAATATTCATCAATGGCACTGCGTACCCTCTCCTTCGCTTCTTCCGCGCTGCAATCCTTAAGCTGCGCCCCGGAAACGGTGAAATGGCCGCCGCCGCCCAGTTTTTCCATAATTCTCTGCACATTCACATCCCCAAAGCTGCGTGCGCTGACATAAACCACATCATCCACCTTGCAGCAGACAAAGGATGCCTTAACCCCTGTTACATTCATTAAATCATCCGCCGCCTGCGCCGCCGTCAATGTGGAATTCTCCCGATTGGCAGGGCATACGGAAAGCGCCATGGAGCCAAGATACAGCTCCGCATCACGCACAGCGGTTGCTTTTGCCTTATAGGAATCAATATCATTCTGGAACAGCATACGCACACGGATACTGTCTGCCCCGTTGCGGCGCAGAAATCCTGCGGATTCAAAGGTAATCGCACCCGTTTTGACTGCGAAATTCTTGGTATCCACGGTAATGCCTGCCAGAAGCGCATCTGCCTCGATGGAGCGCAGCTTAATCCTCTTGCCGATATGCTGAATCATTTCCGTAATCAATTCAGACGTAGAGGATGCGTAGGGCTCATGATACAGCAGAACCGCCTGCTCAATGAAATCCTGCGCGCTCTTTCTATGGTGGTCAAACACAACGATTTTCTTTGCCGCCTCCAGAACGGAAGGACCTTCTACCATACTGGTGCGGTGCGTATCCACAACAATCACCAGTGTTTTATCATCCATTTCCTTCAGTGCATCTTTTTCCTTCATAAAAGCAGTCTGATAATATTCATCCTGCGCCATCTGCTCGGAAATACACTTAATCCCTGTGCTGACCTCATTCATCACAATGCGGCATTTTTTGCCCATAGCTCTTGCAATGGCACAAATCCCCATGCTGGAGCCAAGGCTGTCCAAATCCCCATTGCGGTGTCCCATAACCATAATAGACGAGGATGCGCCCATCAGCTCCCACAGAGCATCTGCCTTTACGCGCGCTCGGATACGCCCGTTTCTGCCAACCTCGCCTGCCTTTGCGCCGTAGAACAGGTATTTTTCGCCTTCCTTAATCAGCACCTGATCCCCGCCGCGTCCCAATGCAAGGTCAAGCGCCGCCTTCGCACTCTGCATGGCATCCTCCAGAGAGCCGCCGCCAATGCCGACCCCCATACTCATCGTTACAGGAATATGCTCGCCAACATTGATTTCGCGAATGGTATTCATAATATCAAATTTCTTTTCCTTTAATGTCTCCAAATCCCCCTTGGAAAGCAGGAGGATATATCTGTCCATCTGCAGCTTTCGCATCACGCCGTTGGCATCCGCGGCAAACTGTGTCAGCTTTCTGTCCACGATTGCGGAAAGCAGGGGCTGTCTGTCCTCCGCAAGGGAATCCATAACATCCTCATAATTATCCAGAAACAGCATCCCGATAACCGTTTCGTTGCGGTCAAGTCTTTCCTCCAGCTCATACTGCTTGGAAATATCCACCAGCGTCATATTCAACACATTGCCGACTGCGCCGTTTTCCTCGACCACCTCGCACTGGTTCAGCATGGCATCGTAATGCTTTTCCTCCACTACAACCACAGCATGCTTGCCAATCCCCGCCTTTTTCAGCTGTTCTACCACAGGCAGAATCAATTCCATATTCGGAAATTCCTTTGCGAATTTCTCATTATACATTAAAATGTGCCCCCGAATATCCAGCACCGCATAGGGAATGGGCATATTCTGGGGAAGCGGGAAGTTGTGCTGCAAAACTGTCGTATCCAGAAAGGCTACTCTGTCGTCTGCATTTTCTTCCTTCCGTGTGCCGTTATCCTTTAAAAGTGACCATGCGAAAAAGCCTGCCGCCGCGCCAATCAGCGCACCGAAGCCGACTCTGGCATCAATCAGAAAACAGATGCAAAGCAGCAGAATCACTGCCGCCACCCCGATGGGGTTGCTTTCCCTTCCTGTTTTTTCCTGATATTGCTCACTCTTAGCGTTTTCGCTCATATCGTCCATCATCAGACCTCCATAAACGCAAAAAATCTTACCTTTTGTTTTTCCTCGAAAACTCTCTTTGCTAATGAGATATTATAGCATAAAAGCAGGTGTGACTCAATAAAAAAATGCCCTGCGGCAGGCTCTGCCATGGCGAAGCAGAAAAAATTTCGTCGAAAAACCAAAAATTTCACATCATCCTTATAGCTTTTCGGGAAAATTCATAGTATCATAGGATAAGATACTCCGGAAAACGGGTATCCTATTTATTGATTCGAGGTGTCAGTATGAGACGGTTTGATAATTTCAGGCGCAGCAGAAACGAGCAGGATAAGCTGCTCGCAAAAATCTGTATCTATGCGTTTATTCTGCTTGCCGCATTGATCCTGTTTGAAAAGGTCATCGGCAATCTGCCAAATATCGGCAGCAGCATCACCAAGGCAACCAACTATCTGAATACGCTGACCGCACCCTTTCTGATGGGCTTCGCGATTGCTTATGTCATGAATCCTTTCCTGAATTTTTTTGAAAAAATCTTCAAAAAAAGCGGTGCCTTTTTTCAGAACCATGTGAAAATCACCCGTATTCTTTCTATTTTAATCAACTACGTCATCATCATCGGCGGTACGGTCTGGATTGTGATTTATCTTGTGCCTGAGGTACGAGATTCCATCATTACTTTCGCGACAAACGTCACAGCCTATTCCGATGCCATGAATGTGCGTATCCAGAATTTCTTCGACCGGATTGTGTATATCAACAGTGCGGATGTGAATAACGTCATCAACCGCCTGCTTGCCCCTGTGAAAGATATTTCGCAGAATGCGCCGGAGCTTCTGGAAACGATTGCCGTAAATGTATATGGCTTCGGGCGTATCACTATTCAGTTCATCATGGCAATCTTCATTGCCTTTTATATGCTGCTGGATAAGGAACGGTTCAGCCTGAAGGCAAAAAAAGGGATTTACACCTTCTTTCCCGAGGAAAAGGCAGATGTTATCCTGCGCTCCGCTATTCGCACGCATCATATCTTCCAGAACTTCATTGTCGGCAAGGCAGTTGATTCGCTGATTATCGGAATTCTGGCGTTTATCGGGCTGAATCTGATGAAGGCCCCCTATCCGCTGATTCTCAGCCTGATTATCGGCGTAACGAATATGATTCCGTATTTCGGGCCGTTTATCGGCGCAATCCCTGCCATCCTGATTACGCTGCTCATCGATCCCCCTCTGGCGATTGCAGTCGGCATCTTTGTTCTGATTTTGCAGCAGTTTGACGGGAACTACCTCGGGCCGAAAATTCTGGGCAATTCCGTTGACCTCAATCCCCTTTGGATTATTCTTGCAGTGTTGATTGGCGGTGCCTTCATGGGGCCTGTCGGGATGTTTGTGGGCGTGCCCGTTTTCGCGACTATCAAAACCTTTGCATCGGAATATGTCAACCGAAAATATACTGAAAAATATCCGACAGGTGACCCCCTGTCCATCCAAACGGATGCGCAGGAACAACCCGGAAAAATCAAATGAGATTGTACCATAAAAAAGGAATCTCAAGTCAGAAGCGGCTTGAGATTTTCTCTTTTTATCAGATTACGAACGGAGGTCTTTTATGACAGAAACAAGAAGAACCAGCTTTTTTGCGCTGCTATTTTTTATTTATTTCATTGGGGTATCCTTTCTGATGGCATATCTCCCTTTGGCATCCCGCCTTTCGGATAGTGCCTATATGCTCCTGTCGCAGCTTATCTGCTTTGTGCCGCCGCTGCTGGCATATTTTAAATGGTCGAAAAAAAATGTGAAGGAAACTCTGCGGCTAAACCCTTTGGGGTGGAAAAATCTACTGCTTCTGCTCTCCTTCGGCATTTCCATTCAACCACTGATGAGTCTGCTTTCCTATCTGACGGCACTCTTCTTCCCCAACCCTGTGGAGCAGTCCGTCGGCGGCATCCAGTCCTCCGGCTTTCTGGTTTCATTTGTGGCGGTTGCAGTTTTACCCGCGGTGTTTGAGGAATGCTTTTCGCGCGGCATCCTGCTCTCCGGATATCATTTTCTGGGGAAATATAAGGCACAGTTTGCCTGCGCACTGCTTTTCGGTCTGCTGCATCTGAATCCGCAGCAGTTTCCGTATGCGTTTATTGTCGGATTTATTTTCGCCTTTCTGGTGGAGCGGACAAATTCCATCTTTGCTTCCATCCTGCCGCACATGATCATCAACGGCACAACGATTTTCAGCATCTTTGCCACAAGCAGTGAAACCGTGACAACCGCGGCGGCAGAGCTTCCGCAGGGCAGTACGCTTGCTTCTCTGCTTGTTGTTTCCCTGCTTTCCCTCCCTTGGCTTGCCGTGCTGCTCTATCTGTTTCTGAAGGCAAACCCTCCCGGAGAAGAGCTTCTGCTGCTGGATGAAACCGGCAGCCCCTATCGGGAACGATTCCTTTCCCCTGCGATTATCACTATTTTCGCAATCTTTATTGTGTTCGGACTTTTGCCCTATGTCATGGCATGAAAAAAGGAGCCTTTGGCTCCTTTCAGACTGTAGACAAAGTAATTTTGAGGCAGCGGAAGGGTTTGGGAAACAAATCCGTTTCCCAAATGGAATCCGCAGTCGGAATTCACTTCCGACGAGGAAAACAGCGAGTTTCAAGGCTTTTAAGCTGATGGAACTCGTCTGTTTATTCCTCTGTCTTAGCAAGTCGAAATCCCGATTTCGACTTAGGGTGTCAAAACCCCCTGCCTTGACCTCTTACTGCTCCATCTGCTTCCCCAGAAAGCCTGCCGCCGTCTGCGCCAGCTTGCCTTCCACCTCGCCCATCTTCTGATCCTTGGAAAGGAAAATAATTGCGCCCATAGCGTCCCCCTCCGCAATAATGGGTACAATCAGCTGATGATTATACGCGCTTTCGGAATCATCCTCCAGAACAGGGACGAAGTTCGCATCATTTCTCTCCGCAATCAGCGAGGTGCGCTTGTTGATGCAATTTTCCATTTCGGAGCTGATATGCTTTTCAAAAAACTCCTTTTTCCCGCCGCCCGAAACGGCGATAATCTGATCCTTATCCACAATACAGGTGATATGCCCCACAGTCTGCGCTAAGGATTCCGCGTATTCCTTCGCGAATGTGCCCAATTCCCCGATGGGAGAATATTTTTTCAAAATAATTTCGCCCTCGCGATCGGTAAAAATCTCAAGGGGATCACCCTCGCGGATACGGAGCGTTCTTCTGATTTCTTTGGGTATAACCACACGCCCAAGGTCGTCTATTCTTCTGACAATGCCTGTTGCCTTCATTGTATCTTCCTCCTGCCAAATTTATTGTAAATGTAGTATTTGCAGGAAAAATTGAAATATGCGCTTCTCCCTCTCTGTGAAAATCTGGCAAGAAAAAAGTCTTGCATGTATCTACATCCAAGACTGTCTGTTTTTATGATTTTCTCTCCTCTCCCCAGAAGAACAGTGCCACTGTTCCCGGGCCGGTGTGACTGCCGATGGTCGTGCCGATGCTATTGATCAGCACCTTGCCATTGAGGTGTGGGAACCGGCTTTCAATCAGCTTCGCCACCGCCTCTGCATCCTTCTCGCAGGCAGAATGAGAAATATAGCACTTCTCATGATACTCCAGACCATCCTCCGCCAATTCCTCCATCTTTTTTTCAATGGCTTCAATGACCTTCTTCTTTGTCCGTACCTTCTGCATTGGAATCAGCTTTCCTTCATCATTCACATGCAGCAGCGGACAAATACTCAGCATTGTGCCGACAAAACCTGCCGTTTTCGTTACTCTGCCGCCCTTGATGTAAAACGTCAAATCTGTAGAGAAAAACCAATGCTGCACCTTGCGCTTGTTTTCCTCCGCCCATTGGCGCAGCTCGTCAATCCCCATACCTGCATCCCGTAAATCCGCAAGCTTATCCATCAGAAGCCCGTAGCCGGAGGATGCCGAAAGGGAATCCACAATATAGATTTTCCGTTCGGGGTATTTTTCCGCAAGAATATCCTTTGCGATATTCGCAGAATTCATCACACCCGTAATGCCGGAGGAAAGGCAAAGGTGCAGAATATCCTTTCCTTCCTTCAGAAAGGACTCAAAATATGCTTCAAATTCCGCCACATTGACCTGAAAGGTTTTTGTTTCCGCCCCCCTTGTCATTGCTTCATAAAACACATCAAAGGGCATAGACTGCCCCAGATCATCGGGGTATACCGTTCCATTCAGCTCATAATGAAAGCAAATATAATGGATATTTCTATTTTGAAAGTGTTCCAACGATAAATCCGCCGTGGAACAACAGCTGAGAACAAAGTTTTCCATGCGTACCTCCTTTTTCCGATTCTGCACAGGGCAAAATTATCACTCCCATAGTATAGAACCACAGTAGGAATTTGTAAACAAAATGCTATGTAAATTTCGTGTAAAGAAGTCAACAGAAGCCGCGGATGCTTATTCTGCCTTGTTGTCCCTTGTCATCAGCTCCAGAACGGCATCCTCCACATTTTTCCCCGCAAAGAGAACCGCATAAATGCTCTGTGTAATGGGCATGGAAACGTGATATTTTTCCGCAAGCTGACAAGCCGCCTGCACTGTATTCACACCTTCCACAACCATCTTCACCTCATCGAGTGTTTCCTGCAGGCTTTTGCCCTGCCCCAGAAGGATACCCGCTCTGCGGTTTCTGGAGTGCATACTCGTACAGGTTACAATCAGGTCGCCAATACCGGAAAGTCCCGCAAAGGTTTCCGCCTTACCACCCATTGCCATGCCAAGACGCTTCATTTCTGCCATGCCTCTTGTCATGAGCGCCGCCTTGGTGTTGTCCCCAAAGCCAAGCCCATCAGACATCCCTGCCGCCAGTGCCATAACATTTTTCAGTGCTGCGCCGATTTCCACGCCAATCAAATCCGTATTGGTATACAGACGGAAACGGGGGTTTGCAAATTCCTCCTGCACCAGCTTTGCCACTGCCTCGTTTTCGCAGGCAATCAGACAAGCGGTCGGCACCTTTCGCGCAACCTCCTCTGCATGGCTCGGTCCGGAAAGCACACAGACCTCACATTGGGGCGCTTCTCTTTTGATGACATCCGAAAGCAGGAACAGTGTTTCCGGCTCCAGGCCCTTTGCCACATTCACCAGAATCTGCCATGTTTTCAGATAGGGTGCAAAATCTCGCACGGTTTGTGCAACGGCTCTGGAAGGAACCGCCAGAATCACGATATCCGCGCCGTCCACAGCCTCCTTGCGGTCGGTGGTTGCCTGAATGGAATCGGGAATCACCACGCCGGGGAGATATTTCTTATTTGTTCTTTCTTTCAACAGCTCATCCACTGCGTCCTGTCTTCTGGACCAGATGAAAACCTCATGTCCGTTTTCCGCCAGCATCACTGCAAGGGCTGTCCCCCAGCTGCCGGAACCAATGACCGTTACCTTTTTCATAAGCTGTGACCTCCAGTCTTATTTCTTCAAATCACAATTTCCAAAACGCATTTATTTTTTAGAACCGAATTTATTTTCCGTACCGTTTAAAAGCTTTTTGATATTCCCTCTGTGCCGCCAGAATGCCATCGCACTGACAAAAATCGTCAGATAGAGCATTTCACGAGGGAAGCCCAAAAGATAGGCACTGATGGGCAGCGTCAGCGCAAACAGCAGCGAGCCAACGGAAACATATCTTGTTGCGAATGCCATGCCAAAGCCAATCAGTGCATTGGGAATGGCTAAGCGGATATCCATACTGAACGCCATTGCCGCTGTCATACCAATCATAACGGCAATCCCTTTTCCGCCCTTAAACTTCAGGTAAAAGGGGTAATTGTGCCCCAGAACCGCCCCGACAGAGCCATATACCCCTGCCAGGTTGCTCCCAAAAATCGCACGACAGATGACAAAAGCAATCACGGATTTCATAATATCCCCGATGAATACCAGCGCGCCTGCCTTTTTCCCCAGCACACGCAGAGCATTTGTAGTACCAAGGTTGCCGCTGCCATGCTGACGCAAATCCACCTGCCATATTCTACCGACCACATAGGCTGTTTCGATACAGCCGATGCAATAGCCGATACATAAACAAATCAAACGAAACATATCAATCCTTTTCCCCTTTTTCTCTTACAATGAAATGAATCGGTGTGCCGACAAAGCCAAATGCTTCTCTTAGCTGATTTTCGATATAACGGCGGTAAGAGAAATGGAACAGCCCACGCTCGTTTACAAAAATAACAAAGGTAGGGGGTTTTACGGATACCTGTGTCATATAATACAATCTCAGCTGGCGGCCCTTATCCGCAGGGGGCTGCTGCATTGCGGTTGCCTCGATCAGCACCTCATTCAAAACACCTGTGCTGATACGCAGGGCATGGTTCTGATATACCGTCTGAATCAATTCCAGCATACGGTTAATTCTTTGCCCTGTCATGGCAGAAATAAACACCTTCGGCGCATATTCCATATATTTCAATTCCATGGAAATATCCTTGAGATATTTATTCATGGTCTTTTCGTCCTTTTCAACGGAATCCCATTTATTGACGGCAATGATTGCCGCCTTCCCTCTTTCGTGGGCAATGCCTGCAATCTTGGTATCCTGATCTGTAACGCCTTCGTTGGCATCAATCAGAAGAATCGCAACATCACAGCGCTCCACTGCCGCAACCGCGCGGATGATGCTGAAGCGTTCGATTTCCTCCTTGATTTTGCTCTTGCGGCGCATCCCTGCCGTATCAATGAAGATATACTTCTGTCCGTCAATTTCAATCGGCGTATCGACTGCATCTCTCGTTGTGCCTGCAATATTGCTGACAATCAATCTGTCCTCGCCGAGAATCTTGTTAATCAGGGAGGACTTCCCCACATTGGGCTTCCCGATGATAGCAACCTTGATGGCATCGTCCTCCTCCTCATAGATGTCCTTTTCAGGGAAATTCGCAATAATCTGGTCGAGCATATCGCCCAAGCCCAATGCCTGCCCTGCGGAAACGGGCAAGGGATCGCCGATGCCCAATTCGTAAAATTCATAAATCGCCAGCGTATCACGCTTTACGCTGTCCACCTTATTCACCGCCAGGACAACAGGCTTTTTCGTGCGGCGCAGCAGATTTGCAACCTTCACATCATCCTCTGTTACACCTGTTTTTACGTCTGTGACAAACAAAATTACATCCGCGGTTTCAATCGCAATCTGCGCCTGCTGTACAATCTGCTTCTGAATCACTTCTTCGGAGCCGATTTCCATACCGCCGGTGTCAATTAAAGTAAATTTGCGGTCAAGCCATTCCACATCGGCATAGATACGGTCACGGGTCACCCCGGGGGTATCCTGCACGATGGAGATACGCTCGCCTGCAAGTCTGTTAAACAGGGTGGATTTGCCGACATTGGGACGACCCACCACTGCTACGATTGGTCTGCTCATATACTACCTCCTGCTTTGCAGTTTTTTTCATTTTTCTGATAAATGGGCAAGAATACCCAATTTTCCATTCTGTTTAGTATACCACAAAAAGAAGGGAAGTACCACGATTTTTTGTACTTCCCTTCTTATGCTCTCCTTAAATCAGCTCTATTACTCCCGCCATCACGCCTCTTTTTTCGCCCATGCCTCTATGGGAATAAAAACGCTTCTGGTCGCATTTGGTGCAAAGACCCGAAATTTCGATATCCTGCACCCCCATCTCTGCCAACAGGCGGCGGTTACATTCCCATAAATCCATTTTATATTTTCCCTCTGCCGCAGGGTCTTTTTCCACAATCTCCTCCGTCCAGGGGATGTTTTTGCGGAACAGCGCAAGCACAGGTTCATCCATCTGGAAGCAGCATTTCCCGATGGAAGGACCGATTGCCGCCGTCACATCCGCAGGGTCTGTTCCAAAGGTGCGCATCATCTCCTGTAAAATTTTTTCCGCCATGCGGTTGCCTGTGCCAACCCAGCCGCAGTGCGCCACGCCGATGGCATGGTTCTTTTTATCCAAAAGGAACACAGGCACACAGTCTGCCCCGAAAATCACCAAGGGAATATGCTTCTCGTTGGTAATCAGCCCATCCACATCCGTATAGCCGCGCTCCGTCCAGACACCCTTGCCTGCATCTGCCGCCGTCACTCTGCGGACATTTGTGGTGTGTGTCTGCTGAGAGGTTACATAATTTTCCGCCGTAAAGCCGACCGCCTCCGCCAGAATTTTATAATTCTGCAAAACAGGCTCCCGTTTCTCGCCGCGCGCAAAGCCCATGTTCATGCTTGCCCAGTAATCTGTGCTGACACCGCCGTGCCGCGTCGTAAAGCAGTGCTTCACCAATCCTGTCTGCTCCAGATTATCAAATGTAATATATTCCAAGTCATTCTTTCTGTTAATCTTCATCTTTCTCCCTCGTTTTCTTCTATCATTCAGAAAGCCGAAACGCATCCTCCGTATAGCGGAAATAAGTTTTCCCCTCGCTGTTCAGCACCTCTGCCACATCAAAGCGGAAATCATATCCCATTTCCATCAGACACTCCTGCGCAATATATGCCTTTGCCGCACGAATGATGTTCTGCTGCTTGCGGCTGTCCACCGCTTCGGCAGGTGTTCCCATGGTTTCATTTTTTCTGTATTTCACTTCCGTAAACACGATTGTGTTCTCTTTCTTCGCAATAATATCAATCTCGCCCCGGAGCGCATGAAAATTCCGCTCCAGAATCTCATAGCCCATTTTCTGCATCTGCTTCGCCGCAAGCGTTTCTCCTCTGCCGCCCTTATCGGTTGTGGTGTCCCCCTCCTGCGGGCGGAGATTTTTCACAAAGCTTCTGCGGTGAATCGGGGTCAGCCCCAGCCTTTGAATTGCCGCAATATGCTCCGCAGAGCCATAGCCCTTATTCGCCGCAAAGCCATAGCCGGGGTAAACTGCATCGTATGTTTCCATCAAGCGGTCACGATAAACCTTGGCAACAATGCTTGCCGCCCCGATGGACATACTCTTTGCGTCCCCCTTAATAATGCCCCTCTGCGGCGTGGAAATGCGCGGAATCGTTACCGCATCCGCAAGGATATACTCCGCATGAGGGCTTAGCTGTGAAAGCGCCTCGCGCATGGCTTCATAGGTTGCCTGTAGGATATTGATTTCGTCAATCCGCTCATTGGAAACAATCCCGATACCGTAGGCAACGGCTTTTTCCAGAATCACATCATATAATTCCTCTCGTTTTTTTGCGGAAAGCTTCTTGGAATCATTCACGCCTTCAATTTTACATTCCTGCGGCAGAATTACCGCCGCCGCAACCACAGGCCCCGCCAAAGGCCCTCTGCCAACCTCGTCAATCCCTGCAACAAGCGCATAGCCTGCCGCCCAACAGCCCCGTTCATAGGTCAGAATTTCCTCTAAGCGTGCCTGCTCCTGCAAATGCCTTTCGTATTTTTTCCGAAAAGAGGTCAACACATTCTGCACACCCTTGCGGCTGTCCCCTTCCCATTGCTTTAGCTGCGCAGGCAGGGCATCTATCGAACAACGGCTCAAAATCTCTTTTATCTCATTGATTGACTGCATATTCTCCCTCTTTTCTTTTTTCATCCCTCGTATCATACACTATTTTCTCCGTTCTTGCAACGAAAGCGTATGCCATACAATTTTTGAATTGTGTGATATTCTCTCCTGTGCTATGCTGAGTACAGAAAAAATATATTCACCTAAGGAGGTCTTGTATTATGAAATGTTATCACGTTGACGCATTTGCAGAAAAGGTGTTCGAGGGCAACCCTGCCGCAGTCTGTGTACTGGACAAATACCCCTCCGATGCACTGATGCAGAAAATCGCAGGCGAAAACAACCTGTCCGAAACCGCCTTTGCCGTAAAGGAGGGCGCAGGCTATCACCTCAGATGGTTTACCCCCGGCGGTGAAATTGACCTTTGCGGTCATGCCACTTTGGGCACTGCCTATGTGCTGTTCCGTTTCTTTGAAAAGGACGCATCCTCCATTACCTTTCAAACAATGAGCGGCGCACTGACCGTTCTGAAAAAGGGCAACCTGCTGGAAATGGATTTCCCTGCATATGAACTGAAGCAAATCCCCGTTACACCCGCCATGGAGGATGCCTTCGGTGTGGCAATCACAGAGGCATGGCTGGGGCGTGACCTGCTCTGTGTGACAGAAAATGCAGAGGCAATCCCCACACTCACCCCCAACCAAGCAAAGCTGATGGAACTGGATGGTCTGCTGCAACATATCACCGCAAAGGGCAAGGAATATGATTCCGTATCCCGCACCTTTGCGCCAAAGCTTGCAGTCGCCGAGGACCCCGTTTGCGGCAGCGGTCATTGCCATATTGTTCCGCTTTGGGCAAAAAAGCTGGGGAAGGAAAGGCTGGTGGCGCGGCAGGCATCCCAACGTGGCGGCACGCTGTACTGCGAAATGCAAGGGGATAGACTGAGCCTTGCAGGCACAGCTGTTCTGTATTCCATCGCAGATTTGTATGTAGAAGAAGAACATTAAGTTAAACAAAAAGGGCAGACATTCGATAGATTCAAATATCCGCCCTTTTTATACTTCTGTGGTCCTATGCTACTGTTGATAAAATCGGGAGTATTTTCATTCAAGTAAGCACTTTTCCTTCCCGATTTTTTACTCGCCTCATTCTCCTATCAACCGAAGTTTAATGTCTGAACAAGCCGATAAGCCATCTTGTGCGTCCTCCTATATGAAACAAACGAAATCCCAAAAGCCGTAAGGGTGAAACTTTTTTAGGAAACAAGATTCTTCTTATTTTTTCAGCCCTCATCATGAGTCCTCCTCCGTATCGCAGTTATCTTCCTTTGTCATCGTCCATCTTCTTGCCCTTCGGACAAGAAGCGTCCCTCTCTTTCCGCTCGGTCAATTCAAGTTTGTCTAAGCGGTACCATTCACATTTCGCTGCGCTTCATGTTCACTTCGTATATTCTTCCTTCAAATCAAACGCATGATTCATCGGGCCGCTGCCTGCGCCCAAATCCAGCATTGCCGCCAACGCACCGGAGATATATTCCTTCGCACGCTCCACTGCGGTTTCCAAATCATTTCCCTTTGCCAGATTTGCCGCAATCGCGCTGGAAAGCGTACAGCCTGTGCCATGGGTATTGGGGTTATCAATGCGCTTTCCGCGGAACCAATGTGCTCCCTTTTCATCATAAAGCAGGTCATTCGCATCATTCATGCTGTGTCCGCCCTTGCAAAGCACCGCACAATGGTATGCCTTACTGATGATTTCCGCCGCCGTCACCATATCCGCAGGGCTTGTAATTTTCATATCGGCAAGCACCTCCGCTTCAGGAATGTTCGGCGTAACAACCGTCGCAAGGGGCAGAAGCTTTTCCTTCAGCGCAGAAACCGCATCCTCGCTAATCAGCTTTGCACCGCTGGTCGCAACCATCACCGGGTCAACCACGATATTTTCCGCATGATATGCCGTCAGCTTTTCCGCAATCACGGAAATCAGGTTTACAGAAGAAACCATCCCGATTTTCACCGCATCGGGGCGGATATCCGTAAATACGCTGTCAATCTGCATCCCCAGAAATTCCGGTGTCACCTCAAAAATCCCCTGTACGCCGGTGGTATTCTGCGCCGTCAATGCCGTAATCGCGCTCATGGCAAATACACCGTTCATCGTCATGGTTTTCAAATCCGCCTGAATCCCTGCGCCGCCGCTGGTATCGCTGCCTGCAATGCTCAATGCTGTTTTCATGCTGTCTTCCTCCAAACTTTTTTCTTGCTCTCGCAAATTTTTTACGCCTGCACCATTTCCGCGGAAAGGGCCTTCAATGTCTTACATTCTTCCTCGATATTTTCTGCGCCGAAAATCGCGGAAACCAGAGCCACACCGTCCACGCCGGTACCCTTCAGCTCCAGAATATTCTTCTTATTGATGCCGCCAATGGCAACCACAGGGATATCCACCGCCGCTGTGATTTCCTGCGCCGCTTCGCGAGAAACCTCCTCCGCATCCAGCTTTGTCCCCGTATGGAACATTGCGCCAACGCCCAGATAATCTGCACCTGCCTTCTGCGCCGCCAATGCCTGCTCCACATTTTTTGTGGAAACGCCGATGATCATATCCTCACCGACCAGCGCACGCACATTGCCGGCCTCCATGTCGCTCTGCCCTACATGAATCCCGTCTGCCTTGCATTTGATGGCAATTTCCACGTTATCATTCACGATAAAGGGCACGCCGTATTTCGCACACAGCGCTTTCATTTCAATGGCTTCCTTCAGAAAATTTTCCTCATCCAGTTCCTTTTCTCTCAGCTGTACGCAGGTCGCGCCGCCCTTCAGTGCATCCTCTACCTGCTCCATTAACGTCTGCTTGCCTGTCCACATACGGTCTGTTACGGCATACAGCAGCATGGTTTCCTTTTCACATTTCATTGCTTTTCCTCCCGTTCTCAAAGGATTTCATATTTCGCACATTTTTCCAGTTCTTCGCCGGTCAGATTGCAGATGGCATCAATAATATAATTGCGGTAGCTGGAATTACCGTCCTGCTCTGTCAGCCTTGCATGTGCCTTTTCGCCGCAAATGCCCATGGCGCAGACTGCCGCCGCCGTCGCCTCCAAGGGAGCTTCGGGGTTTGCCGTCACATAAGCCGCCGTCATCGCAGAAAGCTGACAGCCTGTTCCTGTAATGCTGCTCATCATGGGATGTCCGTTGTAAATGCAGAATGCCCTTTCGCTGTCCGCAACAATATCAATCGCGCCCGTAATGGCAATCACCGCACCCGTTTCCTGCGCGAATTTCTTTGCAAATGCAACCGTCTGCGGCAGATTTTCCTTCGTCACCTTGTCCGCGATATCCGCATCTACGCCCTTTGCGCCGCCTGTCCCCAGAGCCAGTGTCTTGATTTCGGAGATATTCCCACGCAGAACCGTAAAATGGATATCCTCCAGCAGTGCCTTGGCGGTATTTGTCCGCAGCTTGGATGCACCTGCCCCAACAGGGTCTAATACAACAGGGTGTCCCAGTTTGTTTGCCTTTTTGCCTGCTAAATGCATCGCAGGAATGGTGCGCTGATTCAGCGTCCCGATATTGATATTCAAGCCGCCGCAGATTGCTGTAATCTCCTCCGCCTCCTCGGCATCGTCCGCCATGATAGGAGAACCGCCGCACGCAAGCAGAATATTCGCACAATCGTTTACGGTTACATAGTTTGTAATATTATGAATGAGCGGGCATTTTTCCCGCACATGATCCAGCATTTCCTTTAACATTCTCCTTACCTCCTTATCTGACTGCCGCCGTTTTCAGAATCCCTGTTTTCCGCAATGCCCCCAGCAGAATACCGGACAAAATCGCACCGCCTGCCGTGGAAATCAGAAACGGAATGACATAGGCATAAAACGCAATCTGCCCCGCCTGCATCCCCATAAACAGAATCGCAACGGGATATGCACACAGACCGCCCAAAACCGCTGTGCCAAACACCTCTGCAATCAAGGTCAGAGGGATACTTTTTGTTTTCCAGAAGGCAAGCCCGCAAAGCAACGCCCCAAACATACTGCCGGGGAACGCCATCAAACTGCCGATACCCAGAAGATTTCGGATTAAGCTTGCGCAAAATGCAACACCCACGCCGTAAAACGGCCCTAGAAGCACCGCACACAGAATATTTACCATGTGCTGCACCGGCACACATTTGCTCCCGAATACAGGGATATAGAAAAAGCTGCCAACCACTGCCACCGCGCATAAAATACCTGCATAACATAATTTTCTTGTTCCGAATTGCTTCATTTTGATAGACTCCTTTCTCAACAAGGAAGAACAGACAGCGTTCTTCCTGAAATACATAGACTTCCCCCTTGAAAAGGGCTTTCAGAAAAATCGGTCGAAACTCACTGGCTTCCTCTCACGCCGGAACACGGCTTCCCATCGCTGCTGTTCTTTCTGCAGGATATAGGGCGCTCCCCCTCTATCCTCCCGATGCTCCATCGGGTCAGCTTCCTTGCTTCGGAATCCGTCAGAAAGTTTTTATACTATTTTGCAATCAAAAAGGGAAACCTCTCCTTTGGAAGTTTCCCAACGCTTTTACGTCTTTTTCAAGCGTCCCTACGTTGGCATTATCCAAATCAGGTTATGGGTCGAAGGCTTTTCCTTCCTCTCAGCCTGCAAGACAAGCTCCCCTTTGTGTTCACTTGTAAATTTAATTATATACCTCTCTTCCAAAAATGGCAAGACCTTCAAATGGTAAGACCCTCACTCTGCCAATCCTTCTAGCCCTCCAGAAGCTTCCCCACGAAATACGGAAACTGCTTCTCCCACCAGGGCCAATCGTGGTTCACATCCTCGCCCCAGAAATCAATCCATGCCGGCACAGCAAGCCGTTCAAACTGCTCCTTCAGAATCCATGCGTCCTTTTTCGCTTCATCCTCCCATGCGCCCTGTCCGCAGCAAATAATAATCCTTCCGCGGCGGAACTGCTCCACCAACGGATGATCCTGCGGCATCTGCGGCAAGTAATCCACAGGCGAATTATAATAAATATCCACATCATCATAATTCGGGAAGAAATATCCTGCATGGAACAGACCGCTCAACGAAAGGCATCCGCCGAAAAGGTCAGGTCTTCTCAGATAGAGATTCACGCAATGATAGCCGCCCATGCTCATCCCTGCAAGCATCACTCTGCCTTCATAGGAAACGCCGTCCGTTTCGCTGTGAATCTGATGCAGGCACGGCAGAAATTCCTCACAGAGATAACGAAACCACTGCTCATGCCAGAGAATTCTGCCATGCTGGTCACCCCATGCCGCGCTCCACGTTTCCTCATCCACACAGCCTACACAGAACAGCTGCAGCTGTCCGTTTTCCAGCCTGTCCGCAACGGTATTCACCATGCCTCTATCCTCAAAATCGTAGAAATTCCCATCCTGACACGGAAAAACAATCATCGGCAGCCCTGCATGCCCATATACCTTAAACTCCATGTCTCTCTGCAAATGCTGTGAATATTCTTTGTAATATCGAACGTGCATAAAATCCCTTCTTTCTCCTTACGCCAGCAGAAGGTACGCAAAATAGCCGCCATAGCAGGCAAGCATCAGCAGTCCGTGCCGGCGTTTCAAAACCCTTCCGCGGTAAACACATACCAGAAGAAGCACCGCTGCCGCAACCGCCACAATGCTGTCCACCCGGAATGTAGGCTGATACACAACCGGCACAATCACCGCCGTAATCCCGACCACAAACATGATATTAAACAGGTTGCTGCCAACAATATTACCGACTGCAATATCCGAATTGCCCCTTCTTGCCGCCGCCACGCTTGTCACCAGCTCCGGCAGAGAAGTGCCGAAGGCAACGATTGTCAGTCCGATAAAACGCTCACTTATGCCGAAAATACGCGCAATGGCAGATGCCGCCTCCACAGCCACATGACTCCCGAAAATAATTGCTGCCACACCAACCACAACAAGCAGAATCAGCCTGCCGAAGGATACCTGCTTCGCGTATGCGTCCATCTCCTCATTCTCCACAACGCCTCTTTTTGCCAGCCGCAGAAGATACAGCATATACACCACCATGCATGCCAGAAGGATGACACCCTCTGCTCTGCTGATGATATTGTTCTGCAGCCCCATAACTGCCAATAAAATCGTCACACCAATCACCATCGGAATTTCATAATGAATCGTTGTTTTCTGCACCGCAATCTGACACACCACCGCCGTCAAGCCCAGAATCACCAGAATATTCATGATATTGCTGCCTACTACATTCCCTATCGTAATTTCCGCACTGCCGCGCAGTGCCGCCGAAATACTGACCGCCGCCTCAGGCATGCTCGTCCCCATGGCTACAATCGTCAGCCCGATGACAATCTGCGGAATTCCGAATTTATTTGCAATGCCTGCGGAGCCCTCTACGAACCAATCCGCTCCCTTTACCAACAGCACAAAGCCAACCACCAAAGCCACAAGGGCAAATACTATCTGCATCACGCACGCTCTCCTCTTTTTTCTGACGTAAAATATATTGTCTCATTATACCCCTATGATACAGAAAAATCTACTGTCCTCCCTGATTTTCGAGCAAAAAAATCTCCCTCACGCATTGCCATTTTTTCGGAAAGCAATTTTCATAAGCTGACGCAGCAAAATGTTCTGCAGAAAGTTTACAGATAGCTGTAGAAACTGTATGATAAAGATATCTGATAAAACGAGCAAAACAAAAAACAAACCGTATAGAAAAGGGGATGCTCATAGAATGACAGATAAGGATATCTATTTGTGGAGAACCACCGTAAAAACAGGCAGTCAGGATGGGAAGGCATTTGAATTCTGCCTGCAAAACAATATTCTGGGCGTAGGCTGGTGCTTACGCAATACAGATGGCATCCCCTATATCCCGACTTCTATCGAAGAATGTGAGAAAAAAGGGCGCATGCAGTATGATTCCTGTCGCGGCTTTGTTGTATCCATTCACGCCTTAAAGGAAATGGCTGTGGATGATCTGATTTGGACACGCCATAATGGCGTTTACTATTTATGTCGTGTACTGAGCACATGGAAATATAGCTGTGATGCCGCACATATCTATGAGGATGTCATCAACTATGTGGATGTTGAATTCCATGAAATCGGCACTGTTGAGATGGTGCCCGGAAGGGTTGTAAACAGCTTTCGGGCAAGCGCAGCATTGCAACGAATAAAGGGGGATGTTCCGTTGAAATACTCGGAGCACCTGTATAATACGATTACCGGAACACAATTCTATCCTGACTGCGCTGTGAAAAAAGAAGAAATTCTGGATTTCCTACAGCCGGAGGATGTGGAGGAGGTCGTCAGCTTGTATTTACAGTTAGAAAAAGGCTATCTCCTCTACTCCAGTACAAATAAGCTGGGTACGCAGACCTATGAATTTGTTGCCGTAGCAAGAGACGGCAGCCACAAGGCATATCCGCAGGTCAAGACAGGAAAAACGCCTCTTGACGGCAATCATTATAAGGAATTAACAGCCAACGGAGATAAGGTTTTCCTGTTTACCGTTGAGGGAGAATATAAAAACACAGCCGGAATGGATATCATTGACCGAAAAGCGCTGATTGACTTTATATATGGGCATAAACGCATTATGCCCGGCAGAATCAGGCAGTGGCTGTAATAGTTTGCCCCATAACTCATAAAAGACCGGCATTGCAGGCGAAAACAGCTTTGCAGTACCGGTCTTTTATCATATTATTTTTATTTTAGGAAGTCCTCGGAAATTTCCGAAGGAGATATTTTTTTATTCTGCATCATCCAGCAGATTCCGCATATCCTGCAAGCTGATAACCAACGTAGAAATATTATGCAGCAATGCAGATGTTGCAGGCATAAATACGCCGGCTACGCCAAACGCGATTAGCCCTGCATTGATGCCGACGATTGCACGATAATTTCTGTGAATTCTCTTCATCAGCAGGTTACTGAGCCGTTTCAGCTTTACCAGCTCATGCAAATCGTCCGCCGCAATCGTGATATCTGCGATTTCGCGGGCAATCTCTGCACCATCGCTGATAGCAATGCCGACATTTGCCGCAGACAACGCAGGAGAATCGTTAATGCCGTCGCCAATCATAATAACCTTGTTGCCCTTTTCTGTTTCCTTGCGTACAAATTCCGCCTTATCCTCCGGCAGAACCTCGGAAAAGTATTCCTCAATGCCGACCTTTTTTGCGATTGCTGCCGCGGTGTGCTCGTTATCCCCCGTCATCATTACGATTCTTTTCAGACCAAGCGCCCTCAGATTGCTGATAACCTCTGCCGCCTCTGCACGCAGGGGGTCTTCAATGCAGATAACCGCCGCCAGCCTGCCGTCAATTGCCAGATACAGGTGAGAATACTCCTTCGGCAGTGCATCGAATTTTTCCTGCTCCGCAGGGTCAATCGTGCATGCCTCATCTTCAAATACAAAATGGTAGCTGCCAATCACAACCTTCTGCCCTTCTACGGAAGATGCAATGCCGTGTGCAACGATATATTCCACCTTGGAATGGGTTTCTTCGTGCTCCAGACCTTTTTCTGCCGCCGCAGAAACAACCGCCTTTGCCATAGAATGAGGGAAATGCTCCTCCAGACAGGCCGCCAGACACAGCAGCTCGTCTTCCTCCTTGTCGCAGAAGGTGTAAACCCTGCGAACCGCAGGCTTTGCCTTTGTCAGTGTGCCTGTTTTATCGAATACGATGGTATTTGCTTCCGCAACTGCTTCCAGATATTTGCCGCCCTTTACGGTGATATGATAAGAACCGGCTTCGCGGATTGCAGAAAGCACGGAGATAGGCATGGAAAGCTTCAATGCGCAGGAGAAATCAACCATCAGTACAGCCAGTGCCTTCGTCACATTTCTTGTCAGCGCATAAATCAATCCTGTCCCCAGAAGGGTATACGGAACCAGTCTGTCCGCCAGATGCTCTGCTCTGCTTTCCACTGTGGATTTCAGCTTTTCGGAATCCTCAATCATGGTTACGATTTTTTCAAACCGTGTGGAGCCGCTCATTTCTCTGACCTGTAAAACGATTTCGCCTTCCTCCACAACCGTACCTGCGTATACGTATGTACCGACTTCCTTTCTGACGGGCAGGGATTCACCCGTCATGGATGCCTGATTGACCATTGCTTCGCCCTGACGAATAACCCCGTCGAAGGGAATGACATTGCCCATGCGAACAACAACGCTGTCACCAAGCGCAACCTCCTTCGCAGAAACCAGAATTTCCTGTCCGTCCTGCAACAGCCATACCTTGCTGACATTTAGAGACATGCTCCTTGCCAGATCGTCAACGGACTTCTTATGTGTCCATTCCTCCAATGTTTCGCCGATCCCTAACAAATACATAACAGATGCTGCTGTGTTCATTTCGCCGCGGAATACGGAAACGCCGATAGCAACCGCATCCAGTACGCTGACCTCAATTTTGCGCTGCAGCAGGCAATGCGCCCCTTGATACAGATATTTTACGGATTTCACAGCCGTAATTGCCGCGCGAACGGGATAAGGCAGGAACAGCTTTTTCCCGAAATGTATCAATGTCTGTCCAACCAGCCTGCTCTGATATTCCGCATTCATCTCTCTGGAAGAATGTCCGGAAATTGCCGTAGGCAGCTCCACCCTGTCATAGCAGAACTGCTTCAATGCAGTAATGATGTCTGCACGCTCCGCAGTGTATGTAACAACGGCATCACAGGTCTTTTCATATACCTTAGCGTGTGCCACGCCGGGCAGCCCCTCCAGATAGTATTGCAGGGTATCCGCCTCAGCAAAGGTCATTCTGTTCTGCATCATGTGCACACGAAGTCTGCCCTCTATTTCATGCTTAATTTGAAATCTCATGTTTACACCTCCAAAGAAAAACGGAGCCATAGGCCCCGTTATCAGAACTCTCGTTCCTTATGCTTCTGTTGCTTCTGTTGTTTCTTCAGCTTCTTCTGCTTCCTCTACGGAGTTCTCCTTTTCGTAGCGTTTCTCGTTGATCTGCTTTGCTTCAGCCAAAATATCCTCTGCGTTTTCCTGTACAACATTTGTTGTTTTCATCACGCAATCCTTTGCACGCAGCACTGCAGCAGTACCCTGTGTGTAAACCTTCTTCGCATCCTTGCTGCCCAGAACCTTCAGCCCTGCTGTACCGAACAGCACACCACCTGCAAAAACAGCAACCTTATCCAACTTAATATTTTTTACACAATCCAGACATTTTTTAAGCATATTAAAAACCTCCTTTAAATTTTATCATTTTCTCTTGTAACCGGTGAGCATGGTCATGAAGAAACAAAACACGCAAAGCCATGCCCATGTTTTATGATTTTTCATACAAAACCTCCTCATCTGTTGTTTTCTGTCTAATAATAGCACTTTTTTGTAAAATTAGCCAAGCATAACATCCTTTATTGATATTTTTTTTCAAATTGCATCTGTTTTGTAGACATTTTTTACAGAAAGCACCCTTTCGTCTTTCAGGTAACCACAGTCTCGCAGACCCGTCTGCAACACCCTGTTCCACTCTGCCGCATCCAAATGCAGCTTTCCACCATCCTCCAGCATCACAGTTATGACTCTGCCCTCCGCAGGCTCTGTCATTTCCGAAAATTTATAGAGATTTCTGCGGTTGATGGCACCGATTTCCTCCAGCATATTCAGCGTGCGGTATACCGTTGCCGTGCCGATTTTCTTGTTGATTTTCGAGGTTTTATATAAGATTTCCTTGCAGCTGCCGCAATCATTTTCCAGAATAATATCAATCACCGCAATACGCTGCTTTGTGATGCGGTAGCCGCCTTCCTTCAGCTTTCGTAAAATCATCTCTCTCTGCATGTGAATACGAAAATTTTCAAAATCTATTGGCGCTTCCTTTTCGATTTTTGTAAACTGTCTCACCCCTGCGCCTCCAATCCTTTTTATATCTGATAAAAACTGATTTTGTGATTAGTATAGACTAACATTAGTTAGTTGTCAATAACTGCATGGTATATCCGTTCGAAAAATCCCGTTTTTATAAATTAAAAATGTGACAGAAAAAGCTCCCCATCACATTTTTATATTTTTTCCTATATTTATGTAGAAAAAGAAATGCCCTATTTATTCTTGTTTCTGTCTCTTACGCCCACCAATGTATACCCCGTTGGGCGCAAAATCATTTTAAACTGATCATCGGTATATTCCTTTTTCATCCGCACAAAAGCGGAATTTCTTTTCAAATCTGCCACGGCCCAAATGTCTCCCTGCTCATTCAGTGCATTTTCCACATACCGCACGCAGTTTTCGCAGGTCATCCCCTTGATATCCAGAACGGCAGTATAGGGGTAATCCTCCGGATTCTTGTCCGCTACCTCAACCCTTCTGCCCTCTCCGCTGTCCGCAGAGCCACAGCAGCCGTATTTCATACTCATTTTATATTTTTTCACCGTAAAAATCGCAATCACAATAATCACAACTGCCACGATACTGTTAAGCAGCATAAAAATCCCTCTCTTTCTCTCCTGCTTTTCCACATACAAAAAGATGGACAAAATATCCATCCTTCGTATGTAAAAAGATTTTTTTGATGTATTTTCCGATTGGCTCGATCGGATGAGTGATAATTTTTACTGTTAGCTTTGACTAACTTATGGATTTATTGTAGCACTGTTTTTCCTACCTGTCAACTGGTTTTTTCATTCCTTTTTGATTTATTTCTATCAATAATTTATTTCTACACAATAGCTGCACAAAAAAACATCCGCAGGAAAATTCCTGCGGATGTTAAGGATTCTTAGGATTTCAGAAGATTACTTCAGTGTTACTTTAGCGCCAACTTCTTCCAGTTTAGCCTTGATTGCTTCTGCATCTTCTTTGGAAGCCTGTTCTTTCAGAACCTTGGGAGCGTTGTCTACAGCTTCCTTAGCTTCTTTCAGACCCAGACCTGTTACTTCACGAACAACCTTGATTACTTTAATCTTTTCGGAACCAACTTCTGTCAGTTCAACGTCAAATTCTGTCTTTTCAGCTGCTGCATCGCCTGCTGCGGGGCCAGCTACTACTGCTACGCCTGCTGCTGCGGATACGCCGAATTCTTCTTCTGCTGCTTTTACCAGATCATTCAGTTCCAGTACTGTCAGTTCTTTTACTGCTGCGATGATTTCTTCGATTGTCAGTTTTGCCATTGTAAAGCACCTCCGATAATATTTATGGTTTATTTTTTCAAGTTTTCTTTGTTTTGCAAATCGCTGTGCCTATGCACATCTTCTTTGCTTATGCGGTTTTCTTTCTAAGATTATTCCGCTGCTGCGTCTTTCTTTGCGATCTGATCGATAACGCGTGCGAAAGAGGACAGGGGGGATTTGAAGCTGCCCAGCAGTTTGGAGAGCAGAACCTCTCTGGAAGGGATATCTGCAATCTTCTTCATGCCTTCTGCGTCATAAACAACGCCTTCAACCACACCTGCTTTGAATTCCAGCTCTTTTACATCCTTTGCTACCTTGTTCAGGATGCTTGCGCCTGCTGTTGCATCTTCATAAGAGAATGCGAATGCGCTGGGACCTGCCAGATATTCATCCAGGCCTTCAAATTCTGTGCCCTGGATTGCAAAATGCATCATTGTATTTTTGTAAACTTTATAATCAACACCTGCATCTCTGAGCTGTTTTCTCAGTGCTGTGTCCTGTTCTACAGTCAAGCCTCTTGCATCAACCATAACTACGGATGCTGCCTTTTCCAGCTTTTCTTTGATTTCGTTTACAACTACCTGTTTCTGTTCAACTTTTGCCATTGTTTCCTTACACCTCCTCGGAATCCTACTTTTGTTTCCTGTCATTGAAAAAGCCTCTTTGCACATAGACAAAGAGGCTGAAACGCTCATAGCAATTTTTCCTCGGCAGGATTTACGCGGCAAACCGCACCTGCTGTCTACGGCAATGATTCAGTTTTTTCATTCAACTTGTTCATTTTACCCTATAAACAAGCGCCTGTCAAGGAATTTTCCAAAGATTATTCGGAAATTTTTGCAGGGTTTACTTTTACGCCGGGGCCCATTGTGGTTGTCAGTACAACGCTCTTCATGTACTGACCCTTTGCAGCCTGGGGTTTTGCTTTTATAATTGCACTCATCAGAGTCTGGAAGTTTTCTGCCAGTTTTTCGGAACCGAAAGATACCTTGCCTACAGGCACATGAATGATGTTTGTCTTATCCAGACGGTATTCGATCTTACCTGCTTTGATGTCATTGATTGCTTTTGTAACATCCATGGTTACTGTGCCTGCCTTGGGGTTGGGCATCAGGCCTTTAGGACCCAGCACACGACCCAGACGGCCAACAACGCCCATCATATCGGGAGTTGCTACTGCAACGTCGAAACCGAACCAGTTTTCATTCTGAATCTTAGGAATCAGATCCTCTGCGCCTACGAAATCCGCACCTGCTGCAAGTGCTTCTTCAGCCTTTGCACCCTTTGCGAATACCAATACACGAACTGTTTTACCTGTACCGTGAGGAAGAACTACGGCACCACGAACCTGCTGATCAGCATGTCTGCTGTCAACACCCAAACGAATATGTGCTTCTACTGTAGCGTCAAATTTTGTAGTAGATGTTTTCTGTACCAGATCGATTGCATCTGCTGCATCATACAGCATTGTGCTATCTACGAGCTTAGCTGCCTCGCTATATTTTTTACCTCTTTTCACTTTCGTGACCTCCTTATGTGGTAGTATCGGGAGAATTCCCTCCCACTCTATACGCCGTAATTTATCTGTTTAAAAATTCGGCTTATTCTTCAACAACGATACCCATGCTTCTAGCTGTGCCACAGATCATGCTGTAAGCTGCTTCAACGTTAGCTGCGTTCAGGTCGGGCATTTTCATTTCAGCGATTTCCATTACTTTTGCCTTGGGCAGTTTTGCAACCTTTGTTTTGTTAGGTGTGCCGGAAGCTGCTTCAATGCCGGCTGCCTTTTTCAGCAGAACTGCTGCGGGGGGTGTTTTTGTAACGAAAGAATAGCTTCTGTCCTGATATACTGTAATAACTACAGGGATGATCAGACCAGCCTGAGATGCTGTTTTTTCATTGAATTCCTTGCAGAAGCCCATGATGTTCACACCATGCTGACCCAGTGCGGGACCAACAGGAGGAGCGGGTGTTGCCTTCGCTGCGGGGATCTGTAATTTAATATAACCTGTTACTTTCTTTGCCATGATGGCACCTCCTATAAATGTGGTAATTAGCGGGGATTTTCCCTCCCACTTGGCAGAATTTTCTGCCGTTTAACAAACAATTAACTAAAAAATGTGTAAGCTTTTTACAGCTTATCAATCTGAGCGAAATCAAGCTCTACCGGTGTCTCTCTGCCAAAGATGGAAAGACTTACGACCAATGTCTTCTTATTGGCATTGATCTCCTGGATCTGGCCAACAGATTCCGCAAAAGGACCTGTAGCAACGCGAACAGTGTCGCCAACTTCTACATCCAGATTTTCCACCTCGCCGCCGATGCCCATTGCACGCACTTCCGCGTCTGTCAGGGGCACGGGTTTGGAGCCCGGACCAACGAAGCTTGTTACGCCTCTTGTGTTACGAACGACATACCATGTCTCGTCATTCATGATCATATTCAGCAGTACATAACCGGGGAAAACTTTACGCTGTACGGTTTTCTTACGGCCATCCTTCATCTCAACAACGTCCTGCAGGGGTACGCTGACCTCGAAAATCTGATCCTGCATCCCTCTGTTTTCCACTGTCTTTTCGATGTTGGCCTTAACCTTGTTTTCGTAGCCGCTGTAGGTATGCACAACATACCATCTTGCCTCATCGGAAATCATTCTGGTTTCTTCTGCTGCAAGGCTTTCTTCTTCGACTTTTGTTTCCTCTGCTTTATTGATTTCTTCAGACATTCTAAACCATCCTTTTTCTATTTGTTTTCCTTATTAACCTAAAAGACCGATGATTGCACTGTAGCCGGCTGTAAACACCGTGTCCATGCAGAAAATAATAACGCCAATGATAAAGGATGTGACAATAACAGTTGCTGTTTTCTTCACAACTTCAATGCGTGTAGGCCACACGATCTTTTTGAACTCTGCTTTGTAATCCGCAAAAGTATCTTTGTCATTGTCTTTCTTTTTTGCTTTTGCCTGAGGAGCTGGCTTTGTTTGCTTCACTTCGTTCGTTTGGTTTGTGATGTTTTTTTCTTCCAATACGTTCACTCCTTAACTACGGAATGTCTCCACACCTCAATTATTTTGTTTCTTTGTGCAGTGTGTGAGATTTGCAGAATTTACAATACTTTTTGATTTCCATTCTGTCAGGCATAACTTTTTTGTCCTTTGTTGTGCTGTAGTTTCTCTGTTTGCACTCTGTGCAAGCCAAGGTAATTCTTGTTCTCAAGGTTTTCACCTCCGTCTCTGATGATGTGTTGTTTGCTTAAAATTCTGTCTGCCGAAAATTTTCTCAGCACACAAAAAAAAGACCTGCGTCTTCTCATAAAGAATAGCACAAGGTCCTCCTCTTGTCAACCGAAAATCCGGAAAAGCCCGTTATTTTCAGGCTTTTTACTGTTTTTTCCGGTCTGATTTATCGTTTTTCGGGAATTTTTTACTGATTTTTCATAAAATCCTCCAGTGCCAGCGCCAGCTGGTCGGGGCAGCTTGTGGTTCTTCTGCCGCAGGTAATGCCCTTCAGCTTCTTTGCCACCTCCTCAGGCTTCTGTCCCTCTACAAGTGCCGCAATGCCCTTGTGGTTGCCATCACAGCCGCCTAAAAATGCAACGTTTTTCACTACGCCGTCCTCCACATCAAATTCAATGCGAACCGCGCAGGTGCCCTTTGTGTTATATTTTACATGCATCCCTTTCTTCCTCCTTCTCTCTTATCCAAAAGAAAATACCACATTTCCCGCCTGATTTCAACTTTATTTTCGGCTTTTCCCAATCAGATAGGTAAGAAAGAACAGTACCGCCGCAGTCAGCACCATCGTTGCCCCCGCAGAGGTGCCGCAGGAATAGGAAACCCATAAGCCCACAACGGAAGAAAGCAAGCCAAACACAGTCGCAGTCCAATGATAGCTTCCGGCAGAGGAAGTAATATTTCTTGCTGCCGCCGCCGGCAGAATCAGAAGCGAGTTAATCATCAGTATCCCCACCCAGCGGATGGAAACCATAACCGCAACCGCAACCATTATCACAAATATATTTTCCACCAGCATCACGCGCACACCGCGGCTTGCCGCCAGAGAGCGGTTCACACTCAGCAGCAGCAGCTGATTATACAGCAATGCCCACAGCACATACGCCGCAACAAGCACAATCCCTATCGTCCATAAATCCTTCCGCCCGACCGTCAGAATATCCCCAATCAAATAGGAGGAATATTTTGCGAAGCCGCCTCTGGCGGAAAGAATCACAATCCCCAACGCCATTGCCGCTGAGGAAAATACACTGATGACCGTATCCGAGGAAACCATATTTGCGGATTTCACCTTTGTAATCACCAGACCAAGGAAAATCCCGAAGGCAAGCATCGCAAGCAGAGGCTCCTGCATCCCCAGCAAAACCCCAAGCCCTATGCCCGTAAAGGCACTATGCCCCAGTGCATCCGAGAAAAACGCCATTTTGTTGTTAACCGCCATCGTCCCAAGCAGAGCAAACAGCGGCGCAATCAAGACCGCCGCCAGAAAGGCGTGCCTCATAAAGTCATATTGAAGCATCGGAAATATCGTCAAAAGCTGCATCACTTCGCCACCTCCTCAAAGGAAAACCCAAACGCCTCCCGAAATGCGTCTGTTGCAAAAACCTTGTTCGCATCGCCCTGTGCCACAACGGTTTTATCCAGCAGCACCACACGGTCGGCATATTTGCGAATCAATCCCAAGTCATGCGAAACCAGAAGGATTGCCATGTGCTGCTTATCCCTCAGCTCTGTCACTCTTTTGTAAAACAGGTCAAGCCCTGCCATATCCACACCGGAAACAGGCTCGTCCAAAACCAGTAAATCAGGAACCGGATCGGTTGCCAGTGCCAGAAGCACCCGCTGCAGTTCACCGCCGCTCAGTGCCCCCAGTCTGCGCTCCGCCAAATACCCACATTCCATGTCCTCCAGAATCTCTCGGATATGCGCCTGCATTTTTTTCTGCTTGCCAAACCAGACAGGACTGCCGCCCTTCGCCGCTGCAATAAAATCCGAAACGGAAATGGGCATACTCTTGTCAAAATCCAAATGCTGCGGCACATAGCCAATCCGCGGCATCGGCAGCACAACACCATGGTGGTCTGTAAAGGAAATGCTCCCTTTATAGTGCCGTTCTCCCAAAAGGGTACGCAGCAGCGTGGTTTTCCCTGCGCCGTTTTTCCCGATTAGGGCTGTCAGCTCACCACAGTGAAACGTCAGATTGATGTTGTCAAGCAATATATCCTCGCCGCTCGTCACGCTGATATTTTTCATTTCAATGCTGCAAAGTCCGCAGCTGTTATGGTTGCTCATGTCGCCGCCTCCTTCCAATGCTGTGCAACAGCCTGTATATTTCTTCTCATTCGCTCAGTATAAGAGGGGTTTCCTTCTGCCGCCGTTGTCAGTGGGTCTAAGAGCGTAATCGTTTCGCCCGTTTCCTGCGCCAGTGTTTCGGCATAAATCCTGCCGTCATCTGCCGCCGTCAGAAAGAATTGTATCTTATGTTCCCTCGCCTCGTCCGCCGCTTCGGTCAGCTCCTTCGCAGAAGGCACTTGATATTCGTCCACAAAAATACCGCTTGCAATTTCCATCCCAAACAGCTCCGCAAAGTATGCAAAGCCCTCATGGAATACCTCTGCTTCCGTGCCTTCCGGCAAATTCAGCTGCGCCGCCTCCTGCAAAAGCGCATCCGTTTCCGCCTTGAACCTCGCCGCATTTTCCGCAAAAACAGCCGCGTCCGCCTGATCCATCTCGCTTAATGCCGCCGCAATGTTTTCTGCCTGCTGCGCCGCCCTTGCAGGGGAAAGCCAAATGTGGGAATTGCCCTCATGTTCATGCTCCTGCTCGTGTTCATGCGCTTCCGCTTCTTCCTCCTCATCATGGTGATGATGTTCTTCTTCCTCTAACAAAGCAATCCCCTCGGAGGTATCTACCACCGTCAGTTCGGGATATCGTTCCAGCGCCTGCTCCAGAAAGCTTTCCATGCCGCCGCCGTTGATGATGAATATATCCGCCGTTTCCAACAGCTTCATATCCGAAATGGATAATTCATAATCATGCAGACAGCCCGTCTGCGGCTGTGCCATGTTTTCCAATCTGATTCCCTCTGCTCCCTGCACAATCTCCTGCGCCAGCAAATAAACAGGGTAAAAGCTAGTCACGACCGTCAATTTATCTGTTTCTTCGGTTTTATTTTTTTCCGTGCCGCATGCCGTAAAAAGCAAGGCTGACAGCAAAAACAGCACAATTCCCTTTTTTTTCATATTCTCTCCGCCATTTCGCCTGAATTTCTTATTGCAAATCATTTGCAATTAGATATGATAGCATTGTATACAATCATCTTTCTCTTGTCAAGCGTCCGCTTTCCCGATATGATGAGAATAGCATTTAATTTTTCTTTTGAAAGGAGCTCACCCATGATTCGTAAATATAAAAACCTGATTCCCAAAGTCCCCGCAAGCTGTTTCATTTTCCCTACCGCAGAAATCATCGGCAGTGTGGAGCTGGGCGAGGATGTCATTGTCTATCCCGGTACGGTTGTGCGTGCAGGCTATGGAAAAATCACCATTGGCAACAAAACAAATTTACAGGAAAACGTCACCTTCCATGTAGAAACGGGTTACGATATCCATATCGGCGCAGGTGTCACCATCGGGCATAACGCCATTATCCATGGCTGCACCATTCATGATAACGTCCTCGTCGGCATGGGCGCAATCATTCAAGAGGGCGCAGTCATCGAGGAGAACTGCTTCATCGGCGCAGGCGCAATCGTCAAACGCGGTATGCGCATCCCCAAGGGGCACATGGCGTATGGCATCCCCTGTCGCATCGTCCGCCCCATCACGCAGGCGGAATATGATGAAATCCGCATTTCCACGCAGGAATATCAGGAATATAAGGCAGAATACGAAAGACAGGAGCAGGAAAATGACAGCCTTCTGTAAGAAGAAACCCTCCTTTTCTTTTTCAAAAAACCCATGACTTTCTGCCTTTTAATAGCTTTTTCTCATAAAAACATGAAATACACCTTGCAAATTACATTGTTCTGCGATAAAATAGGCATGTAAAAAGATGAAGGAGGTGTTTCCAATGGCTCATAAAATCGGTCCCGAATGCATCGGTTGTGGCGCTTGCGCAGGCGGCTGCCCTACAGGTTGCATCCATGAAGACGGCGGTGTTTACGTTATCAACGCTGCTGAATGCATCGACTGCGGTACTTGTGCAGGCAACTGTCCCACAGGCGCAATCAAAGCTGAATAATTTTTACTTAAAGCGAAAAAGTGAGCCGTCAGGCTCACTTTTTTTGTCTTTTTTTGTCTGAATAAGTCAAAAATCTGTTTTTGTCTTAATTGAGTATGCTTCCTTTTCCTCTTATGTCAAAAGAATTGCCTTCCCCATCGCAAAGGAATAAAGATAGGTCTCCCGAATGGAAATCCCCATTGCTCTCTCCAGCGCCGTCCGGTACAACTCCAGCTGGATGCGGTATCGCGCCTTCAGATCTTCTTCATCGTAAATGCGGTCACTCTTATAGTCAATCAGAATCCCGACATCTTTTTCCGTAAAGTAGCAGTCAATAATCCCGTTTACCAGAATTTCGTCCGTCACCTCTCGATATTCCTCCCCGAAGAATACTTCCTTCGGCTGCATCAGCACAGAAAACGGGCGTTCCTTCTCTATCCTCTCAGCCCCACGCAGCCGTTCCGCCAGTTCGGACTCGAAAAATTGCAGAAGCTCCCTTCTCCGAAGATATTTTCCTTCTTCCTCCGTCAGTCTGCCTCTCTGCACCAGCTCCGCCGTCAAGCTGTCAATTTCCTCCCTCGTATATTTCTTCCGAAAATCCGCTTCTTCCATAAAGGTGTGCATCGCCGTACCCATCTCGGCACTGCTCAGCTTCCGCTTTTCCGCAAAATCGGGCAGTCTGATTTCCTGATGTGCAGGCATAATGATTTCGCCTGTCATTTCCTCCTGATATTTCCGCTTGATTTCCGAAATGGAAAGCTTCGCAGGCAGCCTTGTTTCCTTCCCATGGGGATATTGCCAGCTTAAAATGCGGAAAACCGCCTGCCGCTCCTCCGTCATTTCCGCAGGGCTTTCCCATGCCGCAAAAAAATCCCGCTGTTCCTCGGCAGTCTTCTGCTCCTGCGCCGTTTCCTGCAAGGCCTCGTCCTTTGTCATGCAGGAAAGCCTCCATGCCGATTCCTCCGCAGAAAAAACACACTGCTTCGGCAATCCGTCCTCCCATTCTGCCGTAAGCCGCTCTCTCGCAGGGTGCCGCAGATAGGCAGGCATCACCCAGTCCAGATAGCTTTTCGCGCGCCGCAGACGGGATGCAGGCAGAATCTCCGTATCGCAGTCCGCCGTACTGCCCCATTTCAGAAACGCCTTTTCAAAATCCTTCATCGTTCCCGTCAGAATCAGCTTTTCCTTTGCACGCGTCAGCGCCACATAAAGCACGCGCAGCTCCTCTGCAAGGTTTTCCTCTCTGATTGCCTCTGCCAGCGCACGCTTTGCCAGTGTGCGGTAGGAAACCCGTTTTTCGATATCCGTATAATCCATACCGCAGCCCCATTTCTGGTGCAGCAGCACCGCACTGCGGATATCCAGCTCATTAAAGCTTTTCCCCATATCCGCCACAAAAACCACAGGAAATTCCAGACCCTTGCTCTTGTGAATCGTCATCACCTGCATCCGATCCTCGCCCTCGGTCGGCAGCTTTGCGGAAGATGTTTCCGCCTCCGCCGTTTTCATATCCTCCACATAGCGGATGAAATAAAACAGTCCCCTATGGCTGCCCTTCTCGTATTGCTCCGCCTTTTCCAGCAAAAGCCGCAGATTCGCCTGCCTGAGCGTACCCCCTGCCGTCACACTCAGATAATCATAATACCCCGTTTCCCGGTACAGCAGCCGCAGCAGCTCATGCAGAGAAAAATTCCGCACCTCGTTCCGCCAATGTGTTAAATCTGCAAGAAAAGCAGAAATCCGCGCGCGCAGTGCCGCATCCTCGCCCTCCTGCAAATAACGCCACAGGCAGTCATAATACAATCCCTTGCCGCCCTGCAACCGAATCTGCATCAACGCATCCGCAGAAAAATCATAAATGGGCGAGTGTAAAATCGAAAGCAGGGGAATATCCTGTCTGGGGTTATCCAACAGCCGCAGCAAATGCAGCATGGTTTCTACCTCCGGCACCTCAAAATAGCCCTCCGCCGTTTCCGCATAATAGGGCATCCCTGCCTTGCCGAATACATCATCCAGCACACTGCTCCAATTCTTCATGGAGCGCAGCAGAATCGCAATATCCCCATACCGCAGGGGGCGATATGCGCCTGTTTTCTTATCCACAACCTGATAGCTGCTTTCCATCAGAGCGCGAATCCTTGCGGCAATCGCGGTCGCCTCCACCTGCCGTCTGTCCAGCTCTTTCAGTTCCTCCGAAAGCTCGGAATCCTCTGCCTCCGCTGTCGCAATCAGAAGAATCTCATTCTCGCCGCCGTGCGGCTCTGCGCAGTCGGGGAACGTCATTCCTGCATATAATGCCGCCGCATCATCGTATGCAATGTCCCCGAATTCCTTCTGCATGATCTGGCGAAAAATAAAATTCACGCCATCCAATATATTTTTACGGCTGCGGAAGTTCTTGGAAAGCACGATTTTCCGTTCCTTCCGTCCCTCCTCCGCAGGATACCGCTGATATTTCTCATTGAATAATTCGGGCATCGCCTGACGGAAGCGATAAATGCTCTGCTTCACATCGCCCACCATAAACCGATTATTCTCGCCGATGCTTTCGCCCGAAACTGCCGCCAGAATCGTTTCCTGCACTAAGTTACTGTCCTGATATTCGTCAATCATGATTTCATCATACCGCTGCCGCAGCTCTGCCGCCGCTTCTGTCGGCGTACCATCCTCGTTCACCAGAATCTCCAGTGCAAAATGCTCATAATCATGGAAATCTATCATATTCTTTTCCCGCTTTGCCGCCGCAAAGGCATCCAGAAACAGCTTCGTCAGCCGCGCAAGCCCCTGCGCAACGGGATACATCCGCCGCACCAGGTCTGCCTGCATTTCGGGGCTATAAGCAAAAATCGTCTCCTGCAATTTTTTAATTGTATCCTTCGCTTCGTTTCGCAATGCCTTAATGCGCTCCGCCGTTTCCTTTTCCTCGCCGCGGTAGGCAGGCAGGCGCGCAAAATCAATCGCAAGATACGCCAGCCGCCAGTCGGCATACTTTTTCTGCAATGCCGCCGCAAAATTCTCCACCATCGCGACCTCGTTCGTCAAAAGCTTATGATAGCCGCCAAATTCGCCCTCATCTGCCATCTGCCATGCCTTTTTCAGCTGATAGCGCGCATAGTCCAGAGCAGTCTCCACGCTCTGCCGAATCAGCAAAAACCAGCCGCAGGCATCTACCGTTTCCCCCTCCGCAAGGAAAAGGCTCTCCGCCAGCTGCTCTAACTGCCGTTTCGGGTTCGGGCTGCCCTCCGCAAAGGTATACAGCTGCAAAACCAAATCCTGCAAGGGCGTATCCTTCGTGGAGGAGGAAAAGGTTTCCAACAAATCAAAAAACCACTGGCTGTCCTCTGCCGCATAAAGCGTCTCGAATAGTTCCTCCAGCACCTCCTTCTGCAGCAGCTTGATTTCCGCAGGGTCGGCAGTGCGCACCTTCGGGTCAAGCTCCAACAAATGATAATATTCCCGAATCACCTGCAAGCAGAAGGCATGGATAGTCTTGATATCTGCCCTTGGCAAAAACGCCATCTGGTTTTGCAAATGGATATCTTCGGGCGTTTCCTCCAGCTGCTTCGCAATCGCCACGCCAATCCTCTGCCGCATTTCGGATGCCGCCGCATTCGTAAACGTCACCACAAGCAGTCTGTCTATTTCCTGCCCCTCCCGCAAAAGCTTCGTAATAATGCGCTCCACGAGAACCGCCGTTTTGCCGCTGCCTGCCGCCGCCGCAATCAGCAAATCACTGCCCCTCGCATCAATCGCCTGTTTCTGCTCTTTTGTCCATCTGTTTGCCATCGCCGTTCCTCCCCACACTGCCCCCTCGGCTTACTGCGCCCGTTTCAAGCGGATGTGAAAGGGAACATAGCCCGTAAAGGAGCTCATAAAACTACTATAGGAATTATACCAGAAATTCCCGATGAATGCGAAGGAAAAACCACTCAGGGCTCTGTCACCGAATAAATACCGCGCCGTTGTTTTATGAAATAGCTCCTGAAAGCCGCTCTGATACAGCTCCGCACAGCAGTGTAGGAGCTCTGTCAGCTTCCTCTCCTGTCCACTCAGCGAAAAAACCGCTGTTAACCCTGTCCACATGCGTGTCCAGTCCAGTCCACTTTTCCTACGGCGGACCGTGCGAATCGTATGATAAATTGCTGCCAGCTTAAAAAAACGGTCAAGCGTTTTTTCATCCATTCGCCCCAGATTTTCCCGAAAATAGTTATACGCAAGCGGCGTTTCCAGAAAAACCTCATACGCATCTGCCGCCGTGCTTTCCACGCACTGCGCGAAAAATGCCCGCAAAAACGCATCCTCCAGCGCATACGCCCGCGCCGAAAGCCGCTCCCGTTCCGCCTCAATCCAAAGCGCCAGCTGCTCTTCCTTCTTTCTTTTTTTCCACATAAAAAATCACCTCCCCTTTATTGTAAAAGGAAAGGTGTGGCAGCTCCTGTTTTTTCTCCGCAAAATCAGACAGGCTCCCGCAAAATACGGGAGCCGCAGAATATTAGGTCGAAAACAGGGTTTCGACTTGTTGAAACAGCCTTTCTGTCGGGTTATCAGCACCCGCAGGCATTGCCGATGCTGTTGCTCTTGTTGTTGCCGCAGCAGCACAGCAAAATCAGAATCCACAGCCAGGAGCTGCTGTCGCCCCAGCTGCCGCAGCCATCATTATTGCCGCAGCAGCACAACAGAAGCAAGATCCAGATGATGTTTTCGTTCCCACAACCAAATCCACACATAATAAAATACCTCCTTAAGATAAAAGCATTCTTGTTACACTCCTATCCTATGAGGTATTTTGGAATTTCTTGCCTGTCTTGCTTTCGTTTTCCTGCGAAAAAAATTACTTCGGCAGAATCAAATCATTGATGCTGATGTCCACCGTAAAGCCGCCCATTTCATCCGCAATGCTGACCAGCCTGATGCTTTCTTCATCCACAAAATGCAGTACATGTGTCATTTTATTTATTTCCCCCAGAGAAACCAGATCTGCTTCCTCCGCAATGCCGTAGAAAAATGCCTGCATTCCGTTTCTGCGATAAAGCTCCATGATGGATAATGCAGCATCATAGCCTGCCTCTGTGCAGGTGAAAAGCGCCTTTGTCTGCACCTCTGCCATAAAATCATCCCTTCTTCTTTTCCACAAGCAGCTTTTCCAGCTCGTCAATAAAGGTATTGATATCCTTGAACTGACGATAAACCGATGCAAAGCGCACATACGCCACCTCGTCTACCTCTTTCAGACGATCCATCACCATATTGCCAATCTGCTTGCTTTCTACCTCTCTCTCACCCAGACCCATCAGCGTATTTTCAATATCATCCGCCAGCTCCTGAATTTGCTGTGCCGTAACGGGACGCTTGTTGCAGGATTTCATTACACCGTTGATAATCTTGGTTTTGTCGAAAATTTCTCTTGTACCATCATTTTTAATCACCGTAATCGGAATCATATCAATCCGCTCATATGTAGTGAAACGCTTGCCGCAGCTTTCGCAAAGGCGGCGGCGACGAATGACTGAGTTATCCTCCTGTCCGCGGGAATCGATTACCTTTGTATCATTATAATTGCAAAAAGGGCATTTCAAAGCCATTTCCTCCTTTAAATAGCATATAAACAGCATAAAAATCTATTCTTCAGTATAAAGGAGATTCTGCCGCAGGTCAACACCCGTCAGTCCCCATCTGTTCTTAGGATTTCCTCTCCATCCACCTCCACAAGAATGATATCGTCACCGATGCGGCGAATACACCGCCAAGGCACGAAAAATGCCCGTTCCTTTCCGAAGAAATTCCACTTACTGCCACATTCCGGAATGATCAATGTGCAGATTTTTCCGGAAATCGCATCCATCTCCAAATCGCAGACGCACCCCAACCGCCTTCCGTCGCAGATATTGATGACTTCCTTCTCCTGTAAGCAGGAAAACCGTTCCCATTTCATTTTTCTCTCCCCCATTTTTGGTAATCTTTTTTAATTTTATGCGAAAAAAGTCCGTCCGAAGGCTCACTTTCGGCAATCTGTTTAAATTCATATTTTTCACACTGTTCCTCTTGACGAGTTTCTTTGAATGCCATACAATATATATGCTTACCGTTTTAAACAAGACCTACATCTTGTGGTTTATTTGAGATAAAAATTCATTTGGATGGAAATAGAAAAAACAGGGAAAATCGGAAAGAGGGAATGATTATGATTACAACCATCACCAAAAGAGACGGGCGCACTGTGCATTTTGATATCAACAAAATCGCCAGTGCCATCGAAAAAGCCTTTGCAGCAACCATCGGCAAAAAGGATTACGCAATCTGCCTTGCACTTGCACAGGAGGTTTCCGATATTTTTGAAGAAAAACAAATTGACTCCCCTACGGTAGAGCAGATTCAGGATACCGTAGAGCGCGTACTGATTAACCACGGGCATGTACGCACCGCAAAGGCGTATATCCTCTATCGTGCAGAACGTACCAGAGTCAGAAACATGAACGACAGACTGATGAAAACCTTCGAGGACATCACCTACAAGGATGCAACCGACAGCGATATCAAGCGCGAAAACGCAAATATCGACGGCAACACCGCCATGGGCTCTATGCTGAAATACGGCTCCGAGGGCGCAAAGCATTTCTATGAAAGCTATGTGCTGAACCCCGCCCATTCCGAGGCGCACAGAAACGGGGATATTCATATTCATGATTTGGACTTCTATACACTGACAACCACCTGCTGCCAGATTGATTTAATCAAGCTGTTCCATGATGGCTTTTCCACAGGGCATGGTGTACTGAGAGAGCCAAACGATATCGCAAGCTATGCTTCTCTGGCTTGTATTGCTATCCAGTCCAACCAGAATGACCAGCACGGCGGTCAGTCTATCGCAAACTTTGATTATGGTCTGGCTCCCGGCGTTGCAAAAACCTACAAAAAACGCTATCGTTCCAACCTGACCTCCTTAATTGAGGTGATGGACTGCGCCGCGCATGCGAAAAAAACAAAGGAAATCTTCCAAACACTGACCGCAGAAAACCTGATTCCTACACTGGATGGCTCTCAGGCATATACCGACAGGGAAAGGGCACTGCTCATCGAGGCAGGCGTACCCGAAGAAATTCTGGACAAGATTCAGTCCTTCTCCGCGAAAAAAGCAACCGAGGAAACCGATAAGGCAACCTATCAGGCAATGGAGGCACTGCTGCATAACCTCAACACCATGCACAGCCGTGCAGGCGCGCAGACTCCCTTCTCCTCCATCAACTACGGCATGGATACCTCCACAGAAGGGCGCATGGTTATGAAAAATATGCTTCTGGTGACAGAGGCAGGGCTAGGCAACGGCGAAACCGCTATCTTCCCCATCCAGATTTTCCGTGTGAAGGATGGCGTAAACTTCAACCCCGGCGAACCCAACTATGACCTGTTCAAGCTTTCCTGCCGCGTGAGTGCAAAGCGTCTGTTCCCGAATTTCTCCTTTCAGGATGCGCCCTTTAACCTGCAGTATTATAAGGAAGGCCACCCCGAAACGGAAATCGCATACATGGGCTGCCGTACCCGCGTTATCGGCAATGTGAACGATCCCGAACGGGAAATCACCTACGGCAGAGGGAATTTAAGCTTCACCTCCATCAACCTGCCCCGTATCGCAATTCTGGCAAACAAAAACATCGACTGGTTCTTCTCCGAACTGGACAGAAAGATTGACTTGGTCGTAGAACAGCTGCTGGAGCGCTTTGAAATTCAGGCAAAGAAAAAGGTACACAACTACCCCTTCCTGATGGGCGAGGGTGTCTGGATTGACAGTGAAAAGCTGAATTATGATGACGAGGTAAGAGAGGTGCTCAAGCACGGCACACTTTCCGTTGGGTTTATCGGTCTGGCAGAGGCGCTGAAGGCACTGCTTGGCGTACACCACGGCGAAAGCGAAATCGCACAGAACCTTGGTCTGGATATCATCGGGCACATGAGAAAACGCATGGATGACCTGTCCGCAGAAACACATCTGAACTTTAGCCTGCTGGCAACGCCTGCAGAAGGGCTGTCCGGCCGTTTTGTCCGCATGGACAGAGAACGCTTCGGCTCCATCGAGGGTGTCACAGACAGAGAATATTACACAAACAGCTTCCATATTCCTGTATATTACCCCATCAGCGCGTATAAGAAGATTCAGCTGGAAGCACCTTATCACGAGCTGACAAATGCAGGACATATCACCTATATCGAACTGGACGGCGACCCCAGCACAAATCTGGATGCCTTTGAAAAGGTCATCCGCTACATGAAGGCGCAGGGCATCGGCTACGGCTCCATCAACCATCCCGTTGACCGCGACCCCGTCTGCGGCTATAACGGCATCATCGGGGACACCTGCCCGAAATGCGGCAGAAGCGAAACCGACGGAGAATACGGCTTCCAGCGCATCCGCAGAATCACAGGCTATCTGGTAGGTACGCTTGACCGCTTCAACAACGCAAAGCGTGCAGAGGTACGCGACAGAGTGAAACATTCTATTGTAACGGAAGTAAAATTAGAAGCAAAGGATTGATAGAGGCATGAGAATCAGTCTGAGCGGCGTAACCGGGGATTCCATTGTGGATGGCCCCGGGCTGCGCCTGACCATATTTACGCAGGGCTGCCTGCACCATTGCCCCGGCTGCCACAACCCACAGACGCACGACCCCGAAGGCGGCTCCTGGGCGGATACAGAGGATATCCTTGCGGCGGCGGCAGAAAATCCCCTACTGGACGGGATTACCCTTTCGGGCGGCGACCCCTTTTTACAGCCTGTCCCCTGCCTTGCCTTGGCGGAGGGTGCGCATAAAATCGGCTTGAATGTATGGACATATACGGGCTATACATGGGAGGCACTCTTGGAGGAAAACGATGCCGAAAAGCTGGCACTTTTAAAGGAAACGGATGTGCTTGTAGACGGGCCTTTTCTTCTGGCAGAACGCTCCTTGGAGCTGCGGTTCTGCGGCAGCCGCAACCAGCGGTTGATTGATGTAAAAAAATCCCTTGCAGAGGACAAGGTGGTTCTCTGGGAGGAACCGAGCTATTTTTAAGATAAAAAATAAGGGAGTCTGCCGACTCCCATTTTTATTTTGATGTAAAATATTTTATTGCGATAATCACTGCCGATATCACGAGATACGGGATGACTCTGCTCATATCTATTTCTTCAATCGAAGGATCAACTTTTTCCAGAAATTTCTGCACCAGAAAAATCATGCCATAAAGCACAAATACAAAAATCGGAATTGCAATCGAATATTCCATAATGTGCCCCCCCTTTTCTTTTCAGCATAGCAGAAAACCCGAGGTCTGACAACAATCCCCGAAAATATTTAAGAAAATCTTACGATTTCTACTTCTTCTCCCCAAAAGGCGCGAAATATGTTACACTTTCCTTAAAGAATCCGCAAGGATTAAGGAAAACTTAAATATTTCCCTGCGATTTTCTTAAAATCGTTTCGGTAAGATAGAATCACAGCATGACGGAGGTGCAGCACCATGTATAACATTTTGATTTGCGATGACGAAAAGGATATCGTATCCGCTTTGTCGATTTATTTATCCACGGAAAACTACAACATTTTCACCGCCTACACCGGACAGGAGGCTCTGGATATCGTTGCCAAGCATGACATTCATCTGATTCTGATGGATATCATGATGCCCCAGATGGACGGGATTGCCGCAACGGTGAAGCTGAGAGAAACCTCGAACATCCCCATTATTCTGCTGACCGCAAAGAGTGAGGACAGCGACAAGATTCTGGGGCTGAATATCGGGGCGGATGATTACATCACAAAGCCCTTCAACCCGATTGAGGTGCTGGCAAGGGTGCGTTCGCAGCTGCGCCGCTATACCTCTCTGGGCGGCATGGCGAAGAAGGCTTCTCATCTGACAAACGGCGGCATTGAAATGGATGATGAATCGAAAATCGTCACGGTGGACGGCGAGGTTGTCAGCTTAACGCCAAGCGAATACAACATTCTCAAGCTGCTGATGGAAAACCCCGGCAGAGTTTTTTCCTCCACGCAAATCTATGAACGCATCTGGAATGAGGATGCCTGCGGCTCCGGCAGCGTGGTTGCTGTGCATATCCGTCATCTGCGCGAAAAAATTGAGATTGACCCCTCGAACCCCCGTTATCTCAAGGTAGTCTGGGGTCTGGGGTACAAAATCGAGAAGGAGGCGAAACAATGACAAAGCTTTCCTATACCCTCGGCATGAAGGTGGTTGCCTGCTTTATTGCAGTGCTTTCGGGCATCACCGCCTTTTTCGACGGTATCGGTATCTTTCTGGCAAACGGCTATGACTTTTACAGCAGCAGCCTTGCAGAGCTGAAGCTAGCCCATCCTTATCTTGATACAGGGATGCTGACGAAGCTTTACGGGATGCGCGGCTCACTTCTGCCGATTCTGGTGATCAGCTTGCTTCTGTTTGCCATTTCGGTGATTTATCTTCTGTGCGCGGCAGGGCATCGGCCGGATACGGATGAAATCGTTCCAAATTTGCAGGATAAAATCCCTTTGGATCTGTATTTTGCCATCGTCTGCCCGATTTCGCTGGCAATTCTGTTCCTTATTCTGGAGGGCCGCAATCCCCTTGCCGATACGGGGGCGCTTTCCTTTGTAGTAATTGGTTCAATCATTCTCGCCATTCTGGGACTGGCGACGCTTCTGACCTGCGTGACCCGTCTGAAGCTGGGAAGATATTTTTATCAGCACACGATTGCCTATCAGGTCATTCGCTTCTGCTGGAAGATGCTTGCGGCTGTTTTTTCAACCGTCTGCGATGCCATCAAATCCATTTCCGCTACATGGAAGATTGCAGTGGCATGGCTTGTGATTTCCGCATTTTATACCATGGGCGGCTTTGGGGCGATTGTACTCAGCTTTGCACTGCTGCTGGTATTCTGCTCCATGGCATCACAGATGCAGGAGCTGAAAAACGGCGGCGAGGAGTTGGCAAAGGGCAACCTGAACTACAAAATCAACACACAGCGGATGTTCCCCCTCTTTCGCGCGCATGGGAAAAACCTGAACAGCATTTCCAAGGGCTTTTCCATCGCATTAGAGCAGAAAATGAAAAGCGAGCATCTGAAAACGGAGCTCATCACAAATGTTTCCCATGATATCAAAACACCGCTGACCTCTATCATCAACTATGTGGATTTGCTGAAAAAGGAAAATCTGGATGGACAGGCGGCGGAATATATTGAGGTTCTGGACAGACAATCCCGCAGGCTGAAAAAGCTGACCGAGGACTTGGTTGAGGCCTCCAAGGCTTCGACAGGCAACCTCAAGGTACAGCTTGCCCCGACGGATATGGGCGAGCTGGCGGCGCAGGCAGTTGCAGAATATGAGGAAAAGCTGGAAAACGCCCATCTGGAGGCGGTCATCAACGGCGGAGATACCCCTCTGTTTGCCATGGTGGACGGCAACCTGACGTGGCGCGTGCTGAGCAACCTTCTGAGCAACGCCTGCAAATATTCGCAGCCGCACACGAGAGTGTATATCGACATCAAAAAAGAGAAGGATACCGTGATTCTTTCCATGAAGAATATCAGCAGAGATGCGCTCAATATTCCTGCGGAGGAATTGATGGAGCGGTTTGTGCGCGGAGACAGTTCCCGTCACACAGAGGGAAGCGGCTTGGGGCTGAATATCGCACAATCTCTTGTCGGCTTGCAGAAAGGAACCTTCTCTCTGGAAATCGAAGGCGATTTGTTCAAGGCATTTGTCACCTTCCCTGCAACCGAACCCCCTGCGCCCCCCGCAGAGGAAATGCCGGAGGAGGAAATGCCAACGGATGCAATGCCGATGGAGGATATGCCGATAGAAGAAATGCAAGAAGAAACAGAAAAAGGCGAATAAAAAAAAGCGACTCGAAAAAAATTTCGGGTCGTTTTTTTCTTACCATTTATGGTGGTGCAGCTGCCCTTCCATCAGCATGCCGGGGAAGCCCTGCTGCCGCATGGCTTCATAAATAATAATGGCAACGGAATTGGAAAGATTCAGGCTTCTTGCCGCTTCGAGCATAGGGATGCGGATGGTATTTGCTTCATGTGCCATAAGGATTTCTTCGGGGATGCCGGCGCTTTCCTTCCCGAACATGATATAATCATTTTCGCCGTAGGTCACATCGGTATAGATATGGCGCGCCTTTGTGGATGCCATCCAGATTTTCGCATTGGGGTTCTTTTCGCAGAAGTCCTCGAAATTTTCATAATAGCGGATATCCAGAAGCTTCCAGTAATCCAGACCTGCACGCTTGAGATATTTATCCTCAACGGAAAAGCCCAGAGGCTTAATCAGATGCAGGACGGAATTTGTCACTGCGCAGGTACGCGCGATATTGCCTGCGTTCTGGGGAATTTCCGGCTCCAACAAAACAATGTGCATAAAAAATCATTCCTTTCTTCTGCAAATTAGCATAGCATACCCGTTTGCAAAAAACAACTCCCCCTTTCCGGAGGAAATTTGCAGAACTCCTTGTATTTTGGTATATTTTCTATTGACATAAATAAGAACCCGTATTATTATTAAATAACAATAGTTATCATTTATAAAAGGGGTGTATTTGTATGAAGGAAACTGCGCAGCTTTTGCGAGAAAAAGGGCTGAAGGTCACCCCACAGCGTATTGCCGTTTATAATATGCTTTTGGGTACCACCGCGCATCCGAATGCGGAAATGATTTATAAAACACTGGAATCGACCAACCCCACCATGAGCCTTGCTACGGTCTATAAAACGCTTGATTTTTTCAAGCAGCTTGGTCTGGTGCAGGAATTGAACGTGGGCGAGTCAAGCTCCCGCTATGATGCTGTGGTGCGGTGTCATCCGCATACGGTTTGCCGTATCTGCGGCAGAGTGGATGATTTGCACATAGACGCATTGACAGAGGTTGCAAGAAAGCTTGTGCCGGATTTGGATTTTGATGTGGAATGTGAACAGCTCATTCTTTATGGCATCTGCAAGGAGTGCCAAGAAAAATAACCGCCGAAAAGAGTATCTTTCGCTGAGAGGATACTCTTTTTTCTTTGCAATTCTTAAGACTTTCTTACAATATTCGTGTCTTGTTGACATCCATTTTTCGCCTTTGCTATACTGGAAAAAAGGACATTTTTCGGTAAAAAGGGGGCGCACTCATGAAATATAAACGAAAGCTGACACCTGCGACAACCTTCGATTTTGCGGCAATGGAAACATGGCTGTCTGACATGGCGGAGGACGGATGGATTCCCGTTGACTTTCGGGGCGAAAAGGTAAAATTTCAGCAGGCAGAACCGCAAAAAAGAAGCTACCGCATTGCCATTCCGCGCTATTTCGATACCCAACCTACCGCAAAGCAGCTGGAGGAATATCATCAGCTTGGTTGGGAATTTATCTGTACCTACCGCTCCAAGGGCTATCTTCTGGCGAATATCACGGAGCATCCCCAAGAGCCTTACACAGACCCTGCCGTACAGAAGAAAAACATTGAGGAGCTTTATCAAGAGGAACGCTATCTTTATCTTGCAGGCATGGTTCTCGGCACTCTGTTTTTCGTCGGCTTAGGGCTACTTACATGGCATTATTTAGGTCGAAATATCATAGACCCGAATTGGGTTTTGGAGTTTTATGGACCAATCCTCTTCCTCCTTCTCGCTGTTTTCAATTTCTATGAGCTGCGTCTGCTCAAAAGGCTGAAAACAAGCTTGGAGCAAGGACTTCCCATCTCGCATGAGAAGGATTACACCAAAAAGCTGCAGCTCAAAAGAATCAGCAATCTCATTTACGCGATTCTGGGTATCACACTTCTCCTGCCCCCCCTCTCGGACATCTATTCTGCTTTTAGACCGGACGAAACACAGGAGAAGGCTGCCGTTTCGGTTTCTCCTCTGCCTTATGTGCCGATGGAAGAAATCACAAAAAGTGCCTCCGATACCGAAATCAGCCTCTATTCCGAGCCAACACTCTTTGCACCCCTGCTTTTCCAAACGTTCGAGATGGGCGATTCCAACTCAATGGATACCATGCTCTTAGAGGTGCGCCCCTCCTTCCTGACGGAGCAGGCGTTTCTGACCTTAGGGGCAAACGGCACATTTCCCGATGCCTTCCTTCCCTCAACGGCAGAGCAGGCATTGGTGCTTTCCTCTGATTCCTTTGACGAGGGATATTTTTATCAGGAAACAAGCGAGATGCAACGCCAGATGCTGACGCTTCGCAAGGGCAACCGCCTTCTGATTGTGCGCTACCGCGGCGAGAACAGATTGGTCGATTCTCTGAGTGCCTTTCTGCCCCTGCTGGAGCAGGACTACACCATACAGGAATAACCGAAAACATCAAGAGGAGGACATTCCATGACGAAATGCAAAAGAAAGCTGCTCCCCGCAGAGCCATACGAAATTGATGCACTGGAAAGTTGGTTTTCCGACCTTTCCGCAGAGGGACTGCATGTGCAGAAGGCAAATGCCCTCTTTGCGACCTTCATAGAGGGCGAGAAAAAGCGTCTGCTTTTCCGCATGGAGCCGAAGCAGGATGCTATTTTCCCTGCTTTGGACGAAAGCCAGGCAGAGGAACGGAATGCACAGCATAGGGAAAAGGGTTGGAGCTTTGTCTGTGGGTTGAACCGTTTTTATGTCTATGCCGCAGAGGAAGGCACAGCGGATTACTTTGCCACACCGGAGGAGGAAGGTGCATATTATCCCGACAATTTGAAGGGAAACAAATTCTTCAACAGCATCTATGCAGAACTACTGGTTATTGTTGTGCTGATTGCGGCTTATATTTTCGTTCTGCACAGACAGACCACCTATGACTGGGTAGAGGGTTTCGCCAACCCCTTCTGTAATCCTCTTATTTTAGTTTTTGCCATATTTGCCGGACAGCGCAACCGCGGTGCCATCAAGCTGCAAAGCTCTCTTGCGGCAGGCGAGCCGCACCATCAGCCGACCGATTGGCAGGCACCCCACCTGCGGCGGAAGCATCGGCTGTATCAGGTCTGGATGCTCGGGATAATTGCATTCATCTTCCTGCCGTTTCTGCCCAATGTATTCTCTTTTTCCGACCGACCGATTGCAGAGGTAAAGCAGCCCCTGCCGATGATTTCTCTGGCGGAACTGGAAAACGATCCTGATTTTTACGCTGTGGACAGCTATTATCAGCGGGACGGCAATGCCAAGGAGGACTGGTGGGAGCGGGAAGCAAATCTGGTCAACTCCTATCCGACCTTCGGCTCTCCTGTTGACCTTGCCTATAATCAAGCAGGGCGGATTTCGGACAAAACAGATGCTACAGGCAGACCGTATGAATCGGTGCTTTGGGTGGAATATCGCAGGCTTGCGCCCTTCCTTTCCCCGAAGGAATATATTAAAGAATATCTGGGTCGTGCTTATGAAACCTATGAAACTACGGCTTTGGAGGATACACCGTTTGATTACGCCCTTCTGGCAAAGGGTAAAAATCATACAAGGCTATATCTGGTTTCGGGGCAGACGCTTCTGGAACTGGACTATTACTATGGCGATGCAGATTTGACAAAGCATTATGACCTGTATGAAAAGGCACTGAAGGAAATGCAGAAAAAATAAGATAAGGCAGTGAACGTCCCGTTTGGGTTGGTTCACTGCCTTTCGTTTTACTGATTTAAAATCTGACAGGTATACGCATTGATGAGATACGGCTTTTCCTCATCCATCAGATAAATGCGGTAGCATGGCTCCAGATTGATCGAGGCAACGCCATCCGCCGCAGTATTGCTTTCCATCCGTGCATAGCCAAGCTCCATGCGGTCAATGGTTGCTTCCTCCGCATGCTCGCCCTTTTTCCATTCGCGCATGAAGGCAAGCAGGGCTTCATCCGCATAGCTTAAATCCTGCTTTTCGCCCGTATAGCCGCGCACAGGGTAATAATTGAAGGTGATTTTCTGAATTCCATCGGCGGTGACGAAAAAGGAGAAATAATTCGCAAAAACCTTCTCCCGTTTATACTGCCCGAAGAAATTCACCCGAAAGCCCTCGCTCTCCTCCGCAATAATAGCATCGCCATAGCTGCCGAAGAAATGCTCCGTATTATCAATGAATTTCTGCGCTTCTCTGAGGGCTTCCGTCTTGGTCATCTCGCCCTTGCCGCTTTTCACGGCTTTCGTTTCCCAGACACCGCGCGCACCGCTCATGGTCAGGCTGCTCTGTTTCCCCTGATAGACCGTTTCGCCGCCCTTTGTAGAAGCGGTTGTGCGCGCACTGCCGAAAAACAGCCGCTCCAGCGTTTCCTTATTATAGGAGGGCAGCTCCACCGCCAGACGGGACATGGGCGGATGCTCCGTCAGAAGGTCGGTATACATGGTGATGCCGTTTCGCGAAAGCACCTCAAAGATGGAACGCTCCTGTGCCGCCGTCATGGTGTTTTCCCGATTTTGTTTATAATTCAGCCCTGCCAGAAGTACATTCAGCAGTACCAGCAAAACAATCACAAACTTTTTTGCATTGCTCCATTCCATGCCCTTCCTCCTTTCTTCTGCATAGTTTTTTCTGCATATTTCCTTTATCGCTTATTCTCCTGCCGTTACGCCCGTTAAATCCTTTTCCTGCTCCGTATCCACCACGAAGGTATACTCATAGAGGGTAACGAACCATTTCAGGCGGATATCACCCGTCAAATCCACATGATAGCCCAATGCAATATTCTTAACATCGGTGATATCCTTATCCTCGACAACGGACTTATAGGTCTTATTTGCATCATCCAGTGCATCGATGAACTGGACGTTAATCTTCTGATTTTTCTCTGCGGCTTCGCTGAAATTGACCGCATAGCGACGGTATTCCTTGACCGCCTGATTTCGCAGCGTTACCTTAATGGCATGAGATGCACCGATACGATCCTTCACATTCTGCGAAAGATTCACCGGCAGGTTATCCACTGCATAATCAAAATAATACACAACCTCATTATTGATGGTACGCTCGATATCCGCCAGATAAATATCCGTTTGCAGGGAATCATCATTTTTCAGGAAATTACAGCAAATCTGATAACCCTCAAGCAGGCCTGTTCTGTCATTGCCGGCGTAGTTTTCATAGCTGTAATACTCCAGAATCCGCACATCCGGATAGTATTTGACAACCGTTTCGCTGTCACTGAAAGTATAGGTCCCGTCCTCGTCACGCTCGCTCCAGTCCACAGAGAAATTGCGGAAGAAATTTTTCACCGTATTTTCCAATGCGGCACGGCTCGGCTCGCCATCCTTTTCAAAGGCAAACTCCTGCTCCAGAGCAGCATATTCATAGGGCAGATATGCCCACTGGGGCAAAAACATATTGCGCCACAGCACCGATGCACTGGTGCGCTGCCCTGTGGAGATATAGCGCATATCGCCGTCATCCGCCATCAGAGAATCATAGAGCGCGACAGACGCGCCGCCGCCCTCGCAATGAAACGCGACACATTCATTCGTATCGGAATTGACGAAATAGGCGTAGCTTTCCTCGCCGCTCCTTCTGGCAGGCACAATCGTGATATAATCGAACTGCTCCAGCTTCTGGTCTGTTTTCAGATCCTTATAATTTTCCAGATATTCCTCCGAAGCAATCATAAAATCATACTGCATGACAATGCAGCGCGCCGCCAAAATTTTTTTCCAATCAGCGGTTGTTTTCTGAGGGAATGCGCCACTTTGGGACAGAATCTCCCCCAGAGCCTTATTCGCCGTTTCCAGAAGCGTACTATTCCCCACATTATCTGGATAATAGACCGAAAAGGTACCTTCGCCCTCCCCAACCGCATAACGGGTAGCAAGAAGGACATCCCCATCCGCCTCCTCCTTGCCGAAGCTCAGCTGCTTCGCCAGGGCATAAAAAAAGTTATGGCCGCTTGTTCCTTCCAGCCATAACTCTCCTGTCTGATAAATCGCAGTTATGACCAAAGCAACAATGATAAAATTTGTAATCCTGTATACTTTCATTTGATCTCACCGCTTTTTCTATTCAATTTATTTTCATCTGATTTTTTATTTTTTCGCACCCATGCCGGGCAGCGCAATCATCCGTTGCAGCTGACTTTTTACCTGTTGGGGCACCTGCTTGATGACCGTTGTGGTCTTAGCTTCTCCCTCTGCTGCAAAGGAAATATAGTTATTCCCTCTGCTCAGGGGCAGGGTTTCGCTGAACAGCCCCATAGAGCCGACAGTTACGGTTTCTCTGTGGGTTTCGACCATATTGCCGAAACGATCCATTTTGGATACCGTAAAAGTAATATCCGTGCCGGGCTTCGCTTCCCCATAGAGGATTCGGCTACTGTCAAAGGTACATTCCACCTCATCGCCGCCGATTTGCAGCCCACTTGTAATATTCACCGAGGAAGCAAATACACTGACAGGAGAAAAAGAAAACACTGCCGCCAAAGCCAGACCAATGAGTTTTTTTCTATATGCTTTCATTCCTGTCACCTCCTCTGCAATCTCGTCATATTCGGAAAAGCCTTTCCATTCTATTGTATGGAAATTTCTGCTTTCTGTCTACTATGATTATATCGCACGAAGATTACAATTATGTTACAACGCCCTTACAGTTCTATAACAATCTGCTCAGACAAGCGCGCCGCGGTTAAGCCATTTGTCTGAGGTGCTGTTTTCTCCTGTATTTCGGCGTAATATTATGCCTTCTGTTCCTCCCTTTCATATTCCAGAATCGGGCGTTCCTTCGGGAACCACATAATCATCGTTGTTCCCTTGCCATATTCGCTTTCTGCCGTCAGCTTACCGCCGTGGCTTTCCATAATTTCCTTCGCAATGGCAAGCCCCAGACCTGTGCCGCCCATGGCACGGCTGCGCGCCTTATCCACACGATAAAAGCGCTCAAAAATACGGGGTAAATCCTCTCTTGTGATGCCCATGCCCGTATCCTTCACATGAATCTTATAGAACTGCTCCTCCTCCGTAATGAAGATGCGGATGCTCGCCTGCTCTAAGCTGTACTTGATGGCATTGGTCACAATATTATTCACCACCTGCCCCACGCGGTCTCTGTCACCGAAAACAACAACCTCATGCTCATACGGCTCAAAGGTCAGCGTCTGATGCTTGGCTTCCGCATGGATTTTGTTCTGGCGGACAGTCATGCTGAGAAATTCATTCATTTCGATTTTCGTAATATCCAAACGCACCTGCTTATTATCAAAACGCGTCAGCTGCAGCAAATCACGCACCAGAAATGCCATACGGTCTGCCTCGCTGTTAATGATGCCAAGGAACTCCTGCGCAATCTCCGCATCCTCCATAGCACCGTCCAGAAGGGTTTCCGTATAGCTTTTTACGGTTGTCAGCGGTGTTCGCAGCTCATGCGACACATTCGCCACAAATTCCTTTCGCATATCGTCCAGCTTTTTCTGCTCTGTGATATCCTGCAAAACAACAACCACACCTTCGACCTCGCCCCTTTTATCGTAATAAGGAGAGAAATTCGCATTGATAAACTGCTTGCCGACAGGGAAAATCACCTTCTTAGAGGGCTCATTTCCCATATCCAGATAGACAGAGGAGCTGATATCATACGCACGGATAAATTCCGTAAAATTCATTTCTATTTTTTCCAGACCAAGCATCCCCTCTGCCGCCGCATTGGCAAGCATCAGCTCGCCGTCCTTACTGAAGGAAATCACGCCGTCACTCATATTATGCAGGAGAATTTCCAGACGATTTTTCTCTCTTGAAATTTCCGACATATTCTTGGAAAGCTCCGCCGCCATGTTGTTAAAGCTGCTGGTCAGCTGGCCGATTTCATCATTGCTGCGCACCGTTAGGCTCTGATCCATATTCCCTTCTGCCAGATTTTTCGCGCCCGTTGTCAGCGCAAGAATCGGGCCCGTCAGTGTCTGTGCAAAAACATAGCCCATCACTGCCGCCAGAAACAGCGCAATCATAACCGCCGCAACAATCGTCTGCGTGGTTTTATCCAGACTGGTCTGCATATCGCTTGCGTCCAATCTGGTATAGATGATATAGGAGGGGGTTGTCCCGCTCGTCTGCACAGGTGTGGCATAGCTCATCCATTCACGCAGAAGCCCGAAGGAATCGGTGCTTTTTTTCTGTGTGGAAAAGGAGGTCATGCCGTTCATTGCCGCAATAATCGCCTGATCCGTATAAACCGGATAGGGTGCCTCCGTTACAGTGGTGGAGGCAATCGTCTCCCCATCCGTATTGAGAATATTGCCCTGTATGCCGACGGCATTTGATACGGTTTTTAAGAGCTTCTCCTGAAATTCCTCATCCTTGCCGCCCTCAATCACCTGTTCATTGATTCTCTCCGCATAGGTTGCCAGCTCCTGTCTGGATTTATCAATCTCGATATTTCGCAGGCTGAGCAGGATATAGGTGCCGCTGACAATCATCACAATCAGCACCAGCCCCAGATACATGATAATTAACTTCCATTTAATACTTCGCATTCGCAAAAGCTAATCCCTCGCTTTTCTCAGCAGTCAAAATAATACCCTACGCCTCTTTTTGTGAGGATATAAACCGGCTTGCCGGGGTCATCCTCGATTTTTTCACGCAAACGGCGAATGGTGACATCCACTGTCCGCACATCGCCGAAATATTCATAGCCCCAGACCTTCTCCAGAAGCGTTTCTCTGGAAAAAACCTGCCCCTTCTGCGCGGAAAGGTATTTCAGAAGCTCAAATTCTCTGACGGTCAGATCAATAATCCGCCCATCCTTCCGCACCTCATACCGATCGGGGTTGATATCCAGCTTGCCAAAATTCCCCTTACCGGCAGGTGCCTGTTCGGGAGTCTCCTCGCGCACAACGGATTTTCTGAGGTTCGCCTTCACCCTTGCCATCAGCTCTCTGACACCAAAGGGCTTGGTCACATAATCATCCGCTCCCAGCTCCAGCCCCAGCACCTTATCCAGCTCCTCGGCTCTTGCCGTCAGCATGATAATCGGGGTATTTTTCTTTTCTCTGATTTTTTTGCAGACTTCGTAGCCATCCATCTTCGGCATCATAATATCCAGCAGAATCAGATCCGGATTTTCCTCCATGGCTTTCTGTACGCCTTCCTCCCCATCTGCCGCCGTGATGACGGTATAGCCCTCCTTTTTCAGGTTAAACGCAATGATATCGACGATGTTTTTCTCATCATCGACAATCAGAATTTTTCTGTCCATAGTGTCCTCTCCCCCTCGGAAAGTCTTATTCTTCATTCTATTCTTCTTCGATTATACTAGAAAGTGCCGCAAAAGTAAACAAAACCGCTTGGCATCCAATATTTGACGAAGCTTTTGCTTGCCAAGTTTCACCAAAAATGCTATTTTGTAAGAAAAAAGCGAAAAAAAATCAAGGAGGGTGTTTCATGGGTATCCTAGACGCAAAAAATAAGGTTATCGCAGGCGACTATATCGGCGGCAAAATTATGCATTCCGGCGGCAAGGTGGTTTTATCCATCAACCTCGGCAATATGATTATTCTCAATAAAAAAATGGTTGCCGCCCACAAAATCGAAAGCGAGGTCAAGGGCAATCATAAAATTTCCGTTTCCTTCGCGGACGGAAGGAAAAGTCTGCTCGAATTGGATGATGCACTTTGCACCGCTTTATTGGCACAGCTGTTTTAACCATTTTCGGCAATCAAAAAGAACTTCTCATTTTTATTTTGAGAAGTTCTTTTTTTGTCTTAAAGTCTTGCTTCCAGTTCGGCTTTTCTGTCCTCGTAGCCCGGTTTTCCCAGAAGCGCAAACATATTTTTCTTATACGCCTCAACCCCCGGCTGGTCAAAGGGATTTACATCCAGAAGATAGCCGCTGATGCCGACTGCCTTTTCAAAGAAATAAACCAACGCCCCAAAATGATAAGCGTCCATCTTATCCAGCTCAATCACCAGATTGGGTACGCCGCCGTCCATGTGGGCGAGCATTGTGCCTGCAAATGCCTTGCTGTTGACGAAATGAATTTCCTTTTCCGCAAGGAAATTCAGCCCATCCTCATCCTGTGCATCAAATGGCACCACTGCGGCAGATTTCGGCGTTTTCACCCAAAGCACCGTTTCAAAGAAGCACCTGAGGCCATCCTGAATATACTGCCCGATGGAGTGCAAATCCGTTGAGAAATTCGCCGCCACAGGGAAAATGCCCTTATGCTCCTTCCCCTCGCTTTCGGCGAAAAGCTGCTTGAACCATTCCCCGAAGGAGGTCAGATGCGGCTCATAATTTGCCAGAATTTCAACCGTTTTGCCCTGCTGATAGAACAAATGGCGCAGTGCGGCATACTGATAGCAGTCATTTTCCTTTAAATCGGGGTTACTGTATTTTTCTCTTGCATCCGCCGCACCCTGCATCACAGCATCAAGCTCCACACCGGCAGCTGCCATCGGTAAAAGCCCGACAGGGGTCAGTACGGAAAAGCGTCCGCCGACATCATCGGGGATGACAAAGGTTTCGTAGCCCTCTCTGTCGCACATGCCCTTCAGCGCGCCCTTTGCGCGGTCGGTTGTGGCAAAAATACGTTTTGCGGCTTCTGCCTTTCCGTATTTTTTCTCCAGAAGCTGCTTGAAAATGCGGAAGGCAATCGCAGGCTCCGTAGTCGTGCCGGATTTGGAAATGACGTTGACGGAAAAGTCCCTGTCTCCCAGAATTGCCAGAACATCATTCAGATAGGCAGAGCTGATGTTGTTCCCTACGAAATAAATATCGGGGGTGTCTTTTTTTCGTTCATTATAAAACGGGGTCTTGATGAAATCGAGCGCCGTTCTCGCCCCCAGATAGGAGCCGCCGATACCAATGACAATCAGCACCTCGCTGTTTGCCTGTATGCGTGCCGCCGCCTTTTTGATGCGGTCAAATTCTTCCTTATCGTAATTTACGGGCAAATCCACCCAGCCTAAAAAATCATTGCCCTTGCCTGTTTTTTCATGAAGCGCATAATGACAACGCTCCACCTCCTTTTGCAGTGCAAAAACCTCGTCCTTTTTGATAAAATCTCCTTTCAGAGAAAAAGAAATACCCATAGGAATCCCCCTCCTTTTTTTCATATGTACTGTTTCGATATCAATATATTACCACAAAAAAGCCGTTCCGCAGCAGAAATCTGCGGAACGACCCTCTTTTTTTCGCTATTTTTTTATTGTGTTCCCTTGACGATGATTTCGGGCACAGCCTCCTGGATAATTTCCTTATCCACTTCCTTTTCCTCCGTCACCTCACCGTTGATACGCGTAATGCGGATGGTGCTTTTCTTCTGCCCTGCCTTGCCCTGCTGGATGACCTTCTGATAACTCGAAGGCTTGGTATCATCATACTGGGTTTGGTAGGTCTTTGGCTCCACTGCCGTCAGCACCTGTGTTTCCACTGTTTTTACGGAAATCTTCGGCTTCTGTACCGGCACATTGATAACCTGCCCTACACGAATCCCGCCGGTAAGATTTGCGCCTTCATTCAGCTGATTCAGCTTTTCCACCGTTGTTTTAAATTCATTTGCAATCAGATACGGCGCATCGCCGGACTGAACGGTATAACTCTGGGTTGCCTCTGTAGTGGATTCCAATACCTTCACGGCATCCTCCTGCTCCAGAATCTGCGTGGAATCCACAAATTCCTTCACAACCTCAACATCCTCCTGCCAGCTGATTTCCGCATCCTCCGCAACGCCCTCCTTGGGCATAAGGTCGGTCTGCACCTGCTTGAGCACAGCATTCGCCGCTTTTTCATTTGCAAGGATGGCAACCTTTTCACTATCCACTGTAATAATCGCCGCTTCCACCTTATACGTTACCTTGCTGCGCATTTTCGGCAGCAAATGCTCCATCGTGCAGACATCCTTTTTCTCCTTGAAGCCGATATGGATGCCCTCTACCTTGATTTTCTCATTAATCTGCACCTTCGAGCCGACAATACCCTCCAGCTGACTTTCCAGTGTGGCAGTCAGCTCCTTCGCCGTTACCTTTCTGGTTTCCAGAATCCCGACCTGCTCATCCGCGATATAAACCGCAGAGCCGTTTTTGCGCACAAAGAGAAACACGATGAATAAAATCACTATAATCCCAATCAGATAAAGTGCATTGCGGTTCAGCTTTTTGCCGTCCTTTTTGCCGCGCTTTTTTTCTGTGGGCTTATTGCGGTTCGTTCTGCCTGTTTTTTTGCCCTTTATATTTTTTCTGTCCCGTTTGGCAGGTGTTCCGCTGCCATAGGGCACACGCTCCTCCCGTTTCGGGAACAATGTATCCGCCATGGGTTTTCCCCCTTATTTCTTCAAATTCTGACAACTGATGCTTTTATTTTATGATATCCACAGGAAGATTGCAAGCAAAAGGCAAAATTTCCGTTTTTCTGTAACGAAACTGTAAGATAAGCCCTTCCGCAGAAACTCGTTTGCATCAAAAAAAGCCTCCGCAGGGGAGGCTTATATTGTCTTATTTATTTTTGATAAAACGCAGAATGGATTCTGTCTGGTATTTGATATGTCCCTGTGCCACTGCTGCGCCTTCCTCGCTGTCATGATTTTCCAGCGCACGCAGAATACTTCTGTGGTGTGCCACGATGGTGGACATGGAATTATCGTTCTTCGCCTGTGCCATTCTGTAACGATACAGCTGGATTCTCAGGTTTCGGAACATCTGAATCAGCTTATCGTTTTCTGTTGCCTGAAAGATCACATCATGGAAATCTTCGTCAATATCCACAAAACGCTCTACATCATTTTCCGCAACCGCGCGTTCAAAATCCACTTCCATATTTTTCAGCTGCTGCAAACATTCCTTTGTCATCTTCTTACAAGCCAGAGAGGTTGCAAGCCCTTCCAGCGCGCTTCTGATTTCCAGAATATTTACGATATCCTTTTCTGTCATATCCAGCACCTGCGCGCCCTTTCTGGGCACCAACTCTACCAGATTTTCCAGTTCCAGCATACGCAGTGCCTCTCTGACAGGAGTACGGCTTACGCCAAGCTTTTCCGCCAGCTGATTTTCCATCAGTCTTTCTCCGGGAACCAGCTTGCCTGTCAGAATCGCATCCCTCAGTGTGTTAAATACGACATCTCGCAACGGTAAATACTCATTTGTATTGATGTTGAATTTTGTTTCGGTCATTATTATGTTCTCCTCTCAGCTCTCTTCGTACCCGATAGGTTCTTGTTGCCAAGCAATCCTTCAGGGCAAACTCCCGTTTCACCAGAGCCGCCGCCTTTCTTGCCTTTGCTCTGTCCGTAAACAGGGCAAACACCGTTGGACCGCTGCCGCTCATGAGGGCACCCTCCGCCCCTAATTCCATCAAACGTGCTTTTATTTTTGCGATTCTTGGATGCAGCTCAATGGTCACGGTTTCCAGAACATTGGAAAGCAGCTTTCCCATCTTTGCCACATCTTTCTCTTCCATGGCTTTGAGCATTGCCTTTGTATCGGGGTGCTGCTCGATTTCCTGCCAGCGCAGCTGCTTATAAACAGAAGCTGTGGAAACGCTGACGGGCAGCTTTGCTAATACCACATAGCAATCCGGACAAGGATGTGCGACATTTGTCATCACCTCGCCGACTCCCTCACACAAAACTGTGCCGCGACGGATGCAGTAAGGGATATCCGAACCCAATCTGCCCGCCACTTCCTCCAGCTGTGCTTCGGAAAGCCCCAGACCAAACAGGCGGTTCATGCCCACCAGAACAGCCGCACAATCCGTACTGCCGCCGGCAAGCCCTGCCGCAACGGGGATTCGTTTATCAATCTCAATAAACACACCCTCCTTTATGCCGAAGGTCTCCCGCATCAGGTTTGCCGCCTTCCACGCCAGATTGCGCGCATCCGTCGGCAGCCATGGCAGGTTGGTTTTCAGCTTGATTACGGGCTTTTCCAGCTTCTTCATATAGATACCGTCATACAGTGCTACCGTCTGCATGATGGTTTCCAGAAGATGATAGCCGTCCTCCCTTTTGCCTGTCACATCCAGGGTTAAATTGATTTTTGCTCTTGCCTTCAGTCGTATTTCTCTCACGGTGTAGCCTCCCGTTTTTTCTATACTGTATACATTTTTATTATGGATATTGTACACTACATAAAACAAACACGCAACCATCAACTTACACAAAAAAAGAATTTTTTGTCGAAAAAGTTAACATTCTTTTAAAAAACGGTAAAGATGAAATTCCTATTCTTTTTTTGTGCTATAATAATGAAGAAAAGAAAAATTTTTCCTTCCCTGAAGGGGGTATCTTTATGTGGACATTTTACGAAAAAAATAAACAAGCCATTCATGATATTGTCCTGCTGCTTGCGGCGGTGCTTGGCTGCTGTCTGTTCTTTCGCTATCTTTTTCGGATTTTCCTGCCATTCCTCATCGGGTGGCTGTTGAGCCTGCTGTTTAACCCTCTGGCAGACCGCCTGCAGAAATTTCATATTCCCCGCGGCATCAGTGCCATCATCGGGATTCTGCTGCTGTTTGCCCTGTTGGGACTGCTCGGCTTCTGGAGCGGCACAGGGCTGATTGCCAAGCTGAAGGAGCTTTCCGAAAATCTGCCGCACTATATCAGCCTGTTTGAAACGGGGCTTGCACATTTCTGGACACGGTTTGATACCCTTGCGCAGAGGCTGCCAAAGACATTACAGGTCTTTTTCTCCAGCCTGCAAACGGATTCCTCCGGCTTTCTGCTCTCCCTTGTTCCCAAGGGCAGCGCAACAGGCAAGCTTGGCGGTGTTTCCGGCTTTTTCATTGCGTTTTTTGTATCACTGATTTCCGCTTATTTCTTCACAAAGGACAGAGACCTGCTGCGCCGGCAGTATGAAATTCATATTGCGCCGCTGTTCGGGCTTTCCGTCTATACCACAAAGCAGGAATTAAAGGCTTCTGTCCTGGGCTATCTCAAAACGCAGCTGATTCTGATGGGCTTTGTTTTTATCGTCACTCTCATCGGGATGCTGGTGCTGCATTCGCCTCATCCGCTGCTGCTGAGTATTCTGATTGCTATTATCGATGCCCTGCCCTTCTTCGGCAGCGGGTTCATCCTCTGGCCGGGCGCAATCTATTTCTTTACCAGAGGAAATACCTTCCTTTCCGTCGGCTATCTGGCACTTTATGGCATCATCCAAATAACGCGGCAAATCCTACAGCCGAAAATTCTTGGCACGCAGATTGGGCTGCATCCCCTGCTGACACTGTTCTCCATGTATTTCGGCTTTAAGTGCATCGGGGTATTCGGGCTGATTTTAGGGCCTATCGTTGCGGTTGTGCTGAAAGCACTTTTCCACGCAAGGAAGCAGAACAGAGAGCTACAGAAGCCTTTATAATTTTATCAGCATACAAAAAAGGATAAATCTCAGAACGGGATTTATCCTTTTTCTTTTTTGTTTTTTGATTTTTATTCGATTTCTGTTGTCTGTAACATGATATTGATGGCATCCAGCACTTCCTGCTTCTGTGCATCCTCATAATAGGTGCCGCCGTAAATTACCAGATTGCCATCCAGAATTCCATACACAACAATGGAATGGGAATCGGGGATAGCAAGAATCGTTTCTCTGCCGCCCGCCTGCTCCAAGGACTCCTCTGTCCAAAGCTCATTTTCAATCATCTGATCAATAACCTCATCGTTGAAGGTGAAGGAATTTTCCATATAGATGACAGGATTGCCGTCAAAGCTGCGCAGCTCACATTTCTCAACCGTCAGAGAAGCATTCTTTTCCAGCTGCTCCAGCACCTGATTCATCAGATCCTCGTCAAGGGCTTTCTTTCTCTCCCCTGCAATCTGTACGTTGATGGCAACCGGCTTCTCTGTCCCAACGGTATCCCTTGCATATAACACCAGACTGTTTACAACCTCGCCCTCCGTTGTCCAAACATCCGCATCATACTGATATTTTGCCGTGCCGTTTTCCACCGTTGCCAGCTCCATCTTGCTGATATCCAGCGGCTCCATTGCAGGATATTCCGCCGCCTGATTGTCGGAAGTACCGCAGCCTGCCAATGCAAGAAGCATCAGCCCTGCCGCCAGAATTCGTTTCATTTTTTTCATAAATCGTTCTCCTTTGTCTTTTGGGTAAATGGGTTAAGTAAAATTATACCACAGTTTCGGCAAAAAATGTACTATGAGATTCCTGCCTTGATGCCCCAAAGCACCAGTAGATGCAGGGGATAAAACACATAAAAGAAATAACGCGGCAGTTTTTTTGAAAACGCCGCCACACGCCATTTCCCATCCAAAAAGCCAAAGGAAAAGAGAGACAATAGCTGAATCCATGCCCTTGTTTTCAAGCCATACAGAATATTCAGCAGCAGCTGTCCGTAAAAGCAGCGACTTTCCCGTTCTGCATAAAGCCCGAAGCAGAAAATCGTCCAGACACCATACCAGCCATAGCTCATGTCAGCAAAATAAGAGCCGATAAGCAGTACCGCCGCAACCGTCTTTTTCCCCTGACGAAAGAAATACAGCGCCGCCGCACCCCATGCCAGCATGAATAAGGGATTGCCCTGTGTGATGCCGAACAGAAGCATATAAATCGGCTGAGAAAGGACTGCTGTCAGAAGAATTCGCCCGAAATACCGCCAAAAGCAATGCGTATAGCGCACCCCCTCGGCAATGCCGAAGGCAAACAACGGAAACGAAAGCCGCCCGATGGCACGAAAGCCAATGGCACTCGGAAAAAAAACCATGCCGATGTGGTCAATCAGCATGGTCAGTGCCGCAATAAACTGTATGAATTGCCGCTGTTCCCTTCCCATTATTCCTGGAACATAGGAGTGGAGAGATATCTGTCGCCCGTATCCGGCAGGAATACCACAATGTTTTTGCCTGCATTTTCGGGGCGCTTTGCAATCTCCTTCGCCGCATGTACCGCCGCACCTGCGGAAATACCGGACAGCAGACCTTCCTCTCTCGCAAGGCTTCTGCCTGCCGCATACGCATCTTCATTCGTTACAGTAACAATTTCATCATAAATATCTGTATTCAGAACATCGGGTACGAAGTTTGCGCCGATCCCCTGAATCCCATGAGGGCCTGCAACACCCTTGGACAGCAGGGGGGAGGCTGCCGGCTCTACTGCAACAATCTGCACCGCAGGGTTCTTTTCCTTCAGATATTTGCCTACGCCTGTGATTGTGCCGCCTGTGCCGATGCCCGCAACGAAAATATCCACCTTACCATCGGTATCTGCCCAGATTTCGGGGCCTGTGGTTTCATAATGCGCCGCCGGATTGGAGGG